>PXRU01000016.1:0-102435 GCA_003020945.1 Halobacteriales archaeon QS_6_71_20
GCCGGCGCCGCCGGCGCGCTGCTTTTCGTCGGGATGGTGCTCGGCCGCGACATCGTGATCTACGGCGCCGGCATCCGCTTCGTGAACGCGCTCGTCGTCGCGCTGGCGGTCGCGCTCGCCGCGGGGGCGACGTGGACGCTCCGGAGCGCGGAGCCGACGGTCGAGCGGCCCGCGTACGGGTCGACGGACGACTGAGCCGGCGCCGGCAATTCTTACGCCGTCGGGTCCCACCGAAGACGACATATAGTCACCGACGAAATGTCGGTGACATGGAGCGACGTACCTATCTGACGTCGGTCGGCGCGACCGGCGCGACGCTGGCCGTGACCGGTTGCCTGGGCGGCGGCGGTGGCGGCGGCGAGAGCAGCGACGCGACCGAGACCACCGGCGCCGACGGCGGCGAGGGGACGGAGGCCACCGGCACCGACGACGGCGAGTCGCAGACGGTCCAGATCGGCTCCGACATCCCGTACCGGCCGTTCGAGTACGAGACGACCGACGGCGAGCTGGTCGGCTTCGACGTCGACATCGCGGAGGCGGTGTTCGCGGGCGAGATGGGGCTCGACTACGAGTTCACCGCCAACTCCTTCGACACGATCATCCCATCGTTGAACAACGGGAACTTCCGCGTCATCATGTCGGCGATGACGATCAACGACCAGCGCGACGAGGAGGTCGACTTCTCGGACCCGTACTTCACGGCGTACCAGACGGTCGTCGTGCGCGAGGGGTCGGACATCACCGCGAAGGAGGACCTCCGCGGCGTCCGCGTGGGCGTCCAGAAGGGGACGACCGGCGCCGACGCCGCCGCGGAGCTGAAAGAGGAGTTCGGCGGCGACCTGGAGATCAACGAGTACGACCAGATCAACGACGCGTTCAGCGCCCTGCTGAACAACCAGGTGACGGCCGTCGTCAACGACAACACCGTCAGCGCCGAGTTCGTCAACGGCGAGGGCGAGGGGAGGAGTACGGCATCGCCTTCCGCGAGGACGACGACGAGTTCCGCCAACGGGTCAACGAGGCGCTGGCCGCGATCCGCGAGGACGGCACGTACGACGAGATCTACAGCGAGTACTTCGCCGGGTAGCCACCGATGGCCACCGACACCGGGCGACCGGCCGACCGGGACGGCGGGATCGTCGAGCGGCTGAACGACCGGACGTTCCGCCGGCTGGGCGTCGTCGGCACGTCGGCGTTCGCGCTCGGTGTCGCGCTGTTTCTGGCGTACGTCCTGCTGGTGCAGGTCGACTACGGGCTGCTGGTGAACATCGTCTACCCGCAGTTCACCTTCGCGTTCCTCCGGGTGATCGGGATCGTCCTGATCTCCAGCGTGCTGTCGGTGATCGCGGGGGTCATCGTCGGCCTCGCGCGCGTCTCCCGGACGCGGATCACCGGCGGGATCGCGAAGGGGTACATCGAGTTCTTCCGCGGGACGCCGTTGCTGTTCCAGCTGTTCGTCATCTACATCGGCGTCCCGCAGCTGTGGATCGGTCAGTTCCCGATCCGGCAGTTCAACTACTACGCCGCGGTCATCGGGCTGACCCTGAACCACGCGGCGTACGTCGGGGAGGCGCTGCGCGGCGGCATCGAGTCGATCCCGGACGGACAGATGGAGGCGTCGCGCTCGCTGGGCATGTCGTACATCCAGTCGATGCGGGAGGTGATCCTCCCGCAGGCGTGGCGCAACTCCCTGGCCGCCATCGGCAACGACCAGGTGATCCTCGTGAAGGACACCTCGCTTTTGACGGTGCTCGCGATCCCGGAGCTGCTGTCGGCGTTCCGGAACATCAACTCCTCGACGTTCGACGCCTGGACGCCGATCGTCCTCGTCGCGGTCGCGTACCTCATGATCACGATCCCGCTCGGGAAGCTGATCCGGACGCTCGAGGCGCGCGCCGACCCCGCCGCGAAGGGGGGTGACGACTGATGTCGCTGCTGGAGTTCGAGGGCGTGAACAAGTACTTCAGCGAGACGCATGTGCTGAAGGACATCGACCTAGAGATCGAGGAGGGCGAGGTCGCCGTCGTCATCGGCCCCTCCGGGTCGGGGAAGTCGACGCTGCTGCGGTGCACGAACCGGCTGGAGGAGATCCGATCGGGGGAGATCCGCCTCGACGGGGTCCCGCTCACCGCCGAGGACGCCGACATCAACGTGCTCCGCCAGCGGATCGGGATGGTGTTCCAGTCGTTCAATCTCTTTCCCCACAAGACGGCGCTCGAGAACGTCGCGCTGGCCCCCAAGCGTGTCCGCGGCGTGCCGGCGGAGCGGGCCCACGAGGAGGCGCGAGAACTGCTCGACAGCGTCGGACTCGGGGCACAGACCGACTCCTACCCCAGCCAGCTCTCCGGGGGGCAACAGCAGCGGGTCGCCATCGCCCGCGCGCTGGCGATGGATCCGGAGATCATGCTGTTCGACGAGGTGACGAGCGCGCTCGACCCCGAACTGGTGGGGGAGGTGCTGGAGGTGATGCGCGACCTCGCCGACGGGGGGATGACCATGATGGTCGTCACCCACGAGATGGGGTTCGCCCGCGAGGTCGCGGACACGATCACGCTGATGGCCGACGGCGAGCTGGTCGAGCGGACGCCGCCCGGACGGTTCTTCGACGAGCCGACGACCGAGCGCGGCCGGCAGTTCCTCTCGAAGCTGTTGTAGCGCCGCCCCCGCGGAGCCTCACCGTTTTTACCGTCGCCGGTACTCGGTGCGGGCGTGCCACGCAGACGACGCGTCCTCGCCGGCGCGGGCCTGGGCCTCGCGAGCGCGCTCGCCGGCTGCACCCGAGGGCTGCGCTCGAACGACGTCCCGGGGGGCGTCGTCCTCAGCAACGACCGGGCCGAGGGCGTCGCCGTGCGCCTCCGTGCGCTCGCGGCCGACGACCGGGACGGGGAGGTGTCGACGCCCGAGGGGGACGCCGACGGGGAGACGGTGCTGGCCGACCGGACGTACCCCGTCGGCCCCGACAGCAGAGAGACGGTCCGCGACCTCTTTCCCGGGCCCGGGCTGTTCAGGGTGGAAGCGCGCGTGGATCGGGCGACCGCCGCCGACACGCTCCGGCTCTACCGAACGCTCGGCGGCGGCCTCGGCGTCGACACGGCGTTCGTGACCGTGACGACCGACGGCGTCGAGGTCGCCGCGACCGACCGAGGCTGAGTCGCGGCGTCGGCCTCGGCGGACGCCGGCGTGTCGCCGAGTGAACACCGACAGGTCACCGACGACGCGGCGGCGAGGCAGCGCCCGGCCGGGCGCTCAGCCGAACGTCAGCACCTCGACGCCGTCAGTCTCGTACTCCGTCATCGCGGCGAGTCGGTCCGGCACGGCCTCGATGCCGACCTCCCGACCGACGAGCACGCTCGGGTCGAGGTCCCCGGCCTCCAGCAGGCCGAGCAGCTCGTCGTAGCGCGTCGGCGGCATCCCTCGGGAGCCGAGGAAGTCGACCTCCCAGCGCGTCATCGCGTCCGTCGGGAGCGACACCTCCCCCCGCTCGGCGTCGGTGGTCAGTCCGACCTGGACGTGGGTGCCGCGCTCGCGGAGGCAGGCGACGGAGTTGCGACACGTCTCCGCCCGGCCGAGCGCGTCCAGCGAGACGTGCGCGCCGCGACCGGTGATCGCCTCGACCGCCTCCGGCACGTCGGCCTCGTCGCCGCGGACCGTCCCGTCGGCGCCGGCGGCGCTCGCGCGGTCGAGGGCGTCGTCGTCGACGTCGACGGCGACGACGCGGGCGCCCAGCGCGTCGGCGATCTGGACGGCCGAGAGGCCGACGCCGCCGCAGCCGTGGACGGCGACCCACTCGCCGGCGCCGACGGCGGCGCGGTGCTCCAGCGCGTGGTAGGCTGTCATGAACCGACAGCCCAGCGCGGCCACGTCGCGGGCCGAGACCCCCTCGGGCAGCCGCATCGCGTTGTAGTCGGCGTGCGGGAGGTGGACCCGCTCGGCGAAGGCACCGGGGGCGGCGCGCTCGAAGCCGAGCGCGCGGCCGTCGAGACAGGTGTTGCCGTGGCCGTCGACGCACTCGGGACAAGCGCCACAGCCGAGGTTGAACGGGACGGCGATGCGGTCGCCCACGTCGACGGAGGCGATCCGCTCGCCCGCCTCGACGACGGTGCCCGCGGGCTCGTGGCCGAGGACGAAGTCCGTCGGCACCCGGTCGTCGGCCCACTCGCCGTGGCCCATCCAGGCGTGCCAGTCGGAGCGACAGATGCCGCACGCCTCCACGTCGACGACGACGCCGTGCGGTTCCGGGTCGGGCTCGGGCACGTCGGTCACGTCGAGCGGTTCGCCGTACTCGCGCAACACTGCCGCGTCCATGCCCCACCCACGACGGCGCCCCGCTAAAACGCGGCGCTCGCGGGCGTTCCGTCCGCCGTCGACCCCACCTCGCGCGTCGTCGTTGCTGTCGCAGTCTCGATGGTTGCCGTCCCCGTCCCGGGCATCACCGCTCTCGGGCCGTCCGTCACCGGAACGACGGGAGCACCTCCGACTCGTAGAAGTCGAGACACGCCTCCTGTTCGTCGCCGATCTGGTGGACGTACACGTGGTCGAATTCCTCGTCGAGACACGACTGGATGCTCTCGATGTGGTCGTCGGCGTCGGGCGAGGTGACGATGCTCCCCTCGCGGATGTCGGCCTCGTCGATCAGGGTGGTGGCCTGCTCGAAGTGGACCGGGGTCGGGAGCAGTTGGTTCAGCTCGCCCGGGAGCGCCGACTGCCGCCAGTTCTCCTGGGCCGTCGCGACGGCCTCCGCCTCGGAGTCGGCGTAACAGACGGACACCTGCGTGAACGCGGGCCCGTCCGGTCCCCCGGCCTCGCGGTACGCGTCGAGCAGCTCCCCTCGGGGGCCGACAGTCCAGAAGCCGTCGGCGTGGTCGGCGGCCCGTCTCGCCGCCGCCTCGCCGAACGCGGAGACACAGATGTCCGGCGGGGAATCGGGGACGGTGTACAGCCTGGCGTTCTCGACGGTGAAGTGCTCGCCGTGGTGGCTGACGGGCTCGCCCGTCAGGAGCCGCCGGATCACCTCGATCGACTCGACCAGCATCTCCATGCGCACCTCGTGTTCGGGCCAGCGGCGGCCGGTGACGTGTTCGTTGAGGTTCTCGCCGGTGCCGACGCCGAAGTAGAAGTCGCGGTCGGGGACCATCGCGGCGGCGGTCGCGACCGCCTGCGCAGTGATCACCGGGTGCATCCGGAACGCGGGGGCGGAGACGCCGACGCCGAGGTCGACGTCCGCGGTGGCCTCCGCGACCCCGCCGAGCGTTCCCCAGACGAACGGCGACTCGCCCTGCTCGGGGAGCCACGGGTGGACGTGGTCGGACGCGGAGACGAAGTCGAACCCCGCGGCCTCGGCGCCGCGGGCGACGTCGACCAGCTCGGTCGGGCCGAACTCCTCGCTCGATAGCGTGTAGCCGATGGCTGTGTGGGACATGATGACGGACGGAACGTGCCGGCGACGCCCCTCCGTCCACCGGTTCTCGCGGCGTTCGTGTAAAGGCGCGTCCCGGTTCAGCCGGGCGGGAATCCGCCGTAGGCGAGGGGACCGTGGCCGGAGCCGTCGCCGTCGGCGGTCACATGAACTCCGACAGCCCGGCCTGCCCGTCGTCGTCCTCGGCGTCGGTCGCGGCGGCATTGCCGTCGGGGGCGGCACCGTCTCCTCCGGCGTCGTCCGCGCTTCCGTCGTCCCCACCCGCGGCGGCGAGGTCCGCCTGTCCATCGGCCTCGACGTCCGCCTCGGCGGCGTCCGCCTCGGAGGACTCGGCCCGCTCGCTCGGCGCGACGCCCGCGAACGCGCCGCCGGAGTGGTCCTCCATGCGCTCGGCCCGGAGCTCCTGGGCGTCCTCGACGATCGACTGCACCTTGTTCGTCGTCTCGCCGGAGCCGGTGACGAAGGAGACGTGCTCCTCCTCCAGATCGTAGGCTGCGGCCATCTCGACGGTGAGGTCTCTGGGCTTGCAGTGGTGGGTCATCGCCGAGAGGTACGGGAGCACGGCCCGCCGTGCGGTGTCCATCGAGACGCCGCTCCGCCGGGCGATCGCCCGGACGACGTGGTCGGCGGTGTTCGAGGTGGAGCGGTAGAACTGCGGGCGGCCCCAGCGCGTCCAGCCGCCCTTCGTGTCGTCGCGCGCGGCGGCGACGCCGGCCGAGAGGTTGTCGCCCGCGTACCGCCAGTACGAGTAGTTCTGCGTGGCCCACACCCGGCCGAGCCACATGTCGGCGTCCGCGAGGCGGTCGTACGCGCGGACGGCCTCCTCGGCGTCGTACACCTTCAGCATGTTGTCCTCGATCCACTTCGTCAGGTCGTCTGGCGTCTCGTCCACGTCGTAGCTGGACTGCAGCGCCTCCCGCGCGGACTCCGTCTCCTTGAGCACGGCGTCGAGGAACGGGAACACCCCCATCGAGCGGTCGCGGTCGCCGGTGATCACGTCCTCGATGGAGAGGTGCTCGCGCCCGTCCCCGACCGCCTGGAGGTCGTTGACGGCGCCGCGGAGGTCCCCCGAGTTGCGCTGTGCGATGCGGTCGAGCGCGTCGGCGTCGAACTCGATCCCCTCCTTTCGACAGATGTCGCGCAACACGGGCACGATGGAGCGCTTCCCCACGTCGCGGAACTCGATCTCCCGGGTTGCGTTGCGCAGCCCGCGACTCATGTCGTAGTACTCGTTGGCGACCAGGATCACCGGCTGACCGGCGCCTTTCACCAGTTCGGTCACCGCGCCCTTCCCGCCGCGGTCGTGGTTGCCGTGGATGTTGTCCGCCTCGTCGAGGATCACCAGCTGCCGGCCGTCGGTGTCGTCGCCGCCCGAGGCGCCGCCCAGCGTCGTGTTGTTCGCCGCGCGCCCGGCGTACCGTTCGATCACGTCGGCCGTCCGCCGGTCGGAGGCGTTCAGTTCGACCGTCTCCCACCCCATGTCGGCCGCCAGCGCGTGGGCCGCCGAGGTCTTGCCCACGCCCGGCGAGCCGTGGACCACGAGCGCCTCCCCGTGGTCGTCCCACGTGTCGGCCCACTCGCGGACCCCCTCGGCGGCCTTGTCGTTGCCCCGCAGTTCCGAGAGCGAGGACGGGCGGTATCGCTCCGTCCAGTCGGTCATCGTCGTAGCTTCGGCGGACGGGGAATTAGGGGTTGCGGACGCGCCCCGCCTCACGCGTGGCGTCGGCGGTGGCGCCCCGGAGGGTTTTCGCCGGCCGCCGACGAACGGCGGGGCATGAGCGAGGACCTCGGCACGCCCGTGTTGGACGACCACCTCCACCTCGACCCGGAGCACGGTCGCGGGATGGCCGCCGTCGACGACTTCGCCCGCCTCGGCGGCACCCACCTGATCGTCGTCAACAAGCCGTCCTGGCGGCTCGGCCCCGTCCCGTCGGAGCCAGCGGAGTTCCGGCCCGTGTTCGAGACGACCGTGGCGGCCGCCCGCGAGGCCGGCGAGCGACTCCGGGGGCGCGCGTGGCCGGTGCTGGGCGTCCACCCGGGGCTGGTCTCCCGGCTCGTCGACGACGAGGGGTACGAGCCCGGGGCCGCCGGGGAGCTAATGTGCGCGGGGCTCGACGTCGCCGCGGAGTTCGTCGCCGACGGGCGGGCGCTGGGGCTGAAGTCCGGCCGGCCACACTACGACGTGAGCGATGCGGTGTGGGCGGCGTCGAACGCGGTGACCCGCCACGCGTTCGAGCGCGGCGCCGAACTCGACTGCGCGGTCCAGCTTCACACGGAGGCGAGCGAGGACCTCACGGAGGTGGCCGAGTGGGCGGACGACGCCGGAATGGACCCCGCACGCGTCGTGAAACACTACGCCGCGGGTCGGCTCGCGGGGCCGACGCCGAGCGTGATGAGCGAGCGCGACCGACTCGAAACGGCCGCGGAGGCGGGCGAGCCGTTCCTGATGGAGACGGACTTCGTCGACGACCCCGAGAAGCCGGGGATGGTGATGGGGCCGAAGACGGTGCCGCGGCGCGTCCGCTGGCTGCTGGAGGAGGGGTACGAGGACGCGGTCCGGCTCGCCCACGTCGAGACGCCGCGGGACGTGTACGGGATCGACACCGAGGCGACGCTGTCGGCGTCGGAGTGACGGACGCCTCGCGGCCCGGAGCGCCCGCGGGATCGGTCGGCGGTTCGCCCGCGCCGACCTCGCGAGCGGGTTCCGACAGCGACCGGCGACTCTCCCCTTCCCGGTCGACCACGCGACGCCACGATCGCCGGATTACGGCCCGAAACGGCGGCGTTCGCGGAGAAGAAAGGCCTATCAATGCAGACCGAAACGGTGTGAGTATGACTGACTCCGAGGACACGTTCTACACCGAGGACCGGTGGCAGAACTGGCTCGACCGCGTCGCCGAGGAGGAGCTCGACCCCGAGAACGAGGACTCCGCGCGGCTGCTGCTCAACCTCCAGGACGACACCGCGATCGCGGTCGCGAAGGTGGTCTCCGCGTACACCGACGGTCGGCTCGACGAGGGGGAGGCGACCGAGGAGATCGACGGGATCCGCGAGATCGTGCTCGCGGAGGTGGACATCGACAGCGAGGAGAAGGCGATGCTCATCGACGGCGTGCAGACCAGCCTCGTATGCGTGTTCTACGCCGCCGAGGAGTACGTGCTGAGCGGCGCCGCGGAGGAGGGCTCCGTCGCCGAGTACGTCGAGGCCGCCGCCGCGGCCGAGGCTGAGGAGGACGTCGACGCCGCGCTGGGCTACCTCGTCCAGGCCGGCACGCGGATCATCGACGGCGAGGAGCTCCCGCTGGAGACGGTCGAGGAACTGGAGTACGGCCTCGTCTCCGAGTGGGTGAACGGTCTCGACTCCCTCCAGTCGGCGATGTCCGACCCCGAGGTCGTCGAGGAGGACGACTCGTAGCGACCGGCCGACACGTCTCCCCCTCCATTTTTAGCGTTCGGGCCGGTATCGCGGTGCATGCCACCAGGGGGATCGCCGGGCCGTGAGCGTGCCGTGACGGTCCAGATCGGCGCGGTGATCCTCTTCGGCTTCCTGATCGTTGCCCTCTCGACGTACCAGGCGACGGTCGTCCCCGACCAGAACCGCGAGGTGGAGTTCCTTCATAATCAGGAGGTGCAGACCGACATGGTCGAGCTATCCAGCAGCGTCGCCGCGACCGGGCGGACCGGCGACGCCGCGCCCGCGACGGTGTCGCTCGGGACGCGCTACCCCAGCAGGGCGCTGTTCGTCAATCCGCCGCCGGCCTCGGGAACGCTGCGGACGGTTCCCCCGCCGGGCGACGGGAACGTCTCGCTCGACGGCGTCGACGTCCGGAGCTCGGTCGACGGGGAGGCGAACGATTACTGGAGCGACGCCGCGAACCGGAACAAGTCGACCAGATTCATCGTGTACGAGCCACGGTACAGCCGCTACCGGGAGGCGCCGACGACGCGCCTGGAGTCGGGTGTCGCGTTCGACAACTTCTCGCGTGACCGGAACATCACCCTGACCGAGCAGAGCGTCGTCGAGGGCGACCGGATCACGCTGCTCGCGGTGTCGGGTGAGCTTCGGCGCAACGGCGTCGAGACCGCCTCGATCGACCCCGGGTCGATCAGCTCGGTGAGCCGGCGCGAGCGCGTCTCCGGGGAGCTCACGGTCACGATCCCGACGACGCTGGACAACGAAACCTGGGGGGAGCTGTTGAGCGACGAGATAGCGAACGGGTGGGTGAACGGGACCCGTCAGGTCGGGGCCGACCGCGTGGCGATCGACCTCAACGACAGTCGGACCTACTCGCTCGGGATCGCGGCCGTACAGGTCGGCTCCGGAACCGCGCCGGAGCCGAAGGCGGCGTACACCGACGTCGAGCGCGCCCCCAGCGAGGCGAGCGTCGGATCGACCCGGGAGGTGGTCGTCGAGGTCCGCGACGAGTACGGCAACCCCGCCGAGGACGTCACGGTGGCGGCCGAAGACGCCGCGGGAATCGGGAGCTTCGCCGAGTCGAACGTCTCGACCGACGGGGACGGTCGAGCCGTCTTCGAGTACACCGCGGAATCGACCGGAACCGCGGACCTGCGATTCAGCTACGAGGGGTTAGGATCGTTCGATGAGACGACGGCGGCCGACGCCAACGTCTCGGTGACGGTCAACAGGGGCGGGGGCGGCGCCGGCAGCATCAACCCGCCCAACTCGGTCGTGTTGACCGACTCGTATCGGAAGGAGAAAAATGTGAGCGTCGCGGTACTGGAACTGGTAAATCGGGGGAGCGAGACGGTGGAATCCTCGCGTGCCCGCATCAGTTTCTTCGCGGCGTCGGGCCAAGACCCCCCGCCAGAGGCGGTCCTGACGACGGCTGATGAGTCGCCGACGCTCGAGGTTGCCGGGTCGCTGAAGAACGCAACGATACAGTTCCCTCCGAACGAGACAAAGTACGTGTGCTACGAGTACGGCAGAGATCTCGGTGAGGACGAGTTCTTCGTTACCGCCTACGAGTTCGACAACGGACTCAACGAACAGTACTTCGTTGGGCTGGACCGCAAGAAGACTGCGACGTGTAGCGAGAACGCCGTCGCGTACGACGACGCCAACGGCAACGGAGAGTACGACGACGGCGAGACGACCTACACCGAGTCGGACTTCGACGCCAACGGAGAGGAGGCCGACTTCAGCGAGAAGAACATCACCCTCGAAGAGAACATTACCGTCAGCAAACTCGACCTGGATGCCGGGTCGTTCACCGCCCAGGATGTCCGTATCGAGACCACGAGCGACGAGCTCAAGATGGTGGTGGATGGGGACCTCGACCTCCGCGGGTCGACGCTCCGTGCGACGAACGGATCGGTCATCAGTCTCAAAGCCTCCCAGGGTTCGGGGGAGTCCGACATCGACATCCGGGACGCCCGCCTCGTCTCTGACAGCGTAATGACCGCGAGCACGCCCGGCGGGGGCCTCAGGTTCAACCAGGGCGAGCCGGGAACCCGCATTGAGGAACCGATAGACGAGAACGGGCAGACGCTCGAACTCAACAGCGGCACCAAACAGGGAGAAAACGGCGTGGACCAGCCCGAGAATGGGGAGATCATCTAAGATGTGAAACCTGGCTGCCGACCCCGAGGTAGTTCGACGATCGACGTATCCCACCATCGACAGACCTACAATCGGGTTCGCCGTACGCCCGGTCATGACAGCAGTCGGGATCGACGCAGTCGAGATCTGGACCGGGAAGCTCCGGTTGGACCTCCCGGGCACGTTCGCGCCCGCGGAGGGCGAGGACCCCGAGAAGTACACGAAGGGGCTAGGGCTGGAGACCTCCTCGTTTCCGGACGCCTACGAGGACATCGTCACGATGGGCGCGAACGCGGCCAAGCGCCTCATCGACCGCAAGGGGCTCGACCCGCAGGAGATCGGCCGGATCGACGTGGCGACGGAGTCGGCGTTCGACAACTCGAAGCCCGTCTCGACGTACATCGCGGGCTGTCTCGAACAGGTGTACGACGACGACTTCCACCACGCCAACAAGGGCGAACGGAAGTTCGCGTGTCTCGCGGGGACGCAGGCGATCGACGACGCCTACAACTGGATCCGGGCGGGGCGAAACCGGGGCCGCGCGGCGCTGGTGGTCGCCACCGACACGGCGTTGTACGCCCGCGGCGACCCCGGGGAGGCGACCCAGGGCGCCGGCGCGGTCGCCATGCTCGTCACCGAGGACCCGTCGGTCGTCGAACTGTCGACCGAGCAGGGGTACGGCTCGGCCGACGAGACGGACTTCCTGAAGCCGAACCAGCAGTTCCCCAGCGTCGACGGGAAGCGCTCGATGCAGGTGTACCTCGCGCGGATGCGGGAGGCGCTCACCGACTTCGAGTCGGTCGCGTGGGACGCCCACCCCGACGACTTCGCGTACACCCCGTTCCACACGCCGTTCCCGGGGATGGTGCGGAAGGCGGGGCTGCTCGGTTACCGGCACATGATCCGCGACACGGAGATCGAGGACGCCCTGGAGGGCCGGATCGGCCGCCAGCCCCGCGAGGAGGCGCACGAGGACCGCGAGGCGTACGAGGAGGCGATCCGCGGGTACATGGACGAGCTGAAGGGGACCGAGGAGTACCGGTCGTGGTACGGCGACGTGATCGGGCCGACGCTCGACATCTCCCGCCGGGTCGGCAACTGGTACACCGGCTCCGTCCACCTCGCGCGGATGTCCGCGCTGCGCCACGCCGCCGACAACGACGTCGACCTGGCGGGGCGGAAACTCCTCGTCGCGTCGTACGGCTCCGGCGCGCAGGCGGAGATCCACGCAGAGACGGTCGTCGACGGCTGGCGCGAGGAGGTCGAGGCGACGAACCTGGACGACCAGCTCGCGCGGCGCTACGACCTCTCGTACGAGGAGTACGAGGGCGTCCACGACCGCCACAACCACGACATGGACGTCGAGATGGAGGAGTTCACCCGGCCAGACGGCGAGTTCGTATTCACCGGCTGGGGCCGCATGAGCGAGCGGAAGTACGACTACGTCGAGTGAGGTACGAACAAAGCGGTCCGAAACGGCGACACGTAACTATAATCGATCCGTTGTGATCGTTTCGAGTTCGATACGTCATCCGACGGGCAGCACCGGTCGCCGCTGCCGTCGGAATCGGCTTCCGACGATGGATGCCCGTGCGGGCTCCTGAGCGAGACTGTACAAACGCGAGACGGGATCGCCGCCGGCAAGGTCCGTCTTTCCGCTCGTTGACGGCCACCTGGCTGTGCGCGTCATACCGCGCCGGCGAGCGGTCGACCCGGTCGCGGCTTATATACGTCGGCCGGCTCACGAGCGTAGCACTCGGTGTCGGCCGCCGGATCAGTGAGCGAGGAGTGTGGTTCACGAGAGCACGGTTTCGACTGAACGGTCTGCCGGCTCTGGGCCGACACAGAGAGTATCGTCGACGATTTACCATGTGAAAGCATGCACCGGCAGAATCTTCCGACCGGATCATGATAACAGTCCTGAATGAACACTCGCGACAGAGACGGGGAGTCCGAGGGGACGGCACGGACGAGACGTTCGTATCTCAGGTGAATCGGAACTTCATCAGCGGGGGCTATCGGGGGATTCACTCTCTACGAGAGTTCGTCTCCATCGCCTGATCCAGAAACGGAGACGGCTTGAGCGACATTGAAGTGCCGGAACCGACCGCCAGTGCTCTCATGATGCGCTGGACTCGATCGGAGAGACACCGGGCGTGGTCGACATCGGGCCGGAAACGATCGGCGACATCAGTCGCAACGTCGTCGTTCCGTCGAACACGTGGCTCCGGGGGCGGGGCAGAATTCGACACCGCTGCAGTTCGCCGACGAACCCGAGTTGGAGTTAGCTGGACTACTCCGAGTGGAAGGGTCCAGCGTAACTATCACCGACATGACTCTCGACGGGAACAGGGAACGGGTCGATCTCTCTCGGCGCAGTGACGGCCAGGATACGGCTTTTACACCCCCGGGTGCCGAGAACGCGAACGTCCGCCGGGTTACAGCCGCCTCGTTTCCGGGATACGGATTCGGTCCCCACGCGAGCGATCTGGCTCCGTCGCGAAACATCGTAACCGAGCGCTGTCGAGCAACCGACAACGGATACGACGGGATCACTTTTGCGGGGTGGAAACAGGAGCAATTCGCAGCCGTGTCAGGTACCAGAACGACCGACACGGAGCAAATATCACACATGAAGAAAGGCCGAATATCACGATCAGAGGCATCGTCAGCAGCAGGAACGGTGAGAGCGGTTTGGTCGTACAGAACTCGTCGGACGATACCAGTATTATCGGTTCCGCCTTCCGCGAGAACGCCGGCTCGGGTGTCCGGATCGGGAGCAGCAGGGGACCCAGCGAGAACGTCACTAT
Organism: Halobacteriales archaeon QS_6_71_20; assembly: GCA_003020945.1. GTDB lineage: Archaea > Halobacteriota > Halobacteria > Halobacteriales > Haloferacaceae > Halobaculum. The sequence continues at coordinate 13,786 of PXRU01000016.1, forward strand.
CACGGACAACAGGTTCTCCGCGAACAGAAGCTACGGTCTGAATGTCCGACTGTCACGGCGGGTAGTGGTCGACAATAATCTGTTTCATCGCAACAACGAGGACGGTGAGGCGACCGCTGAGGTCGTCATAAAGGGTGTGGGAGATCGAACCAGTCGGTCGATACAAGTCTCGGAGAACGTCATACGGTGTCGAGACACCTCCGAGTGGGCCGTCGAGGAGCGTACGACGAGCGGTCCGGCCGCGATCGTTCACAGCATAGTCGAGAGCGTCCGAGCAGACGCTTTCGAAACGAGTCATCGAGCTGCTGTCGTCCGCGAAAACATAACTCCATAAGCATCACAGAGTTAGCTCGTCAGAGACTGCGCGTGTTTCCGTACTACGCCGCTTCGTATTTCACCAGCAACAACAGGTAGATGTACCCGACCACGGTGATCACGGCGAGCACGACGGAGAACGTCGTGACGGCCTTCTGCCGAAGTCGGTCGAAGCCGAAGCGGCTGTCGTCACCTCGGGTTAGCCAGCCCTGGGTATTCGCACTGTAGAGGGCGTACAGATAAATGGGCGAACGGAGGAACGAGCTGAGCGTGTACAGCGGAACGTAGTAGATCTGCTTCGGATACTTGTAGAGAAACGGAGACATCTTGAACGAACGAGAGACGAACCACCAGATCAGTATCGCACCGCTGATAACGAACATGGACTGTGCGAGCGACAGTGAGAAGTACAACGGAGCCATCAGGATGGCGAACGTGCCTACGAACCGATCCAGGTTGTAATACGCCAGCCATCTCCGCTCGAAGATCCATCCCTCACTGAACGCCTTGATATCGGAGCGAATCGTATTGCGTGTCCACCGGACCGTCTGACCGAAGAATCGCCCGGCATCCGGAACGGCACCGATGTCGATAACGCTCGTGGACTGATACACAGCGTCCCATCCCGAGGCCTGTATCGCCCGTGTGAGGTGTTTGTCGTCCCCGGAAATCACGTTTTTCCCGAGAAACGTCTCTTCGGTTAAGCCGTCGATTACAGGCAGCAGTGCCGTCCGTCGATAGACTGCGGTCCGCCCGGAAACACAGGAGAGTGACCGAGAGAGATGAGACAGCGCCGGGTAGTCGATAGCGAACTGAAGACGCATCTGGATCTCGTACAACTTCTGTGGGACCGTGATCTGCTGGTTGACCTCCTGTTTCGGGCTGACGGCCCCGATGGTGGATTCCAGAAACGGCTTCAGAAACTCGCGTTTCGTGTCGGCGCGCCACCGCACGTCGTCGTCCACCAGCGCGATGACGTCCCCGCTCGTGAGCTTTGCTCCGTCCACGAGGGCCGGTCGTTTCCCCGGCTTCGGGGTGACCACACAGGAGACGTCGTCTTTGTCCTCTGCGAAGCCGCGAAACCGCCGTATGGCTTCGGTATCTCCCTCATCGATGACGGCGATCATCTCGTACGGATCGGTAGCCATCCAGGAGCGAACTGCGGCCATGAACGTGTCGACGTCCGGCCGGTACACTGGCACGACCACGGAGACATCGAACTCGTTCACCTCTTGCTCCTCGGTTGCCGTGTACGGCGAGTACAACAGAGCGACACAGAGTTTCCCTAGCCAGACGCTCCAACGCCAAACGCCGATGAGGGCGATCGGTAAATACGTCAGTACACCCGGTGCCATCTCAGTTGTCGGATTTCACCGACCGTGACGGACTGGCTTCCGGAGCCTCGGGGACGCCGTCGGACTCTTTCATCAGGCTGTTTTCCCTGATCGTACCCCTGAGCTGTGGTGTGGGGATCTCGACCCGGGTTTCTGCCCACCGCTTGAATCCCTTGGTATCCTTGGGAAGACAGTGACCTCCGTACGCCCAACCGCCTTCGAGCCCCATCTCCGGGCCCATCCACGGAGAGATGCGCCTGAACGCGGACAGAACTGTATCCGGATCCGCTCCGGAAATGCTATCAGCGATCCGCCACATCTCGTTGGCGAACGAGATCTTGGTCGCAGAGAACGAGTTTGTCACTAATTTGATCATCTCCGCCTCCACCGGCTGCAGCTCGATGAAACCCGTGATATCCGGTTTGAACGTCCGCTTAACCGTTTCAGTCGCTTCAGCGGAGCCGCTACCCAGGATCATCAGATCACAGCGCCTGAGATCGTCCAGCGCAGTGTCTTCGAACAAGAACTCGGGTATCACCGCGTAGTCCTCGATGCCGTGCATATCGGCCAGACGTTCCGTCGTTCCTGGGGGAACGGTACTCCTGATGGCGAGAACTCCGGGATCCTGTTCGGCCAGTGTCTGCACGGCGCTTTCGACGTGGTCGGTCGAGAGGTTATTATCCCGACCGGACGGCGTAGGGACACAGACAAGCGAGAGATCCGCCTCGACCGCTTCCGATGGGGGCTCTGCCCGGTACCCCTCCTTTCGGAGCGATGTACGGACGTGTTCGTCGACATCTTTGAAGACGACATCGTTACCCCACTCCTCGAGCACTATGCCGGTCGCTCTCCCAACCGTTCCGGCTCCGATAACCTCGACGACTGTAGTCTCGCCCTCCTCGCGAGCTCGTGCCATGCTCTTCTCGGTATGGGATGCAGTAGATAGTTATGAATGAAATATGCCATTTCGATCCGACTCGTTAACAGGCTAGCGCGCAGCTTTGACCGTCTCTATCGCCGAACTTCCGGGGCACGACGATAGGGTTAGCACGCTCCGAGGTACGGCGTGAGCCCGCCCCCGAGGACGGCTTGAACGGGAAGAGGAACCATCGCGCCGGCAACACGTCGTCCTTCTGATGTCCGCTCACAGCCGAAGGCACAGGATCTCCGGCCACAGATCAACCGACCACAACGGAACATCTCCGCTCGTGCGTAATGAGACTGTGCCGGCACGGCCTCCGTCGAAAAGGGAGTTCATCTATCGGCACGCGGAGTACGCGTCCGTGTCTCAGGCCCGCAGTCATGACCGACAAACACCTGGATGTTCGGCGTCTCTTCGGGCCGTCAGTGTCGTCCCGTCTTCGAAGCCGTAGGCGTTCGCTTCGCTACGTCTGTAATCACGGAGCAAAGCGCGGTCGGTTCTCGCGGTCGCGTAGCACTCGTTCGACGCCGGTGCGGCCGGCGCACACTCGGGTGTGACGCCTTTCATCGCCGATGCGATACGGACCATGACCGGCACATCCGGCGACACCGCGAACGGACGCCCACGCCGAAGCCCCGCGACATCGACGCCCGTGAGTTCCCCGCCGAACTGCGCGAGGCCGTCGCCGAACACGACCTTGTGCTGGTGGACTTCTACACGAAGGCTGCACGCTGTGTCGAAGCATCGAGTCGGTGTTGGGCAGCGTCGCCCCCGCGGCCGATGTCGTGATCCTCCTGGTCAACCCGCGGACCGACCCACGAGGGCCGGAGACGCCGACGAGCCTGAGGAGGTCGACCGGATCGCCGACGGCTTCGTCGGCGCCGAGCCGATCGTCGAGTTTGTCGAGGAGGCGCGGGAGGCGCCGACCCCGAGCGGCCGGTCACAGCGACCGGAGGCGGTCGAGCAACCGCCCCGCGAGCCCCCCGCGAGCGCGGCGGCGTGGTCCCAGAGGGCGGCCTCGTCGAGGCCGTGGAGGACCACCGCGTTCGGCGTCGGCGTCACGACCCGCAGCGCGACCAGCGGCGACTCCCCGCGCGTGACGCCGGTGAACACCAGCGCCCGGTCGGTCGACTGGCCGTACAGCCGGTAGAACTCCTCGGAGGACAGCGACGTGATCGCCTCGATGGAGTTGATCACGGTATGGCCGTTCACCGTGTCGCGGGTCCCCGGGGTGATCTCCGTGGCGTCGAGCGCCTCGTACACGCGCTCGGTGGGGAGCGCCGCGGGGTACTCGCGGATGTCGCGGACGATGTCCGACTCGAAGCCCGCCGAGGCGACGCGGGCGTACTGCCGGATCCGCGAGCCGCCGCGGGACTCGTCGACGTCGAGCAGGCCCTCGACGACGCGGGAGACGAGGCCGATCCCCGGCGACTCCCGGCGGCCGCTCTCGTAGTCGGAAACGACCGACGAGGAGACATCCATCCGCTCGGCCAGCTCCGTCTGGGAGACCCCGAAGTCGGTGCGCCACTTCCGCAGCGTCGCGCCCGGGTCCGCCGAGAGGGTGATCTCGCCGGCGATCCGCCGGGCGAGCTCCTCGCGCGCGCCGTCGCCGTCCCCGCCCGATTCCATACGCCGAGGTCGGCACACCCGGTGGTAAGCGTGTCGGAGCCGCGAGCGCCGAAACGGCCATGACGGCCGGCGCCGTCCCCCCGTGCGTGCCATCGACGCTGGTCCACCTCGCGCTGGGCGGCCTCATCGCGGCGGCGCTGCTGCGGGCGTCGGCGTTCGACGCCCGCGCCGTCGCGGTCGTCCTCCTCGCGACCGCGCTGCCGGACCTCGACAGCTTCCTCTCGACGGTCGTCGCCGGCGCCCACCGGTCGCTGGGGCACAACGTGTTGCTCCCGGCGGCGGCGCTGCTGGCGCTCGTCGTCGACACCCGGGTCCGCGAGGAGTCGTGGCTCCGGCGGCGGCTCGGTCCGACCGCGCCCGGCGTGGCCTGGGTCGCGCTCGCGGGCTTCGCCGTCGCCGGCGTCGGTCTCGACTACGTCACCAACGGCGTCAACCTGTTCTGGCCGATCCACGACCAGTTCTACACCCTGAACGGTCGCGCGGGCCTGTCGAGCCGGCGCGGCTTCTTCCAGACGTTCGTCGACCTCGCGTCCCCGGAGCCGGCCGAGCCCGCGACGACGGAGACGCGCCACTACGCGACCGGCGTCGACCCCTCGCCCGGGGAGGAACCGGCGGATGTCGAGCGCGTCTTCCCGCTCGTGTGGGCGGGCTGGCAGCTCCTGCTGGTGGCGACGAGCGTCGGCGTCCTCGGTGCCCGGTTCGTCCGCTCTCGACGGGAGTAGACACCCGGTCCCGGTCGCGGGTGGCCCCGGGCAGGGAGCGCTGTATCGACCGCGACGTTGATTCCGCCGGCCGCGTTCGTCCGCGTATGAGCGACCGGACCGACGACGCGGACGACCAGCCTGTTGCGGTCAGACCGTACGAGCCGGACGACGCCGCCGCCCTCTGGGCACTGAAGCGCGGCTTCGAGACGGGATTGGGCGCGGGCACCGGCAGTGACGGGAAGGCGGCGGCGTACGAGGCGAAGCTGACCGAGGAGTACCGACGGCGCTGGCTCGACTGGGTCGGCCGCTGCGTCGCCGAACAGGCCGCGACGGTGACGGTCGCGGAGGGGGAACCGGAAGGGGACGAAGGCGTGGAACTGCTCGGCTACGTGTTCGTCCTCCCGGAGTCGCTGGCGTTCGTCTGGGACGCCGCGGTGCTCAACGAGGTGTACGTCCGCCCCGAGCACCGCGGCACGGGCGTCGCCGACGACCTGATGGACGCGGCCCTGGAGACGGCGCGCGCTCAGGACCTCCCGCTGGACCGGCTGGTGCTCGACGTGGATCGGGAGAACGACCGTGCGCGGTCGTTCTACGAGCGCCACGGCTTCACCCACTGGGGCGAGATGGTCGCTCGCGACCTCTGAGTCGGTCGCCGTCGTCGCCGGGCGACCGTCCCGCCGTGATCGACTGCGGAAGCGGGCTCGGCCCCCGTTCCGGCTCCGCGTTTCGGGCGCACACTCCGACGGAGTTTAAGAGGGACGGCGCGTAAGTACGAATGCGATGTCAGACCTCGTCCTTTACGAGCTGGAAGGCTGTCCGTACTGCGCGAAAGTGACGGAGAAGCTCTCGGAACTGGATCTGGAGTACGAGTCGGTCATGGTCCCGCGCTCCCACGACGAGCGCACGGAGGTGGAGGAGGTGTCGGGACAGACGGGCGTCCCCGTCCTCGTCGACGAGGAGCACGACGTCGAGGGAATGCCGGAGTCCGACGACATCGTCGAGTACCTGGAGGAGACGTACGGCGACGGCGCGGCGGCGTAACTCCGGCGCAACGTCCGTCGCGGTAGCACTTTCATCACCGATCGACCGCCAGCGACGGCTGGCACCCGAACGACACGCCGAGGAACACCCCGTCGACCGCCGCCGGGCGAGCGAACGGGGCTATCCGGGGCGATTTCACTGGTCGACGGGGAGAATTAGGCGGTCCCGAACCGCGTGAAACCGGCCCCCTCTCGTCGGGGCCGCTACGCCTCCGCGGGCTCGTCGGAGCGCTCGCGGATCAGCTCGCGGATGCGCTCGGGGTCGTCCGCGTCGGCGAGCTCGACCGCCGAGACGATCGCGGTGCCGTCGACCGACTCCCGGGAGGGCTCGGCCTCGCCCTCCGTGAAGTACACCGCGCGGGTGCCGGTGACGCGCCCGAGCGACCCCATCAGCTTCGCGCGCTTCTCGGCCGTCCGGGTGAACGACGAGTGGCCGGTGAGGAGCGTGAACTCCACGCGCGGCTCGGCGCCGGCCTCGGCCTTGCCGACGGCGGTGAACGGCGCGCGCTGGGTGGGGTGGACGGCGAAGCCCGCCCGGGAGAGCACGGCGTACACGCGCTCGTCGTCGGGGTCGGCGTCCGGCGGCTCCGGCGTCGGCTCGTCCTCGCGGACCTCCTCGGCGCCGTCCATCACCCGCACCGGGTCGGAGAACGGCGTGTCGAACAGGTCCTCGAGCTGGACGGCCACCTCGACGGAGGCGTTCATGCCGCCCTCGTACTTCGCGACGGTGCGTCGGGAGACGCCCAGCTCCTCGGCCAGCCGGCCGAGGCTCCAGCCGCGCTCCTCGCGCTCGTCGGCGACGGTGTCGCCGTCGATGTTGACGTAGAGCCCGCCGGGGGCGGCGTAGATGAGCGGCGGCACCTCCTCGATCACCAGGTCGTACAGCGTGTCCGGGTGGATGGCGGGGACGCCGTGGCGGAAGTAGACCACCCCCGGCTTGAGGTCCTCGTCGCGCGTGCGCATCCCGACGAGGATCGGCGTCGCCGAGAGGTACCCCCCGAGGCGACGCATCTCCGCGCCGGTCGCGCGGTCGAAGGCGTCGACGTTGCCGAGGACCTTCACCAGCATGAGGTCCTCGCCGCGCCGGGCGGCCACGTCGAAGCTCTTGGGCCGGACCGCACAGCGCTCGCTGACGAGGAACTCCGCGTCCGCGAGCATCGCGGTGACGTTCCCGACCAGCGCCTTCCGGGACATGATCGTATATAGGCTACTCAGGACATATATGGATTGTGGCGGGCCGCCCGACAGATCCCGGGGCGGTGTCGGGCGGTCGGTCCTCCTCGCCGGTAGACCTAAACCGTTCGATCGGACGCGAAAGGCACAACACCGGCGCCCGTCTCGCACCCGCCGTGACGGTCATCGGCCTCGACGACACCGACTCCCGGACCGCGGGGATGTGCAGCACCTACCTCGCCGCCCTGCTCGCGGAGGCGGTCGTCGACGCCGGCGGCGCCGTCCGGCGGCGCCTGCTCGTCAGGCTCAATCCCGCGGTGGTGCACAAGACCCGCGGGAACGCCGCGCTCGCGCTCCACGCCGACATCGATCCCGGAACGGCGATGGCGCTCGCGAGCGACCTCGTGGAGTCGTACGCGGTCGGGACCGACCCGCGCACCTCCCCGGGCGTCGTCGTCGCCGACTGCGAGGCCGGCGACATCCCGGACGCGGTCGCCGCGTTCTCGGCGGCCGCCGTCCGCGGGTTCCACGACCTCGACGACGCGCTCGCGCTCGCGGCCGACGCCGGCTTCGAGACCCGCGGGTGGGGGGGTGGCGTCGACGACGACGGGACGCCGGCCGGCGCCGTCCCGGACGACGGAAACGGAGGCGGGGGCGAGGGGGCGGTCGTCGGCCGCGGGCGGATCGGCGCGCTCGCGGCCGTCGGGGCCTGGCGGGCGTTCGACGACTGGACCCGCGAGCTGATCTCCTATCGGGAGTTCGACCGCTGCGGCACCCCCCGCGAGGTCGACGAGGCGAGCGTCCTCGCGGCCGCCGACGACGCCTACCCCCGGGCGTGGGACACCGTCGACCGCGGGGAGAGCGAGGCGGTGTGCGTCCCGAGCGCGCCCGGCCCGATCCTCCACGGGATCCGCGGCGACGACCCGGCCGCGGTCGCGGCGGTCGCCGAGGGGATCGAGGCCGAGCCCGTCGAGCGGTCGGCGCTGTTTCACACCAATCAGGGCACCGACGCCCACCTCCGCGACGGCGACCTCGGCGACCTGCGCGACGGCCGGGCCTACCGCGTCGACTGCGCGGTCGCGGCCGACCCGGAGACACGCCGCGGCGGCCACGTCTTTCTCGCCGTGTGCGACCCCTCGGCGACGGCGGACACCCCCTCGGCGACGGCGGACGACGCCCCGCCGAGCGGCGACGCCCTCACCTGCGTCGCCTTCGAGCCGACGAAGCGGTTCCGCGACCGGGTGCGCGCGCTCCGCGTCGGCGACCGGCTCACCGTCTGCGGCGAGGTGGCCGACGGGACGCTGAAGCTGGAGAAGTTTGCTGTCCGCGATCTCGTCCGAACCGAGCGGGTCGTCCCCGACTGCCCGGACTGCGGGCGGTCGATGGAGTCGGCCGGCGTCGACCAGGGGTATCGCTGTCGCAACTGCGGGACGGGCGAGCCGGGGCGGGTCGAGGCGCCGCTGGACCGGGTCCTCGAACCCGGCTGGTACGAGGTGCCCCCCTGTGCTCGCCGTCACATCAGCAAGCCGCTCGTGCGCGGCGGATTCGACGCGCCGACCCACCCCGAGCGGTGACGGCGGCGGCGGTCACGTCTTCAGCCCGCTCCCGGTCAGCGGCACGACCACGTCGTCGTCCGCGTCGAGGACGCCCCGTTCGCGGTACTCCTCCAGCGCCGCGGGCGCGACGGCACAGGTCGGCTCCGTGTAGAAGCCCGCCGCGTGCAGGTCCGCCAGCGTCGACTCGACGGCCGCGGCGTCGAGCGCGATCGCGTCGCCGTCGGTGGCGTCGACGGCCGCGAGGATCTGGTCCCGTCGAGCCGGTCGCGGTATCTGAATGCCGTCGGCCGCGTCGTTGTCGCCGGCAGCGGCCGCCTCGCCGTGGAGCGCCGCGACGATCGGGGCGTACCCGGCGGCCTGCGCGCCCAACAGGCGCGGCATCGAGTCGATCCAGCCGGCGTCACGGAGCGCGCGGAAGCCGCGGTAGGCGCCGAGAAAGAGGGTGCCGTGGCCCAGCGGGAGCACCATCGCGTCCGGCGCCGTCCAGTCGCGCCGGAGCGCCGTCTCGTAGGCGACGGTGGCCGTCCCCGCGAGGAACGCCGGGTTCCACGCGTGGCTGGCGTACCAGCCGGCGCCGGACTCCACCGCCTCGACGCAGGCGTCGGTCGTTGCCCGTCGCGGCCCCTCGGTCCGCACGGGCGTCGCGCCCGCCCGCCGGATGGCACGGAGCTTCGAGTCCTTCACCGACGCGGGGACGTAGATCTCGGCGTCGATGCCGGCCCGGGCGGCGTACGTCGCGATCGCCGCGCCGGCGTTGCCCGAGGAGTCCTCGACGAGCGTGTCGACGCCGAGGACCGCCGCCCGGGAGACGGTCGTCGCCGCGCCGCGGTCCTTGAACGAGCCGGTGGGGAGCACGTACTCCAGTTTGAACTGTGCGTCCCACCCGTCCGCGTCGACGAGGGGGGTCATCCCCTCGCCGAGCGTGACGCGGGGCGCCTCCGGGAGGAACGCCGAGAATGAGGCGAGCCTGTCGCGAACGTCGAACGCGGCGGGGTCGGGCGCGGGGCCGTCGGGAAGCGGTCGGTCGGCGTAGTCGAGCGGGTGGCCGCACTCGCAGCGCCAGCGGTCGGCGTAGGCGGCGCCGCAGTCGCGGCAGCGGAGCGGTGGAGCGGTCACACGTCCGCCGCCGGGCGCGAGCGACCAGTAGGTGACGGTTGCGCGGTGCCATAGGGCGAGCGCGCGACCGGCTCCGCCGGCCGTCGAGTCACCGGCCTGACGGAGTGCCGGCTACGGCGACTCTTGCTCGGACTCCTCCGAGTCGTCGCGCTTGAGCCGGTCGAGCCCGAGCGTCGTCACGAAACAGACGCCGCCGAGGTACAGCAGCGACTGCGGGCTCGTAACGAGCGGGACGCCGTTGCCGACCGCCGCGCTCAGATAGCCCAGCAGCGAGGCCGACCACCCGAACCCGGTGATCCCCGCGACCTGGTCGATGGCCTGCTCCCCCGTCGGTAACTTCGGTTTCAGAGACATCCGTGGGCGCTTGCTCCGTATAGGATCTCCTTACCGAGACTGGATTATGAAGCTGTTTTCCAGTCGCTCACGGTTCGTTCCCGTTCCTCGACGGCTGCACGCAGGGAACGTTCCGGATACGTTCATCCTTCCGTCAATAGGAACCGGGACGGAGCCGTATCGAGGCCCCAGTGGTGTCAGTACGCATCGATTACCCGAGCGGCGGGAGCCGACTGGTGGGGCCACGGGCGAAGCGGCGACGGGCGTCGGTCGACGGGTCTGTGAGCCGAGTGACGGCAGGAGTCGACTGGTCGGGCCGCGAGTCGAGCGGGCTCGTCCGGCGCGCGGTCAGAACTCGTCGACGTCGGTCCCGACCGAGCAGACGTACTCGCCGGTGGCGACCTGCGGGAGCCGGCGGGAGCGCCAGAACAGTCCGTCGCTGTCGGCGGTGACGCGGCCCTTCGACTGACCGAACGTGTCGGTCACCTCGAACAGGGTGTCGCCGCGGGAGACGCGATCGCCAAGTTCCTGCCGGAAGCTGACCAGCCCGCCGGCGGGCGAGCCGTACTGGTCGAACCCCGACGCGCGGGTCTGTAGCTCCCGATCCACGTCGCCGTCGACGAAGCCGTAGTAGCGGAGGACGCGCGATATGCCCTCGACGCCGATCCGGATCGACCGCTCGTCCCAGCCGACGGAGCCGCCCAGCTCCGGGTCGATCGTCGGGATCCCCTCGTCGGGGGCCGCGCGGGCGAGCTGTCCGTCCGGTCCCTTCTGGTCGAGGACGTAGCCGGTGCCGAACACCTTCGCGAGCTCGAGACACTCCCGGTGGAGCCGGTGGCGGGGGCCACAGCGCACACGTACCTCGTCGATCATCCGGGAGGTCGACCCCTGGTGGAGGTCGACGACGAGGTCGGCCCGCTTGGCCGCCTCGAACGTGGCCGCGGCGATGCGCTCGGAGGAGGTGCCGTTCGCGTCCCCGGGGTACGCGCGGTTCATCTTCGTGTCGTCGATCGGGTTGCGGTGCTCGGCGACCTGGAACGCGTGGTAGTTGACCACGCCGACGACGAGGATCCGGCCCGCCAGCTCCGCGGGGTCGAGCTGCGGGACGAGCCGGCTGATCACGCCGAGGCCGTTGAGCTCGTCGCCGTCGCTGACGGCCTGCAGGTACAGCGTCTTGCCGTCCTCCGCGCCGTTCAGCACCGCGACCGGCAGCCCGACGGTGGAGCCGTCCCGCGTCTCGCCCACCTCCAGGCGACCCGTGTCGAGCTCCCCGGGGGGCGCGCTCGCGCTCCCAAGCGTCGTCATCATTACCTCGTGGGTTTCGGGTATCCCCTCTTTAGGGGTTCGGTCCGGACGCCGGCGCCGTCGCGCGCGTCCGCCGAGTCGCCCGGCGGACCACGACCGCGGCCGCGGCCGCGGGATTGAAGCCCGGCCGTCCGGACCGGCGGGTATGGTCGATATCGACGAGCGTGAGGCGCGGCTGGAGCGGTTCCTCGCGGCGGAGGGGCACGAGGCGGTCTGGTTCGCGCGCCCGAACGCGTTCGCGTGGCTCACCGGGGGGTCGAACCGGGTCGACGCCGCCGCCGACGTCGGCGACGCCGCGGCGGGCTATCTGGGCGACGGGGAATGGACGGTCGTCACGAACGACATCGAGGCCGAGCGCCTCGCGGCCGAGGAGCTTCCCCCGGAGCTGTCGATGTCGGTGACGGCCGACGACTGGTACGAGGCGGATCTGGCGGCCTCGGTCGCCGCGCGCTCGCCGACGCCCGCCGCGGCCCGCTCGCGACGGAGTCGGTGTGTCGGGAGCTCCAGCCGGGCGACACCGAACACGAGGTCGCCGCCGGGATCCGCATCTCGCTTGCCTCCCGCGGCGTCGAGACGCCGGTCGTGCTCGTCGGCGGCGGCGAGCGCGCCCCGGAGTACCGACACCCGACGCCGACCGACGCCGCCCTCGGCGGCTACGCCCTCGTCGTCGTCACCGCGCGCCGGGGCGGGCTCCACGCCTCCTGCACGCGGACCGTCGCGTTCGACCCGCCCGAGTGGCTCGACTCGCGCCACCGGGCCGCACAGCGCGTGGAGACGCGGGCGCTGGCGGCGACCCGGACGGCCGCCGACGCCGACGACGGCACCGCGGCGGACGTGTTCGACGAGATCCGGGCGGGGTACGCCGACGAGGGGTTCGAGGGCGAGTGGCGCGAACACCACCAGGGCGGCGCCACCGGCTACGCGGGCAGGGAGTGGTTCGCGACGCCCGACAGCGGCGTCCCCGTGACGGGCGAGACGGCGTACGCGTGGAACCCGACGGTGCAGGGCGCCAAAAGCGAGGACACCGCCTACGTCGCCGACGGGGACGTGGAGGTGCTGACTGACTCCGGCCGGTGGCCGACGGACGCCGTCGAGGCCGGCGGCCTCGCCCTGGAGCGGCCGTCGGTCCTGCGTCCGTAGCCTCGACCTGTCCCCGGACTGAAAGACCAAGCTTCATACACCACGACTTTGAGATGGGGGTATGTCCTGGCACGGCGTCGAGGCCGTCGACGACGCTATCGACGCGACCCGGGAGTTCCTCTTCCCCGCCAGCCTCGGACGCTGGGTCCGGATCGCGGTCGTGAGCGTCTTCGTCGGCGGGGGTGGCCAGCTCCTCGGCAACGCGGGCAATATCGCGGCGCGGATAGCCGGGCCCGCCGGCGTTCCCGGCGACCCCGGCCCGGCGTCCGCGATCGCCCCCTCGTTCGCCGCGCCACTCGCCGCCGCTCCCGCGGTCCCCGCGCTCCTCGGGAGCGGCCTCTCGCCCGGCGCGTCGGCGGTCGTCGGGTCCGTCCCACTTCAGACCGTGACGCGCCCCGGGGCGGTCGGCGCGCTCGGCCTGGCGGTCGCCGCGGGCGTCGCGCTGCTGGTCGTCGGCTCCGTCCTCCTCTCGCCGCTGTTCGAGTTCGTGCTGGTCGACGCCATCGCCCGCGACGACGTCCGACTCCTCCGGGACCTCCGGACGCATCTCGTCAACGGGCTCCGGTATCTCGGCTTCCAGATCGGGCTGGCCGCGGCGTTCGTCGTGCCGCCGGCGGCGCTGGTCGCCGCGGCGCTGCTCACGGGCGCCTCGCCGGATCGCGTTCTCGAGAGTCCGGGGGTGGCGGCGGCGCTGGCGATCGCCGTGGCGGTGTACCTCCTCGTGTACGTGCTGGTCGCCCGGTTCACCCGCGAGTTCGTCGTCGCGTCGATGGTCGCCGACGGCGGCGGCGTCGTCGACAACTGGCGGCGGGTCTGGCCGCTGCTGCGGGGGCAGCCGTGGCAGACGCTCGTCTACCTGCTCATGCACGCGCTCGTCGGCATCGGCGTCTCCATCGTCTCGACGGTGTTGACGCTGTTGGGCCTGCTGCTGGTCGCGGTGGTCGCCGGCGTCGTCGGACTCGCGGTCGGCGCGGCCGTCGGCGGCGGCCTCGGCACCGGCACGGGGCTGGGCGCCGGCGGGGTGGCGGCCGCGATCGTTGGGATCCCGCTGTTCCTGCTGGGCGTCCTCCTCCCGGTCCGGGTGTTGACGACGACGTTCTCCCGGTCGTACGAGATCGCCTCGCTGTGCCGCTTCTCGAACGCGCTCGGCCTCATATCCCGCTACCGGAACGAGCCGGACGCGACCGAGGGCCGGGACGTCGGTGACGGTGACGACGGGCGCGACGACAGCGGAGACACCGGCGGAGACGACGGGCGCGACGACGGCGGGGACATTGACGGCGACGACGGGCGGGACACGGACGACGACTTCGGCGGGTTCGTCCCGGCCACCGACGTGTGGGAGACCGACGGCGAGGAGGATCGCGACGGCCGCCGGTAGCGTCCGGCAGGGACGCCGGCCGACCGCTCGGAGCCGAGCGACGACGCGGCCGGATCCGGTCACGGTTTCCGTGACGCCGTCGGGATCTCCGGGAAGGATCGACCCCTCCGCTCGGTAGCTTTTTGCCCGGCCCGCCGGTCGCATCGGTATGGGACTGGACGACGACGCACGGGAGTACCATCGAACGGACCCTCCCGGCAAGCTCGAGATCTCGACGACGAAGCCGACGAACACCCAGCGGGACCTCTCGCTGGCGTACTCGCCGGGCGTCGCGGCGCCGTGTCGGGACATCTCCGCCGACGGGGACCGTGCGTTCGAGTACACCGCGAAGGGGAACATGGTCGGGGTCGTCTCCAACGGCTCGGCCGTGCTCGGTCTCGGCGACATCGGCGCGCAGGCGTCCAAGCCGGTGATGGAGGGGAAGGGGGTGCTGTTCAAGCGCTTCGCCGACATCGACGTGTTCGACATCGAGCTCGACGAGGACGACCCCGAGGAGATCGTCCGCTCGGTGTCGGCGATGGAGCCGACCTTCGGCGGGATCAACCTGGAGGACATCAAGGCGCCGGAGTGCTTCGAGATCGAGGAGACGCTCCGCGAGGAGATGGACATCCCCGTCTTCCACGACGACCAGCACGGCACGGCGATCATCTCCGGGGCGGGGCTGATCAACGCCGCCGACATCGTCGACAAGGAGCTCTCGGAGCTGGGCATCGTCTTCTCGGGCGCGGGCGCGTCCGCAATCGCCACCGCGGAGTTCTACGTCGAGTTGGGCGCGGACCCGAACAACATCACGATGTGTGACTCCTCGGGGATCATCACCGAGGAGCGGGCGGCCGAGGGCGACGTCAACGACTACAAGGCGCAGTTCGCCAGCGAGGTCGACGGGGGCGACCTCGCGTCGGCGATGGAGGGCGCGGACGTGTTCGTCGGCCTCTCGATCGGCGACATCGTGAGCGAGGAGATGGTGCGGTCGATGGCCGAGGACCCGATCATCTTCGCGATGGCGAACCCGGACCCGGAGATCGCCTACGAGGACGCGAAGGAGGCCCGCGACGACACCGTCATCATGGGGACCGGCCGGTCGGACTGCCCCAACCAGGTGAACAACGTGCTGGGGTTCCCGTTCCTGTTCCGCGGCGCGCTCGACGTGCGCGCGACCGGCATCAACGAGGAGATGAAACGCGCCGCCGCGGAGGCGCTGGCGGAGCTCGCCCGGAAGGACGTGCCCGACGCCGTCGTGAAGGCGTACGGCGACCAGCCGCTGCAGTTCGGCCCGGAGTACGTCATCCCGAAGCCGCTGGATCCCCGCGTGCTGTTCGAGATCGCGCCCGCCGTCGCCGAGGCCGCGATGGAGTCGGGCGTCGCCCGGACGGAGCTGGAGGCGGAGCCGTACGCCGAGGAGCTGGAGGCGCGGCTCGGCAAGAGCCGGGAGATGATGCGGGTCGTGCTCAACAAGGCGCGCTCGGAGCCCAAGCGGGTCGCGCTCGCGGAGGGGAGCGACGAGAAGATGATCCGCGCGGCCTACCAGATGGCGGAGCAGGGGATCGCCGAGCCGGTGCTGTTGGGCGACCGTGACACGATCGAGACGACCACGTCGCGGTTGGGCCTCGACTACGAGCCGTCCGTCGTCGACCCCGCCGAGACGGACGTGACAGAGGCGTACGCCGACCGCCTCCACGACCTCCGGAAGCGGAAGGGGATCACCCGGTCGGAGGCCGGCGAGCTGATCCGGCGGGACACGAACTACCTCGGGAGCGTGATGGTGGAGCAGGACGACGCCGACGCCCTGCTGACGGGGCTGACCCACCACTACCCGAGCGCGCTCCGGCCGCCGCTACAGGTGATCGGGACGGCCGAGGACGCCGAGCACGTCGCCGGCGTCTACATGCTGACGTTCAACAACCGCGTCGTGTTCTGCGCCGACACGACGGTGAACCAGGAGCCGGACGCCGAGGTGCTCGCGGAGGTGACCAGACACACCGCGACGCTCGCCCGGCGGTTCAACATCGAGCCGCGGGCGGCGATGCTGTCGTACTCCAACTTCGGCTCCGTCACCGACGAGGGCACCCGGAAGCCGCGCGAGGCGGTGCGTCGCCTCCACGACGACCCCGAGGTGGACTTCGCCGTCGACGGCGAGATGCAGGCCGACACCGCCGTCGTCGAGGAGATCCTCGACGACACCTACGAGTTCTCCGCGCTCGACGGCCCGGCGAACGTCCTCGTGTTCCCGAGCCTGGAGGCCGGCAACATCGGCTACAAGCTGCTCCAGCGGCTGGGCGGCGCGGAGGCGATCGGTCCGATGCTCGTCGGCATGGACGAGCCGGTCCACGTGATACAGCGCGGCGACGAGGTGAAAGACATCGTCAACCTCGCGGGCGTCGCTGTCGTCGACGCGCAGGGCGAGGCCGTCGACGAGGGGTAGCGTCCCCGAGACGGGGGAGCGTCCGGCGCGAGCGCGTTCCCGGGCCAACCGCGGGCGCCGGGTCGGAGCGGGCCGACCGGCGGGCGGTTCGGCCGGCGATCCGTCCGCCGGTCGTACCCCAGCATATAAGGGGGCGTCCGCCAACCTTCCGGGCATGTCACACGAGGACACGACCAGACGGCGGTTCCTTCAGGCGGCGGGATCGTCGGCCGCGGCGGTCGCGCTCGCCGGGTGTACGGACGGCGGCTCCGGCGACACAGAGACCTCGACCGAGTCGGGCGGCGAGGGCGACGGCACCGAGATGACCACCGACACCGAGGGGAGCACGGACGGGTCGTTCTCCGTCGGCGTCACGATGGGTCAGATGGACTCCGGACTCGACCCGCAGGACCACGCGGAGACGAACACGGAGATCATCGTCGGCCAGGCGTACGAGGGGCTGATGGACCGCGACAAGGAGGGCGGGATCGTCGAGAGCCTCGCGACCGACTGGGAGCGCGTCGAGCCGGGCGTCGCCCGGTTCACGCTGCGCGACGGCGTCACCTTCCACAACGGCGACGAGGTCACCGCCGAGGACGCCGCGTACAGCGTCCGCCGGATCGTGTTCGACGACGTCGGCATCGCCAGCCCGCAGGTGAACGACCTCGGCGTCGTGAGCGAGGTCGAGGCCGGCGACGGCGAGGTCACCGTCAGCTTCGACGGGCTCAACCCGATCGTGTTCCAGCTGTTCGCCACGAACGGGGAGATCGTCCAGCAGTCCTGGATCGAGGAGAACGACTCCGACTACATCAACCAGAACACCAACGGCACGGGGCCGTTCCAGCTCTCCGAGTACGACTCCGGCAACGAGGTCACCTTCGAGCGGTACGCGGACTACTGGGGGGAGACGGCCGAGGTCGAGGAGGTGACGCTCAGCGCCTCCAGCGAGTCGAGCACGCGGGTCAACCGGCTGCTCGCCGAGGAGACGGACGTCGTCACGAACGTTCCGCCCCAGGAGGTGTCCCGGGTCGAGGAGTCCGACGTCGCGTCGGTCAACCCGGTGCCGAGCACGCGGATCATCTTCCTCCAGATGCGCTACGACGTGGAGCCGTTCTCGAACCAGCAGTTCCGGCAGGCGCTCAACTACGCCGTGGATCTCGAGGGGATCATCGAGAACGTGCTCAACGGGTTCGGCGCGCCCACCGGGCAGCCGACGCTGGAGGCGTTCACCGGTCACAACCCCGACGTCGAGCCGTACCCCCACGACCCCGACGAGGCCGAGCGGCTGGTCGAGGAGTCCGGCTTCGCCGGCGCGGAGATCACCCTGGAGACGCCGATCGGCCGCTACCTGAAGGACGTGGAGATCGCGCAGGCGGCCGCCAGCCAGATCGACTCGCTGTCGAACGTCAGCTGTGAGGTCGAGCAGCGGGAGTTCTCCTCGCTGGTGCAGGACCTCACCACCGGGAACATCGAGGACAAGCCGCACTTCAACCTGCTCGGCTGGGGCAACGGCGAGTTCGACGCCTCCCAGACGATCATCCCGCTGCTGGCCTCAAGCGGCGCGTTGACGATGCTGAAAAACGACCAGGTCGACTCCTTCATGACGGAGGCACAGAACACGGCCGACCCCGACGAGCGGGAGTCGATCCTCCAGGAGGCCAACGCGTTCATCCGCGACCTCGCGCCGTGGGTGTTCATGCACCAGCAGTTCAGCGTGTACGGCGTCTCCGACGGGATCGAGTGGCAGCCCCGAAACGACGAGTTCATCGACGTCGACACCGTCACCCGCAGCTAACCCGGCACGGAGGCCCACCCGATCAATGTCACTCGGTCGATTCGCGATCAAAAGAACTCTCCAGGGGATCGGCGTCGTCTGGGGCGTCATCACCGTCGTGTTCGCGCTGCGGTTCGTCACGCCCGGGAGCCCGATCAACGCCGTCGCCCCGCTGGACGCCGACCAGGAGACCCGGCGGGCGATCGCCGCCGAACTCGGGCTCGACCAGCCGCTGTACGTGCAGTACGGGCAGTACCTGTTCGACCTGATCCAGGGCGACATGGGTTTTTCGTACGTCCGGGGGCAGGCGGTCACGCCGCTGGTGGCCTCGAAGATCCCCGCGACCGTCGAACTGGCCGTCGCCGCCACCGTCGTCGCCATCGTGCTGTCGATCCCGCTGGGCGTGATCAGCGCGACCCGCCGGAACCAGCCGGTCGACTACGGCGCGACCCTGTTCTCGCTGTTCGGGATCAGCACGCCCAACTTCTGGCTGGGGATCATGATGATCCTGATCCTCGCCGTGGAGTTCGGGGTGTTCAAGACGAGCGGCCGGAGCGTCGACGTCGGCGACGTGGTGCTGTCGACGGTCGGGCCGGAGCCGTTCCTCGACACCCTCCTGGGCTGGCTGTCGTACATCACGCTCCCGGCGATCGCCCTCGGGACGTACTTCACGGCGCTGATCACGCGGCTCACCCGCTCGGGGATGCTCGACGAGCTGGGGAAGCCGTACGTCCGGGCGACGCGCGCGAAGGGCCTCCCCGAGACGCTCGTCCGCTACAAACACGCGCTGCGGAACACCCTCACCCCAGTCGTCACGGTGCTGGGGCTGCAGTTGGGGACGCTGATCGGCGGGGCCGTCATCACCGAGGCGGTGTTCTCCTGGCCCGGACTCGGGACGCTGGTCATCCGGAGCATCAACCTCCGCGACTGGCCCCTGCTACAGGGAAGCCTCATCGTCATCGGCGTCAGCTTCGTCCTCGTGAACATCCTCGTAGACATGGTATACGCGTATCTCGACCCGCGGGTGGCGTACGAGTAATGGTCTCCGAACGTGTCATCCGGAACCTGAAATCGGAGTTCCGCACGAGCGCGCTCGCGAAGCTGGGGCTCGTACTCGTCGTCGGCGTCGTGCTCGTCGCCGTGTTCGCCCCGTTCGTCGCGCCGCACAACCCGACCGCGCAGAACCTGGGGGAGTCCCAGCTCCCGCCGCTCGGGTTCACCGAGACGAAGGAGACGACGACCTCCGAGATGGAGGACGGCGAGGTGGTGACCAGAACCGTTCAAGAGCGGGTGGAGGCCGACGCCGCCCACCCGCTGGGCACCGACGGCCTCGGCCGCGACATGCTCTCGCGGGTCGTGTACGGCGCCCGGACGTCGCTGGCGGTCGGCGTGCTCGGGACGCTGTTCGCGGCGCTGGTCGGCGTGCCTGTGGGGCTGATCGCCGGGTACTACCGCGGGAAGCTCGACGACGGGCTGATGCGCTTTGCCGACGTGAGCCTCGCGTTCCCGTCGCTCGTGCTGGCGATCGCGCTGATCGGACTGTGGGGTCGCGTCGCGGTCCCCGTCCCGGACCCGTTCGTCGTCGCCGGACTGGTCTCGGACATGCCCGAGCGGTTCACCCTGCCGGGGACGGTGATCATCGTCGTCGGGCTGGTGAACTGGGTGTGGTTCGCGCGGATCGCCCGCGGGGAGGCGTTGTCCCTGCGCGACCAGGAGTACGTGAAGGCCTCGCGCGCGCTCGGCGCGAGCCACGGACGGGTCATCCGTCGGCACGTCCTCCCGAACGCGATCACGCCGATCATCGTGCTGGGGACGGTCCAGGTGGCGGCGATCATCCTGCTGGAGTCGTCGCTGTCGTTCCTGGGCTTCTCCGGCACGACGCTGTCGTGGGGGTTCGACATCGCGCAGGGGCGCGACTACATCTCCTCGGGCCAGTGGTGGATCGCGACGGTCCCCGGGCTCGCGATCATGCTGTCGGTCATCGGCGTGAACCTGCTGGGCGACTGGCTCCGCGACGCGCTCGACCCCGGCATCGAGGGGGAGGGGGGTGTGTAGATGAGCGACTCGTCCGCCCCGACGGAGGCGTCCGCCGGCGACCACGCGACGCGGCGTCGCGGCGCCCCCGACGGCCACGCGGACGACGTGCTCAGGGTCCGCGACCTCTCGACCCGCTTTTTCACCGAGGAGGGGCAGGTCAACGCCGTCGAGTCCGTCGACTTCTCGGTCCGCGACGGGGAGGTGTTCGGCATCGTAGGCGAGTCGGGTTCCGGGAAGTCCGTGACCGCGCTGTCGCTCATCGACCTGATCGACTCGCCCGGGCGGATCACCGGCGGCGAGGTGTGGTACCGCGACGCCGACCTCGCCGACGAGTTCCGCGGGGACCGCCCCGACGCCGTCGACGGCGAGTTCGTCGACACGCGGCGCCTCCCGGAGGGGGTGCGGCGGTCGCTGCGCGGTCCGGCGTTCTCGACGGTGTTCCAGGACCCGATGTCGTCGCTGAACCCCTCCGTGACGGTCGGCGAGCAGATCGCCGAGGCCGTCGAGGTGCAGCGGCGCGCCCGCGCGAACCCGCGCCGGACTCGCTCCCGGACGCAGGGGTACGGGCTGGGGCGGCTCCTCGTCGACGCGGCGGTGCCGAATCGGAGCTTCACCTCCGAGTCGAGCCACGCCCGCGCCGTCGAACTGCTCGAACAGGTCGGCATCCCCGACCCCGCCGACCGCGCCGAGGAGTACCCCCACCAGTTCTCTGGCGGGATGCTCCAGCGCGCGATGATCGCGCAGGCGCTGGCCGGCGAGCCGGACGTGCTCGTCGCCGACGAGCCCACGACCGCGCTGGACGTGACGATCCAGGCGCAGATCCTCAACCTCCTGCGCGACCTGCAGGAGGAGCAGGACACCTCCGTCGTATTGATCACTCACGACCTGGGCGTCATCGCGCGGATGTGCAACCGGGTCGGCGTGATGTACGCGGGCCGGATCGTTGAGCGCGGCACGCTGTCGGACGTGTTCGACGACCCGGTCCACCCGTACACGCGGGGGCTGCTCGGCTCGATCCCCGACCTCGACGACCCCGCCCCGCGGCTCAACCCCATCGAGGGGAACGTCCCCTCGCTGCTCGACGAGGAGATGGGGGACCGCTGTTACTTCGCCGACCGCTGTCCGAAGGCGATGACGGACTGCCTGCAGCCGATCCCCGAGTACGGCGTCGACCCGGGGACGGAGGGGCACGCGGCCCGGTGCGTGCTCGCCGAGCGCGAGTACGCGGACGGGGACGCGCTGCCGGCCGACCACTTCGCCCGCAACGCGGGGGTGCGCGACGATGACTGACGCCGACGACGGCGCGCCCGTCGAGACGGTCGGCCGACGGGAGGCCAGAAGCGGGGGCGGGGGGGCGCCCGACGAGCCGCTGGTGCGGGTCCGCGGCCTCCGGAAGTACTACTACGAGGACGACTCGCTGCTGGACCGGCTGCTCGGGCGGGAGCCGACGAGCGTGAAGGCGGTCGACGGGGTCGACCTCGACGTGCGCCGCGGCGAGACGCTGGGCGTCGTCGGCGAGTCCGGCTGCGGGAAGTCGACGGCCGGCGAGACGCTGCTGCGGCTCCGCGAGGCGACGGACGGCACCGTCGAGTTCGACGGCGAGGACGTCATGGCGATGAGCGACGAGGAGCTGACGCGCTTTCGCAGGCGCGCGGGCATCGTCTTCCAGGACCCGTTCTCCAGCCTCGACCCGCGGATGACCGTCGGCGACATCGTCATCGAGGGGCTGGCGATCCACGACGAGCCGGCCGACCCGCCGGCGGACGGCCGCTCGAAGCGGGAGTGGCGCCGCGACCGGGCGGCGGAGCTGCTGGAGCGCGTCGGGCTGTCGGCCGACCAGATCGACCGCTACCCCCACGAGTTCTCGGGCGGGCAGCGCCAGCGCGTCGGCATCGCACGGGCGCTCGCGCTCGACCCGGAGTTCGTCGTGCTCGACGAGCCGGTGTCGGCGCTCGACGTGAGCGTGCAGGCGCAGATCCTCAATCTCCTCGGGGACCTCCAGGAGGAGTTCGGGCTGACGTACCTGTTCATCGCACACGACCTCAGCGTCGTCCGCCACATCTGCGACCGGGTCGCCGTGATGTACCTCGGCGAGATCGTCGAGTCGGGGCCGACGGACGCGATCTTCGAGTCGCCGAAACACCCCTACACCGAGGCGCTGCTGGAGGCGGTGCCGCGCGCGTCCGTCGAGGAGCAGGGACGCCGCGTCGACGCCCTCTCGGGGGACGTCCCCTCGCCGCGTGACCCACCCTCGGGCTGTCACTTCCGGACGCGCTGTCCGGAGGTGATCCAGCCGCCGACGATCGACATCCCGCAGGAGCAGTACCGCGGCGTGATGGACCTCCGCGATCGGCTCGAACGGGAGGGGTTCTCCGCGGAGTCGGTGTGGGAGACGCTCGCCAGCGAGCACGCGGGCGACGACGAGTTCGAGCGGGACCCGGTGGCGTTCAAGGAGACGCTGCGCGAGGAGTTCGACCTCCACGGGCTGACCGGCGCGACGATGGACACCGTCGAGGACGCCCTGGAGATACTCGTCAACGGGCGCGAGGGGGAGGCCGCCGACCGCCTCCGCGACGCCTTCACCTCCCCCTGCGAGGAGGAGGAGCCGATCCTGACGGGCGAGACGCACGCCGTCTCGTGTCACCTGCACGCCGACGAGGACTACGACGTCGACCTCGACCCCGAGGACGTCGGCACCGCGATGGGCGGCATGGCCGGCATGCCGGACGGCGCCCGGAACTCCGACGAGGGGGACGGCTCGGCGGCGCCGACCGGGCCGGAGGACCGCTGACGCACCGGGGGTCGGGGACACTCGGTGAGTCGACCGAGAGCCGTCGGTGCGTTCGAACCGGGAACGAGGACGTGTGACAAAGATTCTGCGACCGCGATGAACGTTCTTCGGAGCGTTCGCCCCGTCGTAAAACGTGTGATCCGGCGAATAACTCGACGGTGAAACGTTCGAACGGTCTCGAATGCTCGGCATACTATTTGTGATGGGCCGATATATTGGGACCGATGTCCCCCTCCACCCCCTTCCCGTCCGTCTCCTCGCTCCGGGAGGCGGTGCCGACCGCGAGCAGCCTTCGTAACGTCGTCGACACCCTCGGCGACGGTGCCGCGGCTCCCCTCCGCGCGGCCGCGTTCTACGCGGCGATCGGGCTCCCGTTCGCGTACATCCCCCTGCTGGTGGGCGGCGTCGACCCCGGCCGACTGCTCGTCGTCGTCGGGCTCCTGCTCGCGAACGCGGCGGCGCTCGTCCTCGGTCACGAATACGGGATCGAGTAGCGCTCACGGTCGTCGACCGCTTCGGACGATGCGGCAGCGAGACTGTCGTGTCGGCGGCTATGCTGGTACTCCGTGATTCTCCGTGTCGAAAACGAATGGGTTGGGGCGGGTTTGAGTCGTCTGGATCATGCTTCGTCCTCCGTGTCGAACGACAGCTTACTGACGTGCGGGCGACCACGCTGCTCGAACTCTTCTCGCTTCGTCGGCAGATCGTAGTGCTGGTTGATCACTCGAACCGAGGCATTGACCCGACGGCCGACGACCTCGGCGTCCATACCGCGGTTCCGCTGCCACGTGATCGACCCTGAACGCACCTGGTGGGGCGACCGGGAACTGGGGCACTCCCGAGCGCCGGTCGAGGCGTACCACTCACAGGAGGGGCACTCCTCCCCGTGCGGGCACGACTGATGCCGACAGGGGACCGTCGCGAAGTAGCACCAGTCGCGGAGTGTGGACGTGACGACGCGGCCGAACGGCGTCACGAGCAGGGGCGAACGGCCGTGGTCATCACGAACGTCGGGCCGGTGGTGGTCGATCCACTCGCCGACGATGGCCATCGTCCCCTCGGTTACGCCTACGTCACGCTCGCCCTGCTCGGCCTTCTTCAACGGCGTCCCCGTTTCCGGCCGGTGCCGGAACTCGAACACGCCGGCGTCGCGGTCAACGTCGCCCAGGTCAAGAGCGCGCAGGCCGCCCATGCGACACCCGATGAACCACAGTAGTTCGAGCGTCACATGGTGCTTACTCGCCCGGTCGGAGCCGTCGCGGAACTGCCCGATCAGCGCCTTGGCGGCGTCTTGATCGAGCGTCACGTCCGAGACGTGGTCGGACCGGTCCACGTCGGGCACTTCGATCGCCGCGGCGACGCCGTCGGGGGCGATCCCCACGTCTGAGGCCCACTCCAACCAGTCGCGGACGGTCTGCTGGTGGTTCCGAAGGGAGATGGGTGCGAGATCGTCACCCTTGCGCTTGGCGTCGAACTCGTCAACGAGCCACGGGGTCAGATCCTGCATCGAGTCGATCCCCTGCGCCTCGGCCCAGTCGGTGAACACCTTCAGCCGGTACCCGTAACCGCGGAGGGTCTGATCTGAGAGCGACACCGACCGCTTGTTGAGCCACCGCTCGGCCGCGTCCGACGGGGAGAGGTGCGGCGCGTCGGTCACTCGTCGTCCTCCGCGGGGTCGGCGGGGTCGGGAACACGCGGGTCGGCGCGGTCGAGGTGCCACGCGAGCCCGGCGACGCCCTGCACGAACGGCAGGTCGTCCACGCGCTCGTCGGCCTTCAGCACGGCCGGCACGTGTACGTCGGCGTTGAAACTCTTCCCCGAGCCGGCGCTGCCCCGGATGTTGTGAAGCTGCGCTGTCGCTCCTTCCATCCGGTAGCCGACTCTGAGGCGCGCCTCGTGGCTGCCATCTCGGTAGGCGACCCGGAGCGAGATGGTGAGCGGGTCAAGGTGGTTTTCACCGTCCGGGGAGACACCGGTCCGCTCCACATCGCACGAGACGACGCGCGGCGTCTCGGGGCGACGCATCGGACCGCCGTCGGCGACGAGCCGGCGATCCTCCTCGTCGTCAGGCTCGTGGCAGCCGAGGCAGACGCCGTCGACGAGCGCAGGGGTGCCGACGTGGCGGCCGCACTCAGCACAGTCGTCGCCGCCGTCCTGCGGGGGCCGTTGAGGCTCGCCATCGGGGCCGCACACCTGGCACCACTTGCGGAACGCCGGCGGCATCTTTGCGAGCTGCACCTCGCCCGGCTCGTCGGTCGCGAGCCAATCGCAGTCTTGATCGAGGTGCAGCTTCCCGCCGTGGCCGCCACGGTGGTCGCTCTCGTAGGCGACCCCGGGCAGGTCTTCGTCGGTGCCGCCGTCGGTCATCGGCTCGCCGACATCCTCGCCGCGAGCGGCGCGGGCGGCCCACCCGGTCCGCTGCTCGCGCACCGGGGTCACGCCCATGAGGCGGTCGCACGCCGAGCAGATCCGCGCCGACCGCCGCGGCCGGCTACTCTGCGTGTCGGTCTCCTCGCAGCTCGGGCACCGAACGATGAACGACGCGGGGTCGTGGTGGTCGACCACGTAGCCGTCGGCGACGTACTTCGGCGTCTCGGGGGCGTCGGACACGTCAGACCACCTCCCACTCGGCCGCGTGACAGTCGCCGCACCACGCCATCAGGACGACCGCGATCTGGTCGCCCGGCTCGCGCGGGTCGTCGCGGACGACCGGGCGACAGGCCGAGAACTCCTGCCCGTCGCACCCGTCGGCGTGGAGGTCGTGCAGCATCCCGAGATTCGATCCGCCTCGTATCATCGCTCACCACCGCGGGGAGCGAGCAGGAACGAGTTCGTCTGCCAGCAGATCTCGACGACCTCCCAGCCGAGCCGGTCGTGGTCGGGGCGGGGGCCGAAACAGCTTTTCTCGGCGTCTCCCGACCGAACACGGATGTACTCGCCGACGGTGCAAGCCTGAACGGCATGCTCGTCGTACCACTCCAAAACCTCCATCTGGTCCGCGGGTTCGATGTCTTCGTGGCTCATGCGTCGGCCTCCGTGACGGCGGTGACGTTCCAGCCGTTCCGCGACCAGAACTCGGCCTCGTCGGGGTCTGTCAGGAGCGTGTCGCAGTCGTTCTCGTGGACGACGCGGTAGGTCGTGCGCGCCATTACGCACCCACCTCCGCGTCGATGTGGTCCTCGCAGACGGGGACGCACCCGCCGATCGTCGCGCGGACGCCGACGGCGTCGCCGCCGCACACGAAACATCCGCTGCTGTTATCAGAAATCGAGTCCTCTTCGTCGGTGCGGGCCTTCGAGCCCGCGGATTGGGTTGTCGACATGGGTTCGCGCTCTCGCGCGACACCCGCCCTCGGCGCGGTGTGGCAGCACTGCGCCGGGGGACCGATGTTATCTCGCGGTTACCAACTGAGTCTCACTTCGGGTCTCGCGGTCTTTCCAAACAGCGCTTGACAGATATAGATTACGAAGTCTGTAACAGCTCCCAACTTCTGTTAAGGAAGAGTTAAGCCGCCTATTTAGACACAGGAATTTAAATGAGTAATAAGAAAATGCGGCACTCTGCGAAATGGATGACCCTCGTCGATGATCGGGTTCTGGAATACATCGACGAACACAGGCACGGGTCACCTACCGAGATGATGGAAGAGGGACCGATCCGCTATTCTCGGCAGTATATCGCCGAACGGTGCCAAATTCTCGCCGATCACGGGCTTCTGACGGCCGTCGGAAATGGCGTCTACACGATCACCGAGAACGGCCAGAAGTATCTGCGCGGCGACCTCGACACAGGCGAACTCGATACCGACGGCGAGAACGGCGAGGGGGCCGCGCAGGCGTGAAGATCCGACTTGACTCGGGATGGCTACAGCACCTTGATGAGCGACTACTTGAATATATCGTGACCGAAGGGGGGGCACGGGCGTGGGTGATCGCGTCGGATCTCGATGTCCGCCAAGTGCGCGTCGCCCGCCGGTGCCGCGTGCTCGCGGAGGCGGAGTTCATCGAGCGCGAGCGACGCGAGGGGGGCGCGGACCGCTGGGACATCACGAGCTGGGGACTCCTCTACCTCGCGGGCGAGCTGGACGCAGACCTACGCCGCCCTCTACCGGGACTCCGTCCGGGCGGGCGCATCCGGCCGGCGTGGTATGCGGGCTTCGAGAGCGCGACCGGGTAGGTATCCAGGGGTTTGAAGAGGGTTTACTCCGCGCTTCTGGTAAATGAGCGAAACGCAAAGTTGGTTCTCAGAAACGAACAGCGTGATGTGGTGGCTCGGGTGGCGCAAGTGGGCGACGTTCGCGATTGGAGCCGTGCTCGGGATCTTCTTGATCGGTCCGTTCATCGGGCTACCAATCATCGGGGCGGTCCCCGGGCTGCTGATCGGGCTCGTCCTGTGGGTGATCTTCGCCCTCCATGTGAACAGGAAAGGAGAACCGATCGTTGAGGAGTTCCGGAAGGTCTCACCCGACATCGGGCGGCGTCACCTCGACATTGCCAACGAATCGACCGGAGCGCACAGCATCTACCACGTCGAAGGGAGCAGCGCCGGAATCGAGGTGAACCACGAGTACGTCACGCGAACGCTCGTCGTCGGCGACTCCTCGGCCTCGATCCACGGTGGCGTCTACTTGGACATGAAGGGGCGCGGGACGCGGATCGACGACACGACTGAGGAGGTGTACTACGACCAGGTCACGTCGGTTCAGTACGAGGACGGGGCACTTCAGATAGCAACATCGGACGGTGAGACGATGTCGTACCCGTCGACGCGGGAGCCAACCGACGCCCTCGCCGATCTTCAGAATCGGGTTCGGGAGTACAAGACGGTCTGAGGGTGTTTGAGGAATTCAGTTCCAGCCGGGGAGATAGACTCTAGTTACTGGGAACCCGACGACCAATGCGGTCACACGGCGCGGGCGAAATCAGCTTCCCAACAAGCATCGTCGTGCTGTCCGGGTTCTTACCCCGGGCCGCCCGTTCAGCCGGACGGCGCGCTCTAAGCCCCCGTGGAGCTGTTGTAAATCAAGGGGGAGACCCACCGGAAGAGTGGGCTCCGAGAGCGCGAGAGGGTAGATGTGCTACTTTCGCAGATTCGTGACCGTCATCACGTCCTGAAGGGGCACAGTCTGGAAGTCCGAATCGGCGACGACCAGCTCGTCCCCGGTCGTGCGTGCGGTCGCGGCGATGAGGATGTCGGCGGTCGCAAGCCGGGACCCGTCCGACACGAGTTCGTCTTGGAGGCGGGCGGCCTCGATCGAGACTGATTCGTTCAGATCGAGGGCCTGGACGCCGCCGAACTCCTCGCGGACGTCCATCACGTCGGTCTGGCCGCTCCCGAGCCGGCCGTTGATGACCTCGAACACGCAGATCGTCGAGGTCCACCACGGCTCGCGGCCGTCGATGTAGTCGCGGACCGTATCGTCCCCGCGGAGGTACTGGATAATCGTCGAGGTGTCAAGAAACGCCATTACTGGCTCCGTTCCCGGCCGTTTCTGAGCCGGCGCATGGCTTCGTCGGCATCGTCGTCCGACCACGCCCCGAACTCGATCGGTTCTTCGTCGCTGGAGATGCGGATCAGGAACTCGTCCCAGGTCTCGTCCTCGCGCTTGAGGGTGGCGAGGCGGTCCTTCGTCGTCGCATCGATCGTGATAGAGGTTCTACTCATGCTATGAATTCATAGTGAATTCGTGGATAAATAGCTTCGGTGGCTACAACCAGTTCACCTTCTCTCTCGCCCGCCGCTTCGCCGCCGGGCTGTATGCACCCTTGTAGTGCTGCAAGAACGTCTCCAGGTCCTCCCATCCGCCCCAGTCGAGCGCGAGGAGCGGGTCAACCTCGGCATCGGCGAGCGCGGTGGCCCACGTCCGCCGGAGGTCGTGCGTCGATAGCTCGCGCCAGCCGGCGTCGCCGGTCTCCTCGGCGAGCCGTTCGCCAGCAGCGCCGACCCACCGCCGGAGGGTCCGCGTCGTTGACACCGACAGCACGGGATCATCGGGTGCGTCCTCGCCGGCGATGCGGATGCGCGTCGCCAGCACCTCAGGGCAGGGCGTCTCGCGGAACTTGTCGCCCTTCCCGTCCCACACCCGGAGCATCGTCCCGGCGTCGGTGTCGACCACGTCGCGCGGCGTCACATCGAGCCATTCCTTCGAGCGGAGACCACACCGGAGACCGAGACCGAACGCGATCTGTTGCTCGTTGTTCTCGGCGGCGGCAAGGTATCGATCGGTCTCCTCGGCCGACAGCCACACTTTCATCTCCGAACTCTCGTCGTGTTCCCGCAGATTCATCGCTGGTACATCTCCGACTAACCAGAGAACCGGACTAGAAAACTCGGATCGGGGCGGAAGTGGTCGTGATATGGGGGAGGGCACCGCCCGGATCGGCGGGCTATCGAGGGCAGGATGTCCGACTCTGCATTACTTCTCGGACACGCTCACCGAGGCCATGCCCACCGACGCACTCGGTCGTTCTTCTCGTCGGTCGTGTATCCGTCGTACTCCGGATCAGCCTCGGGGATCCACTCGGGGACCATCTCACGCGGAACGTGCCAGCCGACCTGGCCCGTCGGAAGATCGACCCACACGACCGCCCACCCGTCGCCGTCGGGCCACCACCCGTGCGGGACTCGGCCGCGCCGCTCTGCGCGAAAGTAGACGAACGCGCGGATGAACGCGATGGCCAGCAGGTTCCGATCCCGGTACACTTCGTCGATCGACTTCTCGGCGGCATCACTCATCGATTCCGAATCACCGACACGAACTCCTCCAGCGACAGCCCCGGCGGCAGGGAGACGAGCGCGCCGGTCGGGATATGGACCGCCGCCGTCACGTCGGTCTTGTGCCCGACGCCGGCCGCTCGCGCCCACGGCTGGGGCCACACGGTCCGCACGCTCCCGCTGTGGTCCTGCGCGCTCACGTCCCGCTCGAACCACGTCATCCCGGTCTCTGTCGCCGCCTCGGCCGCCCGGTCGGTGTGTTCCGAACGCCCGACTCCATCATCACTAACCGATTGGGTCTCGCTCATCGCGGTCGCACGTATTGACCCCGGGATGATAATCTCCCTGCCGGACGGGACGATAGCGTACCGTCACTCCGGGGGGATGGCGTACCGGCGCGAGCCGCGATTATCGCGCTGGAAGCTCGTTCATAGCCCGTATGGGCGTTTCTACCCTACACCGGCAAGAGGACGGACGACAGACAACCTACCGAGTCGTCGACGTCGAGGACGCGACCGGCGAGACGTTCCCGCACGTCTTCGAGCTGACCGAGCACGGCGACGAGAGGGACGGCGCGCACACCTACGTCGGCGCGGGCGACCACCCCGACACCGCCGAGGAGCGCGACGAGGCCCCACAGGGCGCGTGGGAGGCGCTGGACGAGGCGACCGACGAGGGGGAGCTGTGATGCAGCCGCTCACGCCCGAGGAGTTCGCCGACGCCCAGGAGGAGAGCCCCGAGAACCACGCGATCCAGCAGTTCGACAGCGCCCACGAGTTCAACGTCTACGTCGCCGCCGAGTCGGCGACCGACACCCAACGGCGCTACGAGCGCGACGACCAGATCGGGCGCTACGCTGCCTACGGTATCATCATCCTGCTGGCGGCGAAGGGGGCCGAGGAGTACCTGGCGGGGTACTGACGCCGATGCCCGACACCTACGAGCAGGCCGACGAACAAGGGGTACAGACACCGGGCCACGACTGCGCCAACTGCGGGCGCCCCGGCTTCGAACACGACATGAAGCGAACCACCGACGAGGAGGGCCGGATCGGCTACGACTACGTCTGCCCGGAGGGTGCGCCGTGAGCGAGGCCGTCAAGTTCGGCTCGAAGGCGGCCGCCGACCGTGCTCGCGAGGAGCACGCCGACCTGGTGTGCCCCGTCGACGACGACAAGCGGATGCGGACGGTCCACTTCGTGAGCGACGCCCCCGGCTCCGTGCTCGACCAGCTCCGAGCGCAGGCCGATGAGGGGACCGCCGACCGGGCCGACGACCGCCCCGGCCAGATCCCGCTCACTGACGCGGAGAAAGAGCGGATCAGCTTCTCGCGCAACGGAGTGAACGTACTCTGGGCGCGGTCGATCAAGGGGCTGGCCCAACGGCACGGTGTGAGCGACTGGACCGCCTACGTCGACCCGACCCTCACCGTCGACGAACACCGTGAGGTGATGGAGAACGCCGGGCAGGAGGGTGGCGGCGCTCGCGACGACGGCGACCAACTCGACGCCGCCCGCGAGGCCGACGCCGCGGCCGTCGAGCAGGCCGAGGGCTGCAACCACGCCCGCGGTCACTGCGAGCACGGCGACCCCGACGCCTGTGAGTATCTGACTGAGGCGTGCGGCTACAGCGCCGACGAGGTGGCCGACCTCCTCGCCGAACCTGAACCGGCGAGTGACGACGGACCGACCGACACCGAGGCGGACCCGCTCTCTCCGCCGGCGAAGCTCGAGGGAGCCCAGGTCGGGGCCTACCTCCGCTCGGTCCGCGGCTACCTAAACGCGACCGACGCGGCCGCCGAACATATCAAGAAGCTGCGCGAGGCGCTGGAGCACGCCAACGACGCCGCCCGAGCAATCAACGGGATCCGCTCGGACGCCAGCCTCGATCCGATCCACTTCAGAAAGCTTGAGCAGGCGAACGCCGACCTCACCGACCTGATGCGCATGGTCGCGTCGACGTGCGAGGAGTGCCACGCGGACCACTCCGACCACGGCCACGACACGACCGCCGGCAACCGCGAGGACGTCCGTGAGGTGGCCGTCGACGGCGCGTCGTCGACGCCCGTCGGAACGAGCGACGAGACCGACCGAGCAGCAGCGGACGCCGACACATGACAGGACAAGGATGCCCCGTAGAGGGGTGCAAATACGGCGCGAACGAGGAGAAGAGCCCGCAACAGGTGATGGGACACATCACCTCAACGAACGACGACGTCCACGACTGGCAGGCCCTCAAGGCGGAGGTGATGGGGGGAGCAGACAGAGGTACCACCCCCGACGAGGGTGGTAGCGACGAGGAGACCACCGAATCAGACGACGGCGAAGCCGCCGAGGGGGCCTCAGAGCGGGACTCCGACGGTGGCACCGACGAGGACCAGCAGCTCGCGATCGTCGAGGAGGCCGCCGAAGCCGAATCGGACGACGGCGAAGCCAACACTACCACCGGCGAGGGGGGCTCGGAGGGGCCTCCCGAAGGCGGTAGTGAAGGCGGGAAGGCCCTCGCGGTCCTCACGGCCACCCTCGCGCTGGCCCTCGCGGTCCTCGCGGCCGCCGGAAGCACCGACGAGGACACCGCCGAGGAGGACGTGATCGACGTAGAGAACCAGGCCGCCGAATCGCCCGATGACGACTCGACGGACACCCCCCAGCCCGCATGGTAGACGACCTCGACGCCGACGACCCCGGCGCACCGACGACGGACGACCCCCAGACCACCCCCGAAGAGGGTGGCCCCGACGGGACTACCACCTCCGACGACTCAGGCGCACCGGCCCTCGCCGACGACGAGAAGGCCGAGATGCCCCCCTCGTTGGCCGAGCAGATGGCCGAGGCACGCGACGATCACCCCGAATCGGACGACGGCGAAGCCGACACCACCGCCGACGAGGGGGCCTCAGAAGGTGGCTCGGGAGAGGGTAGCGAGGGCGGTACCACCACCGACGAGGGTGGTAGCGACAGCACCGATGCTGACTCGTCGGGGTACACGTACGGGGACGTGTACGTGGACAGTCTCGCGATCTTCCTGATCGAGGTGAGCGCGGAGCTGTCCGACGACGACCCTGAGATGACCGAGGAGGACGTCCACGACCTCGCGACCGGCGGACCGATCGACCTTTCGGAGGCGGCCGCCGACGTCTTCGACGACTCCGGCCTCGGTAACGACATGACCCCCGGGCAGGCACTCGTCACCGGGTCGGCGCTCGTCGCGTTCTCGGTCCTGATCCGAGAGACCGACGCAGCCGGTGAACTCGTCGGCCGGGTGAGTGATGGCGTCGACTCAGCCGACCTTGGGGGTGCTGCCTGATGTTCGGCGGAAAGACCGGCGAGATGCTGAAGATCGCCCGCAATCCCGACGAGTCCGAACGGATCCGCGCGCTCGCCGGCGCCTTCGCGGCGATCGAGACCGAGCAGCGAGCCGCCCTCCGCGAGCACGCCGAGGCGCTCGACGTCGACCCCGCGGAGGTGGGACTCACCCCGGCCCCCAACGAGGAGGAGAGGATCGAGGCGCTGTGCGCCGCTGTGGGCGCCCGCTTCGGCGGCGGGGCCTGGGAGACGTGGGCTGAGCACATCGCCCCCGACGCGCTCGACGCGGCCGCAGCGGAGGCCGTGGCCGACCTCGATGCTGATGGGTGGGACGAGGAGCGCGAGCGGATCGTCGACGAGTGGCGCGCCGACCCGAATCTCAACACTGAGGCGTACACCGACGGGCAGCTCATCTCCGCCGACGTCTCCTCGCGGTTCGGCGTCGACGTCGACACGTTCGAGGAGTACGTCGTCGGCTACTCGCCGGGGCGGCTGTTCGAGCAGCTGCTCGCCGGCGAGTTCGAGACCAACACCGAGGCGATCGGCCAGCTCACCGCAACGGTGGACGAGTAGCCGTGCATCTGCTCATCTCGGCCGCCTCGGGGTGGGGCAAAGGGTGGATCGCCCAGGCCCTCACCGAGCGGAACATCCGGGGGGACCGCTACCACCATGTCGTCGTCCTGGACACCTCCGACGAGTTCCGCGGGCTCTGTTCGCGACAGCACGGCCCGGGGTGCGCGAAGCAGTGGACGGCGACGGCGACCGAGCGTGATGCGTTCGGCGCCGCCGAGTGGCGGCAGCTCGTCGAGGCACACCACGCGCTCGTCATCGGGCGAGGGGTGGCAAAGACGGACTGGCGGGAGGACGTCGTGCCGGACGTCATCCTCGGGTGCCGGGAGTCCGCTCGGGACGTCCTGCTCCTGATCGACGAGGCCCACGGGGTCGCTCCGCAGTCGGGGGGGTACCCCAAGACCACCACGGAGCTCGCGACCGACGGCCGGAGCGAGGGCGGCGCCGCGACGTCCTCGATGTGGCTGACGCAGCGCCTCGCGCAGACC
The DNA here is from genome assembly GCA_003020945.1 of Halobacteriales archaeon QS_6_71_20. GTDB lineage: Archaea > Halobacteriota > Halobacteria > Halobacteriales > Haloferacaceae > Halobaculum. The sequence goes on from PXRU01000016.1 coordinate 47,813, forward strand.
GACAAGGACGTGACAGGCAACTGCACAGCGCGGTTTCTCGGGGGGTTCGAGGATGCGAACAGCCTCAACAGCATCAGCGATGTCCTCCCGTACCAGAAGGGCCTACACGCCTCCGGCGGCGTCCCGGTATCGGTTACGAACGACGACCTCCTCGGCGCCGACGGCGAAGCGGTCTCCGTTCGGAAATGGACTGAACTCGACGAGAACGGGGAGCCTCAGACGGTCAACAGCGAGTGGATATACACCGACGAGACCGGGAAGATCGTCCGGAAGGAGTCGAACGACTACAATCCCCGGTGCGAACACGTTGGCGCGTCGGGTAAGCGGATCGACGTGGGGGTCTGAGATGCCGAAGCCCAGCGAGTCCATCACAGCTTACGGCGGGAAAGCGGAGCGGTTCCGGGAAGTGAAGGAGTTTCTCACCGAGCAGCGAGGGTGGGAGCCGACGAACAGCGAGGTGCTCGGCGTCCTGCTCTCGGAGTTCGACGAGACAGAGCACCGCCGAGGGTAAGCCGCCGGGACCCGCTGGGACCCGGCGGGAGCCACTGGAACCCACCGGATTCTTGGTCGTCCCCTCTTGAACGGCGCGTTTCTCGGTGTACTCGCAGATGGAGGTAGCCGACTATTTCGACAAGTTCGCAGACGAACAGTTCATGAAGGACGCTGGGGGTGCGCTAGCCGGCCTGCTCGCTGCCGAGACCGCGGCGGCGGCCGTCGCCGGCCGCACGGTCCCCGGTGTGGGGTACCAGATCGGCGCCGCCTCGGGTGTCGACCAGGCGCTCGGCGGCGCCGGCGTCATCGTCGGCGCCGAGGCCGCACCGATGGTGACGGGCCGCATGAAGCGGCACATGCAGGTCGGCGGAGCGGTCGGCATCGGCCACGGTGTCGCCGAGCGCTTCGGCCTTCAGAGTGCGCTTCAGAACGCCGTTTCGGCTCTCCCGGGGGGTAACTGACGATGGCGGACATCTTCGTCAGCAAGGGCGCGTCCTCGGACCAGGTCACGACCTACCAGAACGCGACGGGCGTCACACTGAAGCCGACGCCGATCCTGGAGGTGTCGCCTGATCGCGGGAAGTTCCTCCGCTTCGAGAACAGGGTGATCGGTGGGAACACCGGCCTCCCGGTGTACTTCGACCTCAACCAGGCGGACGGGACCGACCTGCCGACGAACACGCTCGTGGTGTTCGAGTTCCAGATGTCGAACGGCGACGACTACCACCGCGTCGCGGTTCCGAAGAAGCAGATCAGCTTCTTCAACTCCAACGCGATCCCCGAGCAGCGCGACAAGGACAAGCGCCACAACGCGCTGATCCCGCTGAAGTACCCCGAGGCGGCCGACGCCGAGGGCCTGCGCGAGTTCATCGACGTTCGCGACGTGGACTCGTTCACGGTCTCGATCATCTCCTCGGGGCAGGTCAGCTGGAACGAGTCGGAGTGGTTCTTCGATGAGACGGCCGTCAAGGAGATGTCTCGCGAGTGACCATGTCGGTAGCAGACGCTCTCGACGGGATGCAGCGCGAGCCCCGGCCGCTCTCCCCGCTCGACGACTTCGAGACGGCGACGAACCAGACCGGCACCGACAGCGAGATCCTCTCGCTCCAGGCCGAGACCGTGCTCGCCCTCCGCGACGGGGCGGAGCTGATGGTCTCGATCCCCGCCTACGAGACCTACACGACCGACGGGACGGCCGGGAACTCCGAGACGGTCAACCTCTCGCACGACCTCGTCGACTCGCCCAACACGCAGTCCGTGGTCCTCTACGAGAACGGCAAACGGGTGTCGCCGGACTCGATCGACTACGCGAACGACTCGATCAACTACACCGACAACAGCACGGGTAACACCCTGCACATCTACTACATCGTCGGGGATGCGGCGACGCTCACCGTCGAGAAGGTCTCGCCCGGCGGCAAGACCTCGCAGGCGGAGGAGCTGAAGACGCTGAACGCCGGCCGGGCGAACCGGCAGGACCAGCAGGAGGACCCGATCACGTTCTCCTTCGGCGGGTCGTGGCTGGAGCGGTACCTCGCCACGGACATGGTCCTGCGAGTCTCGATCGACGCGCCGTACACTGTCCGGTTCCGTGAGGGCACCGACGGCACCGAGGCGACCAACGCCCTGTTCCACACGACGGTCACGCAGGGCGCGACCGACGCACAGGGCCTCCTCGCGGCGATCAACGACGACATGGGCGGGCGGTAGCCCGGAGGCTCCCCAGTGCCCACTTCTTCGGACTCAACGGCAGATCCGTGGTCGGCCACGGCCACGGAGAGCACCAGCACCCGGCACGGCCGGGCCGAGCCCGCCCTCGGCGGGACGGCCTCGACCGCGTCGGCGAACAGCACGGAGGCGCCGAGCGGCGCCGGCGACGGGAGCGGCCCGCTCGTCGGGAAGATCGAGCGGTCTGGATGGACGCAGCAGGATGTGCGACTGCTCTTTGACGTCCTCCAGATCGTCGCGCTGTTCGCGGCCGCCTACGCGGCCTACGACTCATGACAGCAGGCGAGACCGAGACCGACGTAGAGAAGGAACAGATCCCGCCGACCGAGCTGTTGGAGCGCCGGCGAGACCTACTCGACGAGGGGGACGATGAGTAACGTCGTCCCTCCCCCGAACGAGTACGACGTACCAGTCAACGAGCCCCTGAGCACGACGCTGGCCGGTGGTGAACGGGCGACGTTCACGTACCAACCGAGCCAGCAGACGACGCCGGGATTCGTGATGCCGATCGTCTCGGCATCGAAGCACGCCGAGAGCAGCTACACGGTGTGGTTCGACGACCGGCAGGTGTACGGTCCGGCGCCGGTCCCGCCGACGGACATCGACGATCTCGCGGTCACGTTCATGCCCGCCTACGAGTTCACCGAGGAACTGCGGGTGCGCTGCGAGAACCTGTCGGCGAACACGACCCGGCGGTACACGGTGCAGCCGGTCGGGTACGAGAAGGTCGACCGGCAGGGAGGTGGCGAATGACACTCGACACGAACACCGACGTCGAGGAGGTTCGGAAGGTCCAGGACGAGCAGGGCAACAAGCAGGCCCCCGCCAACCAGTCCGAGCAGGCGACGACGAACGCCCGGCTCGGGAACGCGGATGGGGTGTTCGCGGACAAGATCCAGCCGAGTACGGGCGGCGAACTCCTCCCGAGCCACGCGGTCAAGCAGGGGCGCGAGGTACTGTTGCTCGCGGACCCGGCGAACTCCGGCCCCATCTACGTCGGCCCGGACGGAGCCGCGAGCGTCCCGTTGTCGAAGGGTAACGGAATGACGTTCGCAGTCTCGAACACCGACGCGCTGGCGGTCAAGGCGGACTCGTCCGGCGACACTCTCCACATCATCGGTGAGAGCGCATGACCGGGTTCATCTCGGTCAGCTCGTCGGCGTTCGACTACATCCAGTCGAACACCCCGAGCGACCCACAGAACGGGGAAATGTGGTTCGACACCGACGGCGGCAGTGATGGAACGGGAGAGGCGAAGGTCTACGACGCCGCAAGCGGTGGGTGGGATGTAACCGGATACACCTCTCACGGCGACCTGACAGACGCGACGCGAGACGCACACCACCCGCCCGTCGATGTGTCGGGGCCGCTCACGCAACCAGCCGACCAATCGCTCGGGCTGTCCATCGGCGACGGACTCGCCGACTCTGCGGGCACGCTCGTTGCTAACCTCGGAAACGGCCTCGCGGTCGACGCGGACGGACAGGTGTACGTCCCGGCGGGGGCGGTGTCCCGAACCGAGATTGCGGACTCGGTGTGGGGCCAATGGAGTACGAACGGCAATCGGGACCTGAACGTCTACGGCCAACGGGCACTTGTCGGGTTCGACGGAGGGGGGCTTTACCTGGGGTACGGCGGGGACTTTACGGAGGTGGATGTGCAGAGTGCCCCTCTCAAGGAAACCGGCTCGCGCGTCTACTCGCCGAACAACAAGCCCGGCACAGCGGACCTGTCGTTCGACCCGGCGACACAGAACGAACTCAACAACCATGTCGGAGACGGAGCCGCCCACCACACGAAGCCGACAGGGGCCGATGCCGTGGGGGTAGACACCCAGACAGTCGCCAACTCATCCGGCGATATCTCAACCATCGGCAACGGAGAAACAAAGTCAACGAGTGATAGGGACCGCGGGCTCATGATTGACCGCATGAGGTGCTCCTTCGATTTCACCGAAACGAAGGACACCAGGGTAGACCTAGAGCTGTTCGACGTGGCGAACAACTCCGTCGGAGGCGATAGCTTCCGCGGGCTTACCCCGCCAAACTACCTCGAAGTCACGTGTAGCCCTCGGCAGGTCGACCGCGGTGTGTTGACGGCGACGAACTACGATTCTGACTTTCAGGACGTAACAAACGTCGAGTTCCGGTACCACGTGGTCGGGGCGGCCGCGGGGCACGGACACAACATCTCATGATCCTCGCCGAGAGCTACCACTGGCTGTTCGCAGGCTTCCCCGCCGAAGCGGTCCCCGACGGCGCGGTGATCGCCGGGCATCACGCCATCTACGGGTTGTTGGCGGCGCTGGTCGTCCTCGGGACCGTCTGGGACGACTACCGCGGCCGCGAGCCGTTGGCGGAGTTCTCCGGCGTCGCTGCCGGCCTGTTCGCGTTCGTGTTCGTGTGGCCTCACCAGCACGACGTCGGCGCGACACTGGCGCACGTCGGTCCGCTGCTGGCGCTGGCGTGGATGTGGCGCCCCGGCTCGGCGTGGGGACGCCTCTACCCCAGGCGCGTCCGAGCGGTCGCGACCGGCGCGATCCTCGTTGGCCTCGACGACGTGATCGAGCACGCCTGGCCCGTTCCCTCGCCGTTGGATACTGGCTGGGCGATCCTCGGCCCCGGCCCGTCGGCGGTCATCGCCGCGACGACCGCCGCCGCGGCCGTGTGGGCGCTCCAGACAGCACCGACTCACGACCGACCTACGGACGAAACCGAGACCAACGCATGACAGCACTCATCAACATGGGGGGCGGTTCCGGCGGGAGCGGCACGCTCGACGGCGACGACCCCTGGGGAGACGACAGCAGTAGCACCGACAGCGGAGGCGATACCTCCAGCAACGACGACCTGACCCACGACGACACCACCTCGCTCGGGGACCTCGCGAACGACGTCCGCGGCTCGGCGTCCGACGAGGTGGCCGACACGGGGATCGAGGACGACAGCAGCAACCAGGGCGATAACGTGGTCGTCGAGGACGACCCCGACGACCCCGACACCACCTGGGTCGGCGTCGACGGCGACGCCGACGGCTCGATCGACGACGCGACCGGCAGCGACCCGGACGACGTGACCGGGATCGTCGACGAGGGCGACGACGGCGTGACCGCCGGGTCTGCGTCCGGCGAAGGCGCGACGACGGTCGACGGCGGCGCGACGAACCCGGCGACGGGCGAGCCCATCGACGGCGACACGGCCGAGCCCTCGAACGACCCGGTGAACGAGGGCGACACCACCGAAGACACCGGCACGGGGAACCGCCGCATGGCCGCCGCGGCCGTGCTGGGACTGCTGGCGCTCGCCGCGCTGGGGGGGAGCTGACGATGGCGACCGACCAGCCGACCACGAAGGGCGGGAACATCATCCTGCGGCGGGTGAGCGTCCCCGACCAGGTGGACCCGGGCGAGCCCTACGAGGTGGACGTGAAGGTCTCGAACGGAGCATGGTCGATCGGCCCGTGGGACCCCGACAAGTGCAACAACGTGCCGCCGGGGTACAAGATCCGTGTCGTGCTGACGGGACCGCACGGTGAGGAGCTGACCAAGACCGCCTGCCACACCACGACCGAGATCGGCACCCGCGACGAGACGTACACATTCTCCGTGTCGGCGCCCGAGGCTGGCCGCGCGGAGGTGGAGGCGTACGTCGAGATGCGCGGGTCGGGGAAGCGAACCGACGCGCTGGAAGCGTCGACGCTCGTCTCGGACGAACAGGCCGCCCAGCCCGACCCCGGTTCGAGTGACGACGGTGGAGGTGGGAACGACTTCATCCCCGATCCGAGCGGCGACAGCCCGGTGCCCGATCCGACGAGCGGGTCCATCGACACCTACGTCAAGGGCGTGGGGCTGCTCGTCGGCCTGATCGCGGTCGCGTGGCTGGCCGACTCGGGCGCATCCATCGCGGGGGACTGACCCGTGGTGACGTTCGAGGCTGGCGCAGTCATCGGCATGCTGGCGATCGTCGAGACGACGGTCGCGGCGCTCGGCTGGTACATCGCCCGCCGGGTCCCCACCGAAGAGGCGGTCGACGAGGTGGAGGACACGGCAAACGAAGCAGCCAAGGAAGCAGCCGCGGCGGCGCGGGAAGCGTCTGAAGCCCGCCGTCGGTCCGAACAGGCACACGACCGGATCAACGCCACCAGCAGCCACTCATGAGCATCCAGATCCTCGGCATGAGCATCGCGACGGAGGTAATCGCGGTCGTGGTCCTCGCGTTCACGGCCGGCCTGTGCGTCCCGTTCCGGTACGGGATCGAGCGCCTGCGCGGCTTCGGCCGGGCGGTCGTCGGCCAGCTCCCCTACGAGCCGCCGGGCGACCCGGGCGGCGAGCGACCGGAGACGGCCGCCGCGGACGGCGACAGCGAAAAGCAGTAGCGGGCGGGGACTACCGAGAGGTCGCGCCTTTTCCGACTGCTTCTGAAAGGCGCGACTGTTGATGGTGATCGGTCGCGTGGTCGACGGCCTCGGGGTTGGTGTCGGCACCCCAGTACGATAGCCCGCGCTCACTCGCGACGGCGGCGCCCGGTGCGCTGCCTGCGAACGGCTCGAGAAGTCGTTCGCCCGACTGGAGCACCGGCGGCTCCAGCAGTTGTCGGTACAGTTCGACGGGCTTCCCGGTCGGGTACTGCCTCGTAGGGTAGTTCCCATCGTGCGCTTGGGCTCTGAACACCGTACCACGGTCACGGACGTACCGCTGAGTGTCGCCGTTTGTGGCCGCGAGGATGGGGTAGTGCTGCACACGGTGATACGTCCCCATGCCGAATTTCTCGCGGTCCCACGCGAGGGTTCGGCGATAGGTCAACGGCGAGTCAACCACGTGCTCGCGGAACTCCGGTACGGTATCGTCGTCAGCGAAGACGAACACCCAGGCCCCGTCGACCAAGCAGCGGGATAGTTCCTCGAGCACGTCGGCGAGCCGATCGTGGGGTTCGGTGTGGAACGCATCGAACCCCTTCGAGCCGTCGTTCCCGAACCTCCCGGTCCCGTTCTGCGCGCTGAACTGCCACGGGTAATCGACGATCGCGGCGTGCGCCGAGTCGGTCTCGACGCTCGGTAGCAGCTCGAACACGTCGCCCTGGCGGATAGTGGTCTCAGGAGCGTCAGTCATCGGCAGGAACACCCCCGCGCCGCGCCCGCCGCCGCTCGGCGACCGTCCGGTGCCGGTGAACCCACTCCTCGGGGTCGGCCGCGGGAGGCTTCACCCGGACGTAAGTGTTCGACCGGCGCACGGTTGGCCCGTCACCGGAGAGGTTCACGTAGCCTTCCCGCTGAAGCCGGTGAGTGAACGCATCGAGGCTCCCCTTCTTTACGTCGGCCTCGTTAGCGATGGCGCTGTCGTAGTAGTTGAGGGTGAGCTTCAGCGAGTCGCCCGCGAACGCCAGCAGGGCGTCGTAGACGCGCGCCAGCGTCTCGCCGTCGGGCCGGAACTCCTCGGTGGCCTCCCGACTGCGAGCCCGCCGAACGACGGTCTCCATGTGCCGGCGGAGGTCATCGCTCATGCTGTCGCCCCGCTCGTCGAGCACGTCTTGGTAGTCGTCTTTCAGTTCGGGGTCGCACCGGACGGACAACTGCGCGCTGTCGTTGCTCTTGGACTGTTGGTTGCGCGGCATCAGATCGCCTCTATGTGTAGCAGGTTGGTCGTCGCGTAATACGCAGACTGCGGCGGGGAACGGGCCTCCGCTACACACGCCCCCGGGGAGGGGGTAGCTAGGGGTTCGCGTGCGCTCCCGGGCAGGCGTGCGTGCGAGGCCCGCCGCTCCTGCCATCGTCGATGGGCCGAGACGACCGTGAACGCCCGATCCGTCATCGGCGACCCTCCCCGCCGACGCGACGGCCACCGACGGCGTCCTCACGGAGCGCCTGATCGACGTGGTGGCCGCCGTCGGCGACGGCCCCGGGCTGGTCCTCGACGCTGGTCGACGCGATCCGGACGCGCTCACCGCCGGTCGTCGAGGCGCGGACGAACGCGGCCTTCCGGAGCGCGCAGAGGTGGGCGCAGGGGCCATCGTTCCAGTGGAAGCCTTCGCAGTCACACCACCCGACGAACGCGCCGCTCTCGTCCGCGAGCGCGACGCTGTGGGCGTCGCCGCCGTCGGGCAGGGAGACGCGCCACCCGAATGTGCTCGCCCGCTCGATGAGCGCCGCGAGACCGTCGGCACGCTCCCATGAGGTCCCCCCGTCGTCGCGGGCGGCCTCGAAGTCGAGTACGTCGCCGCTGACGGCGTCGGCAACCGTCACCTGCGCGGCGTCCGGAAGCGACCGGCCGCCGTCGTCAGCGCGGCTCACCGACCGTCACCCCTGTCGGAATGGCCAGTAGCCGTGTCTACTGAGCGGTCGTCTCGAGCTGGTTTGAAGAAGACGAACCACCGGGTTTCGTGGTTCTTTTTATTTTTCGTATTTGTCCCAAACAGTGGCTTCTGCGGTGCCAGATCGAGTACCGTCGAGAAGTCGGTATCCGTATCGGCGAACTTGAATATCAATGTCCCGCCAGGGGAGAGAACCCGGAACAGCTCATTGAATCCCCGACGAAGGTCGTCCTGCCACGTTTCGGCGTGGAGGCATCCGTATTTCTTTGTCATCACGCCGGTCAGCGTTTCCATCCCGTCCGACCGGATGATGTGGGGCGGATCGAAGACGACAAGATCGAATGACTCGCCGGGATATGGCAAGTCGCGGAAATCCTGCACGTCGTCGGGTTCGACCGAATAGTTCGGGTTGTTCGGACGAAGGGATTCGGGAACTGCATCATCGACAAATCCCATTTTCTCCTGCCTGCTGTCGATATACAGCGTATCCTCCCGGTCTTTGTTCTCCGGGAGCCAGATAGAACGCCCGCCACAGGTTGCATCCAGAATCTGCTCAGTACCGTCCGCACAGCCCTCAGCCATGACACATCCCTCCGCACTGTCCGCAGGTGTACATCGGACGGAGTCTGGTACCTCGGTAGCTGCCAGGTGAGGCGGCGTGTACCCACCGGAGAGTCTGTACTGTCTCCTTGTCACACCCGATACAGAGGGCTAAGCGTCGAGCAGCGACTACTCGCCCGACATGAGCCTGCTCAGGCATCACGATCGCCTCCAGAGCACTCAGGACAGACGCGACGCGGGATCCCGCTGCCGGGCGGGGTCCGCGTGACGAGTCGCGCGCCGCAGCTCGGACAGTACCTCACGGCGCACACCTCCCGTCGTCGAGCGCCGGGCACCGTTGCCCGTCCTCCTCGATCGGACACCCGCAGGTGTCGCAGATCGGGGGTGACAGATTCTCGAAGTCGACCGCGTCAGCGGTCCGACTCACGGCCGCACCCCGATGTAATAAGGGGTGTAGCTACGTGGGGCGATTCGACCGTTTAAAACGAATGGGTTGGGGCGGATTTGAACCGCCGGCCTCCTCCATGTCAAGGAGGTGTCATAACCGGACTAGACTACCAACCCGACCGGGCGCTTACTACACTCACTGGTTTCAGAGGAACCCAATTAAGGCTTCCGAAAGGTCACCACTTCGCGCCGCCGTCCCACGGTTTCCGCGCTCAGCCGCCGCTGACGGGGGGGAACAACGCGAGCTCGTCGCCGGCGTCGACGGGAGTGTCCAGCCCCTCCGACTCCCGGACGTCCCGTCCGTTGCGGAGGAGGTTGATGTGGTCGCGGAGGTCGCCGTCCTCGTCGAGGACGCGCACGGCGAGCCCGGGGTACGCCTCCAACAGCGCGTCGAGCGCTTCGCCGACGGTCGCGGCGTCGCCGGGGTCCACGTCCGGCTCCGACTCCCCGGCGGCCTCCGCGAGGTCGGCGAACAGCTTCCAGTTCATATTCCTCCGTCCCGGTCGGGCGGTCAAGAGCGTTGTGCCGTGTGGTCCGCGGGAGTCGCGTCCGGCGGCACCCCCGCGCCGTTCGACGACTCCGATCCCCCGGGCTCGACCGCGTTTCCGGCCCCGGTCGGATCGGCTCCGGTCGCGTCGTCGGGTCCGGCCGCGTCGGCTACGCCGCGGACGGAAGGATCACGGCGCCGCTTCCCGGGCGAAGCGGTCGAACGCGTCTCGCGTCCCGACGAGGGGGGGACCGACGGCTCCGCGCAGCGCCGCGCGGTCGCTCACTCCACGTCCGCCCGGTCGACCACGGCGACGTCGCAGTCGACGTCGCGCAGTCGCTCGAACGTCGGCGGCGACACCGCCCGCGAGGCCGCCGAGCGGTCGCTGGAGGAGCCCACCAGCACAAGGTCGTAGGCGCCGGCGTTGGCCGCGACGAACGCCAGCACGTCCGAGCGGGCGACGCGGGTCTCGATGGCGCCGTCGGCCGTCTCGACCACGTTCGCGAGCCGCGCCTCCGCGCTCCGCCGCTCCGCCTCGCGGTCGATACAGGTACAAGCGGAGACGCCGCCGGCCGACCCCGCGAGCCGGGTGGCGAAGTCGATCATCGCGTGCGCGGAGTCGCCCGGTCGGGAGACGAGCACGAGCACGCGCCGCCAGTCGCGTCGCCCGGTCGTCGAGCGGAACAGCACGGAGTCGGTCGGCCCGCGGAACACCGACCGAGTGAACGCCGAGAGGTTGCCGTCCTCCCCGTCGTAGGGGGTGACGATCAGGTCGCAGTTCGTCTCGCGGACGGCCGTCCGCACCGTCGGCCCGGGCTCCCCCGCGGCGACGACCACCTCGCAGGGAACGCCGACGTCCTCGCGGATCGCGTCGGCCGCCCGTTCCAGGTCCGCGGCCGCCCGGCCCGCACGGTCGGTGACGCTCGACCCGTCCCCGTCGAATCCGTCGGTATCCCCCTCCGACGGCTCCGGCTCGCCGGTCGGCGGGGCGCCGTCGGTCCCGGCGCCGTCGTCGGCCGCGGCCCCATCGTCGCCGTCACCCGTCGCATCGGCAGTCGTGGGGACCGGCTCGTCCGACACGACGTCGAGGAGGACGACCTTCCCCGCCTCGTGGGCGGCCGCCAGCCGCGCGGCCAGCATCGCCGTCTCGGCGGCGGTGTCGCCGCGCATCGGGACGAGGACGTGGTCGTCGCCCTTGACCGTCCCGTACAGTAGCGCGGCGCGACGCTCGTAGAACGCCCCCCGCCACGCGGTGAACACGACCGCGACGAACAGGGAGCCGCCGAGCGTGAACAGCACGTACAGTTCGGCCCGTCCCGGCGCCGCGAGCACGAGCAGCGCCGCGGAGTACGCCGACGGCTCCTCCACGTCGAGCGCCCAGGTGAGCGCGCCCGCCAGGAGGATCGAGAACGCCGCCGCCGTCGGGCTGACCGTCGACGCGCGCTCGGGGGCGATCACGCCGATGAGCGTGAGCGCGAACCAGCCGCAGGCCGCGCCGGCGGTGAGGCCGACGACGAACCGGACCGGGTCGGCGTACTTCCCCTCGGGGTTCGCGAACAGCGTGTACGTCCCCGACGCCAGCGGCGGGAACAGGAGAAACGAGAACAGCTCCAGCGAGTTCGACAGCCCCGTGACGACGGCGACGACCACCGGGACGAACACCAGCGCCGAGAGGTGGACGAGGTTGTCCGTGTTCTCGATCCACCGGACGAACTCGCCGGCCCCGCGCCGCTCGACCCGTCGGAGCCGACGGAGGAGCTGCGAGGCGCGGGCGTCCAGTCGCTCCACGAGGGTCGGACCGACGCCGGAGTCCGGATCGGCGTCGGAGTCGCCCCCGGAGACCGGCCCGGCCCCGGCGTCGGGACCCGGGGTCGCCTCGGAGCCGCCGTCCTCGGACATGCTAGTCGGCGCGCGAGCGCTGGCGGGCGGTCACAACGACGCGACGGCGTCGAGGGCGATGTCGATTGCGCGCCCGACGTTGTTTCGCGCCTTCTCCGGGAGCTCCTCCTCGGAGTCGGCGCCCTTCTGCGTCCCGGCGATGAGGTTGCCGTCGACGGTGCAGATGGCGCCGGCGTTCATCCCCCGGCGTCGGGCCAGCGAGAACACCGCCGACGCCTCCATCTCGACGGCGAGCAGGCCCGCCGCCTCCCAGTCGGCGACGTACTCGTCGGACTCGTTGTAGTAGGCGTCGTCGGAGACGATGGGGCCGACGTGGACCCGGCTCCCGGCTCCGCCGCTCGTTCCCTCCGTGGTTCCGTCCGAGGCCGCGCGCTCCTCGTTCGCCTCCGCGGCGTCGACGAGCGCCGAGAGCGTCCCGTAGTCGGGGACCGCGGGGTACGTCCCCGACTCGTAGCGCTTGCTCGTCCCCTCCGCCTTGGCCGAGCCGGTGGCGACGACCATGTCGCCGATCTCGACGTCGGTCTGGAGGCCGCCGCAGGTGCCCACCCGGATCACCGTCTCGACGCCGACGTTGTGGAGCTCCTCGACCGCGATGGCAGCGGAGGGACAGCCGATCCCCGTCGAGCAGATCGTCAGGTCCACGCCCTCGTAGCCGGCGTTGACGACGCGGTACTCGCGGTTCCGTGCGACCGACTCCGACTCGTCGCAGTGGTCGGCGATCCGGTCGACGCGGTCGGGGTTGCCGGGGATGAGCGCGACCTCGTGGAGGTCCCCCTCGTCGACGAGCAGGTGGGGCTGATTGGCCATACCTCCGGTCCCCACGCCCCCGATAAAAACCCCGCGGTGCGCCCGGGTGGGAGGGGTTGAAGTCGCCGGCGTTCGGGGGGTGCAGTATGGACATCTCGGAGCCGAACGACGCGCTTGCGGTCGGCGTCGGGGTCGGCGCCGTCGTGGCACTGCTCGTGTACGTCGCGGAGTTCTCGTTCGTGTTCGCGGTCGGCACCGGCGGGTTCCTCGCGATCGCCGTCAGCGCGGTGTTGTTCGGGCGGACCATGGAGTTCGAGTAGTGCGGGGTCGAGCGAGCGAACGAAGTGAGCGAGCGAGACCCCGGACCTCGCCGGCCACTGAAGCGGGGCGGTCGGTGAACGAGCGAGACCCCGGACCTCGCCGTTCACGAGACCGCCGGTCTCGTGAGCTCGAAAATCGCGTGGCGATTTTCGAACGCCGTTTCGCCGTGACCTCGCTCGCTCACTCCGTTCGCTCGCTCGGTCACGCGTTGCACAATCCCTATGCCCCGGACAGTCGAACGGCCCGCCATGACAGCCCTCGACGACGACGTGCTGGAGCAGTACCGCGAGGCCGGCGAGATCCTGACGACGGTGATGAACGAGGCGCGCGAGCGGGTCGAGCCGGGCGCGACCCACCTTGAGGTCGCGGAGTTCGCCGAGGAGCGTATCCGCGAGGAGGGCGCCGGGCTCGCGTTCCCGGTCAACGTCTCGATCGACGAGGAGGCGAGCCACGCGACCCCCGACCGCGACGACCCGACGGAGTTCGGCGAGGACGTCGTCTGTCTCGACATCGGCGTCCACGTCGACGGCTACATCGCCGACGCCGCGGTGACGATCGACCTGGCGGGGGAGACGGAGCTGGTCGAGGCCGCCGAGCAGGCGCTGGAGGCCGCCGTCGACGCCGCCGGACCGGGCGTCCCCGTCGGGGAGATCGGCGCGGAGATCGAGGCCGTCATCGAGGCGTACGACTACACGCCGGTCTACAACCTCTCGGGCCACGGCGTCGAGCGGTTCGACGCCCACACCGGCCCCAACGTCCCCAACCGCGGCGTCGACCGCTCGGTCGAACTGGAGCCGGGACAGGTCGTCGCCGTCGAGCCGTTCGCGACGACCGGCCGCGGGAAGGTCGGCGAGGGGAACGACGAGGAGATCTTCGAGCTGACCGGCGAGGCGAACGTCCGCAACCGTGCGGCCCGGCAGGCGCTCGAACAGGTCCGGGAGTTCGACGGGCTGCCGTTCGCCGCGCGGTGGCTCGACTCCTCGCGCGACGAGATGGCGCTGCGCCGGCTCGTCCGCCAGGACGTGGTGAAGGGGTATCCCGTGTTGAAGGAGGGCGACGGCGAACTCGTGAGCCAGGCGGAGCACACGTTGGTCGTCACCGAGGACGGCGTGGAAGCGACGACCGCGGGGCTGTTCTCGTAGCGACGCCAGCGTACCGAGATCCGGGGAGACCGCCTCGGGGGTGGCATGCGCCCCCCAGCGGCCGGGCCCGTCCGCCGGCTACGCGTTGTTCATCCGCGTCGCCGTCTCCGACCCGCACTCGTTGCAGGTGGCGACGCGGTACGGCTCCCGCGAGAACTCGGCGTTCTCCTCCTTCTGACTCTCCGTCCGGATCTCGACCCGGACGTCGTGTGTCGTCTCCCCGTCGCAGTCGCGACACGACTCTGTGACGAGTTCGGGGTCGGAGGGTGGAGTCGCCATGCGTCCCGATATACGGCGCTGACGCCGATAAAGGTAGCAGGTGGAATAAAACTCCACGTCCCGCTTCCGAAGGGTCGGGAAGGGACGCCGCCGCGACCGCCGGCGCCGGCTCCGTCGCCGACGACCGCGACGAGGTCACGGCGTCGCCGGCCCCCAAGAGCGCGTCCCGTCGGCGGCACGGGGTTGAAGGGTCGCCACGCCGACCCCGCGGTATGGACCAGGTGTTCGCGCCGTGGCGGATCGAGTGGGTCGAGCGCGAGCCCGAGGAGGACGCCGTCGACGGCTGCCCGTTCTGCGTGCTCCCCGAGCGGGACGACGACCGCGACTCCCGGATCGTCGCCCGGTCGCCGCGGGCGTTCGTCCTCCTCAACAACTACCCGTACAACCCCGGCCACGCGATGGTGATCCCCCGGGTCCACGAGGGGGCGTTCACGGCGCTGGAGGAGGCGACGCTGCTGGACCACGCCCGGCTGAAACAGCGGACGATGCGCGCGCTGGAGACGGCGCTCGCGCCCGACGGGCTCAACGCCGGGATGAACCTCGGCGGCGCCGCCGCCGGCGGGTCGATCGACGACCACCTCCACACCCACGTCGTCCCGCGGTGGGAGGGGGACACGGGCTTCATGCCGGTCGTGTCGGACACGAAGGTGATCGTCGAGGCGCTGGACGACACCTGGGAACGGCTCCGGAACGCCTTCGCCGAGCAGGCGGGCGCGAGCGTCGACGGCGACGACGACGCGGTGCGGTTCTCCTTCGAGTAGTTCGCCGGCGACGAGGCCACGCTCGCGCCGTACGAGCGCGAGAGGTTCGAGGTGCGGCGACGACGGCCGATGCGAGGGGTGGAGCGGTCCCGACGAGCCCGTCCGGCGCCGGCGTCGGCTCGTCCGAGCCGACGATCCGGCCCAACGGTTTTGTCGGCCGCAGACGCAGATACGGGCATGAGCAGACCCGCGGAGGAGGCCGTCGAACACGCGAGCGAGGCCGGTCTCGACCCCGCCGAGGCGTTCGCGCTGCTGGGCAACGAGACCCGCATCGAGATCCTCCAGGCCCTCCACCTGGCGACGACCGAGCGCGAGGACGACGCGCCCGTCACCTTCTCGGCGCTGTACGACCGGGTCGACCTCGACGACAGCGCCCACTTCAACTACCACCTGCAGCAGCTGCTCGACCACTTCGTCCGGAAGGTCGAGTGCGAGGGCGCCGACGCGGGCGACGACTGCACCGAGGGGTACGAGTTCCGGACGCCCGGCTGGAAGGTGGTGCGGTCGGTGTTCGCCGGCACGTTCACCGGCCGCAGCGAGCTGGGACCCGTCGACGCGCCGGGCGTCTGCTACGAGTGCGGCGGCGACCTGGAGGCGACGTACGCGAACGAGATGCTTACCGTCGCCTGCACGGACTGCAGACGGACCCCGGTGAACTACTCGTTCCCGCCGGGCGGGCTGGCCGACCGGACCCCCGACGAGTTCCTCGACGCCTTCCATCACCACGTCCGCCACCACTACTGCCTGGCGGCCGACGGCGTCTGCCCGGAGTGCATGGGTCGGATGGAGACGGAGGTGGAGACGACCACCGCCGTCCCCGACCGGGAGGTCGCGGTGCGACACGTCTGCCGGCGCTGTGACAACCGCCTCACGAGCGCGGTCGGCGTGAACCTACTCGACGCCGCGCCCGTCCTCACGTTCTTCTCCGAGCGCGGCGTCGACCTGACGACCGAACCGTTCTGGACGCATCCGTGGGCGGTGAGCGACGTGCACACGACCGTCGTGAGCGAGGAGCCGGTTCGCGTCCGGCTGGAGCTCCCGTGTGCGGGCGACGTGCTCTCCGTAACGGTCGACGAGACGCTGGACGTGCTCGACGTCGACCGCGCGGACTGACCCGGCCCGCGCGACCGCGTAACCACGCGTCGGCGACGCTCGTGGGGCGCGGGAACGGTCACGGGGATTATGATTCCCGTTCGCATACCATGCCGCATGTCGACGGACACAGACGGGACGCGCGCCGAGAGCGGCGCACCGGCCGAGGGCGAGGTCGTCGCCGACCGGTTCTCGACCGACGAGATCTTCCAGCGGGTGCTCGCGACCGGCGGCGAGGAGATCAGCTCTCCGAACCGGGTGCTGCTGCTCAGCGGGATCGCGGCCGGGTTCGCCATCTCGCTGACGTTCCTCGCACACGCCGCGCTCTCGGGGGCGACCGAGGGGACCGAGATCACGCCCGTCGACCACCTGCTGTACCCGGTCGGCTTCGTCTACATCGTCGTCGGGCGGTATCAGCTGTTCACTGAGCAGACGGTCACCCCGGTGTCGCTCGTGCTCACGCGGCTGGCGAGCGTGCCCGCGCTGCTCCGGGTGTGGACCGTCGTGCTGGCGGCGAACGTCGCCGGCGTCGTCGGCGGGGTCGTCTTCATCGCGTTCGGCGGCGTGCTCGACCCGCCGGCCGTCGAGGCGGGGCTGACGTTCGGCGAGGAGGCGCTGGCGAAATCGCCCACGAGTCTCTTCTCGCGGGCGGTCGTCGCCGGCGCGGTGGTCGCGGGGATGGTGTGGGTCGAACACGCCGCCCGGGGGTCGGTCACGCGGTTCCTGGTCGTCTATCTGTTCATCCTCGTCATCCCGATGGTGGGGCTGTACCACGCCGTCGTCGCGACGGCCGACGCGACGTTCCTGGTCGTCAACGGCGCCGCCACCGTCGGGACGGTCGTCATCGACTTCCTGTTGCCGGTGATCGCGGGGAACGCGCTCGGCGGCGTCGGCCTGGTCGCGGTGCTGAACTACGGGCAGACGGAGGAGGCGTTCCCGGAGGCGATGCGGGAGTCGCCGCGGCTCTCCTGGCGCGAGTGGGCCGGGCGGGTCGCCTCGACGGACCCGCGGGCGACCGCCGAGGAGTGACGGCGGCCCGGTCACTCGACGCGGAAGCTGTAGTCCAGTGACGGCGCCGAGTGGGTGAGCGACCCCATCGAGATCACGTCCACGTCGGTCCGGGCGTACTCGGGCACCGTCTCGACGGTGATCCCGCCGCTGGCCTCCGTGAGGACGCCCGCCGGCAGCGACTCCACGCCGCGTCGGACCGCCTCCGGCGTCATGTTGTCGAACAGGACGATATCGGCGCCGGCCTCGGCCGCCCGGACCGCGTCCTCGGGGCGCTCCACCTCCGCCTCCACGTTCGTCGCGAACGAGGCGCGCTCGCGGACGCGCTCGACGGCAGTCTCCAGCCCGACGTCCGCGGCGTGGTTCTCCTTCACCATCGCCATGTGTGAGAGGTCGAGCCGGTGGGTGTCGCCGCCGCCGGCGGCGACCGCGCGCTTCTCGATGCCGCGAAGCCCCGGCGTCGTCTTCCGAGTCGCCGCGACGTCGACCGTCTCGGAGACGCTCCGCGCGGCCTCTACGGCCGTCCTCGTGGCGGTCGCGACCCCCGAGGCGTGGCCGGCGACGTTGACGGCCACGCGCTCGGCCCGGAGCGTCGACCGCGCCGACCCGGCGGTCCGGAGGACCGGCTCGCCGGCCTCGACCCGGTCGCCGGCCTCGACGGTCGGCGTCGCGTCCACGCCCAGGTGCTCGAACACCCGGACCGCAGCGTCGATTCCGGCCGCGACGCCGGCCTCCCGGGCGAGGAGACGGCCGTCCGCGTCGCCGGGCACGTCGTTCGTCACGTCGTGGTGGCCCAGGTCCTCCCGGAGCCACGACTCGACGGTCGCGTCAGTCAGCACGGCCGTCACCCCCCGACCTCGGAGCGGTCGCGCCGCCCGGGGCGCCCCCGGGCTCTTCCGGCTCGGCGACGTAGTGACAGCCGGCGGACGGCGCGTCCGCCGCCGCACGGGCGATCAGGAGCGCGGTGACGACGGCGTTGCGGAGCTCGTACAGCTCCCGGCTCGTCCGCGTGCGAGTGTAGGCGTCGACCTCGCCTTTCAGGCGTCGGAGGCCCGCGGTCGCGCGAGCCATCGAACCGGGGTCGCGCTCCAGTCCGAACGCGTCGGCCATCGTCGTCCGCAGACGGCGGAGCTTGTCGTCCGCGAACCGTTCGGGAAGCGCCGGGTCGCCGTCACGGAGCGTCGGCGCGACGCCGGAGCCGTTGAGCGGTGCGCGCTCGGCCGCGTCGGCGCCGGCGCGCAGCCCCCACACCAGCCCCTCCAGCAGGCTCGTCGACGCGAGGCGGTTGGCCCCGTGGACGCCGGTCCGGGCGCACTCGCCGGCGGCGTACAGCCGGTCGAGGGAGGCCCGTCCGCGGCGGTCGACGTCGACCCCGCCACAGAGGAAGTGCTGTGCGGGCCGGACCGGAACCCCCTCTGCGGGGTCGAGGCCGCGGGCGCGGCAGCCGGCCGACAGCGCCGGGAACGACCCGGCGAAATCGAGCGACGAGACGTCGAGGCGGACCGCGCCGGTGCGCTCGCGCTCGTCGGCGACGGCACGCGCGACCACGTCCCGGGGCGCGAGCTCGGCGTCCTCGTGAACGTCGGGCATGAACCGCCGGCCGTCGGCGTTCACCAGCTGCGCGCCCGCGCCCCGGACCGCCTCGCTGACGAGCAGGCCGTCGGCGTCGTCGTCGACGGCGGGGGCGGCCGTGTCGAGGGCGGTCGGGTGGAACTGGACGTAGTGGGCGTCGCGCACGTCCGCGCCCGCGAGCGCCGCCATCGCGATCCCGTCGCCGGTCGCGCCCGCCGGCCCCGTCGCCTCGGGGTATAAAGCGCCGATCCCGCCGGTCGCGAGCACGGTCGCGTCCGCCCGCACGAGCGCCGCCGGCGCGTCGGCGTCGGTCGACGGCTCCACGAGCGCGCCGGTGACCCGCCCCTCGTCGACGACCAGGTCGTAGGCGGCCGTGTCTTCCCGGAAGCGGACCTCCGGGCGGTCGCGGAGCCGCCGGAGGAACGGCCGCAGGACGTGTCTGCCGGTCTCGGCGTCGACGTGCAGGATCCGCCGCTCGGCGTGGGCCGCCTCCCGGTGGAGGTCGAACGCGCGGTCGGCGGCGGCCGACTCGAACGTCGCGTCCGGCCTCGCCTCGGTCGGCTCGTCGAACGGGACGCCGAGGGTGTCCACGAGCACGTCCTCGACGGCCGTCCGAGCGTCCGCGACGAGCGCGTCGACGGCGGCGGGGTCGCACTCGCCGTCGCCGGCCGCCCGGATGTCGGCCGCGAACGACTCCGGGTCCGACTGGGTGACGGCGATCCCGCCCTGCGCCCAGTCGGTCGCGGCGTCGGCCGGCTCGCTGGCTTTCGTCGCCACGAGCACGTCCGCGCCCTCGCGGGCGGCCGACAGCGCCGCCGCACAGCCGGCGATACCGGAGCCGACCACGAGCACGTCGCAGTCGGTTGCGGGGTAAGCGGTCTCGCCCGACATGGTCACAGCTCCAGCATGCGCTCCATCGCGGTCGCGGCCAGCTCCGTCTCCCGGGGGGCGACCTCGACGACGTTTCGCGGCTCGTCCTCGACGAGCCCTTCGAGCACCCACGTGAGGTAGTTCGGGTCGATCTGCCGCATCGCGTCGCAGTCCATGCACGCCTCGCCACACAGCGGGATCACCTCGACGTCGGGATGCCAGCGGTCGAGGTGGTTCGCGAGATGGATCTCCGTGCCGATGGCCCACGTCTCGCCGGGGTCGGCGTCGGCGACCGTCTCGCGGATCGTCGCCGTCGAGCCGACCACGTCGGCGGCCTCGACCACCTCTCGGCGACACTCGGGGTGGACTACGACGTTCGCGTCCGGCCGGCGCTCGCGCACGTCGCGGACGTGGTCGGCGGTGAAGCGCTCGTGTACCTGACAGTAGCCGTCCCACAGGATCAGATCCGCGTCGGCGACGGCCTCGGGGTCGGCGCCGCCGTCGGCCCAGGGGTCCCACTCGACGGCCGCGTCCGCGATGCCGAGGTCGTGGGCGGTGTTGCGGCCGAGATGCTTGTCGGGGAGGAAAAGCACCGTGTCGCCGCGCTCGAACGCCCATTCGAAGGCGTCCGCGGCGTTCGAGGAGGTACACACCAGGCCGCCCTGCTCGGCGCAGAACGCCTTCAGGTCGGCGTAGCTGTTCATGTACGTGACCGGGACGACCTCGTCGTCGCCGGTCAGGTCGTCCAGCTCGGCCCACGCGGCGTCCACCTGCAGCGCCTCGGCCATGCCCGCCATCGGACAGGACGCCTCCATCGAGGGGAGGTGGACGGTCTGGTCGTCGTCGGTGATGATGTCGGCCGACTCCGCCATGAACGTCACCCCGCAGAAGACGACGTGGCTCGCGTCCGTCGCGGCCGCCTCCCGGGAGAGGCCGTAGCTGTCGCCGACGAAGTCGGCGTGCTCGACGATCTCCCGGCGCTGGTAGTTGTGACCGAGGACGACCACGTCGTCGCCGAGCGTCTCCCGGGCGGCCGCAATCCGCTCCGCGCGCTCGGCCTCGGTCAGCTCGCGGTAGTCGGCGGGCAGCTGCGAGAGGTGGTCGTACTTGAACAGGCTCAGGTCCGTGTCGATGTCGGCCGTCTCCATTCGAGGCATTGTTTCGAGTGGATCTAGTCACGCACCGCTCTTGGATAAAATTGTTCTTCAATACAGCCGCCGATAGCATTCTGACAGTATCACGTTGAACAGTTCGCCTCAGTCCTACAGAGCGGTGAAGTGGTGACTGCTGACCGGTGTTCTTCGGTTCACGGTAGATTCTCCGTCGACAGTTCAGTAGCGAGCGCGTCCGTCAGCGCCCGTCGTACACCACGTCGCCGTCGACGGCGGTGAGCGCCACGTCGACCTCGTCGATCCGGTCGGGGTGTGCCCACGGCGACTCCTCGAGCAGCACGAAGTCCGCGCGCTTGCCCGGCTCCAGCGTCCCCAGGCGGTCCTCGTCGAAGCCGGCGTAGGCGGCGCCGAGGGTGTACGCCCGCAGCGCCTCGGTGACGCCAAGCGACTGCCCCTCGCTGGGGGCGTTGACCGCGTAGTGGACGCCCAACAGGGGGTCGAGCGGCATGCAGTCGCTGCCGAACGCCAGCGGCGCCCCCGCGTCGAGGTGGGCGGGTAGGCGGTTGGCGTCGGTGCGACGGTCGCCGAGGCGGTCCGCGTACAGGCCGCCCTCGAACCCCCACTTGTGGAAGTTGGGCTGGACCGACGCGACGACGCCGAGGTCGGCGATCCGCTCGATCGCCTCGTCGTCGGCCAGCTCGCAGTGTTCGATCCGGTGGCGGGCGTCGCCGGGCGCGTCCGTCCCCCCGTAGGCGTCGAGCACCGCGTCGACCGCGGCGTCGCCGATGGCGTGCAGCGTCACCTGGAAGCCGTGGTCGTCGGCGCGGGCGACGAGCGCCCGGATCTCCTCGGGGTCGACCACCCACGTCCCGGTCCCGTCCGGGTCGTCGGCGTACGGCTCGTGGAGCTTCGCGGTCCGCCCGCCGAGGCTGCCGTCGGTGTACGACTTGATCGCGCCCGTCCGCACCATGTCGCTGCCGTGGTTCGTCCGGAGACCGGCGTCGATCAGCGAGTCGAGGTGGTCGGCCCAGTAGTTGATCCGCACGCGGACCGAGAGCTCGTCCGCGAGGTCGAGGTCCCGGTACACCTCCGGTGCCTTCGACCGCCGGACCATGTCGTGGACCGCGGTGACGCCGCGCTCGTTCGCGGTCGCCTGCGCGGCGCGGAGGAGCTCCTCCGCCTCGGCCGCGTCGGGTTCGATCGCCTCGTACACGGGGTCGACGGCGGCCTCGACGACGACGCCGGTCGGCTCACCCCCCTCGGTGTGGACGTCGCCGTCGGGCATCTCCCCCCGGAGGCGGTCGAGCACCGGGTCGTTGACGCCGGCGACGTGCATGTCCTCGCGGAAGGCGACGACCGGAGCCGTCTCGCTTACCTCGTGGAGGTCCTCGCGGGTGAGGTAGCGCGACTCCGCCCACGTCGACTCGTCGTAGCCGAAGCCGAGCACCCACTCGTCGGCGCCCTCGCCGGAGCCGTCACTGCCTGCGGCGACCGCCTCGGCCCGCTCGCGGAGCAGGGCGACCGCCTCCGCGGGCGAGTCGGCCGCCGAGAGGTCGGCGTGGACGAGCGAGCGGCCCGAATTGAGAAGATGCGTGTGGGCGTCGATGAACCCCGGGAGCGCGACGCGACCCTCGGCGTCGAGCGTCTCGGTGTCGACGCCGGCGAGGAACTCGACGTCGTAGGTCGAGCCGAGGCGGACCACCTCGCCGTCGCGGACGGCGAACGCCTCGTGCGTCTCGTCGGGGTCGGCGAGCGTGTGTACCTCGGCGTTCGTCACGACGAGGTCGGCTGGGTCGGTCATTACCCCGTTGTGGTGTCGGGCGGCGGATTAACCGTTCGGGAACGATCGGGCGTCGTGGGTTTTGTCGGTGGGGATGTCGGGCGTGGGCGTGCGGTTGGAGTGGAGATGACCGAGTGCGGATGACCGAGAAAGCCCCCGCCGTCGTCGACTCCCGCGAGTCGCTGCGCTCCTCGCTCGCTTCGTTCGCTCCGGTGTTACTTTCTCGGGGTTCGTCGACGACGGCGGCCCGTTTCAGTCCACCCGCCGCGACCACACCGCGGCCTCGACCTCCCCGACTGACTCACTCACTCCGTTCGCCGTTCGCTGCCGCGGTCTCGCCCCGCTCGACCGCACACCGCTCGCGTGACCGAAGGCTCGCCGGCACGCGCCACCCGCGGTTCGCACACACCGTGCAGACGGGTCCGACGCGCGGCCCGTCCGTATCCCCGGGCGGGACTGAAAAGGGCCGCGTCGCTCGGGGAAGGCGCGGACCGACAAGCACCGCAGCGAGCGAAGCGAGCGAGGAGCACAGCGGCCGCACCGACCCGAGCGACGCGGGGGCTTTCGGTCGGTGCTGCCGGACGAGACCGCCGGCGAGAACGGATCCCTCGCCACCACTCGACCCCGAGGATCGACACGACTTAGCGACGGCCGCCACCACACCACGGTATGACCGACACGGACGCCGAGACGCTCGCCGAGCGCGTGCGGGAGGGCGACCTCCGGCTGTACGAGTTGGCGGAGCACGCCGACGCCGACACCGCCGCCGCGACGCGGCGCCTGCTCGTCGAGCGCCACTCCGGGGCCGACCTCGACGCGACCGGCGAGTACGCCTTCGACGCCGCGGACGCCGAGGCGAGCATCGAGAACATGGTGGGCGCGATCCAGATCCCGATGGGGGTGGTCGGCCCCGTCGAGATCGACGGCGGCGCCGTCTCGGGGGAGCACTACCTCCCGATGGCGACGACCGAGGGGGCGCTGCTGGCCTCGGTGAATCGCGGCTGTGCGGCGCTCAACGCCGCCGGCGGCGCCGGCGCGCGCGTCCTGAAGAACCGGATGACCCGCGCCCCGGTGTTCCGCGTCGCCGACGTTGCCGAAGCGGAGGCGCTGTCCTCGTGGGTCCGCGACAACGTCGACGCCCTGCGCGAGGCCGCCGAGGCGACGACGAGCCACGGCGAACTGAAGGAGGCGACCCCGTACGTCGTCGGCAACACCGTCTTCGTCCGCTTCGGCTACGACACGAAGGACGCGATGGGGATGAACATGGCCACCATCGCGACCGAGGCGGCCTGCGACGTGATCGAGGCGGGGACGAGCGCCTCGCTGGTCGCGCTCTCGGGCAACCTCTGTGCGGACAAAAAGCCCGCCGCGATCGACGCCGTCGAGGGGCGGGGACGCACCGTCGCCGCGGACGTGACGGTCCCCCGCGGGACGGTGACAGAGACGCTGAACACGACCCCCGAGGCCGTCGCCGAGGTGAACACGCGCAAGAACCTCGTCGGCTCCGCGAAGGCGGGGAGCCTCGGCTTCAACGCCCACGTCGCCAACTCCGTGGCGGCGATGTTCCTCGCGACCGGCCAGGACGCCGCACAGGTCGTCGAGGGGGCCAACGCGATCACGACCGCCGAGGTCGACGGGGACGGCGACCTCTACGTCAGCGTCACCGTCGCCTCCCTGGAGGTGGGCACCGTCGGCGGCGGGACGAAGCTCCCCACCCAGTCGGAGGCGTTGGACGTACTCGGACTCCGCGGCGGGGGGGATCCCGCCGGCAGCAACGCCGACGCGCTCGCGGAGGCGGTGACGGTCGCCGCGCTGGCCGGCGAGCTGTCGCTGCTGTCGGCGCTGGCGTCGCGAAACCTCTCGTCGGCGCACGCGAGCCTCGGGCGGTAGCCGGTCGGCGTCGGTCCCGCACGCGTCGGCCGCGGCGTCGGGGCGGCACGGCCGCCGGTCCGCGTCGCCTCCCCGTTCATTGTTCGTTGAGCGCGACTATCAGCGCCCGCAGCGCCCGGCCGGTTCGCCGGCGAACCCGCAGCGGATCGCCCCACAGATGGGCGGCCATCGGCACCTGGAACGCCGCCGCGGCGAGGAAGAAGCCGCCCACCGCCGGGTGGACGTACGGCCAGGCCGCTACGCCGGCGGTCCCCTCCCACACGAGCAGGGCGTACGCCGCCGCGCCGTGCAGCGTCAGGAACACGCCGACCAGCGAGACGAACGTCGCGACGAACGGCAGGCCGGCGTACGGCGGCGTCCCGGCGGCGCCGGCCGTCTCTGCGCCGCCGAACTGGAGCGGCAGTGCCGCACCGAGGCCGTTCCCGGTCGTCCCGTGAACCGGGGCGACCCCCACAATGGAGGTAAGCGCGAGCACAGAAGCGAGGTGACAACCGACAACAAATAAACCACCGAGGGGACGGAACGTCCGGACGCCCCTACAGCAGTCGGTACTGGCCGCGCGACTCGGTCGCCTCCCCCCGCCTCGTGAGGCGGTCGAGGAGGTCCCGCGCGGCCTCAGTAGGAACGCCGCGGTCGGTGGCGTACCCAACGATCGCCTCCTCGGTCGCGTTGCCCGCCCGGAGCGCGTCGCGGACGATCTCCTCGCGCGAGCGCGAGCCGCCGCCGTCGTCGGCGCCGGCGGCCGCGACCGCGTCCGGGTCCACCCCCGAACGCTCCAGGTACTCCCGGTCGTCGACCGCGCCGTCGAACGCCTCGACCTCGCGCTCCAGGTCGGCGACGCTGCCCGCCCGCTCGAACGCCGCCGTCTCGTCCCGCTTGTCCGCCAGCAGCTTCGCCCGCGCCTCCGCGGCCGCGGCGCGCTCCGCGGACTCGTAGAACCGCTTGAGTCGGTCCGTCCGGTGGCGCGTGCCACAGCGCGCGCAGGTGGCCGACTCCTGGTCGTCAGGGTCCGACAGCAGCCAGTAGGTGCCACAGGAGCCGCAGCCGACGACCGTGTACATGAACGAACTTGCGCGCCACCGGTGTTGAACCTTGCTCCGTCGGTCCGAGCCGGACGCGGACACCGACCTCCCACGGCGGTCCGTCGACTCCGTGCGGCGACCCCGCGACGATCTGCCGATCCTGCGTGACGGCCCGCCGACCCCGCCACGGCCCGCGGAACTAAGTCCGGGGCGGTCGGTGACTGCCGCATGGATCACGTCCCGCGGGAGTCGGTCGACTCGACCGAGGCGGTCGACGGCGCCCATCTGGCACAGCTCGCGGCCGGCGAGGAGATGAGCGTGCAACACTTCACGATCGAGCCGGGCGCGTCCGTCCCGGAGCACAGCCATCGCCACGAGCAGGCCGGCTACATCGCCGACGGCACCCTCACGTTCCTGCTGGCCGACGGCGAGGAGGTCGTCTGTGCGGCCGGCGACTCGTACGTGCTCGACGACGAGGAGGTACACGGCGCCGAGAACCGTGGCGACGTGCCCGTGACGGGGATCGACGTGTTCAGCCCGCCGCGGACGGACCCCGACTGGAAGGACTGAAGCAGCGGCGGCGCTCTGGGGTACAGCGCGGCCGCGACGAGGCGGTACGGCGCCACCGTCGGCGCAACGAGGCGGTACAGTGCCGCCAACGCATCGAGATGAACCGGTGCGAGCGCCGCCGCCGCCCGTCCGAGCCTCGCCGCGGGGGCCGATCGCGAAGGATCGTGGGAGGGGGGCCGGCGGACTCGATCAGACCTCAGTCCGCAGATACCTCGGACGGCCTCAGTCCGCTGTCGCCTCGTCCTCCCCGTCCATGTCCGCCTCCTCGACGCCCGGTGCCGCGGAGACGTCGACGTCCTCGGGCTCCTCGCCGCCGCCGACGAGCAGCTCGCCGTCCGGGCTCTCGACGTAGGCGTCGTCCGCGAAGCCGGCGACGGCGTTCTCGAACTCGCCGTCCGCCATCCGGTCGGGCGTCACCGGCGCGTCGGCGACGCCGTCGACGGGGCGGAACTCCCCGAGCGGGTCGTCGATGGTGATCCCGTAGCGGCTGAAGAACCGCTCGTAGCGGCGGTAGTGCTCCTCCAGTTCGTCGGCGGGGAACTCCATCATCTCCGCCCAGCCGTGGTTGAAGAAGTCGAAGTTGGCCTGGATGTGGGTGATCTCCCGGGCCTCCGCCTCGGGGTAGCCCGCCTCCAGTGCCGCGACGTACGTCTCCATCGTCGCGTCGAAGAAGTCGTCGAGGTGGTCGCGGCGCTCCTCGTGGCGCTCCTCGTCGGCCTTCTTCAGGAAGATCTCGGTGTGCATGTCGACGAGCTTGTCGTTGACGTAGTCGCCGACGACGGGCGTAGTGAGCGCGCGCTTCGCGGCCCAGTGTCGGACGTTCTGTCGGAGCTTCATACCCGCATCTGGGGACGCGGACCCTTGAATCTGCTCCGACGCGACCGTGAGGGTCGGCCGCCCGAGCGGATCGGCCGCGGGCCGCCGGCCGTCTGACGCATCCGGGGGGTTGGCCGCCCGGATCCGGTCGGGGAGACCCGCCGATCGACGGGTCGACGTGGGTCGCCGAACTTGGACGCCCGGGGTGTAAAACGGATCGGGATTTTCCGTGGTACGGACTCTCGTAAACCCTCTCGCGGATAGCAACCCACATTAACCCCGACTCCGAAGCCCGGAGTATGAGCGAATCGTTCGTCATCATCGGCGACGGGATCGCCGGTAGTTCCGCCGCCGAAACCCTCCGCGAGGAGGCGCCCGACGCCGACGTCACCGTGATCACGGACGAGGGCGAGGCCCTCTACAACCGGATCCTCATCAAGGAGTTCGCCAAGGGGAAGCTGCCCGAGGCGCCGATCTCCATCCACGAGGAGGGATGGTACGAGGACCGCGACATCGAACTCGAACTCGACACGATGGTCGTCGACATCCGCACCGACGACCACGAGGTGGAGACCCACAGCGGCGACGTCCTCGAGTACGACAAGCTCCTGCTGGCCGTCGGCGGCACCCCCCAACAGCTCCCCGTCGAGGGGAGCGACGCCGAGGGCGTCCACCACTTCTGGACGTTCCAGGACGCCCGGCGCATCCGCGAGTCCGCCGAGGCGGCCGACGACGCCGTCATCGTCGGCGCGGGACTGCTCGGGATCGACCTCGCGGCGATCTGCGGCGCGCAGGGCATCCCCGGCAAGTACCTGATGCGGGGCGACTCCTGGTGGCGCTACGCGCTCTCGGCGGAGGGCGCGGAGATCATGCACGAGGCGATGCGCGAGCGCGGCGTCGAGCCCGTCTTCGACTCCGGCGTCGACCGCTTCGAGACGGACGAGGAGGGCCACGTCGCGGCCGCCGTCGACCCCGACGGCGACCGCTACGAGTGCGGCTTCGCGGGCGTCGCCATCGGGCTCAACCTCAACACGGAACTCGTCGAGGACACGCCCATCGAGGTCGACGACGGCATCGTCGTCGACGAGTTCATGCGCACGAACGACGAGGACGTGTTCGCGGCCGGCGACATCACACGCTTCCACGACGTGATCCTCGGCGAACGGGCGCAAAACGGCGCGTGGGGCAGCGCCAAGGAGCAGGGGTCCGTCGCCGCCAAGAACATGCTCGAGTACGGGTCCGAGCAGTTCCGCTGGGTCTCCTCGTACTCCATCACCCACTTCGACTTCCCGTTCCTCTCCTTTGGCCACCCGACGCTGGGCGACGACGAGGTCATGCGGAAGATCGGCGACGACGAGTGGCGTCGCCTCGCGCTGAAGGACGGCCGCATCGTCGGCGGCGTCCTCATCGGCAACCTCGCCCCGCAGTCGGCGTACAAGCAGCTGATGCGCGAGCAGGTCGACGTCAGTGGCCAGAGAGACGTGCTCATGCGGGACGGCTTCTCGGTCGAGGACCTGGAGACCGAGGGCGCGGCCGCCGAGTAGACGGCGCGCGGCCCCGACGAGGGTCGACCCCGGCGACGGGCGGACCGACACCGTTTTCGGCGGCTCGCTCCGAGTACGGGTATGGACAGCGGCGGGTCGACCGACATGACGCTGGCGTTCGAGCTGGAGGCGCTGAAGTCGTTGGCGGACCCGAACGCGGTGTTCAGCGACGCGCGCGGGTGGACGGAGTACGTCGGCGTGGTCTCCGAGAAACCCACCTACGTCGTCACCAACTTCACCCGGAAACACCGCGTCCGCCAGGACTTCTTCTCGGGACCCCGCGGGGTCGCCGAGTCGCTTGAGAACGTGAAGCGTCAGTTCGACACCGCCCGCCACGTGTACGTCGGCACGACCGACGAGGACCGCGCGGTCGCCGAGGAGACCGGGTGGGAGTTCCTCCCCCTGGAGCGGGCGGCCGAGGCGGCCGACTGGGCGACCGCCGACCCCGAGGAGGAAGAGGACGCGTTCGCCGGGGAGTCGCGCGACGACTGGCCCTGACGGGGGGCGCCGACGGACCCGGGGTCGCTTCCGCGGTTCAGGTTTCGAAACCACTAATCGCCGTCGACTCCTGGTGGTACTCACTCAATGAGCCATCAGTTGCCGGACGTGCAGGCCTCACGCCCAGACGTCTCCGTCGGGCTGAGTCAGGTCGGTGTGACTGGCGTCGAAAAACTCGTGAAGATCGACCGCGGGTCGGACCGACCGTGGGTGTTCATGGCGGAGTTCGCCGTGTTCGTCGACCTCCCCCGCGAGCGGAAGGGGATCGACATGAGCCGGAACATGGAGGTCATCGACGAGGTGCTGGAGGCGGCCATCAGCGAGGACGCCTACCGGATCGAGGAGGTCTGCGGCGACGCCGCCGACCGGCTGCTGGCGAAACACGACTACACGACGACGGCGGAGATCGAGATGACCGCCGAGCTTGTCACTCACGAGGAGACGCCGGCGTCCGGGCGGCGGACGCAGTCCACCTCGACGGTGGTCGCGAGCGCCGTCGCCGACGAGGACGGCACCCGCGAGGAGATCGGCGCGGAGGTCACCGGGATGACCGTCTGCCCCTGCTCGCAGGGGATGTCGGAGTCGCGTGCCCGCGAGACGCTGGACGACCTCGGCGTCGAGGACGAGGTCGCCGAGGAGTTCCTCGAACGGGTGCCCCAGCCGGGCCACTCCCAGCGCGGACACGCGACGCTCACGTTCACCGCCGACGGCTCCCCCGACGTCGACCTGCTGGACGTGATCGACACCGCGCGCGAGGCGATGAGCGCCCGCATCTACAACTACGCGAAGCGTCCCGACGAGGACCACATGACCTACGAGGCCCACATGGACGCGAAGTTCGTCGAGGACTGCGTCCGCGCGCTCGCCGAGGCGGTCGTCGACCGCTACGAGCACCTGGAGGACGACGTCGTCGTCCACATGAAGCAGTCGAACGACGAGTCCATCCACCAGCACAACGCCCACGCCGAGCGCGACATCAGCATGGGCGCGCTGCGCGAGGAGCTTCACAGGTAACGCGGGCGGAAGACGCCGCCGTCGGGTCGCGGGCGACTGTCCTCTACGACCGACCGTCCTCTGGCTATGGCCGACCGCCGACAGCACTCAACCGTCGACAACGCCCAACCGTCGGCAGCGCTCGACCGCCGTTCACCCGTCGCCGGCGCTGCTCACCCGGGCAGCGGCGCGGCCTCCGCCCATCGCTCGCGGAACGACCGGCGGGCGTCGGCGGCGAACTCGGGGTCCTTGAGGTCGATCATCGCGAACGACTCGTCCGGGTCGACCGGGCTCGGCACCTCCATGCACACCTCGGCGTCGTCGACGAGCGTGAACGTGCTCCGGAGCCCCGTGGCCGTCCGCACGGCGAAGTTCGGGTGGTCGGCCATGCGGTCGAGGTAGCGTCGGCCGACGCTCTCCGGGAGTCGGTCCGGGAGCCCCTCCGACAGCAGCACCGACACGTCGACACCCCGCTCCAACGCGGCCTCCAGCTCCTCGGTCACCGACTCGCCGACGTCGCCGATGTCCAGCCCGGACGCCGGCGCGGCGGCGATCATCACCACTCGCTCGTCGGCCGCGGCGAAGCTCCGCCGAGAGCTCCTCGACGACCGCCTCGTACTGCTGGGCCCGCTCGTCGAGCTCGCGGCGTCGCTCCTCCAAGAGCCGGTCGAGCGCGGCGTCCGGCTCGACGGCGACGTACTTCTTCGGTCTGCTTGCGGCCTGGCTCCGGGCGAGCCGGTGTTGCTCCAGGCCGTTGAGCACGTCGTAGACGCGGCCCATGGGGACGCCGCTGGCGTCCGACAACTCCTTCGCCGTTGTCGCGCCCGAGTCGAGGAGCGCGCGGTACGCGCGCGACTCGTACTCGCTCAGCCCCAGATCGCGAAGGTCGGCCATGGCCCCCACATGGAACGGTCTCACAAAAAACCAAGCGTCGGTTTCCCGCTCTCGAACGCCGGTCCCGGGTGTCGCGGCCGAGCCGAGCGTGCGACTATCCGGCGTGGTCGGCGACGCGTGTCATCAGCGCCTCGGGGGTGGGCGCCGGCTCCGCGTCCCGCTCGCGCAACACGGCGGTGCCCGTCGGCGCGCGGTCGCTGTCGGGAACGACGACGGCCTCGTGGTCGGCGACGCGCAGCGCCGCGCGGTGGAGGTCCGAGCCGACCGGCGCACCGACGTCGACGACGAGCGGGTCGCGGGTGAGCCGAGCGGCAACGGAGCCGTAGACGGCGACCTGCGCGCCCATGCGCTCGGTGGCGCCGGCGAAGGCGCCGACGGCGGCCTCGGCGCGCTCGCGGTAGGCGGCCTCGCCGGTCAGCGCCGCCAGGTCCAGCAGGGCGCCCGCGAACTCCACGCCCGAGTCGATCGGTCGCAGCGGGCGGTCAAGCAGGCCCGGCCCGGCGGCCGGCCCGTCGCGGAAGGCGGGCTCGTCGCCGAGCACGTCGACGGCGCGGTCGGCGACGGCGCGAGCGACGTCGACGCCCTCGCCGAGGACGGACTCGGCCCGGCAGAACGCGGCGACGACGCGCCCGACGTCCTCGAGCAGGTCCGTCCCGGCGGCCTCCCCGTCCGCGTGGCGGACCGTCCCGTCGTCGTCGACCAGCGTCTCCCGAAGGTACGCGAGCGCGTTCTCGGCGGACCGGCGGGCGCGGTCGTCGTCGGTGTAGGCCGCAAGCGTCAACAGCGCGTCGGCCGCGAGCGCGTTGCCGCCGGCGTACGCCGAGAGGTCGACGCGTTCCCCGTCGGGGCCGACGCTGGCGCCGTAGGCGAGGCCGGCCCACAGCTCCGTGTCGAGGAACCGACGGACCCCCTCGGCGACCTCGCGGTAGGACTCGTCGCCGGTGTAGAGGTAGGCGTTCGCGAACGCCCGGAGGACGCCCGCGTTGTCGACGAGGAGCTTCTCGCGGGCCGGCCGCGACCAGTCACGGGCGGCCGCGTAGCGGAAGACGCCGCCGTCGTCGTCGACGAGGTTGCGCTCGATCGCATCGAGCGTCCGGGTCGCGCGGCGGCGGTCCCGCTTGAGGGCGAACTCGACGGTCCGGGGGAGGGGGAACTTCGCGTCGTCGCCCCACCCGGCGAACTCCCCGTCCCACTGGGCGTCGAGCTGGCCCGCGAGATGCTTCTCGATCGCCGGGGTGACCGCCCCGGCGGGGGTGTCGTCGTCCGCGAGGGCTCGGGGAACCCGACCCGCCTCCTCGCCGCGCTCCTCGTACGTCTCCCGGACGCGCTCCAGCACCTCGCGGAACCCGTCGGGACCGAGATACGTCGCGCCGGTGAGGAGGTCGCCGTCGGGCGTCGCGAACACGACCGACGGGAACCCGCCCATGTTGTAGCGCTCGCGGACCCGTGGGTGTCGGTCCACGTCCACCGTCACCGGGACGAACGCGTCGCCCACGTTGGCCGCAATCTGTGGTTCGCCGAACGTCTCGGCCAGCATCCGGCGGCAGTCGTCACACCAGTTGGCGGTCAGGAACAGCAGCACGGGCGTTCCGGACCGTTCGGCCGCGGCGAACGCCTCCGGTCCCCACTCGCGCCACTCGACGCGCGTCTCGTCAGTCACGGGTACGCTCCGGTCCCGGCGGTCGTAAAGTCGGCGTTCGCGGGCGTCGGAGACCCTCGGGCGACGGCGATCCCCGAGCGATGGCGACACCCCTGGGCGTCGGCGATCCCTGGGCGACGGCGACACCCCTGAGCGTCGACGATCCTCGGGCGACAGTGATCACCCGCCGCCGATCTCCCGCCTGCCGGACACCCGACACCGTCTTGCGGGTCGCCGACCCGGGGAGGCGGCGGATCAACGAAAAGGGATATACACGCCGGTAGAGAAGCCGAGGTATGCGCATTCGGGTCCGCTACCTGCTCGTCGCGCTGCTGGTCGTCCCGCTCGCGGACGCGGCGCTGCTGCTGTGGGTGGCGACGAACCTGCTCTCCGCGGTCCAGACGGTCGCGCTGGTCGTACTCACGGGACTGCTCGGGATGCTGCTCGTCCGCGCCGAGGGACGCCACACGGTCCGGTCGGTCCAGCGGAAGCTCTCGACGGGGGAGATACCCACGGGCGAGCTGCTGGACGGCGCGCTGCTGATCGCCGCCGGCGCGTTCCTGCTGACGCCGGGGCTGGTCACCGACGCCCTCGGCTTCGTGCTCGCGGTCCCGCCGACGCGGTACCCGATCCGCGAGGCGCTGCGCCGCTTCGTCGTCGTCCCGTACGTCGACAGCCGGACCGACGGCTTCGCGACGGGGGCGGTATGGTCCGGCGGCTTCCCCGGCGGGGACGGGGGGGACGGTCCGAGCGCGGACTTCGGTCCGAGCCGCTCGGACGGGGGGCGTGGCGCCGCGGACGGTGGGTCCGGGCCGGCCGACGAGGAGTACGTCGACGTGGACTTCGAGGAGGTCGACGACGACCGCGACCGGTGACCGGCAGGCGTCGTCGACCGTGACCGGCACTCCAACCGCATGACGTGACGCTGGTATCGAACGGAAACGCTTAACCGATCCCTTCTATTACCGCGAAACGCGCTCGCCTGGGCCAATAGCTCAGTCAGGTTGAGCGCTCGGCTGATAACCGGGAGGCCTCCGGTTCAAATCCGGATTGGCCCATGTCCTTCCCGACCGGTCCTCGGTCGGGAGGAACTGGGGCCATCGGCTCCCCAGCCACCCAATTTCCATCGCTCCACGCCATACAGCCGCCGGCTCGGCGTCGGGGGTGACGGGCGCGAGGGCGTCCACGATCGGACCCGAACCACGGAGGCGTGACAGCGCCGCTTCCTCACCCGATCAGGGTGACGGTGACCGCGAACGTCGCGCCACACTCGCACGCCACCCGCACGTCCGACCGATCCGCCTCCACCCACCCGTCACACTGCGGACAGTCCACCTCGACCGTCGTGTCGTTCATGTCGAGAACGTATCGAACATACTACATTAGTATACGCCATCGGTTCACCAGACGGAACGTGAAAACAACACAGCGGACGGCGGTCGTCCTCCACGATCGTCGGTCGAGTACCGCGTTCGGAGTGGAGTGGCGTTGGATCCCCGTCCGGGACTCAGAACCCCTCCCGGAGATACGGCTCGGTCGAGGGAAAGGCGTCTACGAGCGTCTCGCGTGCCGCGTCGTCGTGGACGGTCGCGTCCCCCAGTTCGATCAGCCGGTCGACGCCGTGGGAGCCGACGACCAGCCGGGTCAACGCGCCGACGTCGAGCTCGACCGCGGCGCCGCCACGCTCCTCGACGGGATCGGCACGGCCCTCACCGTCGACGATGACAAGCCGCACCGTCCGGTCGTTCCACTCGCAGGTGTCGTCGGTGACGTCGATCACGACCGAACCGTCCGCGTCGGTCGGGTACCCGACCGCCTCCAGCGCCCCGGCGACGTCCACGATCCGCGCCATCGGTCCGGGTCGGACCTCGGTTTCCGCGGCCCGGGGGTCGTCGAGCTCGTCGAACAGGCGGGCGTCCGCGGGACCGCCGATCCGGATCCGCCGCACCTGGGAGTCGTGGTTGCGACAGAACCGGAGGAGCTGTCCGCGCGCACGACGGCTCCGGTACGCCAGTTCGCTCACGGCCATCGTCCTGCCGTCGTCGCCCTCCTCGACGGTGTAGACGAGGTAGCCGCCGAGGGTGTCGGTGTCGTCGACCCAGCCGTAGACGTACGGATCGGTATTCCACGACCGGAAGACGCGCCGGCGCCACCAGCTCTCGGTGCGGTCGAGACCGAGGTCGTCGTCGGCCCACTCCGCGTACACGTCGTCGAGCCGGCGCCAGTCGTCGGCGGCGAGTCGCTCGTAGGAGCCGGCTGGGTCGGGACAGGCACTCGCGAGGGCGTCGGGCGCGACCGTGATACGAGTGCGGTCGCCGACCCGGGCGTAGCCGAGCCGGCGGTAGAAGGGGTACTCGAACGGCCACAGCGCCGCGAAGGCGACGCCCTCCGCCCGGAGCTCCCGGTGGACCGATCCGAGCAGCTCGCGGACGAGTCCCCGGCGGCGCGCCTCCGGCGGGGAGGCGACGGCGGCGATACCGGCGAGCTCGCGCGTTCCTCCGCGGATCCGGGCGGCGAACTCGTAGTAGCCGCAGACGGCCGTCATGTCGTTGGCCGTCACCTCCTCCTCGCCGTCGGTCGTGCAGTCTCCGTCGCCGTCGCCGACATCGTACAGCGCGCGCGGCCGGAACGACTCCGGGGGGTCCGGGTACTCGCGGTCGGGGTCGGGACCGCGCTCGGGCGAGAACGCGTACGAGACCGCGGCGTCGAACGCGTCGTCGTGGGCCGCGGGGACGGGACGGTAGTCCATGGACCAACGCTCGTGTCGCGTCTGAAAGCGTTTGTGACGGCGTGCGATTCCCTTTCGTGGCGAACCGCGGGGTTCTCCTTCCCGCGCGCCCGAGCGTCGGTATGAGCGACGACGCGCGGCTCCGGGACCGGATCGACCGCGACCGGCTGCTGCTCGCGGCGGTGCTGTTGGTCGGGATCGCCGGCACCGGGATCGTCAGACGCCAGCTCGGCGTGATGGGGTACAACGCGATCGGTCGGGTCGTCTTCGTTCTGGGCTACGGCGGCACCGTCTTCCTCGTGTGGTACGGCTGGATCCGCCCGCTCGACATCACCGGACCCGACGACGGCCGGGAGCTGCCGCGGTCCGCCGAAGGGGCGGTCGACACTGACGGCGACGCCGAGGCCGGCGGCGATGCGGGCGTCGAGGCCGACGGCGACGCCTCGCGCTGACGTCGGTTCCGGAGCCACAACGCCTTCGGAACCGGCCCCGCAGACGGCGCACGTGAGAGACGCCGCCACCGCCCGCGACGATTCGGATCCGCTCGCCGATCCCGACCTCCCCGGGACGCGGCGCGACGGCTACGTCTTCCCCGACTACGGGGGGTACTGCTTCGCGAACGTGCCCGCGACGGTCGGCGACGTGCTCGGCGCCGACGTCGGGCGCCCGCTGCCGGCGGACGCGCTCCCCGACGGCGAGTTCTCCGACGTGCTCGTCCTGCTCGTCGACGGCCTCGGCTGGGACCGATACCGGGAGCGTGAGGCCGACGTTCCGCTGTTGGACACGCTGGCGTCGGCCGGCCGGGCCACGCCGCTCACGTCCGTCTACCCCTCCGAGACCGCGGCGGCGATCACGACGATGCACACCGGCGCGACGCCCGCCGAACACGGGCTGCTCGGCTGGAACGTCCGCCTCCGGGAGCACGGTCTCACCTGTCAGTCCCTACCGTTCACCGACCGCGAGGGCGAGAGCCTCCAGGCGAGGACCGACGGCGCCGTGACCGGCGGCGACCTGTTCGACGCCGACCCCGTGTACGGTCGCCTCGCCGACGCCGGAGTCGAGAGCCACGCCGTCCAGGCGGCCCGCGTCGCCGAGGGGCCGTACTCCGAGGCCGCCATGGCGGGGGCGACGCGCCACGGCTGCGATTCGCTCCCGGAGCTCGCGGTCACCGCCCGCCGGCTACTCGAACGGAGCGAGGACCCGACGTACGTGTACGCCTACTGGTCGAACGTCGACGGCGCGTCCCACGACGAGGGGACGACGTCGGCCCTGTACGACGCCGAGCTGGAGGCCGTCTGCGGCGCCGTCGAGCGGGAGCTGGCGCGGGTCGACCCCGAGACGGCCGACGACACGCTCGTCGTGCTCACGGCCGACCACGGGCACTTGAACGCCGATCCCACGTCGGCGGTCGACCTCGCGGAGTTCCCCGACCTGTGGAGGGAGCGCGAGCGACACCCCGACGGCGAACCGATCCCGCCGACCGGCGGGCCGCGGAACGTCCAACTCCACCTCCGCGACGGCGCGTCCGCACAGCGGGCACGCGAGCGACTCGCCGAGGCGCCGTTCGACGCCCGGCTGCTGACGGGGACGGAGGCGCTCGAGGCGGGGCTGTTCGGGCCGGGCGAGCCGTCGCCGCTCCTGCGCGAGCGGGTCGGCGACCTCGTGGTCGTGCCGCGCGAGCGCAACGTGTGGTTCGGCGAGGAGGGCCGGAAGCTCGAGTTCGTCGGCACACACGGCGGCCAGAGCCCCGAGGAGATGTACGTCCCGTTCGTCGCCGCGGGGCTGGGGGAGTGGCAGCGTCACGGGGAGGGGTGACCGGCGACGGCGTCGGCCGCTCGCCGCGTCACTCGCCGCCGGAGACGACGGAGAACGGAACGTTAATCCGGAGCCCCGGGCCATATTGTGACGATAGATGATCCCGCTTCAGGTCGTCGACAGCTTCCTGCTCCCGTACAACGTCGGACAGGCGCTGCTGCTCGGCTTCGTCCTGACGACGCTCGCGACGCTGCCGGTCTCCCGGAAGGCGATGGCGCTCAATACGATGCTGTTCGGCGTGGTCTTCCTCCTGACGCCGCAGTCGCTGGTCCCGGTCCACTACCTCTTCCTCGGGATCGTGCTCTGTGTCGTCGGGCCGCTCGTCTTCGTCATCTCCCGGAAGTAAGCCGACGAGGGCCGGCGGTCGCCGTCGGCTCGCATCGACTCGACACGCGAACCGACCGAACGGAGCGGGGCGACGTCGCGTCGAGCGTCATCCTTTTGCCCGGGGCGCCGGACCGACGCGGCATGGTACACGCCCGCGCACCGGCCACCAGCGCGAACCTCGGAAGCGGGTTCGACGCCTTCGGAGTCGCGCTGTCGGGGCCGGCCGACACCGTCGCCGTCGAGCGGGCGGCCGAGACGAGCATCGAGGTGAGCGGCGCGGGCGAACGCTACATCCCGACGGACCCCGAGAAGAACGTCGTCGGCGCGGTCGCGGACGCGCTGGACGCGCCCGCCCACATCCGCATCGACAAGGGGGGGCGACCCTCCTCGGGGCTGGGGTCGTCGGCCGCGTCCGCGGCCGCCGCGGCGGTCGCACTGAACGAACTGTACGACCGCGGCTACACGAGTCACGACCTCGTGCCCGTTGCGGCCGAGGGAGAGGCAGTCGTCTCCGGCGAGGCGCACGCGGACAACGTCGCTCCGGCGCTGTTGGGGGGATTCACGATCGTCCGCGGCGACGACGGCGCCACGGCGGTCGACGCTGAGCTGCCGCTGGTCGCGTGTCTGCCGGAGGTCGCGGTGTCCACCCGCGACGCTCGCGACGTGGTGCCGGACTCCGTCTCGATGCGCGACCACGTCGGGACCGTGGGCAACGCGGCGACGCTCACCGCGGGGATGTGTCGCTCGGACGCCGAACTCGTCGGCCGCGGGATGGACGACCCCGTCGTCACGCCCGCCCGGGCGGAGCTGATCACCGGCTACGCGGGCGTCAGAGAGGCGGCGCTGGAGACGGGGGCGACGGGCGTCACCGTCAGCGGCGCCGGGCCGAGCGTGCTCGCGGTGTGTCGCCCCGGCCGGCGCCGCGCCGTCGCCGCCGCCATGGTCGAGGCGTTCGCCGACGCCGGCGTCGGCGCCCGCGCCTACCAGACGGGGATCGGCCGCGGCGCGACGGTGCTATAGCAGCGCCGCTCCCACCGTCGGATGGCCTCCCGATCGGACTCAGGTGCCGACCGCTCACTCCAGCGCGCGGTCGGCGAACCGCTCGCGCACCTCCGGCTCGGGGACCGTACAGGAGTCACGCCGGCCGAACGCGTCGTACCGATACGTCGCGACGAGGTCGTACGCCGCGTCGCGGAGACGCCGCGGGACGAGCCGCGCCGTCCACGCGAACCGCCAGGGAGCGTCGAGCCGGCGGGCGACCCGCAGCGCCGCCGTCGACCGTCGGTGGGCGCCGTCGGCGTCGACCAGCACGAACGAGTCGT
Source organism: Halobacteriales archaeon QS_6_71_20 (assembly GCA_003020945.1). GTDB lineage: Archaea > Halobacteriota > Halobacteria > Halobacteriales > Haloferacaceae > Halobaculum. Next base: position 86,474 of record PXRU01000016.1, read on the forward strand.
GGTCCTCGGTCGGCAGCCCGTGGTCGCGCAGCAGCGCCTGCCCGATCGGCGAGTCCAGCGGCGCGAACCGGAACACGCCGCCGGTGTCGTGACGGACCAGGAACCGGATCGCGCCGTGACAGAGGTTGCAGACGCCGTCGAAGAGGATCACCGGGTGTCGCTCCGGGTCGACGGCGGCGAGGGGATCCGCCGGGTCGGCGTCGCGGTCCGCCGGATCGAGGTCCGCCGAGTCGGGGTCGGCGTCGGGGTCGCCGGCGTCGTCGGTCACGCCCCTGTGTAGGGTCGCCGGCCGTATCAAGCCGACGCCGGAGTCGGGACCGTGTCCGTAACGAGTGGCTGGCAGGCGGCACGGCTCGCACGCTCCGCGAGACGGCGTGCCGCGCACCCGCGTGCGCCTCGCGGCCGGATTCAGGTCACGGCGGTCGCGAGGCTCTGGTCCCGGTATCGCACAAAAAGGTTCGTGCCGTCCGTCGGACAGTGGACGGGTCGTGGGTGAGCTGTCGAGGGCGGGCTGCCTCAGACGCCGCGGCCCTGTAGCTGCTCCTCCTCGTCCATCTGCTCGTTCGACCGCCCGGCCATCCCCTTGCCGGGAGATTTGGCGATCTCCGCGAGCGTCTCGGGGTCGTCGTAGTTGTTGACCGCCTCGACGACCGCCTCGCCCATCGCGGGCGGGTTCTCCGCGCCGAAGATCCCCGAGCCGACGAAGATGCCGTCGCAGCCGTGCTGCATCATGAGCGCGGCGTCGGCCGGCGTGGCGATGCCGCCGGCGGCGAAGTTGACGACCGGCAGGCGGCCCATCTCGGCCGTCTCGTGGACGAGCGCCCGCGGCGCGCCGTGCTCGCGGGCCCACTCGTCGCGCTCCTCGTAGGCCATGTCCGAGAGCTGGCGGACGGCGCGCTGGATGTTGCGCTGGTGGGTGACCGCCTGGTTCACGTCGCCGGTGCCGGCCTCGCCTTTCGTCCGGATCATCGCCGCGCCCTCGTCGATGCGGCGCAGCGCCTCCTGAAGGTTGCGCGCGCCGCAGACGAACGGCGCGGTGAACTCCTCCTTGTCGATGTGGTAGCGCTCGTCGGCGGTCGTGAGCACCTCCGACTCGTCGACCATGTCGGCGCCGGCGGCCTCGAGGATCTGCGCCTCGGTCGTGTGGCCGATGCGGGCCTTCCCCATCACCGGGATCGACACCTCGTCGATGACCTCCTCCAGCTTCCCGGGGTCGGCCATCCGCGCGACGCCGCCGCGCTTGCGGATGTCGGCCGGGACGGACTCGAGGTGCATCACCGCGACCGCGCCCGCGTCCTCCGCGATCCGGGCCTGCTCGCGGTCGACGACGTCCATGATCACGCCGCCCTTCTGCATCCGTGCGAAGCCGCGCTTCACCAGATCCGTCCCGCGTCGCAGTTCCTCCAGGTCGGTCTCTTCGCTCATACCTTCGACAAGGGTTGTGCGCACTTAACGGGTGTCCTTCGCTCAAGGGCGTCGTCTCCGTGTGCCGCGACCCGGGGCTACAAACCTCGCCCGCCCGACCGATCGCCCGTGTACCGACGCGACCTCCGCGACACCGACGCCGACGACCTGCTCGCGGCGATGGCGAGCGCCGACGCCGTCGTGCAGGCGGCGCCGGCCCCCGACGGCGACCACGTCGCCTACGCGAAGACCCGCGAGGGACGGACGGACCTGTGGCTGTGGGACGGGACGACCGACACCCGCCTGACGAGCGAGGGGATCACGGCCCAGCGATACGGCCGGGGCGACCCCGCGTGGTTCGACTGGCACCCCGACGGCGACGCCGTGGCGTTCCTCTCGGCCGAGGGGTCGCTGTCGACGGTCGACCCGGAGACGGGACGGGTCGAGACGCTGACCGGCTACGACGAGCCGGACCGCGGACTGGCGTACGGGCCGGCGGGCGAGACGCTCGCCGTCGTCACCGACCGCTTCTCGCGGGCGTCGCTCGCGCTCGTGACCGCTGACGGCTCCCGCGTCGAGGCGCTGGCCGACGACGAGTACCTGTACGGCGACCCCGCCGTCGGCGACGACGGGACGGTGTACGCCACGCGTGCCGAGCACCGTCACCTGTTCGACTACGAGGCCGCCCTCGTCGCCGTCGACCGCGGCGGCGACGGGGTGGGCGGAGCCGGCGACGCCGATATCGATCCGGGCGCCGACGGCGTCCGCGAACTGTTCGCCGAGGACGCCGTCCGCGTGCGGAACGTCCGCCCGCGCCCCGACTCGACGGAGGTCGCGTTCGTCCACGACGGGACGGGGTTCGACGCGGTGTACGTCGTCGACGGGGCGGCAGCCTCGGAGGCCGAGCCGGAGCCGCTGTACGCCGTCGACGGCGCGGAGGTCGCCGACCCCGCCTGGAGCCCCTCGGGGAAGACCCTCGCCGTGACGGTCACCCGCGACGCCCGCGCGGCCGTCCACGTCGTCGACCGCGACGGCTTCGCCGACGTCGTGAGCGAGGGCGACGCGTTCGCCACCGCGCCCCGGTGGCGCGACGGCGACGTGCTCGCGGTCAGGGACACCCCCCACGAGCCGCCGGCCGTGTGGAACGTCTCCGCCGACGAGCGGGTGTCGCCGAGCGCGTCGCCCGACTTCGGCGCCCGTGTCCCGACCCCGGAGACGATCACCTACGAGTCGGGCGACGAGGAGATCCAGGCGGTCGTCTACCCGCCGGAGGACGGCGCCGCCGACGACTCCGTCCCGGTGCTGGTGAAGGCCCACGGCGGCCCGACCTCCTTCGACCGGTTCCGGTTCGACCACCGCGCGGCCTATCTCGCGGCGCTGGATTACTGCGTGATCTTGCCGAACTACCGCGGCAGCGACGGCTACGGCCGGGCGTTCCGCATGGCGAACGACGGCGACTGGGGCGGCGGCGACCTCGACGACGTGATCGGCGCCGCCGACGCGGCCGCGGCGGCGTACGACGCCGTCGACGGCGCCCGCGCCGGCATCTACGGCGGCTCCGGCGGCGGGCTGATGACGGTGAACGCGCTGGGGAACTCCGACCGCTTCCGCGCCGGCGCCGCCTTCTACGGCGTCTACGACTACGAGACGTTCCTCGACGACACGGACGACATCGGCTGGCAGCTGATGAAGCGGGAGCTCGGCGACGTGGCCACCGACATCGAGAACTACCGCGACGCCTCGCCGATCCGTCACACGGCGGAGATCGACGCCCCCCTGCTCGTGCTTCACGGCGAGGACGACGCTCGCGTTCCGATCAGCCAGTCCGAACAGCTCTGTGACGAGCTGGAGCGACACGGGGCCCGCTACGAGTTCCGGCGCTACGAGGGCGAGCCGCACGGCTTCGGGGGGCGCGAGAGCGTCATTGACGCCTACACCCGCGTCGCGGACCTGTTCGCGAAGTACCTCCGCGTCGACCCGGACGACGGGAGCAGCCGGCCGCACCCGACGGACGAGCCGGACCGGACGTCGAACTGACGTGCCGGGCCGGTCGCGGGGGCGACCCGCGGTCCCGTTCAAGTGTCGGCGGCGAGCGCCTGGTCGATCCGGCGTTCGACCTGCGGAAGCCGACGCTCCACGAGACCGGGAAGCTGACCGGGGAGGTCGTCGCGGTTGCGTTCGATCGCGTCGGCGATCGCCGCGGTCCGCTGTCTGAGCCCGCGAAGGCGGTTGTCGGCGCCCTCGGCGTCCCCGCTCCGTGCGGCCTCGTCGGCCCGCTTGGCCGCCATCGTCCCCGCCTCCAGGGCCCGAAGCAGTCCCGTGAACCCCTCGGGACCGCCCTCCTGTCCCCCATTCCCGTTTCCGCCGCCGTCGCTCTCGGTTCCGTCGCTCACGGTCTTCTCGGCCGTCTCCCCGAGTACGCGGTCGGCCGCCGCCGCGGCACTGCCGGGCTGTTCGGCCGTGCTGTCGGGCACGTCCACCTCGTCGATGCCGTCGGCGTCGCCGTCCTCGAACACGCCCGCCTGTGCGGTCGTCTCCGCGAGGATCGTGAGCAGGAACGACGCGAGCGACGCCTTCCCGGTCCGGGGGTTCTCGATGGTCGCGGTGGTCTGGTCCGCGCGGGGGTTCACCCGGAACGCGCCGACCTCGCCGTCCTCGTCCTCGACCTCGGCCGTGTAGGCGCCGTCGCGGTGGGCGTACACCGCCACGCCGCCGTCGCCGTCGGGAGTTGCGGTCGCGGTCCCGCCGTCACTCGTGGTCGCCGTCCCGTCATCGCTCGCGGTCGCGGTCCCCTCGCCCCCGGCGACGCTCGGCGGGAGCGCGTCGTACACGGCCCCGGCGTAGTCGTCCTCGATGCCCGCGCGTTTCAGGAGGGCGGCCACGGTGGTCTCGTGCACGCTGCTGTGCTGGCGCACGTCGAGGGCGGCGAGGTGAAAACCGAACGTGCGCGCCAGATCGCGCAGCCGCGCCAGTTTGCCGTGCCGCGCCACGTGCGCGAAGTTCGTTTCGAGCAGGCTCTCGTGGAGCAGGTCGAGGTTCGGCTCGGCGGTGTCGACGCCGTTGCTCCCCGGGGCGTCGTCGGCGGCGGTCGCCTCCCGGAGCACGCCCACCACGTCGCCCGCCAGCCCCGACACGTCGAGGTCGAACCGCTCGGTGAGCGCCGAGCGGTGGCGCGGGTCGGTCACGTCCGCGACGGGGTTCGTGTACCGCGGCTGCGCCGTGGGGTTCCCCGTGGTCGTGATGTGGGAGGCGAACGCGTCCTCCGCGAACGAGGGGACCGCGAACTCGAAGCCGAGCTGCGGTCCGGTGAACTCCTCGATCCCGAGTTCGACCATCGGGACCAGCGAGTAGGTGTAGTCGGCCTCGGCGGCGCTGTCGGCGCCCTCGAACGCGAACATGAGCTCCGTCTCGCGCAGGGGGAGGTCCTCGGGCGGGGCGGGGAGTCCCTCGACCGACTCGACGGTCATCTCGGGCGGGACGAGGTGCCGCCGGGCGACGTTCGGCAGGTCGGGGTGTTCGTGGATCGGGACGCCGTCGAGCTCCGGCAGCGAGAACGGGAGGCGGTGCCCCTCGCCTCGGGGGAGACCGTACGCCGCGGGGATCTCGAGCGGCGCGAGTGGGCTGTTGGAGACATCCGCGGTGTCGGTGGAGACCGCGAGCCGCTCGAAGGCGTCCCGCGTCTCGTTGACGCCCAGCGCCGAGGAGTGACTGCCGACCTCGCTGATCACCCCCGCGCGGTCCGTGTCGGGGTCGAGGAACTCGTTGTTCGGCACCTTCCGGGAGTGGGCCGACGCGACCAGCAGGTTCGGGTCGCCGACCTCGGGGTCGCCCGACGACTCGCTCACGTCGAGAAACACCTGCAACACCTCCCAGTCGTGCCAGTGGAAGTTGACCGTGAACTGGTCGAACGCCGAGTACAGCCAGTACTGGACGACCACGAGGTCGGTGTCGACGTAGCGTCGGACGTTGTAGAAAGCCGTCCGGTTCGGCGGCTCGCCCGCCTCGTCGAACGCCCGGGAGTAGCCGTCGAAGGCGGCGAACCCGTCGAGGGCGTCCGCGCCGTCGTCGGCGTACGCCCGGGGGTCCGTCGGGAACCACCGCTCGCCGGCGCCGAAGTAAAGATCCGGCGCGTGCGCCGCCGCCAGCGTCCGCGCGCGCTCGCCCTCGACGACCGTCGTCGGCTCCGACGAGTCGTCGGACTCGCCCGACCCGGCACAGCCCGCGAGCGTCGCCGCGCCCGCCGCGGCCCCGGCGGCGAGGACGTCGCGACGGCTGTGTCCGCCCTCGCCGGACCCCTCCGCGACGTCGCCGTCGGCGGCGTCGTCGTCGACGAGGGTGTCCCCGTCGCGGGGAGCGTTCGGACCCGGCATCGGCCCGGTCACCCCCCGCCGTCGTGGTCGACCGCCCGCAGCATCGTGCGCACGTCGTCGCCCTGGTCCGACAGCATCGAGGGGTACGCGCCGACGGCGACGACGAAGTCCGGCCCCGACCGGACCGCCTCGGCGACGTGGAGGGTTACCTCCGTCGTGACGTTCTGTGCGACCGTCGCGTCGGCGGTGAACAGCCCGACGGTCGTGTCGGTGCCGAGCACCGGGACGGTGTCTTCGCCCTCCTGACTGAGGTTCTGCACGTCGTCGTACCGCGTAAGCATCCGCTGGGCGAGCTCGCGGGTACTCAGATCCCCGACGGGGTTGAACGTCCGCCCGGCGATCTCGACGGCCGGCGTCGACAGCGCGACGAACAGCGACGCGCGCAGGCGCTCGCCGAACACCTCGGCGGCCTTGTCGTACTGTGCGAGCTGGTTGGTAACGACCACCTCGCGGGTCTGCCCGGCCACCTCGAACTCGCGGGTGATCTCGAGCGGCTCGACCCGGTACTCCTCGAACCCGGTCGACTCCAGCGTCGAGTCCGGAACGGACGCGAGGTTCGCCGAGAACTCCGCGGGCTCCGAGCCGGTGATCACGCCGAGACAGCCGCCCGTCGCGCCGATGCCTCCCAGCGCGAGCGCGGCTCCTGTTCGTCGCATGAACGCCCTCCTCCCGTGTGCCTCCCTGGACATAGAACGGCCCTGTGGCCGCAGCGGTATCAGTCTCGTGGTCGAGTGCGACGACCACGCCCGGCCACGATCCCGCCGCGTCACCGTCCCACACGGACGAACGGCGGTATCGCACCGCTTTTGCCGCTCGGGCGAGGAGACACGATACCGAATGATCTCGAAGGGCTGTGAACAGTGCGCCAACGGGGGGAAGATGGTGCTGTTCGTCTACGGTTACTGCGACCAGCGCGACTGCTTCTACTGCCCGCTGGGGGAGAACCGCAAGAACGTCACGGACGTGTACGCCAACGAGCGTCTCGTCGAGTCCGACGAGGACGTGATCGAGGAGGCCGAGCGCATGTCCGCGCTGGGCACCTCGATCACCGGCGGCGAGCCGCAGGAGGCGATGGCGAGGACGTGCCGGTACCTCCGCCTGCTGAAAGAGGAGTTCGGCGAGGACCACCACACCCACCTCTACACCGGGATCCCCGGCGGCCGCGGGAACATGCGCCGGCTCTCGGAGGCGGGACTCGACGAGATCCGGTTCCACCCGCCGGTCGAGCAGTGGGGCGACCTCCACGGCACCGAGTGGGAGGAGATCCTCTACGTCGCCCGCGAGGAGGGGCTGACGCCCGCCTTCGAGATCCCCGGCATCCGCGCCGAAGCGGAGTTCCTGGAGTTCCTCGACGAGGGGGCCGCGGAGTTCTGCAACGTCAACGAGTTCGAGATGTCCGACGGCAACTACCGCCGGATGCAGGAGCAGGGGTTCGAGCTCCAGGAGGGGCACATGTCCGCCGTCGACGGCTCCAAGGAGGCGATCCTCGACGTGATGGGCGACCACGAGCGGGTGTACTTCTGTACGTCCGTGTTCAAGGACGCCGCCCAGCACCGCAACCGGCTCAAGCGGATGGCGCGCAACCTCCGGCGGCCGTTCGACGAGGTGACCGACGACGGGACGCTCGTGTACGGGAAGACGTACGCCGAGCCCGAGCGCTTCGACCGGCTGGACGTGCCCGAGGAGTTCTACACGGTCAAGTCCGACCACGTCGAGGTGGCGTGGTGGCTGCTGGAGGAGATGGTCGAGGCGGGCGACGTCGATGACGGCGAGGTCGTCGAGCAGTACCCCACCTACGACGGCACCGTCGTCGAGCGGACGCCGCTGGCGTAGTCGAACGCCCTCCGGCCGACCCGTCCGACTCGCGTGTGCCTCCGACCCCGGCGCGCGTGCTATTCGCCCGTGACCCACATCCGGGAGCGTCCGCACCGAGCACCGCGTCTCGCTACGGTCGGCCCGCGGCGGGACCGACCGCCGGTCTCCGCCCGCGCCCCCGGGTCGTCCCCTCCGTCCCGCTCACTCGCCGAGCGTGATGTCGTCGTCGGCGCTGCGGCGCAGCGCGTCCGACCGGCCGTAGCTCCCGGGCGCGATCGCCACCGTGTGCAGGCCGTACTCGTCCGCAGCCTCGACCGCGGGCTTGAAGTCGGTGTCGCGGGAGGCGACCGCGATCGTCGCCGCGCGGCGCTCGGCGGCGAACGTCGCGATATCGACGGCGAGCTTCACGTCCACGTCGCCGCTCGTGGTGACCACCCGGAAGCCGTTCGCCTCGGCCGCCTGGATGAGCCCCGGCGTGGCGTGTTCGTCCAGGTACAGCCGCGCGGTGACGACGTCGGCGTCGCCTGTCGCGTCGTCGTCACGCCCCTCCGAGGGGTCGCCGTGATCGCCCGCGCGGGCCGCGGCCGCCCGGAGTTCGTCGAAGTCGACGTCGAACTCCTCGCGGAGGACGTTCGGCCCGTCGACGAACAGCGCGACGCCGCGGGGTCGCGCGGGGTCGCCGTCGGCGTCGCGCCACGGCCCGTGCGGCCCCGCGGGTCCGGACGGGGTCGCGTCGCCGGCGGCGGGGTCGCCGCCCGCGCCGCCGGCGTCGTCGGCGTCAGCGTCTCCCCGGCGCCCCCCGAGGAGCCGGTCGAGCAGTCCCATGTCCGCGGGTGCGCGCCGCTGCCGATACGCGTTCCGGTTCGACAGGTCACCGGACCGTCCCCGTCATGGCGTCGCCGAAAGCGACCCCGTTCGTTTCCAGCCTTTCGATTTACATTTCCCACTTCCGGTCAGAACGGAAACAGTAGAATTAAGTCACAGCCCTTAGCGAAGCACTTCGTCGCATGACAGACGATACCGAACACAGCGACGTTGCGCGGCGAGGGTTCCTGCGACTGACCGGCGCGGTCGCCGGCGCGGCGGCGACGACGGGCGTCGTCTCCGCCCGGTCGGGACGCGACCCCGGGCCGAAGGAGAGCGAGGTGCTGGTCGGCGTCTCCGCCTCCGCCGACGACATCGAGAGGGAAGTCGCACAGTATGTTCCTGGCAACGCCGAAGTGGTCCACAGCAACGAGACGCTCAGCTACGTGGCAGTGGCGTTCCCCGAGCCGGCCGCCGACGTGGCGCGGGAGAACTTCATCGAGGCGGTCACGAACAAAGAGCGCATCAAGTACGCCGAGGGCAACGAGACGCTTGAGACACAGCTCTCGCCGAGCGACCCCCAGTTCGACGGCCAGTACGCCCCTCAGCAGGTGAACTCCGACGACGCCTGGGACACCACGCTGGGCGACTCGTCGGTGACGATCGCCGTCGTCGACACGGGCGCGCAGTACGACCACCCGGACCTGGCGGGCAACTACGCCTCGGACCCCGGATACGACTTCGTCGACAGCGACTCCGACCCGTACCCGGACGTTCCGAGCGACGAGTACCACGGCACGCACGTCTCCGGCTGTGCGGCCGCGGTCGTCGACAACGGCACCGGCGTCGCGGGGCAGGGGAACTCGACGCTCATCAACGGGCGCTCGCTCGACGAGTCCGGCTCCGGCTCCACCGCCGACATCGCCGACGCGATCCAGTGGGCGGCCGATCAGGGTGCCGACGTGATCAATCTCAGCCTCGGCGGCGGCGGGTACACTGACACGATGAAGAACGCGGTGAGCTACGCCGACGACAACGGCTCGCTCGTCGTCGCCGCCGCCGGCAACGACGGCTCCTCGTCGGTGAGCTACCCCGCGGCGTACAGCGAGTGCGTCGCGGTGTCCGCGGTCGACTCGAACGAGGACCTCGCGTCGTTCTCGCAGTACGGCGACAGCGTGGAGCTGTGTGCCCCGGGCGTGAACGTCCTCTCGACGACGACGGAGGCGCGAGGCTCCTACGAGGAGCTGTCGGGGACGTCGATGGCGACGCCGGTCACCTCGGGCGTCGCCGGGCTCACCCTCGCCGCGTGGCCCGACCTGACGAACCTCGAACTGCGCGACCACCTGAAGGCCACGGCCGCCGACATCGGCCTGTCCAGCCGGAAGCAGGGCAGCGGCCAGGCGGACGCGCTCGCCGCCGTCACGACCGATCCGGCCGACTCCGGCGGCGGCGGGGGTGGGGGCGGCGGCTCCACGACCGGCTCGGTCGACGGCACGCTCGACAGCTACCGGGACTACGACGACTATACGTGGGCGTGGAACTACTCCTCGCCGAGCCGCGTGATCGTGGAGCTCGACGGCCCGGCCGACGCCGACTTCGACCTCTACGTCAACACCGGCACCACGACGAACGCCTCGCCGAGCAACTACGACTACGCGTCGCGGTCGACCGACAGCCAGGAGCGGATCACGATCGACGCCCCCGACGACAGCACCGACATGCAGGTCGACGTCGACTCCTACAGCGGGTCCGGGAGCTACACGCTGACGATCACGGAAGAGGAGTAAGCAAGCGGCCGCCGAGGAGGAGTACCCGGGCCGTCACAGGAGGGGAGTACGACCGTCGCCGGCCCCGGCCGCACGCGGTCACGCGAGCCGGAGGGAAACCGACATACCGGCCGCGTGCGACGGTCGGAGCATGAGCGACTGGACGGACGCGATCGTCGGCGAGCGGATGACCGTCGACCGCGAGTTCAACGAACGGATCCGGAACTCGCGGTTCTCGACCCAGCAGTGGGGGCTGATCATGACCGCCGTCGAGTTCGAGATCGAACACGCCGGCGACCCCGAGAACGCCCGCATCGTCGCGGACACCTCGAAGCTCCCGCAGATCATGCCGGAGCTGGACGACGTCTCCCGGCAGATGGGCGCGATGGCCGGGGGAGAGGCCGACGACTCCGGCGGGGCGCTGGGCGGGTTCGTCTCCGACCTCAAGGAGACGCTGTTCGGCGGCGGCGGGGGGAGCGGCCCGGACGAGGAGGAGCTACGCGCGGCCGAACAGCTCACCCAGGAGTACGCCGACGAGCTCCAGCGCCACCTCGAGGAGAAGGGTCGGTTCGACCAGGTCCGGCTCGCGTATCAAGAGTAGCCCCCGACGACAGCCCGGGGAGATCCGGAAACCGGCCGAGCCACGCTCGGTACCGGAGTTCTCGTCGGCGTCGGACGGACGACCCGCGGCGACGCCGGCCTCAGAGCCGCGCGAGCACCGCGTCCGTCACGTCGGCGGTGGTCGCCGCGCCGCCCAGGTCCGGCGTCCGCGGGCCGTCCGAGAGGACCTCCTCGACGGCCGTCCGGATCCGGGCGGCGGCGTCGGCGTCGCCCAGCGACTCGACGAGCATCGCCGCAGACAGTATCGTCGCCGAGGGGTTGGCGACCCCCTCGCCGGCGATGTCGGGGGCGGTGCCGTGCACCGGCTCGAACAGGCCCCGCTCGGGGCCGAGGTTCGCCGAGGGGAGCAGGCCGAGCCCGCCGACCAGCCCCGCGGCGAGATCCGACAGCACGTCGCCCGCGAGGTTGGGGCAGACGATCACGTCGAACCGGTCGGGGTCGAGGCAGACACGCGTCGCGAACGCGTCCATCAACGCCGTGTCGGCGTCGACGCCCGCGGCCTCGGCCTCGGCCAGGACGGCGTCGCGGAAGCGGCCGTCCGTCTCCCGCATCACGTTCGCCTTGTGCACGACGGTGAAGCCGTCGCGGTCGCGCTCGGCGACGTACTCGCAGGCGAACGCGCCGAGCCGCCGGGAGGCGCTCTCGGTCACCACGCGCGTCAGCGTCGACACGTCGTCGGCGAGGCGGTCCTCGTGGCCGGCGTACACGCCCTCGGTGTTCTCCCGGAGGAAGACGAGGTCCATCTCCGGGCGGAGCGCGTCGACGCCGGGGTACGCCCGCGCCGGGCGGACGTTGACGAACGAGCCGACCGCCTCCCGCAGCGGGAGGATCACGTCGGCGGCCGACTCGCCGGCGGCGCCGAACAGCGTCGCGTCCGCGGCGGCCGCGAGGTCGTACGTCTCGACGGGCAGCGCCTCGCCCGTCTCGTCGAGGACGGCGTCGCCCGCCGCCGCCGCCGTGAACTCGTAGTCGCCGACGGCGTCCAGCACCTTGACCGCGGCGGGGACGACCTCACGGCCGATCCCGTCGCCCTCGATCACCGCGATCTCGGGGACGCCGTCGTCGCTGTCGCCCGCGCCGTGGCTTCCGCCGCCGTCGGCGCGCGTCCCGTCCGCCCGGCTCCCGTCGGCGCGCGTCCCGTCGCCAGGCGCCTCAGTCATCGGTGTACGGGAGCGCGTCGCGGACGGCCTTCGCGCGGTCGAGGTTCGACCGCATCACGGCGGTCGTGTCCCAGATCCCCGCGAGCAGCGCCTCCCGCATCGCGTCGGGTACCTCGCCCTCGACGGTCGTCCCGCCGTAGCGGACGGTCTCCTCGCGCACGTCGACCTCGATGCCGGCGTCCGGGTTCGCCTCGATGAACGACTGGAGCGCCTCCGCCTCCTCGGGGGCGACCGACAGCGTCGCGATCCCCAGCGACTTGCAGTTGTCCCGGAAGATCTCCGCGAACGACTCGCCGACGATCGCCTCGACGCCCCAGCGCATCAGCCCCTGGGGGGCGTGCTCCCGGGAGGAGCCGCAGCCGAAGTTGTCGTTCACCGCGAGCACGTTCGCCCCCCGGTACTCGTTGAACGGGTGGTCGTTGCGCCCGCCGTCCTCGTCGCGGCGCCGGTCGTAGAAGGCGTACGTCCCCATGTCGTCGAAGGTAACCGCCTTCAGGAACCGCGCCGGGAGGATCTGGTCGGTGTCGATGTCGTCGCCCCGGAGGGGGACGCCCGTGCCGGCGACCCGGCGGATCGCGGGCACCGACGCCCCGTCGTCCGCCCCGGACGCGTCGTCGCCAGCGGGACCGGGGGCGTCGCTCATCCGTCCACCTCCGCGTCCGCGACCGACCGCCCCACCTCGTCGGCCGTGTCGAACGCGCGCACGTCGGTCACGGCGCCCTCGACGGCGGCCGCGGCGACCATCCCGGGCGACATCAGGTGAGTGCGTCCCTCGGTGCTGCCCTGACGCCCGACGTAGTTGCGGTTCGAGGAGGACGCACACACCTCCTCGCCCTCTAGCGCGTCGTCGTTCATCGCCAGACACATCGAGCAGCCGGCCTCGCGCCACTGGAAGCCGGCGTCCTCGAACACCCGGTCGATGCCCGCCGCCTCCAGCGTGCGCTTCACGGTGCCGGAGCCGGGCACCGCCAGCGCGCGGACGCCGTCTGCCACCTCCCGGCCCGCAAGCACCCGGGCGGCCTCGCGGAAGTCCGCGACGCGCCCGTTCGTGCAGGTGCCGAGGAAGGCGACGTCGATCCCGTGGCCCTCCATCGTCTCGCCGGGCGTCACCTCGGTGTGGGCCTGCGCGGTCTCGGCGGCGTCGGGGTCGCGCGTCTCCGACGGCTCGGGCACCGGCTCGTCGACGCCGACGACCTGCTCGGGGGTGGTCCCCCACGACACCTGCGGCGCGAGGCCGCTCGCGTCCACCTCGACCACGTCGTCGTACTCGGCGTCCTCGTCCGAGCGGATCGACTCCCAGTACTCCCTGCGCTCCTCGAACGCCTCCCCCTCGGGGGCGAACTCCCGCCCCCGCAGGTACTCGTAGGTGGTCTCGTCGGGGTTGATGTAGCCCGCGCGGGCGCCGCCCTCGATGGACATGTTGCACACCGCGAGGCGGCCCTCCATGTCGAGCGCGCGGATGGCCTCGCCGCCGTACTCGTACACGTGGCCGACGCCGCCGTCGACGCCCAGTTCGCGGATCACGTTGAGGATCACGTCCTTCGCGCCGACGCCGTCGCCGAGTTCGCCGGTCACCTCGACCCGGCGGACGGCCTTCCTGTCGGCGGAGACGGAGCCGGTGGCGAACACGTCGCGGATCTGGCTGGTGCCGATCCCCATCCCGATGGCGCCGAACGCGCCGTGGGTGGACGTGTGGCTGTCGCCACAGACGACGGTCATGCCCGGCTGGACGAACCCCAGCTCCGGCCCGACGACGTGGGCGATGCCCTGGCGGTCGTCATCGAGGCCGAAAAAGCGGATGCCCGCCTCCTCGGTGTTGCGCTCCAGGTGCGTGAGCATCTCCTCGGCCCGCTCGTCCGCGAGCGGCCGGCTCCGCCCCTCGGCCGTCGTCGGGACGATGTGGTCGGTCGTCGCGACGGTGCGGTCGGGGAACGCGACCTCCATCTCGCGCTCGCGCAGCATGCCGAACGCCTGCGGGCTCGTCACCTCGTGGACGAGGTGCAGGCCGACGAACAGCTGGTCCTGCCCGTTGGGCAGGTCCGCGACCTTGTGGCGCTCCCACACCTTGTCGTACAGCGTTCCCTCGCTCATCGTGACTCGTCTCCGGCGTCGCGGTCGACGTCGTCGCCGCGAGCCCATACCGCGTTCGCGCTCGTCCCGGGCCCCTCGTGGTCGACGTCGCCGATGGTGTCGCCCGCGGGGTCGTCCCCGTCCTCGGGGTCGTTACCGCCGACGGCGGTGCTCCGCTCCGCGTCGCCGCGTCGGTCCCCGTCAGTCATCCGCGGGTACCTCCGCCGACTCCTCCTCGCTTTCCTCGCCGCCCCACGCGAACAGCGAGCGGAGGTCCTCGCCCACGTCCTCGATGTCGTGGGCCGTCTCCTGTGCCCGCAGCTGCGTGTAGGAGGGGCGGCCGGCCTGGTTCTCGGCGATCCACTCGCGGGCGAAGGTGCCGTCCTGCACCGCAGCCAGCGTCTCCTCCATGTTCTCCCGGACGGAGTCGTCGACGATCTCGTCGCCGCGGGTGAGCCCGCCGTACTCGGCCGTGTCCGAGACGGAATCCCACATCCCGCCCATCCCGCCCTCGTACATCAGGTCGACGATGAGCTTCAGCTCGTTCAGGCACTCGAAGTACGCCATCTCCCGGGAGTAGCCGTTGTCGACGAGCGTCTCGTAGCCGTGCTTCACCAGCGAGGTGACCCCGCCACACAGCACCGCCTGCTCGCCGAACAGGTCGGACTCGACCTCCTCCCGGAACGTCGTCTCGATGACGCCCGCGCGGGTGCAGCCGATGGCGTGGGCGTACGCCAGCGCCTCCTCGCGCGCCTCGCCCGTCTCGTCCTGGTACACCGCGAGGAGGCCGGGGGTGCCCTGGTCGTGCTCGTAGTTGCGGCGGACCAGGTGGCCCGGCGACTTCGGCGCGACCATCGTCACGTCGACGCCCTCCGGCGGGACGATCTGGTTGTAGTGGATGTTGAAGCCGTGGGCGAACTGCAGGGTGTCGCCCGCCTCGACGCCGTCGGCGATCGCCTCCCAGACGGCCGGCTGGACGGTGTCGGGGACGAGCATCGAGACGACGTCCGCCTCGGCGGCCGCGTCGTCGGGCGTCTCCACGCGGAGGCCGTCGCTCTCGGCGGCCGCACGGGAGGACGACCCCTCCCGCAGGCCGACGATCACGTCGACGCCGCCGTCGTGCAGGTTCTGCGCGTGGGCGTGGCCCTGGCTGCCGTAGCCGAGGACGGCCACCGTCTTGTCGTCGATTCGCGAGCGGTCCGCGTCCTCGTCGTAGTGTACCTCCGTGTCGAAGGTGGAGTCCGTGTCTGTCATCGTGGTGTGTGTCGGGTGTGGTGTCTCAGTCGTCGTAGTTGGTGAACTCGTCGTCGGGCGACCGCGCCGAGGGGCCCGGCTCCTCGCCGGGCGTCGTCGGGGAGTCGCCGCGCTCCAGCGCCGTCTGCCCCGTCCGGGCGATCTCGATGATGCCGAACTGCTCGAAGGCGTCGATGGCGTCGTCGATCGCGTCCTCGTCGCCGGTGATCTGCACGGTGATCGTCCGCGGGCCGGCGTCCAGCGTCCGTCCCTCGTACATCGAGGTGATCGCGTGGACCTTGTCGGGCTCCTCGCCGCGGACCTTCAGCAGCACCAGCTCGGCGGCGACGGCGTCGTCGCTCAGCTCTCCCACCGCAATGACGGGCGTTAGCTTCGCGAGCTGTCGTTTCGCCTGTTCGACCCCCGCCTCCGTCTCCTCGACGACCAGGGTGATCCGGGAGTGGTTCTCGACGGTCGTCGGGCCGACGGTCAGGCTCTCGATGTTGAACTGGCGGCGGCGGAACAGCCCCGCCGCCCGCGCGAGCACGCCCGGCTCGTCCTCGACGAGCGCCGAGACGGTGGCGCGGCGGGTCGGCTCCGGACCCTCGTCGGCCTCCTTGCGGACGCCGTGCTCGTCGCGGCGGCCGCTCGGGTGGGGTCGCTCCTCGGGCCGGGGACCGGCGAGTCCCGACTCGGGGGCGTCGGCGGCGTCGGCGGGG
>PXRU01000016.1:102560-140285 GCA_003020945.1 Halobacteriales archaeon QS_6_71_20
CCGCCTCGACGTCGTCGTAGTCGTCGATGCGGAACCCCTTCGCGCCGAACGCCTCCGCGAGCGTGTCGAACTCGGGCATCCAGTCGTACTGCGACGCCATGTGTCGCCCCTCGAAGAAGGCGTCCTGCCACTGGCGCACCATCCCGACGTACTCGTTGTTGAGCACGACGACCGTGATGTCGAGGTCCTCGCGCACGGCGACCGACAGCTCCTGGATCGTCATCAGGAACGAGCCGTCGCCCTCGAAGCTGATCACCTCGCGGTCCTCGTCGGCGGCGACGCGGGCGCCGATCGCGGCCGGCAGTCCGTACCCCATCGTCCCCAGGCCGTGCGAGGAGACGAACGTCCGCGGCGTGGTGAACGTCCAGTACTGGGCGGCCCACATCTGGTGTTGCCCGACGCCGGTTGTCACGTACGCGTCGTCGTCGGCCGCGGCGTCGAACGCCTCGACGACGAACTGCGGCTTCACCGGCTCGTCGGGGTCGATCGCGTAGTCCATCGGGTACGCCTCGCGCCACTCCGCGCACCGGTCGCGCCATGCGGCCGTGTCGGGCGCGTCGCGGATCTCCGCGTCGATCTGGTCGAGGACGGTGCCCGCGTCGCCGACGACCGGGTGGTCCGCGTGGACGTTCTTGGAGATCTCCGCGGGGTCGATGTCGACGTGGACGATCTCCGCCTCCGGGGCGAACGTGTCGAGGCCGCCGGTGAGGCGGTCGTCGAAGCGCGTCCCCACGGCGATCAGGCAGTCGGTGTGGGTGATCGCCATGTTGGCATAGCCCGTGCCGTGCATACCCGCCCACGAGAGACACAGGTCGTCGTCCTCGGGGACGCTCCCGATGCCCGGCATCGTTGTCACCACGGGGACGCCGTACTCGCGGGCGAACGCCCGCGCCTCCTCGGTCGCGTCGCCCTTGATCACGCCGCCGCCGAACAGACACAGCGGGCGCTCGGCGTCCTCGATGGCGCGTGCGGCGGCCGCGACCTCGTCGGCGTCGGCCTTCGGCTCCGGGATCGACCGCTCGGGCGGCGTCGGCTCGCCGACCGGCCGCTCGGTCCCGTCGAAGGAGACGTCCTTCGGCAGGTCGACCAGCGTCGGCCCCGGACGGCCCGTGCCCGCGAGCGCGAACGCCTCGCCGACGGTGCTGCCGACCTCGTCGGCGTCGGCCGCGAAGTAGTTGTGTTTCGTGATCGGCGCGGTGACGCCGACGGTGTCGGTCTCCTGGAACGCGTCCGAGCCGACCATGTCCGAGGGCACCTGCCCCGTCAGCGCCAGCATCGCGTCCGAGTCCATCGACGCGTCCGCGATGCCGGTGACGAGGTTCGTCGCGCCCGGCCCCGAGGTGGCCATGCAGACCCCGGGGTCGCCGCGGACGATGCCGTAGGCGTCGGCGGCGTGGACGGCGCCCTGCTCGTGGGCCATCGTCACATGGTGTATCGAGGAGCCGACGAGCGCGTCGTAGACGGGCATGATCGCCCCGCCCTGGACGCCGAAGGCGGTCTCCACGCCGGCCGCCTCCAGCGACGCGACGACGGCGTCCGCACCCGTGCCCGGGGACCTGGTCGCCGCCTCGCGACGGGCGGCCTCCGCGGCCGACTCGCCCCCGTCGGCCGGGTCGCTCCCCGCTCGGTCCGGGCCGTCCTCTCGGTCGGCCCCGCCCTCGGCGGTCGTCGCCTCCCGTTCGGTATCGGTTCGCCCCTCCCCGCCCTCCTCGGGCGACTCCGTGTCGGGGGTCGCTGGCTCGCTCATCGTCGTCGGCCTCCTGCCGTGTGTGTCATGCGTTCGCGTCGTCGGTCGCCGATCGCTGGTCGTGTGTGGTACTCCGTGTCGATGGGGTGGATGGTGGGGGCGCTCACGCCCCTACGATACCCACGATCGCGGCGAGAAGGGCGACGACGCAGCCGTCGAGCGTCGACGGGCCGGACTCGGCACGGTGTCGCGTCGTCATCTCGCTCCGGGGTACCTGCCCGGCGGGTATAACGGTGACGCGCGTGGCAACGATTGCGCGTCGACCCGCCGTCGAGCCGGGGTCGGATGTCGCGGGCGGGGCGCGAGCGCCGGCCGCTCAGAGCCGTGCCCCCTGCTCGCGCTCCTCGTCCACCTCCGCGACGCCCTCCTCGCGGGCGAACCGCCGGACGTCGGCCATCGTCACGCGGCCGTCCGCGCCGGCGTCTTTCACCCGGCGGGTGATCGCGCGGACCTGCGACTCCGTCGGGTCGAAGCCCGCGTCGGTGAGTCGCTCGCGGACGGAGTGGGTGCCGGTGTGTTTCCCCATCACCAGCTCCCGGGTCGCGCCGACCATCTCCGGGGTCATGACGCCCGGCTCGAACGTGTCGCTGTTCTCGATGACGCCGGCGGCGTGGATGCCGGACTCGTGGCTGAAGGCGTTGGCGCCGACCACGGGCTTGTTCGGCGGCACCGAGATGCCGCTTGCCTCCTCGACCATGCGCGAGACCTCGGTGATCTCGCGCGTGTCGATGCCGGTGTCGGCGTCGTACAGCGACTCCGCGGCCATGACGACCTCCTCCAGCGCCGCGTTGCCCGCGCGCTCGCCGATGCCGTTGACCGACACCTGCATCTGGTGGGCGCCGGCCTCGACGCCGGCCAGCGCGTTCGCGCCCGCCAGCCCGAAGTCGTCGTGGGTGTGGACGTCGACGCGTGCGTCGGTGTTCGCCAGCACCACCTCGATGAGGTCGCCGAAGCGCCGCGGCGTCGCCACCCCGCAGGTGTCGGGGATGTTGATCCAGTCGACGCCGACCTCGTCGACGGCCTCGATCACCTCGATCAGGAACGACTCCTGCGTGCGGGTGGCGTCCATCGGCGAGAACATCACCTCCGCGCCGGACTCCTTGGCCTGCCGGACGGCCTCGACCGCGCGCTCTTTCACCTCCCGGCGCGTGGCGTGCATGGAGTCTTCGATCTGCACGTCGCTCGTCGAGACGAACGTGTGGATCATCCCGACGCCGCTGTCGATCGCGGCCCGGATGTCGCCCTCGACGACGCGGGCGAGCCCGCAGACGGTCGTCTCGGTCGACGCCGCGATCTCCGAGACCGCCTCGAACTCCGCGTCGGAGTTGACCGGGAACCCCGCCTCGATGACGGAGACGCCCAGTTCGTCGAGGGCGGCTGCTATCGCCCGTTTCTCCTCGTAGCCGAACGACGTGCGTGGCGACTGCTCGCCGTCTCGCAGCGTCGTATCGAATATCCTGACAGAATCGAACTCGTCAGTTGCACTCAGCGTGCCCTGGAAGAACTCGTTCCGCCGGACTGGTTACCGACGAGTCCTGGTTGTGGGACATCATCCCACCGCACGGGGAGCGACTTGTAAAGCCTTGTGGTCCGACAGCGCGTGGCAAGCATTGCGACGCGGCGCGAGCCGGCCGATCCCGCGGGAGCAACGGCGATGAGGGCCGATGACCACCACTGAGCAGAGTTCGTCGGTGGCCGGCGAGGAGACGCGGTCCGCCGGTTCCGGCCGCGGGACGCCGCCGGTCGGACGCGCGTCCGACGCGGGTCCGAACGCTTTTGAGAGAACACGCCCTCCGCGGCCACATGAGCGATTTCGGGCTCGACCTCCGGGAGGCCGAGGACATGATCGAGTCGGAGGGGACGGTCGGGGACGTGGTGCTGGGCGTCCTCGACGGGGAGACGGAGCCCGAGCAGTGGGTGCGCAACGTCGAGTACGGCAACGTCCTCGTGCTCTCGATCGAGGGCGACCTGAACGAACTGGCCAGCGGCTTCGCCCGCCAGGTGAACGAGTTGGGCGGGGAGCTCACCCACTTCCGCGGCTTCCTCGTCGTCTCGCCGCCGAACGTCGGCATCGACACCGACCGGCTCGGCTGAGCGGTCGGAGCGCCGCCCCGTCGGTGGCGCGCCCCGCACCGTTCCGCCGTCGCCCGCGACGGCTCACGCCGAGAACCGGTCGGCCTCCGCGCCGCAGTCGGCACAGTAGAGGACGTACTCCTCCACGTCCGGGCGCTCCCCGTCGCCCTCGTTCTCGACCTCGTACTCGCGGTCGGTCTCTGCCCCGCAGGCCGGACACGGCTCGCAGATGACCGCGCCGTCCGACTCCTTCGGCGCGCCGATCGCGAGGAACCGGCAGGGGTCGTCGCCGACGGCGACGGCGCGGTTGGGCGCGTCCTCTGGGACGAAGAACGCCTCGTCGGCGCCGACGCGGAACTCCCCGTCGGGCGTTTCGACGGCCAGCTCCCCCGACAGCACGAGGAACAGCTCCTCGTGGTCCGGGTGGCGGTGGCGCCCCCACGGCACCCGCTCGCCGGAGTCGGCCTCGTAGTAATTACAGCCGAACGCCGAGACGCCCAGCGCCTCGTCGAGTTCGCGTTTCACGCGCGTCGGGTTCGGCGTGTTCGCCACCTCGTCGATGTCGACCGTCCGATAGCCGTACCCCTCGTCGGCGTCGGCCTCCTCGGGAGCGTCGCTCATAGGGCCGGGTACGACTGTCGTGATGAAAAGCCGGACGCCGCCGTCGCGTCGGAACCCACGGGCGCCTGTTCGGTCTCGGGCGCCGCCCTCACTCCGCCGGCAGCAACACGAGGTGGTGGCCGTCGTGGTCGTACAGCTCGACGGAGCCGTCGGCCGACTCCCGCGTCGTCACCGACGGGAGGTCGCCGAACGCGTGATCCGCGAGCGCGCTCGGCTCCCGCACTCGGATTGAGAGGTCGACGTGAACGCCGCCGCGGGCGCCCGCGAGCCCGAGCTGGGGCTCCCACAGCTCCACGTCGAACTGGCGGTCGGCACCCGCGGGGCCGCGCATCCGGATCCGGCGGCGCTGGTCGCCCCGGTCGACCGCCGAGAAGCCCAGCGCCGACCAGCAGTCGCTCGCCAGGTCGACGTTCGCCACCTCCAGCACCACCTCGAACACGCCGGTGAGCCCGGCGCCGGAGTCGGCGAGCCCGCCGATCTCCGGGGCGTGACCGTCCGCGTCCTCCAGATACAGCGAGCGGAAGGAGCCGAAGTCGACCTCCGGCGCGTCCGGGAAGCGCGCCCGCCAGGCGTCGTACTCCCGCCCGGGCGCCTCGAACGCGAAGTGGGTGTGGAGCCCGCCGCGGGGCACCGAGTCGGGACGACGGAGGACCAGCTCCGTGCCCCCAACGTCGAAGGCGCACTCCGTGGCCGTCCGGCGCGACGGAACCAGCCCGAACGCGTCGGCGTACCACGCGGCCGAACGCCCGAGGTCGGTCACCTCCAGCGCGAGCGACGCGAGCGCGGGACGGGGTGTGTCGCCGCCGTCCGTCGTGTCCGTCTCCGTGTCGGCGACCATTACGTCGGTCGTTCCGACGGCACCCCACTTAAGCCCGCGGCGCTCCACGCATCGTTCATGCCCATGAAAGGATCCGGCCCGACCGAGCTCGCCGTCGTCGACGAGTTCGACGGCGGCGTCGGCTGGCTGGCCTACCCCGACGAGACGATGGAACGCGCGAGCCACGCCCTCTCGGTCGACGGCGACGTCTGGGTGCTCGACCCGGTCGACGCCGACGGCGTCGACGACCTTCTCGCGGGGCTGGACGGCGAGGTCGCGGGCGTCGCGGTGTGTCTCGACCGCCACAAGCGCGACGCCGCCGCGATCGCGACGCGCCACGACGCGCCCGTGTTCGTCCCCGACTGGATGACCGGCGTCGCCGGCGAGATGGACGCGCCGGTCGAGCGCTTCGGCCGCGAACTCGGCGGGCTCCGCGCGATCACGGTCCGGGACTCCTCGATCCCGCCGTGGCAGGAGGTCGCCCTCCACGACGAGGCCGGCGGGACGCTGTACGTCCCCGAGGCGGTCGGCACCTCCGCGTACATGCGCGCCGGGAGCGAGCGCCTCGGGGTGCATCCGATGCTCCGGCTGACGCCGCCGCGCCGGGCGCTGTCGGGGCTCGACCCCGAGCGCGTTCTGTGCGGCCACGGCGCCGGCGTCCTGACCGGCGGCGCCCGCGCCCTCGCGACGGCGGTTGACGGCGCCCGCGGGAACGCCCCGGGGCTGTACGCCAAGAGCCTCCGGCTGTTCCTCGGGTGAGCGATCCGGGATGGCCGACGGCGAGGGCACCCCGGTGAGCGACGACGCGACCCGTGCGGCGGGCGCCGAGGGGGACGGCGAGGAGTGGGACGATCCGGCCGGAGCGACGGCGTCGTCGGACGCCGGCGGCGACGACCCGCAGCCCGTCCACATCACGGCGGACCTGCTCTCGCTGCTGCTGGAGCGGGCGGCCGACGCCGACCCCGACGACGAGAACGTCGTTCTCGACGCGACCGCCGCCGGCGACCTCGTCGACGCGCCCGCGAACCTGGACCCCTCGACGCCCGTGTTGACCCACTTCTACTTCCCGACCGCCGGCGGCTCCGTCTCGGCCGTGTTCGGGATGGACCTGGGTCGGCCCTCGGGGTCGGCGCGGTTCCTCTCGCACCCCGACGCCGACCGCCGGCTCACCGAGGAGGACGACCTCGCGGCTGCCGTGCTGGTGGCCGTGCCGCCGTACGACGTGGACGACGTCGTCGCGTACGACCGGCGCGGCCGACGCCGCCGGCTGGTGGTCGTCGACGCGGCGCCGCCGGAGGAGCGCGTCGAGGAGGGACCGGAGGAGAGCTGAGCCGACGATCGGCAGCGCTGTCGAACCGCCGTGGCTCGGCCACGGTGACCGGCGGCAGCGGTCGACTCGGGCCGACTACTCCAGGTAGCCGAGGTCGTGAAGCTGGTCGGTGATCTCGTCGAACTCGGCCTCCGACAGCGTCCCCTCCTTCTGGTGTTGGATGACGATGCTGCGGAGGAGGAACCGAACCAGGTCGGAGGTGGACGAGAAGCTCGTCCCCTCGATGGTCTCCTCGACCCGCTCGGCGAGGTCCTTCGGGATGGAGACGGTGGTGTACTCTGTCACGTCCGGAGGGAGGTGGGCACGGCCGATAAGCCCGACGGAGGCCGTCGGTCCCTTCCCGACGAGCCGATCCGTGTCCGGGTCGCTCGTCGGGCGGGCGGGGCCGACCGCGGGTCCCGTCCGCTTTAGTCCCCCGGGAGTCAACGCGGGGTAATGGCAGCCAGACCGCCCCAGAACGACTCCTCGGAACCCGACTCGATCGAGTTCGGGATCGCGGCGCTCGACGCGCGGCTCGACCGGGCCGGCGTACGATTTCCCGCGACGACCGAGGAGCTGATCGAGTCGATGGGCGACACCGACGTGTCGTACGACGCCGCGGGCAACACGCTCGACGTCGCCGAGGTGCTGCGCGAGCTCCCCGAGGAGCGGTTCGAGACGGAGCGGGACCTGCTCAACAGGCTGCACCCCATCTTCGAGGACCGGCGCCGCAGCGGCGCCGGCTCACTGCTCGGGCGGGTCCGCGCGCTCCTTCCCTTCTGAGTCGGCCGCGTCGCCGGCGGCAGTTCCTCCGTCGTCGGAGCCCCCGTCGACCGCGACCGCCCCCTCCAGTCGCTCCACGCGGTCGAGCGTCTCGCCGTGGAGCGTGACAAGCAGGTCGGACAGCACGCCGAAGATGAGCAGCTGAACCGCGAGGATGATCCCGACGCCCGCGACGATCGCGAGTACGTTGTGCGGGATCCCGTTGACGAACCAGTCGTACGCGACGTACGCGGCGACGAGCGCTCCCGAGAGGCCCGCGACCACGCTCGCGCTCCCGAAGTAGAACAGCGGGTTCGACGTCTTCGCCTGTCGGTAGATCGCCATCAGGATGATCCCGCCGTCCTTCACGGGATGGAGGTTCGTGTTCGAGCCGCTCGGTCGGGGGAGGTAGGTGATCGGCACGACGACGGTGCGGACGCCGTGGCGGGCGCACTCGACGGCCATCTCCGTCTCGATGCCGAAGCCGTCGGCGGCGAGGCGGAGCCGGCGGAACGACTCGACGGTGAACGCGCGGTACCCCGAGAGGATGTCGCCGTACTCGGCGCGGTGGATGAGCGAGAACAGTCCGTTGAAGATCCCGTTGCCGGCGCGGTTCAGCCCCGTCATCGCGTCCTCGTGCATGTCGGCGAAGCGGTCGCCGATGACGTGTTCGGCGGTGCCGTCCCTGAGGGGTTCGACCATCGCGTCGGCGTCTTCGGCGCGGTAGGTGCCGTCCGCGTCGGCCATCAGGACGTACTCGGCGTCGACGTGGTCGCGAACTGCCTCACGGACCGCCTGGCCCTTTCCGGAGCCGGACTGGATCACCACGCGTGCGCCCGCCTCGCGTGCGAGGTCGCGTGTGTCGTCCGTGGAGCCGCCGTCGATCACGAGGACGTCGATGAAGCCGTGGTCTCGGAAGTCGGTGACGACGTCCGCGACGGTGGCGGCCTCGTTGAACGTGGGGAGGAGCACGCAGACGTCGTCGGTCACACTTGCACCTGTTGCAGGGGCAGTATTAGTGGCTTCGGGAACGGCTCGGGGTGAGAAACGTATATCGGCCCGAAGATCCGGTGTCTGACCTTTGTGGTGGGAGATAGCCTGTTCGGACGGTCGAGCCACATCGATCGGAGAGTCGTCCGGCTCACGGTCGCGTAGAACGCGGTTTTCAGGGCAGCATACGCCGGAATCACTGAGAAGGCTGAACGGCCGAATCACTCGATATGCTCGATTTCGAGCGTATACGCAGGGCCATGGTACTGATCCCGTCTCACGGTACCGGGTCCTCGATTCGAGAAGCCGGCCATAGATTCGATCGATGTCACCGAGTTAGCCGCCAAAGCGACCAAAAGAAGCGTTTCGGTGGAAGTTACGGCCAGCAAAGCAGACGTTTGCGTATTACCCGTATTCCGAGTTTAGAGGTGCTCTCGCGGGGTGATAAGAGCTGAACGTCGACGACTGCCGTAGGCCGAAGAGATCCGTCAGGAGTAGATCCGACCACTGCGTGATGCTTTCGGTGGGATTCGGCGTCTTCACGTATCCACATCGAGTCCCACAATACTGGCGGCAGGCCCTCGCCCGCGGATACCACTATCTGAGATCCCATTCTCCAATTCTGGTCCCTACAAGCGGATATTTCGGGCGATGTACACCGCTATAAGTAGTAGTCCGTCCGGAGGAACCGATACATATCACGGGGTAGTGAGGCTAGAAAGGGGGTATAGGATTTCACCAATATGACCGATGGCGACTAAGTCGCTGACGAAGCTCTTCGAGAGGCCGTCGCGAGCCTCGCGGACCCCGTGGTCGAGGCAGTGACGGGGCGAGACGCCGAGATGCTCGGTGGGAGCGAGGTGGAGCGCGGCTACCGCGACGTACAGGCGCGGGTTCAGACTCTGGGGTCGCGCTTCGATTCGACGTTCATCTCTCGCGGGCCGTTCTCAGCGTTCGAGCGCGAGTCGATCGTCGCGTTCGATGAGGACTCTCACGGGCGTTGTCGAACCGACAATCTGAGTGGGTAAGAACGGGGTATTGTTTATAATCATCCCAGGAACAACCGACACGAAGGCGCCGCAATCCCGCTAGCTCTCCTTCTCGATCTCCTCTCGAAAATACTCGATCGATAGCTCCAAGCCGTCCCGTAGCCCACGGTCGGCTTCCATTCGACCTCCGACCGCGCCTTCGAAATATCCGGCCAACGCACCTCAGTATCCTGTGGAGGCACCTCCTCATGAGCTACCCCACTCGAAGAGCTAGTCAGTTCGATGATCGCCTCCGCGAGTTCGTTGATCGTCCGCTCATTTGGATTCCGAGCCGGGCCTCCGTCACCGGGAGGATCGAGTTTCGAACCCGGCTACCGGGATCGTTGCTTTAGAGACATCCGTGGACCGAAGGTCGTGATCGGATCCTGCTGATACCCTCCCACTCGAACCGTAAATCTCCTCAGAAAGACGATCCTTCTTGTACTCCGGGACGGCGATCCGTCGTATGGATATCTCCGTTATCGGAAGCGGCTATGTCGGAACGACTATGGCCGCGTGTTTCGCGGACCTCGGGCACGAGGTCGTCAACATCGACGTCGACGAGGAGGTCGTCGAATCGATCAACGAGAGCGCCGTGCCGATTCACGAGGACGGACTTCCCGACCTCATCGAGCGTCACGCAGGCTCCGACGGGACCGGCCGCCTGCATGCGACGACCGAATACGAGGCGGTTCTGGACACTGACGTCACGTTCCTCTGTCTCCCGACGCCGCAGCGGGAGGACGGCAGTATCGACCTGTCGATCATGGAGACGGGTGCACGGCAACTCGGCGAGGCGCTCGCTTCCAAAGACGACCGACACACGGTCGTCGTCAAGAGCACGGTCGTTCCCGGGTCGACGGCCGACGTCATCGGTCCCGCCATCGCGGACGCCAGCGGAAGGGCGGTCGGAGACGGGCTCAGCATCGGGATGAATCCGGAGTTCCTGCGAGAGGGGACCGCCGTCGACGATTTCCTCAGTCCCGACAAGGTCGTGCTCGGTGCGGACGACGACCGAGCGCTCGCCGACATGCACGATGTCTTCGATCCGCTCGTCGACCGGGCGGACGCGCCGGTCGTCGAGACGGACACACGGACGGCCGAGATGATCAAGTACGCGAACAACGGATTCCTCGCGGCGAAGATCTCGCTCGTCAACGACATCGGGAACATCTGCAAGCAGTTCGGCATCGACGCCTACGAGGTGGCCGACGCGATGGGGCTGGACGACCGGATCGGCGCGGAGTTCCTCCGGAGCGGGCTAGGTTGGGGCGGGAGCTGCTTCCCGAAGGACACGAACGCGATCGTCAACGCCGCTCAGGAAACCGGCTACGATCCGGCGATGCTCGAAGCGGCGGTGGAGGTGAACGACCTCCAGCCGCGCCGACTCCTCGCGCTCCTGGATAGACATGTCGAGGTAGCTGGAGAGCGAGTCGCCGTGCTCGGCCTGGCGTTCAAACCCGGGACGGACGACGTTCGCAACTCCCGTGCCATCGATGTCATCGAGGGACTGCACGAACGCGGCGCCGACGTGGTCGCGTACGACCCCGTCGCGACGGAGAACATGCGCGATCGCTTCCCCGATATCGAGTACGCCTCCTCGGCCGGTGAGGCGCTCGCCGACTCCGTCGGAGCTCTCGTCGCGACCGGCTGGGACGAGTTTCGGGCGCTGGACGACGAGTTCGACAGCATGGAGCAGAGAGTCGTCGTGGATGGACGGCGAGTCGTCGAGCGTCGGAAGGCTATCACCTACGAAGGGCTAACATGGTGATCGGAGTCCTGCTCTCATGAGAGATGGGTCGTGTCGGAGTTGTGCAGGACTACGGGAGCCGAAGCCCGTGGCAGGGGGTTCGGTATCGCCGTCGTTTTGTAGTGTGTACGTCGACATGGGGTAGCAATGCGTCTCCGCAGGCTCCTCTCCGCCCTGACAGGGCTCGTCGGGCTCACCGGATTGCCGTACCTTATCTACGCCGCCATGTACGTTCTGAAGTCGCCGAGAGGATCTCCCGCGCAGAAAGACTACGACACGGAACCGACCGTGAGTGTCGTTCTCCCCACGTACAACGAGGAGCGCATCGTCGAGTCGAAGCTCGCGGGGATCCGCGAGTGGGACTATCCGATGGAGAAGGTGGAAGTCGTCGTCGTCGATTCCAGCGACGACGCGACGCCCGAGATCGTTCGGGAGTTCTTCGCCGATCGAGAGGCCCCGGAGTTAGTGTTCATCGAGGAGACCGAGCGCCGTGGGCTGGCTGTCGCGCTCAACGAGGCGTACGCCGCCGCGAGCAACGAGGTAGTTGTGAAGACGGACTGCGACTCGAAGGTCGCCGAAGACGCGCTCAGAGAGGCGGTCGCGAACCTCGCGGACCCCGAAGTGGAGGCCGTGACGGGGCGAAACGCGGAGGTACTCGGCGGGAGCGAGGTGGAGCGCGGCTATCGCGACGTACAGGCGCGGATCCAGACGCTGGAGTCACATCTCGACTCGACGTTCATCTTCCACGGACCCTTTTCGGTCTTCGAGCGGGAGTCGATCGTGGCGATCGACGAGGACTCGATCGCCGACGACACCGAGTTGGCACTGAAGATCCGGAAGAACGGGGGGCGTGTGGTGTTCGATCCGGCGATTCGGTACAAGGAGGCAAGCCACTCGGAGTTCCGGAAGCGACGGACGCAGAAAGACAGGCGGGCAATGGGACTGTTACGGTTGTTGTGGCGTCAGCGCGGTATGTTGGGTGGGTACGGCGCGTACGGGTCCGTGGTGTTGCCCTTCAATTGGTGGTTCATGGGCGTGTCGCCGACGCTGGTGATGGCTGGTGTGGGATTGGCGGTACTGGGTGCAGTCGTGGTTGCCGGGCCGGTGGGGCTCGCGGCGCCGCTGGCGCTCGCGGCGTTCGTCGGGTTGGGTGAGCGTGACTCGCTGGGATCGCTCCAGTCGGCGTACGCACTGTTCGACACGCAGGTGTCGCTGTTCCGTGCGGCGGTGAAGTTACTCCGAGGGGAGGGTGACGGGACGTGGGACGTGGATTCGGAGCTGCGGGAGGCGTTTGACTGATTGAATATACGTTATATTAGAACGATGATGGACAAAAACAACAATTCTGGCCCGCAAGAGTCCGTAGCGATTCTTCACGACCGATTCCCTGGAATCGGTGGTGGTGAGAAGTTCGCTATTGAAGCAGCGCGCGTATTAGATGCGCCGATATACACGATGTACGTCCATCCGGGTACGGATATTCCGGAAGATATTGAAGTCATCCCGATTCGACAGGATAAGTACACAGGTTGGCTCTCCAAACGCGTACTCGGCTGGAAGAACGAGGGGGCAAATCCGCTCGAAACGTTGAGTGTTGCGATGGACATGACGGACGCACATCCCGATCTCGTCAATTACGATGTCATCCTCTCCAGTGCACCGCTCAGCAAGAACTATGTTCCGACGACGGACCAGCGCGTAGTCCACTACCCACATAGTCCGCCGCGTTGGCTGTACGACCTGTTCCGCGACCGGATATCATCGTTCGACTATCCTGGGGTTCGGTTCGCGCTGAAGACGTACGCGAAGTGGTGGCGTGCGCTCGACAAGGAGGCAAACGACCACGTGGATACGTTCGTCGCAAACAGTGAACTGATCCGCGATCGAATTCAGCGATACTACGACCGAGATGCAGAGGTCGTTTATCCGCCGATTACTGGAAATTGGCAGAACGAGAGTAATGGCGGCTACTTCGTCACGTGGTCGCGGCTCGCCGCCGAGAAGCGGATTGACCTGATCGTCGAGGCGTTCACAGGCTTGGACGAGCGACTTATTGTCGCGGGCGATGGAGAAGAACGCGAGAAGTTGGAGCGCGTGGCCCATAGATGCGATAACATCGAAATTCGAGGGTTCGTAGAGGACATCGAGTCGCTCGTAGCGAACGCCACAGCGGTCATCTACGCGCCCAAGCAGGAGGACTTCGGAATGGTCGGCGCGGAAGCGATGATGGCCGGGAAGCCGTTACTTGGCGTCGACGAGGGATTCACGCGATATCAGGTCGACACGGGCGTCACAGGCGAACGGTTCGAACCGACCGTCGAAAGTGTTCAAGAGACGGTCGAGTCGTTCGAGGCCGAGCAGTACGACAGTGATGAGATTCAGCGTCGCGCCGAGCGATACAGCTACAGCGAGTTCGAATCAGGACTGGTACGAGTCGTCGAGGGGGTGGCCGACTAATGGGTATTGAGCGACCCATCACTCACGACAACCCGGACGTGTCGGTCGTAATTCCGACGATTCCTACGAACAGTCACAAACAGATCGTTGACAACTTGCGCGAACAGACGTTCGACACGTTCGAGGTACTCGTAGTAAACGACGGCACCCTCGATATCTGCGAAGCGCGAAACGTAGGCATCGAGAAAGCGAATGCGGATATCGTGGCGCTCACTGATGACGACTGTCGGCCACCAAGGAACTGGCTTGAGCGCATTGTTAAGACGTTCAACCAACGACCAGACCTCGCCTGTCTAGAGGGTGCCATTCACGGTGGACGGAGGTACGACGGCTCTCAGAAGTACGTCGGCTGTAATTTGGCGTTTGACCGGGAGGCGGCACTTGCGGTTGGTGGATTCGACAGCACGTTTGCTGGCTGGCGAGACGACACCGAGTTCGGCTGGCGGATGGAACGTAATGCCAGTGGTAAATGCATATTCCGAGCAGAAGTGGCAATGAATCATCCAGAGAAGCCACGAGCGAGCATTGACGACGCTCAAGAAGCAGAACTGCGAGATCGCTATCCAGATCGCTATGACGAAATAATTATACCAGATACATACCTCGAAAGAGTCAACGACTGGCTGTGGCGGCGTGGTTTCTGGGATGCCGTTGACCAAATCAGAACGTAAATTATGACCAACATTGCACTCGTCGTTCTCGACACGCTAAGAAAGGATGCCTTCGACGAACACTTCGATTGGTTACCCGGTCAGCGGTTCGAGAACGCGTGGTCAACAAGTCATTGGACTGTTCCCGCTCATGCGTCGCTGTTTACCGGAAAAATTCCTTCGGAAGCAAACGTTCATGCGAAGGATTTCTACTATGACGAGAATGTCCCGACACTCCCGGCGAAGCTCGGCGAGAAGTACACTGCTTATGTATACACAGCGAACCCCAATATCTCGCCCCAATTCGGCGCGACGAAGGACTTCGACGAAGTAGTTGGCGACCTCCGCCTGTCCGCCATGGCTGGCGATGTTCTTAACTGGGATCGGTTCATTCAGGAGCACCTCAATGACGGTCCGTCTCGGTATCTGAAAGCACTCAGAGAGTGCTTCTTCAGCGACGTTAACACTCTCAAGTCACTGAAATATGGCCTGAATCTAAAGCTTGATGATATGAATATTGGGGGCACAGGGAATCAGAGTGGTGAGAAATTCCTCAACGACATCCGGGAAACGACGTTCAGTGACAACTCATTTGTATTTATGAATCTTATGGAGGCACACGCGCCGTACAACCCGCCAGAAAAGTACGGTGCGCCAGACGTATCGATGGAGGGGCTTAGGTACACCTTCGGGGAAGGAGGCGACCCGAAAGCTGTCAGAGAAGCGTACGATGCTTCAGTCAGGTACCTCTCGGACCTGTACTCAGAGATATTCAACGAACTCCAGAAGGACTTCGACACAATCGTTACCGTCTCAGACCATGGAGAGTTGCTCGGAGAACACGGCGGCTGGGAGCACCTCTACGGTATCTATCCGGAACTGAGCCATATCCCCCTCGTCGTGAGTGGCGACCCAATTGGACTCGAAGACGGCGTGGTGAACCTACAAGACATCCACGACGCGATAGTGGATGAAGCCGACAGTCGAACGGAGGCTCCGGTCGAGTACCACGGGCTGAACGAGCGAAACCGTATCGGAGCGGAGAACAAGGGAGTGACCGTCCCTGACTACATGGAGAAGACGTACGTCGGTGTCGCGACAGCAGATGGATACGCGTACGAATCGTTCGACGACGCTATTGTGTCGGATGGCGTTCCGGATGCCGAAGCTCTCATCGAGAAATATCAGTTCACACTAACGGAGGGTAATACGAGTGTGTCAAACGAGGTAGAGCAGCATCTCAAAGATCTCGGGTATGCCTGATTCGCCGCTCGTTAGTGCTGTCGTACCGACACTTGACCGCCCTCGGCTCGTAGAATGTGCGGTTGAGAGCATCGACGCGCAGGAATATTCGGACATCGAAATAATCGTCGTCGACGACTCCACGTACGACGAACAGCGACCGCCGTCATTCGAAGACGTAGACGTAGATCTGAAGTATATTCACAGCCAGAATCCGATGGGCCTCTCTGCCGCACGGAATCGAGGGATTCGCGAGGCGGCGGGGGAGTTTGTGGCGTTTCTCGACGACGATGACGCCTGGGAACCGGACAAGACCGCAAAGCAAGTCGAGACGTTGCAACGCGAGCGGGCAGGCCTGTGTACGTCATGGCGGTACATGATAGGACACGACGGGACGATTGAAACCGTCGCTGGAACGGATGTCAAGGGCGACATCGTTCGGAAACTGTTATGTCGAAACGTCGTCGGTCCACCGTCCGGTGTGCTTGTCTCTCGTCACGTTCTAGCCGATATCGGCGGGTTCGACGAGGATTTCGCCCTTTGGGAAGATCGAGAGTGGTATCTCCGGGTCGCACAGAAGTACGATATCGTGAGCGTTGAGGAGCCACTCTTGCGGTACGCTACCGACACGCCCAACAAGATGAGCGGCGATCTGCGGAAGGTCCGAGAGGAGACGTACGATAGGTTCCTCAATAAGTACAGTACGCATATCGAGAAGTACGGCCGTAGTTTCGTCGAGGGATGGCGGTATCGGAAGTTGGGGAAAATGAACTTCGACGCCGGTTCACGTCATAAGGCGGCATGCTTGGCCGGACGGGCAATTCTTTCATATCCATTTGAGTGGTCCTTTTATAGATTATTATTACGAGCAGCAGTAGGAGAGCGTATGTATAATTACCTTGACAAAATTAAGTCTTCGATTTAGAACAATATCAGTCGTCGGGAATCGGGAGGATAATCCCTGGCATCCTCAGACCACTTGGAACTCCGACCGAGAGATAGTCGAACGGACCGGACACTGAATAATAGCCTACTCCGGGCAGGTTGACGTGCACACAGGGGGAACAGCCTGAATCAAACCGTTTCGGTAAGTTGATTGTCGCGTTACACAGTATGAGAAACGCTAAGATACCCAAGGTACATATAATGGGTTTAAACCAGTAGCAGAGCTATGAAGAGTCAGCTTCAAATTCTCCCGTCTAATGGTCTACGGTAATGAAGACGCTTCTGGTCACTGTGGACTCTCTCCGGCGTGACCACTTCAAGTACATGCCGGAGACGCAGTCGTTTCTCGACACCACTCACGACCGGGCGTTCGCTCCCTCGACGGCAACACTTGGCAGTTTCCCGGGAATCATTGGCGGAAATTTCCCAAATGGGGCGGGACTTACTGGAGAAAACGTTGCGACCAAGTTTGATGAACACAGCGTTGGACTAACAACCAACCATCTGATTTCGGAGGAATATGGGTATCACGAAGGCTTCGACGTATTCGACTCACCAAAGGGAGGTGGTGATACAATTAAGGACAAAGGCGCAGTCTTCCTGACGCGGGGCTCATTCGCGTACCGGATCGCTTCCTGGGGATGGAATCAGTACCAGCGATTCACGAAGCTCACCGGCGACGTCAAGAAATCCTTCCGGCCAGCCGAAGATGTCATCGCACAGTTCACGTCAGAGATCGACAGCCGCGAGGACTGGTTCGGATGGCTGCACTTCATGGAACCACACCACCCGTACGATCCCGATGGCGGCGACCTCAGCCGTGCAGCAACGCAGCGACTGACCCGGAAGGTGCTGGCCGGAGGTGGTGACGAGTCCGACCGAGAGCGAGTTCGAGAGCTCTACCGGCGAGAAGTAGTCGAGCTCGACGAGAAGCTATCGACAATCTGGGACGCGATTCCGGACGACACCCGGGTCGTGGTCTGTGGGGACCACGGAGAACTACTCGGCGAGGACGAGCTGTGGGGGCACCCCGGCGAAATGCGGCCCGAACTGCTCAACGTTCCATTCGGAACGAAGAACGCACCGGAGCTTGGGAACGTCGTTTCGCTCCTCGACGTTCCGTCGGTGCTGACCGACAGCGAACACAAACTCGGTAAACTCGATCGGGATGTCGCGTTCGCTACGTACGGAGAAAAGAAGGCAGCGATGAACGAAAACAACATCGCGACAGACGCCGGGGTCAGAACGCTCGACGGGGACGAACCAACAGAGGACCCCGACCTCGAACGAGCACTCGATCGGTTCGACCCGGAGCGAGTTGTCAAAAAGGACGCACTTGAAGAGGACTTGGAGGATCTCGGATACCTATGACCGTCGTACTCCTCGCACTCGATGCACTCGATGCCGGTCTTGTCGACCACTTCGACGCGACCGCGTTTGAACTCGAATCGAGTCAGCGAATCGAGACGTTCGCGTACGCCAAAGACACACCATATACTCCGGAGGTGTGGACGACGGTCGCCACGGGGCTCGGCCCGGAAGGCCACGGCATCACCGGTTCGGGAACGAGCGACTGGAGCAACCCAATTCTCGAACTCGGCTCGCGATTCACCGGACGACTGGACGAATCAACGAGAGGAACGCTCGGGAGATTCGTCCGAGACAAGACTGGAGAACGCGAGCAGATTGGTGAAACGAACGCTGAAACGATTTTCGACCGTGACGGTGCAGTCGTCCATAACTGGCCGGGCGTCTACGACGGTAGTTACCTCCAGCAGGCGTGGGACCTGATGAACGCCGTCGCCGAGGGGAAACCCAGGCACGAGTTCGAGCGCGAACTGCTCGGTCTGGGCGCCCAACAGTTCAGTTGGGCTCGGGAAATGCTCAACCACGACGTCGCTCTCGCAGGTGTTCATGTTCATACACTTGACGCCGCCGGTCACGCCTACGCGGATGATGAGGAAGCACTCCGCCACATCTACGGACGCGTCGGCGGATTCGTCGACGAATTGGTGGACTCACTCGGCCCTGACGATGAGTTGCTGTTACTCAGTGACCACGGAATGCGTACGTCGTTCTATGGTGAGCCAGATGAAAACGGGTCTCCTTCATCCCACTCCTGGCGGGCCTACGCGAGTTCCACTACGAACACTGTTCCGAGTGACGTCTTCGACATCGTCGACTGGATCGACGAACAAGTGGAGCACCAGATAGTGGAGCGCGAGCAGATCGACATCGACGAGGAGCAACTCAGAGATCTCGGCTACGTATGAGTGCTGGCGAGGCGGACTTCGGACTCGAAATTTCGAGGGGTGTGCTTGCGAAGTTCGCCATGGCGGCTATCGGGTTCGCTGGTTCAATTGTGTTCGCCCGAGCGCTGGGGCCAGGTGGTTATGGAGCGTTCTACATCGTCATCACTCTTGTCAATATTCTTAATAATCCTGTAGTTGGTTGGGGGGTAGCCTGTAAGAAACGGATCTCTGAGACGGGATTTTCTACTTCCGAGGCGCTCGGGTCCGGATTGCTCGGCGCAGTTCTCTTGCCGCTTCTGATTCTGCCGCTCACCTACGTAGTTAATCAGTATACCGGCCTCTACGACCTTGAGGGGCTTTTAGTTCCGTTTTCGCTCCTCTTCGTCGCAATTTGTCTATTTGCAGCTACGAATCGAATTCTATCCGCACGTTCTAACTTCGCCGCCTCAGACTGGTCCGATACGCTTAGATCCCTCTTTACGACACTGCTACAGCTAGGGTTCGTCGCTCTCGGATTCGGAGCTGCGGGGATGGCATATGGACTGGCTCTGGCGACGGTACTAACTGTTCCATATGTTTTGTACCGTATCGGCGTCAGACCTGAATTCCCTTCTCAAAACACGCTCATCAGCATCGGCTCCTACGCCAAATACAGTGTCCCGAACGGATTTATTGGAACGGCTCAATCCCGTTTCGACATCCTCCTTCTCGGTGCACTACTGGCGTCTTCATCTGTCGGCAACTATCAGGTTTCGATGCAACTCACGCTTGCAGGGACGTTTATCGGTGCCGTGGTATCGAAGGGGTTGATGGCCAGGGTGAGCGAGCACTGGAGTGAGGACGACCGAGAAGCAGTCATCACCGATCTCACGAACTCCCTCAGTTACGCGAGTGTACTCGCGATCCCGATCTTCTTCGGAACTGTTGCGATGCCCAACGACCTCCTTGTGACTATTTTTGGACCAGAGTACAGCGGAATAGGCGGTGTTCTCGTCGGTCTATCCCTATTCAGAGTGTTGAAAGTCCAGTCATCACAGCTCAGATCGACAGTTGCCGGACTGGACCGTCCGGACATAAATACGCGAATCGGATTACTCGTTCTTATTTTAAATGTCGGTCTTGGGTATCTTCTTATTATCGAATATGGGATACTAGGTATTGTTACAGCAACTATCGTCTCGGAAATCATACGGTACGTATCTCTCGCATATATTATTAAACAGTACCTCCCGTCCGTTAGACTGCTCGCCCGTCCAATTCGGCATCAACTATTCTCGGGTGCTTTGATGTTCGTAATTGTAGATCGAGTCCATACAAATGTGGGAGTTTCGTGGTGGGGGGAATTGCTACTTCTGATAGGCCTTGGAGGAGCTATATACTTCTTAACACTTTTGC
Organism: Halobacteriales archaeon QS_6_71_20; assembly: GCA_003020945.1. Lineage (GTDB taxonomy): Archaea > Halobacteriota > Halobacteria > Halobacteriales > Haloferacaceae > Halobaculum. The sequence goes on from PXRU01000016.1 coordinate 122,599, forward strand.
TAATCAGTAGATCGTTTCGTATCACTGTTAGAGGGGTGTTTGCTGACGCAAGAAGCTGACTCCCTGACCTCACGAGCTGTCAACGAGAGATAATCAGGGATCGATAGATTTCTTCACAGTACCCGGCGAAACTTGGAAAGCATGTATCTGTGCTAGATACTTTCCTCGTATTCCGGATGCGCGTGCAGACGTGACAAACATCCACGCTGGGCACCGAAGTATACTTTCCCAATGATGGTACGCACTACTATTTCTGGGACTGATGTATGCAATCTAAGATCAGCGGCTGACCAGTTGACAGTAGCTAATGACTCTTCTGGATCGGTAGCCAATGATCATGGAGATATCGATCTCATTCTGTCAATCTACGGAGCGTGCGATGCTGCCAATTTCCGATTGTGCACGAGGTAATAGATCGTCGGAGTCAGGGAAGCAACCTCCGTCAGAACCGCTTGAGTTGTCAGGTAGACCGCGACCGGCGAACCTGGGCGTCGGTAGCCCCGTCTTGAGTCACTTCACAAGGCTTATCCTCGTTTTCCAAGTCCTACGATGCAATGAGTCGAAGCGACAGCGACACGACCCCAGACGGTGGAAGGGCCACCACCTCCGTCCCGGGTTTCGACTACTCTTTCGAGGGGAAGTCGGTTACAGATATCCTCCAAGATTTCTACCATGTCCCAGCACTCCTCATGGTCGTCGCGTTCATGCTCTGGGTTCGGCTCCAGTCCTACAGTAACTTCGTCCGCGACGGCGAGGTATATTTCTCCGGAAACGACGCGTGGTATCACCTCCGCGAGGTCCGGTACACGGTCGCGAACTGGCCGTTCACAATGCCGTACGACCCTTGGTCGTACTACCCGTTCGGCACGACGCAGGGTCAGTTCGGTACTCTCTTCGACCAACTCGTCGCCACGGCCGCCCTGATCGTCGGCTTCGGGTCCCCCTCAGCGGAGCTCGTCGCCAAAACCCTCCTCGTCGCCCCGGCGGTCTTCGGCGCACTCGTCGCCGTTCCGACCTATCTCATCGGCAAGCGCCTTGGCGGTCGCCTCGCCGGCCTATTCAGCGCGGTCATCCTGATGCTCCTCCCGGGGACGTTCCTCCGCCGTGGCCTCGTCGGGTTCGCCGATCATAACGTCGCCGAGCCGTTCTTCCAGGGCTTTGCAGTCGTCGCGCTCATGATCGCGCTCGCGGTCGCACAGCGCGACCGCCCCATCTGGGAGCTCGTTGAGGCGAGCGAGTGGGACGAACTGAAGCCCACGCTCACGTGGGGTGCCATCGCCGGCGTCGCCATCGGGCTGTACATCTGGACGTGGCCGCCGGGCGTCCTCCTCCTCGGTATCTTCGCCGCCTACGTCGCCTACCAAGCCGTCAGCGACTACGCCGGGCGCCACTCCCCCGACCACGTCGCGTTCGTCGCCGTCCCCGCGATGGTCGTGACGGCGCTGATGAGCCTCGTAAAGTTCCAGGAGGCGTCGTTCAGCCCCTCACAGTTCAGTCTCATCCAGCCCGTCTTCGCGCTCGCGATCGCGGCGGGCGCGGTCTTCCTCGCGTTCCTCGCCCCCGCGAGTTCGACGACGAGCGCGTGAACGAGTACGGCTTCGCCGGCGCAGTCGGCCTGTTCGGCGCGGTTGGCGTCCTCCTCGTCGTCTTCGTCGAGGCGAGCCCGTTCACCACCATCGAGTCGAACCTCCTCCGCTTCGTCGGCTTCTCTGCGGGCGCGGCGACCCGCACCATCGGCGAGGCACAGCCGTTCCTCCAGTCGGGGCTCGTCCAGTACTACGGCGGCTTCGGCGTCGTCCTCGCGGAGTACGGCTTCGCGTTCATCACCGCCCTCACGGCGGCGGTCTGGCTGCTCGTCAAGCCGCTGTGGAAGCGCGGCACCGCCGCCGACTACTACTACCTCGCCGCCTCGGCGCTGGTCGTACTGTTCATCTTCGTCGGCGCGCCCGTCTTCAACAGCGTCGCCGAGGGACTCGGACTCAACCCGCAGGTGGCGGGCCTCGCTCTCATCGCCCTGCTCGTGTTCGGCGCGGCCACACGGATCCGATACGACGCAGAGCACCTGTTCGTGTTCGTCTGGGCGGCGTTCATCGCGGCGGCGGCGTTCACGCAGGTTCGGTTCAACTACTACCTCGCGGTGGTCGTCGCCGGGCTGAACGCGTACTTCCTCCGGGAGATCCTCGCGCTCGTCGGCGTCGACTTCTCGGCGGATCTCTCGATGCCCGACATCGAGACGTATCAGGTCATCGCCGTCGCGATGGCGGTGCTGGTCGTGCTCGGTCCGGTGCTCGTGGTCCCGCTCAGCCTCGGCGACTCCGGCACGCCGTCGATCGACCGCACGAACACCGCCGTCGGCGTCGGCAACAGCACCGCCCCGGGTGCGGTGACCATCTGGGACGAGAACCTGGAGTGGATGAGCGACAACACGCCCGCGGAGGGGAACCTCGGCGGCGCGGGCAACCAGGACAGCCTGGACTACTACGGCACCTACGAGCGACCTCCGGAAAGCGACTACGACTACGCCGAGGGGAGCTACGGCGTGCTGTCGTGGTGGGACTACGGCCACTGGATCACCACGCGGGGCGAGCGCGTCCCGCACGCGAACCCGTTCCAGCAGGGCGCCACCTCCGCGGCGAACTACCTGCTCGCGCCCAGCGAGGAGCGCGCCGACGAGACGCTTCAGAGCCTCGACCCCGACGCCAGCGAGGCCGAACAGATGCGGTACGTGATGGTCGACTGGCAGATGGTGACGCCCGGCTCGAAGTTCGGCGCGCCGATCGTCTTCTACGACGACGGCAACGTCTCGCGGTCGAACTTCACCGCGCCGACCCTGCGGGGCCAGGAGGTGCAGGGCCAGACGCGGTACAGCGTCGCGTTCCGCGAGAAGAAGCAGCGCTACTACGAGAGCATGATGGTGCGGCTGTACCTGTACCACGGCAGTCGCGCCGACCCGAGCGTGCAGACGCCGTTCGGCGACCGGACGGTCGTGTTCGACTACGACACCGTCACGAGCAATGACGGCTCCACGACCTACAAGGTGCTCCCGCGGGGGGAGAACGCCACCCCGATCCGCACGTTCGGCAACGAGAGCGCCGCCCGCCAGTTCGTCGAGGAGGAGGGCAGCGCCCAGATCGGCGGCGTCGGGTCGTTCCCGCGGGAGACGGTGCCCGCGCTGGAGCACTACCGGCTCGTGGCCACCACCGACACGTCGGCGTACGCCTCGGGACAGTACCAGCGGACGGTGCTGCGGGAGTCGCGGTCGCTCGGCCTCCGGCCGTCGCTGCTCCAGCAGACCCAGCCGCAGTGGGTGAAGACGTTCGAGAAGGTGCCCGGCGCGACCGTCGAGGGTGAGGGGGCCGACCCCAACGAGACGATCACGGCGACGGTCCGGATGCGCGTGCCCGAGGGCGGCTCGGGCGGCAACGCCTCGACGTTCACCTACGAGCAGCAGACGACCGCGAACGAGGACGGCGAGTTCGAGTTCACGGTGCCGTACTCCACGACGGGGTACGACCAGTACGGGCCCGAGAACGGCTACACCAACGTGAGCGTCCGCGCGACGGGCGCGTACACCGTCACCGGCGAGGTCGAGACCAACGAGTCGTCGTACATCGTCCGAAACCAGGGGACGTTCAACGTCAGCGAGGGGCTCGTCAACGGCGACCGCGACGGGACCGCGTCGGTCACGCTGGAGGAGGAGGTCCTCCGTGCGCCCGAGGGGGCACAGGAGGGGTCGGAGAACAACACGACCGACGGCTCCGAGAACTCCAGTTCACTCCCGGCTGCGTTCGACTCGCCCGAGGAACTGAGCGCGACGACCAGCGCTGGACCGGCGACCGGCGGCTGGGCCGACGAATCGGACGCGACGGGCGAACTCGCCCCGGCGATCCGGGCGCCGACCCGGCGCACGGTCGCGCCGTAGATGGCCGGTCCGGGCGGCGACGACGCGGACGCGGTCGACGCGGCGGACGCGACGCAGTCGGCCACACGGCCCGGTGGAGCCGAGTCCGGCGAGCCCGGAGTGACCGACGCGGCAGACGCGACGGACGCGACCCTCATCGAACGCGACGAGGGCCCGCTCGGGACGTATCTCCGCGGCGTCGCGATGGGTACCGCCGACGCGGTCCCCGGCGTCTCCGGCGGCACCATCGCGCTGATCACGGGGATCTACGACCGGCTCATCGCAGCCGTCACCGCGGCCTCGCCCTCGCTGGCCCGCCGCGCGGCCGGGGGGCTGCTCGGCGACCGCGCGGCGCTGCGGGCGGCCTGGACCGAGCTCGACGGCGCGTTCCTGCTCGCGCTCGGCGCGGGCATCGCCACCGCGATCCTCTCGGTGACGCGGGCGCTCCACGTCGCGCTGGAGGCGGCGCCCGTCCTCACCTACGGCTTCTTCTTCGGGCTGATCGGCGCCTCGGCGGTCGTCCTCCGCGGCGAGTTCCGCGTCGACACCCCGGGCCGTGCGGCGGCCGCCGTCGGGGGGGTCGCCCTCGCGTTCGTCGCCTCCGGGCGGGCGTCGGCCGCGCTGGGCGAGACCGCGCTGGCGACGGGGCTCGCGGGCGCAGTCGCCGTCAGCGCGATGATCCTCCCCGGGGTCTCGGGGTCGCTGCTGTTGGTCATCCTCGGGCAGTACGGCCGAATGACCGCCGCCCTCTCCGCGTTCGTCAACGCACTGCTGGCAGCCGCGACGGGCGGCCCGACGGCCGCGGTCGTCGCCACCGGCGTCCCGGTCGCCACGTTCATCGCGGGCGGCGTCGTCGGCCTGCTCACGGTCGCGCATGCGGTCCGGGCGGCGCTGTCGGCGCGGCGGGCGGCGACGCTCGCGTTCCTGATCGGGCTCGTCGTCGGCGCGCTGCGTGCGCCGGTCAGACGCGTCGGCGAGCGGGCCGGCGCGTGGACCGCGGGGATCGCCGCCGAATTCGCCGCCGCGGCGGTCGTCGGCGCGGCCGCCGTGTTCGCGCTCGACCGGCTGGCCGGCGGCGTCGACCTCGACTGACGGCCGACAGGACCGCCGTGGACCAGTGTGTACATGTTCCCGGGTGCACCGCCGTCGGACGCGAGTCGCGAGCGTTTTGTCGCCGCCGGAGCGAGTCGTCGTATGAGCGAGGACGCCGAATCCGAGTCGGCCGTCAGGGAGGTGACGGTGCGCGCCGAGGGGCACGAACACGTCGCCGCCGAGCACGGAAGCACGTTCGAGGTGACGAGCGACGATTGGCTCACGCCCGCGGGCAACTGCATCCTCGCGGTCGAGGCGGACACGACGCCCGCGGACGTCCCGCGGTCATTCGTCGCGGCGTGTCGCTCCCCCGAGGCGACGATCACGGCGGAGTTCGCGGCCGCCGACGCGACGGAGACGGTGACCGGCTCCGGCCACCCCGACCTGACGTTCGAGGGCGACCGCAGCATGGTCGGCCGCACGAGCGACTACGTCGACGAGCGGACGGTCATGGTCGAGGCCGACCGGGCGGCCGCCGACTTCGATCGCCGACTCGTGACGGCGCTGGAGCGGGGCGCGCCGCTCACGGTGACGCTGCGCGTGGAGCCGTAGCGGGGGTTGTCACGGCGGGGTCGCGACCGCTGGTGCGGACCGCGCAGGCGACGGTTCTTGTGTGGTGACGACCCACGGGGAGCCATGAGCGACGAGGAGCCGGCCGAGAACATCGGCGGCGGTGACGCCGGCGGGAGCCGTCCGGCCGCGTTCGAGGCGGCCGCGGAGCCGGCGACGCGCGCCGAAGCGGTCATCGACGCGCTCGGGGATCTGTACTGGCGGAAGGCGTACGGCGGACGGGACGCCTTCGGGTGTCTCGTGCGGACGGTCCTCTCACAGAACACCAGCGACAAGGCGAGCCAGCCCGCCCACGACGCGCTGCTGGCGCGGTACGGACCGGGCGACGAGTCGGAGGGGGAGGGAGGGCGGGACCTCGCCGCGTCGCTCGCGGACGCCGCGGTCGACGAGCTCGCGGAGACGATCTCCGGCGCCGGGCTGTACAACGTGAAATCGGAGCGGATCGTCGCGCTCGCGGAGCACGTCGTCGGGACGTATGGCGGCGCGGAGGGGTTCGACGGGTTCGTGCGGAGCGGGGATCCGGATACGGTTCGGGAGACGCTGCTGGAGTTGGACGGCGTCGGCCCGAAGACCGCCGACTGCGTGCTCCTGTTCGCCGGCGGCCGCGAGGGGGTGTTCCCAGTCGACACGCACGTCCACCGGATCGCCCGCCGGACGGGGCTGGCGCCCGCCGACGCCGACCACGAGGGGGTGCGCGAGGCGCTTGCGGCCTCGGTGCCGCCCGAGAAGTGCGGCTTCGGCCACACGGCGACCATCCAGTTCGGCCGCGAGTACTGTACCGCCCGCGACCCCGCGTGTCTGGAGGGACCCGAGGCCTGTCCGCTGTACGACCGCTGCGACCGCGTCGGCGTTAACGAACTCACGGGGGAGGCGGTCGACCCGAGCGAGGCCGTCGACGAGGCGTGAGCCCGCGACGGCGTCGGGGCGACCGCCCGGGCCGCGCCGCTCCGGCGACCGGTCTCAGTCGACCGAACACTCCGCCTCGGGGACGCCCTCGACGGGCACGTCCGACTGCTCGTCCGTCGACTCCCCGGCGGCGCCCTCGGGCACCGGCAGCGAGAGCCGGTAGCCGAACACGAGCGCGAACCGCGAGAACGGGTCCGCCGGGAAGTCGCGGGGGTCGCCGACGCCGCCGAAGGCGACGCCGGTCCGCAGGGCCATGTTCCCCGGGGGGCCGACGAGCGAGCGCGACGGGGTCACAGAGCGGGGCGGAGTCCCCGGCGGAGGGTCACTCGAACCGGAACGTCTCCAGGTTCTTCGGCGCGAAGGTGCGGAGGTCGTAGTCGTGGTACAGCGACGACGAGAGGTCCTGTACCGAGCGCTCGTCGCCGTGGACGCACAGCACCTTGTCGGGCCGGGGACTCATCGTCCGCACGAAGTTCTCCAGCCCCTGTCGGTCGGCGTGACCGGAGAAGCCGTCGACCGTCTCGACATCCATCTCGAGGGAGAGCGTCTCCGTGCGACCGGCGTCGTCGCGGCTCCGGACCGAGATCTCGTCGCGACCGTTCTGGATCCGCCGGCCGAGCGTCCCCTGCGCCTGGTAGCCGACGAAGGCGAGCGTCGACTCCGGCTCGTCGCTCAGGTGGCGGAGCCAGGACATGACCGGCCCGCCGGTGAGCATCCCGGAGGTCGAGAGGACGACACAGGGGCCGCCGTCGGCGACCTCCCGGCGCTCCGCCTCGCCGCCGTCGATCCGGTTGAACTGGTCGGCGAGGAACGGGTTCCCGTCGTCGTGGAGGATGCGGTCCCGGAGGTCGTCGCGGAGGTACCCCGGGTACGTCGTGTGGACCGCCGTCGCCTCCCAGATCATCCCGTCGAGGTGGACGGGCATCTCCGGAATGTCGCCGGTGCGCATCGCCTCCTCCAGCACCATCATGATCTCCTGTGATCGGCCGACGGCGAACGTCGGGATCAACACCTTCCCGCCGTCGTCGTACGCCTCGTCGATCGCCTCCAGCAGTTTCCGCTCGGAGTCCTCCTGGTCGGTCTGGTAGTCGTTGTCGCCGCCGTACGTCGACTCCAGCACGAGCGTCTCCACGCGGGGGAAGTCGTTGACCGCGCCGTCGAACAGGCGGGTGTCGTCGTAGCGGATGTCGCCCGAGAAGGCGACGTTGTAGAGCCCCTCGCCGATATGGAAGTGCGACACCGCCGACCCGAGGACGTGGCCGGCGTTGTGGAACGTGAGCTTCACGTCCGGCGCGATGTCGGTCACGTCGCCGTAGTCGATCGTGATCGTGTGTTTGATCGCCTCCCGCACCTGCGCGGACTCGTACGGCGGCGACCGTCCCTCCCTGTTCGCGACGTCGAGGTAGTCGAGCGTCAGCAGGCCCATCAGGTCACGCGTCGGCTCCGTGCAGTAGATCGGGCCGTCGTAGCCGTACTCGAACAGCAGGGGGACGAGCGCGGAGTGGTCGAGGTGGGCGTGGGTGAGCACGACCGCGTCGATGTTCTGTGCGCCCGCGCCCAGCGCCTCCGGCACCCGGAGGTGCGGTACCTCGCCCTCGGCGCCCGGCTTGTCGCCGCAGTCGACGAGTACGCGCGTCTCGGCGGTGTTGAGGACGAACGCGGCGCGGCCCACCTCCCGACAGCCGCCGAGGGCGGTGATGCGGACCCACTGCTCGTCGGCCATCTCCTCGCGGTGGATCGTGCGGCCGACGCGTTCGAGGATGTCGCGGCGCTCCTCGCGTTCCTGTTTCAGGAAGTCGCGGACGTTCGAGACGGTCGACGACTCGATGGGCGGCGTGCGGACGACCTCCGGCGTCCACCCCACCTCCCGGGTGATCTCCCGGAGGGTGGAGCCGCGGCGGCCGATCACCACTCCGGGCTTTTCCGCCTCGATGACGACCTCGCCGGTGTCCTCGTGGAACTCGAGGCTCGAAACGTCGGCGTCCTCGGGGACGATCTCGCGGATCCGTTCCTCGGCCGTGCTCGGGTCCGAGAGCACGTCCGGGTGCGGGCGAACGGTGATGCGCTTGCGCAGCGAGGAGGCGAGCCGGCGGATCAGGTCGTCGTTGCCGGCGAACTGCTTGGGGTGGCGCGTGTAGACGACCAGCTCCGGGCCCTCATACTTCACGTCGGTGACGGAGACGTGGTCGGGGATCTCGGATTCGATCTGTGCTTTCGTCTCGTCCAACTGCTTCTCGACTTGACTCATATCTGAGAGGGTCGCGGGCACCGGGGGGCGCGGCTGTCGGTCGCATCGCCCCCGGTCGAACTGTGAGTTGAAGACTGCATGCGTACGGGAGGGTCGGTCGGTGGCCCGTCCGGACGACGGAGAACCCGCTTGCCTCAGCGTATCCTCTCCGCCTAATAAAACCCTTCGCAAACCACTACGGGGAGCGCGACGAGGGAGGGGTATGCGTCTCACACCCGCCGCGGTCGCCGACGAGCGGGACCGACTCCGCGACCGTGCCGACGTCGTCGTCCCGCTGATCAACGACGCGCGCGACGCGCTCGGCGAGGGGTTCGGCGTCGACGTCGACGCCGTGACGGCGCCGGAGTATCGCCGCGAGGTCGACCGCGTGTTCGCGGACGGCGACCGCGCCGTCAACGTCGCCGCGCTGGCCGGACTGCTCCGCGACCTCGACGTCGAAGGCGACTACCCCGGCTTCGTCGTCGACGAACTGCTGGGCAGGCGGCTGGCCTCCACGGTCGCGGGCGGCCAGCCGCTGGCGCTGCTGGCGGAGGCGACGTTCCACTTCGCCGACACGCGGGTCCACGGCACTCTCGACGACGCCGCCGGCGCCGACGACCTGGACGCCGCGCTCGCGGCGGGGTTTCAGACCCGGCTCCCCGGCTGGGACTGGCGGGAGGGCGACAGCCCGTTCGCGGTGCCGCCCGGCGACGCCGGAAATCGGTAACGGTCGGGAGCGGCCGTCGCGGACGAGGCTCACGGCCCGAGGCGGGACCGCACCCGTCGCGACCGCCGGGGTCGCGACCCGAACGCACCGAGTTTAAGACGGACCTCCGATACCGAACAGACATGAGCGACGACGACGCCGACTCCGCCGCCGGCGAGGGGCAGGAGTTGGGGATCACGAAGTCGAAGCAGTACGACACCGGCGAGTGGTACGCCGAGATCGTCCAGAAGGCGGGCCTCGCGAACTACGCGCCCGACGGGATGTCCGGGTTCATCGTCACCCGGCCGCGCGGCTACGCGCTGTGGGAGCGCCTCAAGGGCTATCTCGACGCGAAGTTCAAGGACACCGGCGTGCGGAACGCCTACTTCCCGATGTTCATCCCCGAGTCGTATCTGGAGGCGGAGAAGGACATCGTGGAGGGGTTCGACCCCGAGGTGGCGTGGGTCACCCACGGCGGCCACGAGGAGCTCGACGAGCGCCTCGCCGTCCGACCCACCTCCGAGTCGATCATTACGCCGTACATCGCCCAGTGGGTCCGCAGCCACCGCGACCTCCCCTTGCGCGTGAACCAGTGGTGTTCGGTCGTGCGCTGGGAGGCGACGGAGACGAAGCCGTTCTTCCGCACGAAGGAGTTCCTCTGGCAGGAGGGCCACACCGCCCATGCCGACGCCGACGACGCCTGGGCGGAGACGATGACCCGGCTCGACCAGTACGAGTCGGCGTACGAGGAGTTCCTGGCGATCCCGGTGTTGCGCGGCCGGAAGCCCGAACACGACAAGTTCCCCGGCGCGGACACGACGACGACCGTCGAGGCGCTGATGCCCGACGGCAAGACCGTGCAGGGGGGCACCTCCCACTACCTCGGCACGAGCTTCGCGGAGGCGTTCGACATCACCTTCTCCGCGGACGACGAGGCCGACCGCCTCACCCACACCACCTCCTGGGGGATCTCCTGGCGCGCGCTCGGCGCGCTGATCATGACCCACTCCGACGACCAGGGGCTCGTTCTGCCGCCCACGGTCGCGCCCACGCAGGTCGTCGTCGTCCCCATCTGGCAGGAGGACACCAAAGACGAGGTGCTGGAGTACGCCGAGGGCGTCGCCGACGAACTCGAGGACGCCGGCGTCCGCGTCGAACTGGACGACCGCGACACGCGCAATCCCGGCTTCAAGTTCAACGAACACGAGCTCGACGGCGTCCCCGTCCGCTTCGAGATCGGCCCCTACGAGGTCGAGGACGGCGAGGTCACCGTCGTCCACCGGCCCGACGGCGCGGAGTCGACCGTCGACCGCGAGGGGATCGCCGCGACCACGCGCGACCACCTCGACGAGGTGTTCGCGAAACTGTACGCCGCCGCCGAGGAGAACCTTGAGGGCGAGGTGCGCGAGGCCGACTCTCGCGACGAGATCCTCGGCACCATCGGCCGGCACGGCGGCTACGTGAAGGCCCCGTGGTGCGGCGACGAGCGCTGTGAGGCCGAGGTGAAAGACCAGATCGCCGCCGAGATCGTGATGGTGCCGTTCGAGGAGGAGGACGAGCGCCGCGGCACCGACCACGACGACGCCTGCGCGGTCTGTGCGGAGCCCGCGACGCGCACCGCCTACTTCGCGAAGTCGTACTGACCCGGGGGCGTGCCGACCGTGGGACGACTCGGATGCGAGCCGCGCTGGCGGCGCGGACCGAGTTGACGACGCGGGCCGCGCTGACGGCATGGGCCGCGTTCGCGTCGTCACACGGGCGTCGCGCGGGCGGATAGAACTCGCATTCGAGTTCCGATCACACAGCCTATATGAACTTTCCTCTCACTATCCGCTCATCGTGGGGCGATCGTTATATTTCCTAATATGGCAATAACACACCCTTAGCCGTTTAGGGTCAACCCTTTAGCCGGGGGCTTCCAACGCACACACATGGCTGAGCCGGACGCATCTGCGTTCGAGGGGGGTCTGGCGGACCCCGCCGACGAACGCTCGAACTGCGGCGTGGGGGCCGTCGTCGACCTCGACGGCGGGCGATCACACGACGTAGTGACCGACGCACTCGACCTGCTTGAGAACCTCGAACACCGGGGGACGACCGGGGCGGAACAGAACACCGGCGACGGCGCCGGGATCATGATCGAACGCCCCGACGCGCTCTTCGAGGCGGTCATCGACGACCTTCCGGACCGCTACGCGGTCGGCTCGCTGTTCATGCCGACCGACGACGACGCGCGTGCCGAGTTAGAGTCGCTCGTGGAATCGACGCTGGCCGAGCGCGACCTGGCCGTCCGCTCGTGGCGCGACGTCCCCACCGACGCCGAGGCGGCCGACCTGGGGCGGACGGCGCTGGAGTCGGAGCCGGACGTCCGGCAGGTGTTCGTCGCCCCGACCGACGACGCCGACGACGACGCGTTCGACCGCCGGCTGTACGTCGCCCGCCGCGCGCTGGAGTCGGCGGCGGCGGGCCGCGACGGCGGCGAGCGCTTCTACGTCTGCTCGCTGGACCGACGCCGCGTCGTCTACAAGGGGCTGTTGAAGGCCGACCAGCTGCCCGCCTACTACCCCGACCTCGACGACGAGCGGCTCGACTCCGGCGTCGCGCTCGTCCACGCGCGCTTCTCGACCAACACGCTGGGGGCGTGGCACCTCGCACACCCGTACCGTAACATCGTCCACAACGGCGAGTTCAACACCATCCAGGGGAACGTCAACTGGATGCGCGCGCGCCAGGCGGACCTGGCGGGCGGCGGCTTCACCGACGACGAACTCGACGACGTGCGCCCGGTCATCTCGGACCCGAACCAGTCGGACACGGCCTCCGTCGACGAGACGCTCGACCTCCTCCTCCACGGGGGGCGCGAGCTCCCCCACGCGCTCCGGATGATGATCCCGGAGGCGTACCGGAAGGACGACGCCATGGGCGAGGACCGGCGCGACTTCTACGACTACCACGCCTCCCTCGTCGAGCCGTGGGACGGTCCCGCCCTCGTGATCGGCTTCGACGGCGACCGCGTCGCCGGCGTGCTCGACCGCAACGGCCTCCGCCCCTGCCGGTACGACGTGACGACCGATAACCGTCTCGTGATGGGCAGCGAGATCGGCGCCCTGGAACACGACCCCGACGAGGTCAGCGAGCGCGGGCGGCTCCGCCCGGGCGAGACGTTCGTCGCCGACCGCGAGGCCGGGCGGGTGCTCGACGACGAGGAGGTGTTCGCCGACCTCACCGACGAGCCATACGGCGAGTGGGTCGACGCCGAGCAGCGCGACCTGGCGACGGTGACGGCCGAGGCCGACCCCGCGCCCGACGCCGGCGCCGGCGACGACCTGCGCAGCAGGCAGGCCGCCTTCGGCTACACGACCGACCAGCTGAACCACCTCATCGGACCGATGGCCGAACAGGGGAAAGACCCCGTCGGCTCGATGGGCGACGACACGCCGCTGTCGGTGCTGTCGGAGTTCGACCGCCCGCTTTTCACCTACTTCAAGCAGCTGTTCGCGCAGGTGTCGAACCCGCCGATCGACTACATCCGCGAGGAGCTGGTCACGTCGATGGAGACCCGGCTCGGTCCCCAGCGCAACCTGCTGGGCGAGTCGCCCGAGCACGCCCGACAGGTGGTCAACGACTCGCCGGTCCTCACCGAGGCCGAGACCGCGACCGTCCGTGAGCTCGGAGCCGCGACCGACGGCGACCTCACCTCGACCACGCTCGACATGACGTTCGACCCGGACGACGACCTCCGGACGGCGGTCGAGGGCCTGCGTGTGGCCGCCGCCGAGGCCGTGCGCGAGGGCGCCGACGTGATCGTGCTCTCGGATCGGGACATGGGTGCCGACCGCATGCACGTTCCCAGCCTGCTGGCGACGGGCGCGGTCCACCATCACCTCGTCCGGGAGGGACTGCGCGCCCGCGCCGGGCTCGTCGTCGAGTCAGGCGACCCGCGCGAGGTCCACCACGTCGCCTGTCTCGTCGGCTACGGCGCGGGGGCGGTGTGTCCGTACCTCGCGTACGACACCGTCCGCGACATCGTCGCCGGCCCCGACGGCGCCGACGAGGGGAAGGCGCTGTCGGCGTACCGGGACGCCCTGGAGATGGGGCTGCTGAAGACGATGGCGAAGATGGGCATCTCGACGGTCGAGTCCTACCGGGGGGCGCAGATCTTCGAGGCGGTCGGGCTCGACTCCGATCTCGTGCGCGAGTACTTCGAGGGCACCGAGATCCGGACCGAGGGGATCGGCCTCGAGGAGATCGAGTCGGACCTCCGCGAGCGCTACCGTATCGGCTTCGGCGACGACCCCGAGCTGGAGACGCAGGGGGAGTACGAACACCGCTCGTCGGGGATCAGACACGGCTGGAACCCCCACTCGGTGAACGCGCTCCACACCGCCGTCCGCGAGGGCGACCGGGAGGCGTGGGACGAGTTCACCGGCCAGGTGAACGACCCCGAGGCGCCCGCGGAGCTGCGGAACCTCCTCGACATCGGCAACGACCGCGACCCGGTCGACGTCGAGGACGTCGAGCCGGTCGGGGAGATCGTCGAGCGCTTCTCCACGGCCGCGATGAGCCTGGGGAGCCTCTCCCCGGAGCAACACGAGAACAACGCGATCGCGATGAACCGGATGAACGCGAAGTCGAACACCGGAGAGGGCGGCGAGCCGCCCGAGCGCTTCGACACTGAGCGGGGCTGCAGCGTGAAGCAGGTCGCCTCCGGCCGCTTCGGCGTCACCTCGAACTACCTCGCCGGCGCAGACGAGATCCAGATCAAGATGGCGCAGGGCTCCAAGCCCGGCGAGGGGGGCCACCTCCCGGGCGAGAAGGTGAACGAGTACATCGCGCACGTGCGCTACTCCACGCCCGGCGTGGGACTCATCTCGCCGCCGCCGCTGCACGACATCTACTCCATCGAGGACCTCAAGCAGCTGATCTACGACCTGAAGGCGGCCAACCCCGAGGCCGACGTGAACGTGAAGCTCGTCTCCGAGGCCGGCATCGGCACCATCGCGGCCGGCGTCGCGAAGGCGGAGGCCGATACCGTCCACGTCTCCGGCCACTCCGGCGGGACTGGCGCGTCGCCGAAGACGTCGATCAAGAACGCCGGCCTCCCGTGGGAGCTGGGCGTCGCCGAGGCGAACCAGATGCTCCGGGTGACGGGGCTGCGCGACCGCATCACCGTCTCCGCCGACGGCGGCATGAAGACCGGGCGCGACGTCGCCGTCGCCGCCCTGCTGGGCGCCGAGGAGTTCGCGTTCGGGACGGCCGCGCTCGTCTCCTCGGGCTGTGTGATGGCCCGGCAGTGCCACCAGAACACCTGTCCGGTCGGCGTCGCCACCCAGCGCGAGGACCTGCGCGACCGCTTCCCCGGCGAGCCCGAGCACGTCATCAACTACATGCAGTTCATCGCCCAGGAGCTCCGGGAAATCATGGCCGATCTGGGCTTCGAGACGGTCGACGAGATGGTCGGCCGCGTCGACTGCCTCTCCCAGCGGGAGACGGGCCACCCCGAGGCCCGACACCTGGATCTGTCGGCGCTGGTCGCCGAGCCGTCGGACGACGGCCCCCGCCACAAGGTGCGCGAGCAGGACCACCCCGACCTCGACGAGGCGCTCGACTGGGACCTGCTCGACGAACTCGGCGGGGCCATCGAGACGGGCGAGCCCGCCGCGATCGCGGCCGAGGTGGACAACACCGACCGCGCGGTCGGCGCGACGCTATCGAACCGGATCTCGACGGCCCACGGGGAGGACGGCCTCCCGCCGGACACGCTCGACCTCGACTTCCGGGGCGAGGCGGGACAGTCGTTCGGCGCGTTCCTCGCATCGGGCGTCGACGCCCACCTCGTGGGCGCCGCCAACGACTACGTCGGCAAGGGGCTGTCGGGCGGCACGGTCGTCGTCGAGACGCCCGAGGCCGCCGGCTTCGAGCCCGACGAGAACGTCCTGATCGGCAACGTCGCGCTGTACGGCGCGACCGACGGCGAGGCGTACGTCAACGGGATGGCCGGCGAGCGCTTCGCCGTGCGCAACTCCGGCGTGAAGGCGGTCGTCGAGGGCGTCGGCGACCACGGCTGCGAGTACATGACCGGCGGCGTCGTCGCGGTGCTCGGCGACGTGGGGCGGAACTTCGCCGCGGGGATGTCCGGCGGCGTCGCGTACGTCCACGACCCCGACGACGAGCTCGACGCGAGGACGAACAAAGGGATGGTCACCCTGAGCGACGAGCTGACCGACCGGGACCGGGCGATGCTCCGGCGGCTCGTCGAGAACCACCGCGCCCGCACCGGCAGCGAGCGGGCGGCCGACCTCCTCGACGACTGGGCGGCCGTCGTCGAGGAGTTCACGCGCGTCCTGCCCGACGCCTACGCGCAGGTCATCGCGGAGGGCCGTGGCGACGACGTGCGCGAGGAGCTCCCCGACGCCGCGGAGCCGGTCGACGCGACTCCCGAATTCGAGGCGGGCATTGTCGGCGACGACTGACGCGAGATCGACCGAAGGGAGACATCGCCGCAGACAGGGAGCCGAAACACGAGCGAGATTATCCGGCCGTCGACCGACTCCTCTCCGGAGGGGCACGCCGACGCGACACTCGCCGGTACGGGCCCCCTCGCGCGGGCGCCAGCGGCGGTCCCGACACGACCGAGTTTA
Organism: Halobacteriales archaeon QS_6_71_20; assembly: GCA_003020945.1. GTDB lineage: Archaea > Halobacteriota > Halobacteria > Halobacteriales > Haloferacaceae > Halobaculum. The sequence continues at coordinate 138,642 of PXRU01000016.1, forward strand.
ACCCACGGGGCGACCAACGCCGCCCATGGACAGTCTCAATCGCATGGCGGTGGAGCTGGTCGACGAGGCGCTCGACTTCGCCGACGAGCTCAACGTCGCCGCCTACGAGCTCGACTCGGGCGCGACGGTGATCGACTTCGGCGTCGAGGCCGACGGCGGCCTGGAGGCGGGCCTCCTGCTCGCGGAGATCCAGACCGCCGGCCTCGCGACCCTCCAGACGCGGATGGACGGGGTCGCCGGCGCGCCCACCCCGTTCGTCGAGCTGACGACCGACCACCCGGGGACCGCCCTGCTGGGCTCTCAGAAGGCCGGGTGGGAGCTCGACCTGGAGGGGTTCGCCGGCCTGGGGTCGGGGCCGGCCCGGGCGCTCGTCGGCGAGGAGCGGGAGTTCGCGGCGATCGACTACTACGACGAGTTCGACCTCACGGTGCTTTGCGTCGAGAGCGCCACGCTCCCGGACGACGACGTCGTCGCCCACGTGGCCGACCGCGCGAACGTGAACGAGGGGGCGGTGTTCCTCCCGACGACGGCGCTGGGCTCGACGGCCGGCAGCGTCACCGCGGCGGCCCGCGCGGCGGAGCTTGCGGTGTTCCGGCTGTTCGAGCTGGGGTACGACCCGGGGAACGTGGCGTCGGTGGCCGGCTCCGCCCCGGTCGCGCCGGTCAGCTACGACGAGACCGAGGCGATGGGCCGGACGAACGACGCGCTGGCGTACGGCGGCGAGGTCCACCTCACCGTCGCGACCGACGAGCCCGACCTGTTCGAACAGCTCCCCTCCAGCGCGGCCGACGAGCACGGCCGTCCCTTCGCCGAGGTGTTCGCCGACGCCGGCTACGACTTCTACGAGGTCGACGAGTCGGTGTTCGCGCCCGCCGCGGTCACTGTCGACGTGCGCGACGGGGCGACGTACTCGTTCGGGGAGACCCGCGAGGACCTGCTCGCGGAGTCGTTCGACTACGAGTGACGCCCGGCACGCGATGAAGTTCAAACTCGTCCCCGAGCCGCCCGAGGACGTGGGGTTCGTCGCCGACGCGCAGGCGGCCGTGCCGCTCGTGCCCGGAACCGAGGACGACTGCTGTGCCCGACTGATGCGCCGTGTCGGCTTCCGATCGCGGGACGTCGCGCGGACGTGGCTCACCTTCCTCCGGGCGGTGGGGCTGGCTGCGGAGACCGACGACGGGTTCAAGCGACTGCGGACGGAGCCGTCGCCGGACCGCCTCCGCGACCGCCTCCTCTCGGGGGTGTACGGCGCCGACGACGTGGCCGACGCGCTGCTCGCGGCCGACGACCGGGGGACGGCGCTCGCCGCCGACGCGGCGTTCGAGCGGTTCGCCGACCGCGTGCCGGAGTGGGAGCGCTACCGGACGGACGACTGGGAGTCGGTGTGGCGCGAACGGGTCGACCGCCTGCTCGGGTGGCTCGTCCTGCTCGGCCTCGCCGGCGAGCGCGACGGCGGCTACGCGGCGACGACCGCGCTCCGTGCGCGTCGCGAGGGGGAGGGCGGGGAGGATGGGCCCGAACCCTGAGCGCGGAGGGGCCGGGGGCGGCGACGCCGCCGCGCTCCTCGCCGACGCGGCGGCGGTCACGTTCGACCTCGACGGGACGCTCGTCTCCTACCGGCGGTCGCCGGGCGAGGTGCTGGCG
>PXRU01000017.1 GCA_003020945.1 Halobacteriales archaeon QS_6_71_20
GTTCCCGGTCCACGGCTCCGCCGGCGTACTCGGCGCGGTGCTTCTGCCCGTCTTCGCGGGCTGGCTGCCGCGGCCGGAGACGTTCGTCACGGTCAGCGAGGGTGCGCCGATCTCCGCGAGGCCGGTCTTGACGTCCGAGAGCCTGTCCGGACGGACGAACGCCGTCACCATCTTGATCCCCCCGTCGTTGGCCTCGCCGCCGTCCGCGCGGACGATGTCGGTCCCGTCGGCGTGGCCGCCGTCGGTGACGGCCGTGTCCGGACTGCCGAACTCGGGGTAGGTGTCGACGCCGTGCTCCGAGGCGTCGAGCCCCTCGATCTCGTGGCTGCGGTCGACGCGGATCTCGCCGAGCGCCTTGATAACGCCGAACACCACGGCGGTGGCGGCGACCGTCCAGATCGCGATGACGGCGACGCCGATCACCTGTGAGACGAGCGCGCTCACGGTGAAGCCGTCGACCGCGAAGACGGGCAGAAGCACCGCGCCGAGTACGCCGGCGGAGCCGTGGACCGGGAACACCGCACAGACGTCGTCGATCTTCAGCCGCTTCTCGACGAACTCGAAGACGATGGGGAGCTGCGCGCCGGCCAGCAGGCCGATGACCAGCGCTCCGGGCCAGACGATCGCGTCCGTGTTGGAGGTGACGCCGACAAGCCCCGCCAGCAGCCCGTTGGCGACGTACAGCGTGTCGACCTTGCCGGTCTTGTACAGCGACAGCGCGCCCGCGCCGACGGCGCCGGCGGCCATGCCGAGCGTCGTCGTCAGCGCGACGCGGCCGACGTAGGAGAACGCCCCGAGCGTGAGCTCGCCGTTCTCGACGGCGAACACCGAGGCGGCCGTGCCGACGTTGAAGCCGTACCAGCCGAACGCCAGCACGAGCGTTCCAAGCACCGCGAACGTCAGCGAGTGGCCGGGGATGACGTTCACCGAGCCGTCCTCGTTGTAGCGACCGAGCCGCGGACCGACGACGTACGCCGCGGTCAGGCCGGCGATGCCGCCCATGCCGTGGACGATCATCCCGCCCGCGAAGTCGGCGAAGCCGAGCTGGTCGAGGAGGCCGCCGGCCCACGTCAGGCCGGTGACGACCGGGTAGATGACCGCCGCCAGCAGGACCGTGTAGCTGACGTACGCGCGCAGCTTCATGCGGCCGGCGACCGCGCCGGAGACGATCGTCGCCGCCGTCATCGCGAACACCGCGCCGAACAGCCAGCCGACCCAGTCGGCGGTGTTCTCGGTGGTGAGCACGCCGAACGACTCCGCGAGGGAGTAGCCGGCGCCGCCGGTGACCCCCCCGACGAGCGAGGAGACCCCCGCGCCCACGAGGAAGAACATCGTCACGCCGACGCTCCACGTCAGGAGGTTCTTGGTGAGCTGGTTGGCGACGTTCTTCGAGCGCACCTGCCCGGCCTCCAGCATCGCGAAGCCGGCGTGCATGAAGAAGATCAGGAAGGTGACCACCAGCACCCACAGCAGGTTCACCCCCTCGACGATCACCTCGGGGTCGACCTGAAGGGGCGTCACGCGTTCACCTCGATCCCCGGGCGCTCGTTCAGACAATCCGTGTATTCCGTGTCGTTGTGGCACATCCGCACGCGAGAGGGGCCGATTCGGAAACACATAAACCCTTGAGTTGAAAATCGACGGTTTTCGGGCGGCGATCCACATACGCGTCAGATATTTGGAAAAGTATAGGTCATATAAGGACGTAAAACCGACGAGCGCTCGGCAAGTGTTGCACGGCTCGTCGACGATCGTAGTGTCACTAAGAGGATATATTAACACGCGATCCCCGCCGAGCGGGGGCCACGGCTCGCGCGCGCGCCGGACCCGATCAGTCGTCCAGCTCCGCGACGACGGCCTCGGCGAGCGTCTCGAACGACGCCTCGGCGGGAACGGCGTCGACGTCGACCCCCCGCTCCTCGGCGGTCTCCCGGGTTGGGTGGCCGATGCAGCCGACGACGGCGTCGTTCAGTCCGTCGACCGCCGCCGCGCGGACGCCGCGTTCGGCGGCGGCGTCGAGGAGGTGGTCGACCGTCAGCGAGGAGGTGAAGCAGGCGCCGTCGAGGTCGCCGCCGGCGGCCGCCTCGGCCGCGTCGCCGCTCCCCTCGGGCCGGACCAGCTCGTACAGCACCGTCTCGTGGACGGTCGCGCCGGCGTCGCGCAGCCCGTCGAGGAGGACCGCGCTGCCGTGGTCCGAGCGGGCGACCTCGATCCGGACGCCGTCGACGCCGACGGCGTCGCCTGACCCCGACCGGCCCTCCGCCGTGTTCCGGTCCGCCCCGGCGAACGCGGCGACCAGCCCCGTCGAGGAGTACTCCTCGGGGACGAGATCGACCGTCCAGCCGGCCGCCTCGGCGGCCGCGGCCGTCGACGGGCCGATGCACGCGACCGAGGGGGTCTTGCCGTCGCGGTCCGCGGCGCCGGCGGGCGACCAGCCGGCCCCGGTGGCCAGCTCGACCCCCGTCTTGGAGGTGAACACGACCCAGTCGCCGGCCTCGGGCACCGCGCCGGTGGGCTCGACCGCGAGCATGGGGTCGGGCACCGCCGCCGCGCCCAGGGAGTCGAGGAACTCGACGGCCTCCGTCAGGCGCTCGTCGTCGGGGCGGAACACCGCCACGCGCGGTCGATCGCTCATTGGCTCCCCCCTTCGGCGTCGCCCTCGACGGTCGGGTCGGCGTCGTCGCGGAGGTCGACGGTCGCGTCGGCGTCGCCGCGCCCCCGGAGGAACCCGAGCACGCGCTCGCGGGCGGCGGCCACCTCCCCGATGACGGCGATCGCGGGCGGCTCGATCCCCGCCTCGTCGCGCACGTCGACGGCGGTGTCGAGCGTGCCCGTCGCGACGCGCATCCCGGGCCAGGTGCCGCGCTCGACGAGCGCGACCGGCGTGGCGGGGTCCATCCCCGCCTCCCGCAGCGCCGCGGTGTAGCCGGGCAGCTTCCCGACGCCCATCAGCACGACGACGGTGCCGCCCGTCGCCGCGAGCGCCTCCCAGTCCACCGCCGACTCCTCCTTCGTGGGGTCCTCGTGGCCCGTGACGAAGGAGACGGAGGAGGCGTGGTCGCGGTGGGTCACGGGGATCCCCGCCGCCGCCGGCGCGGCGATCGGCGAGGTGACGCCGGGCACCACCTCGAACGGGACCCCGTGTGCCGCGAGGTGTTCGGCTTCCTCGCCGCCGCGGCCGAAGACGAACGGGTCGCCGCCCTTCAGTCGGACGACCGCCTTCCCCGCCTCGGCGAGTTCGACGAGCCGGTCGTTGGTGTACCCCTGGCTGGTGCGCTCGCCGCCGGCGCGCTTGCCCACGTCCTCGCGCTTCTCGGCCGGGATCGACTCCAGGATCTCCGGGCCGGGGAGCTTGTCGTGGAGCACCACGTCGGCCTCGGCGAGGCGGCGCCGTGCCTTCACCGTGAGCAGCTCCGGGTCGCCCGGGCCGGAGCCGACCAGCGAAACGGTGCCGGGCGCCAGCGGGTCGTCGGCCGCGTCCTCGGGGGTGACGTCGCCGGCGACGGCGTCGGCGTGAGGGTCGTCGGTCATCTACTCCTCCACGGCCTCCGGGTCGGCGTCGGCCGGGTCGGCCTCCCCGTCCGCGTCGTCGGTCCCGTCGTCCCCTTCGTCGCTCGGTTCGTCGGCTCCCGGGTCGCCGCGCTCTCGGTTCGGTTCGCTCCCCGGTCGCTCGGCGGAGTCGCCTCCCTCATCCTCGGGGTCTCGCGGCCGTGCCGCTCGACCGTCCGAGGCGCTTCGCGCCTCGCTGTCCTCCTCGGCGCGCTTGGCGTCGTCGGTGTCGGCCGAGCGCTTCGCGGCCGCGATCAGCTCCGCGGCGCCCTGCTCGCGCAGCGCGGCGGCGAACTCGGCCGCGGCCTCCCGGTAGGTCCGCAGCGGGAGGTCGCGCGTCGACCGCACCTCCGTCCCGCCGTCGGCCGACAGCACCCGCACCGTGGTCTTGACGTGCTCGCCCTGCACGAGCGCGTTGATGCCGATGGGGGCGATACAGCCGCCGCCCAGCTCCGACAGCACCGTCCGCTCGACGCTGACGGCGACCCGGGTGGGCTCGTCGTCCAGCGCGCTCCGGACCGTCTCGACCACCTCGGGGTCGCTCGCGGTGACCGCCACCGCGCCCTGGCCTGGGGCGGGGACGTGGTCCGCGCGGTCGAGGCGCTCCACCTCGTACTCGTCGCGGTAGAACAGCTCCGACCGCCGGAGCCCCGCCTCCGCGAGGACGACGGCGTCGTACTCGTGGTCGAGGTCGTACTCCAGGGCGCCGCGCTGGAACTCGCTGAGGTCGTCGAACCACTCCTCGACGGTGCGCTCGTCCTCCTTTCGCTGCTGTGTCGCTCGACCGTCCGAGGCGTTCCGTGCCTCGCTGTCCTCCTCTCGAACGTCGGGGTCGCCCTCGTGGTTGGCCTCCGCCTCGATGCGGCGCTCGTGTTCGGCCTGCAGGTCGGCCGCGATCAGCTTCTGGAGGCGAGTGTCGACGTTGCCGCGGAGCGGCCGGACCTCAAGGTCCGGGTGCTCGGCGAGCAGCTGCGCCTTCCGGCGCAGCGAGGAGGTACCGACGACCGCCCCGCGCGGCAGGTCCGCGAGGCCGCCGCCCGCGCGGGTGACGAGCGCGTCGCCGGCGGGGGCGCGCTCGCCCACCGCGGCGACGACGAGCCCCTCGGGCAGATCCGTCGGCATGTCCTTCAGCGAGTGGACCGCGGCGTCCACCTCGCCCGACAGCACCTCCTCGTCGAGCGCGCGGACGAACGCGCCCGTGCGGCCGAGCTCGGTGATAAGCGCCTCGTCGAGCTCGTCGCCGCGCGTCTCCACCTCCACGAGCTCCACGTCGCGGCGGCGCGTCGACAGCGCCTCCCGTACGCCGGCGGCCTGCCGGAGCGCGAGGTCGGAGCCGCGGGTCGCGAGCCGCAGCGTGCCGGTTGTCATACGCCGAACTCCGGCGCGACCGCGGAAAACGGGTTCGCTTCGCCTGCGGAGCCCCCGTGACGGACCGCGCCCCGACGCAACCGCCGCGGGGGGCGCTGGCGCGCAAGCTTCGCCGAACCGGCTGCGTTTATGTGGCCGGAGGAGATAGCGGTGTACATGACAGCAGACGCCGTCGCTCACGTCCGCTCCTCCTCCGAGCGACGCGTCCGAGGCCGCGCGGCGCGAAGCGCCGCCCCCGCGCCGCGACGACCGGGCCGATAGGCCCGATTCACTCCCTCCCCCTCGTCCCGACCCGCTCGCGTCCGTCCGGGTAGCCTGCATGCCGCGATTAATTTCCGTGTATATAGAACGTCGAATTTATATGTCTCAACGCTCCAGCGTGAGGTATGACGAACCGCGTTGCACTCGCGTTCAGCGGCGGACTGGACACGACCGTCTGCGTGCCCCTGCTGGAGGAGGAGTACGGCTACGACGAGGTCGTCGGCGTCACCGTCGACGTGGGCCAGCCGAAGGCGGAGTTCGACGAGGCCGAGGAGACGGCCGAGGCGCTCGACCTGGAGCACTACGTCGTCGACGCCACGGAGGAGTTCGCGGAGCTGTGCTTCGACTCCGTGCGCGCGAACGCCACCTACCAGGGCTATCCGCTCGGCACCGCCCTCGCGCGCCCGGTGATCGCGGAGGCGATCCTCGGGGTCGCCGAGGAGCACGACTGCGACGCGCTCGCGCACGGCTGCACGGGGAAGGGCAACGACCAGCTCCGCTTCGAGACGGTGTGGCGCGGCTCCGATAAGGAGGTCATCGCGCCCGTGCGCGAGCTCGGACTCACCCGCGAGTGGGAGATGGAGTACGCCGAGGAGAAGGAACTCCCCGTCGAGGGCGGCAACGAGGGCGCGTGGTCGATCGACACGAACCTCTGGTCGCGCTCGGTCGAGGGCGACGACCTGGAGGACCCTACCCACGTCCCGCCCGAGGGGATCTACGACTGGACGACCACGCCCGGCGACGCCGAGGGCGAGGCGCTCGTCGAGATCGGCTTCGAGATGGGCTACCCCGTCACGCTGAACGTCGTCGGGGAGGCCTCGGCCGGCGCTCGGCCGTCGGCCGAGAGCGGCGACCCGGTCGACTCGGTCGCGCTCATCGAGGAGCTGAACGAGCTGGCGGGCCGGTACGGCGTCGGTCGCACGGATATGATGGAGGACCGCATGCTCGGGCTGAAGGTGCGCGAGAACTACGAACACCCCGCGGCGACCGTCCTGCTCACGGCCCACGAGGCGCTCGAAGGGCTCGTGTTCACGAAGCCCGAGCGCGAGTTCAAACGGCAGATCGACGACCAGTGGGCCCAGCAGGGGTACGAGGGTCTCGTCGACTCGCCGCTGGTCGACTCGCTTGAGGGCTACCTCGACGCCAGCCAGGAGAAGGTAACGGGGACGGTCACCGTCAAGCTCCAGGGCGGGCAGTGCCGCCCGGTCGCGCGCGACTCGGAGTACGCCGTCTACTCCGAGTCGGCCGCCTCGTTCGACACGGAGACGGTCGACGGGATCGAGCAGGCCGACGCCACGGGCGTCGCGAAGTACCACGGCTTCCAGGAGCGCCTCGCCGACCGCGTGCTGGAGAAGGTGAAGACGGGCGACGGCGGCGAGACGCTCGCGGCCGACGGGGGATGCGAGGACGAGCGGAGCGAGTCCTCGACGGGGCCGGGGAGCGAAGCGACCCGCGAACGCGGCGAGGACGGGGAGGCCGACGGGTAGATGGCCGACGACGGGGGCGCCGACGACGCGGCCGATGCCGACGCGAACGCCGAGACGGTCGTCCGGCGCGACCGCTTCGCGGGCGGCCCCGCCCGCGGCTTCATGTCGAGCCTCGCGGCCGACCGGCGCATCCTCGCGGCCGACCTCGCGGTCGACCGCGCGCACACGGTGATGCTCGCGGAACGGGACGTGATAGCCGACGACGAGGCCGCCGAGATACTCGCCGCGCTCGACGACGTGGAGGCCGCCGGCCACGACGCGCTTCCGGACGGCGAGGACGTCCACGAGGCGATCGAGTCGGCCGTCGTCGACCGGGTCGGCCCGGTGGGCGGGAAGATGCACACCGCCCGCTCCCGCAACGACGAGGTCGCCGCCTGCATCCGGCTCCGCTACCGTGCGGACCTGCTGGACGCCGCCGAGGCGACGCTGGCGCTGCGGGAGGCGCTGCTGGACGCGGCGGCCGACCACGCCGACACGGTGTTGCCGGGGTTCACCCACCGGCAGTACGCCCAGCCGACGACGGTGGGCCACTTCCTGTCGTCGTACGCGGGCGCCGTCGAGCGCGACACCGCCCGCCTGCTCGCGGCGGTCGACCGGACGAACGTCTCGCCGCTGGGCGGCGCCGCCTTCGCGGGGACGACGTTCGACATCGACCGCGAGCGGGTCGCCGACCTGCTCGGCTTCGACGGCGTCGTCGAGAACGCGACCGACGCCGCCTCCGCGCGCGACTTCCTCGTCGAGGGGACCGCCGCGCTCGCGACCCTCACGGCGACGCTGTCGGGGCTCTCGACCGACCTCATCGAGCACGCGAAGGACGGCTACTTCGCCCCCTCGGACGACTACGCGTCGACCTCGTCGATCATGCCCCAGAAGGTGAACCCCGACACGCTGGAGCTGGCGCGCGCGGTCGCGGGCGACGTCGCGGGCGACCTCGCCGGCCTCCTGACGACGCTGAAGGGGCTGCCGCGGGCGTACAACCGCGACCTCCAGCGCGCGACGCCGCACGCCTGGGACGCCGTCGACGACGCGCGCGAGGCGACCGAGGTCGTCGCCGGCGCGGTCGCGACCGGCGCCTGGGATGCCGAGGCGTGCGCGGCCGACGCGGACGCGGGCCTCTCGACGGCCACCGGCGTCGCGGACGCGCTGGCGGCCGCCGGGGTCCCCTTCCGAACCGCCCACGAACTGGTCGCCGAGGCGGCCGCGGCCGCGCCCGCGAACGCGGACGCGGAGACGCTCGCCGCAAATCTTGACGCGGCCGCACAGGAGGTACTTGGGGAGTCCATCCACAAGCATGTGAGCCGCGAGGAGCTCTCGACCGCGCTCGACCCCGCCGGCAGCGTCGCCGCCCGCGGGTCGCGCGGCGGCCCCGCCCCCGAGGCGGTGGCCGACTCCCTCGCGCGCATGACCGAGACGCACGACGACCACCGCACCGCCGTCGCCGACCGCCGTGAGGCGCTTTCGGCGGCCGAAGCGGATCTGTCCGACGCGGTCGCCGAGTACGTCTGAGGAGCACACGAGCACATGCCCGGACACATACGAGGACGGACGCGAGGCGCGACGCGTCTCGCACAGGCGCGCGGCGGGGCCGTGAGCCGGTCGCTCGCCCGACCGCGAGCGGCGGCGCCGCTGCGACGACCCCGACCGGGGGTCCGACCACGACCCCCGGCGCGTCCGGCCCTGGCCGTCCCGCGCCCGCCGGCGGCGGTGGTCCCGCCGGCCCCCCTCGGGGCCTACACCACTCAGATTTCGAACACCGGATTCGAGATCCGCGCCGACCCGTTCGCTCCCGCCGCGTAGCGGCGACTCCGGAATTTCTTTTCAGTTATTGAATCGACGGATTAAAGAAGTCCTCCCCGATACTGTCGGGTACACCATGACCGAGTCCGAGTGCGTCGAGTGCGGGGGGACGGTGTCCCTGCACGACGACCTGGAGGTCGGAGAGATCGTCGACTGTGAGACGTGTGGAGCGGAGCTGGAAGCCGTCGACACCTCCCCGCCGGTCCTCGATCGAGCCCCGGAGCTCGAAGAGGACTGGGGGGAGTGAGATGAAGTTCGGGCTGCTGTACTCCCGGATCCGGAGGGACGAGAAGCTCCTGCTGTCGGAGCTGCGCGAGCGCGGCCACGAGGTCGCCAAGCTGGACGTGCGCGAGCAACGGTTCGGACTGAACGCGACCGACGCCGGCCTGGCGGACTGCGACCTCGTGGTCGACCGCTGTCTCGCCACCTCGCGGTCGCTGTACGCCACGCGGTTCCTCTCGGCGTACGGCGTGCCCGTGGTCAACGGTCCCGAGACGGCCGCCGTCTGCGCGGACAAGGTGAAGAACAGCCTCGCGCTGGAGGCCGCGGGCGTGCCGACGCCGGCGACGGAGGTGACGTTCACGAAGGAGGCCGCCATGCGGTCCATCGAGGAGTTCGGCTACCCCTGCGTCGTCAAGCCGGTCGTCGGCTCGTGGGGCAGGCTGATGGCGAAGATCGACTCCGAGAACGCCGCCGAGGCGATCCTGGAGCACAAGGCGACGTTGGGCCACTACGAGCACAAGGTGTTCTACGTCCAGGAGTACGTCGACAAGCCCGGCCGCGACATCCGCGTGCTGGCGTGTGACGGCGAGCCGGTCGCCGCGATGACGCGCTCCTCGGACCACTGGCTCACGAACGCCGCGAAGGGCGGCGCGACGGCCGCCTTCGACCTCGACGACGAGGCGCGGGAGCTCGTGAAGACGGCCAGCGACGCCGTCGGCGGCGGTCTGCTCGGCGTAGACCTCATGGAGACGGACGAGGCGCGAAGCGCCCCGGAATCGAGCGGGGAGCGGAGCGACCCGCGAGACGGCGAGTCGAGGTACACCGTCCACGAGGTGAACCACACCGTCGAGTTCAAGGCGCTGAACGAGGCGAGCGAGGTCGACGTGCCCGCGGCGGTCGTCGACTGGCTCGAACTGAAGGCGGAGACGGCGGGCGAAGCCGTGATGACCGCATGAGTGCGGGCTCCGATGGAACACTCACCGCCTCGGTCGTCGGCGCCTCCGGCTTCGCCGGCGGCGAACTGTGTCGCCTGCTGACGGGCCACCCGGACTTCGAGCTCGCGCAGGCGACGAGCCGCGAGTACGAGAACAAGACGCTCGGCTACGTCCACCCGAACCTCCGCGGCGTCGACGTGCGCTTCTCCTCGCCCGAGGAGTTGGACGCGGTGGACGTGCTGTTCGCCTCCACGCCCCACGGCGTCTCGATGGAGCACATCGACGCCTTCCGCGAGGCCGCCGGCACCGTGGTCGACCTCTCGGCGGACTTCCGCCTGGACGAGGCGGCCGACTACGACGAGTGGTACGACGGCCACGCCGCGCCCGAGCATCTCGCGGACGCGGCGTACGCGCTCCCCGAGCTGGGACGCGAGAAGCTCGAGGGCGCCGACCTCATCGCCTCCGGCGGCTGTAACGCGACGGCGACGATGCTGGCGCTGAAGCCGCTGGTCGACGCCGGCGTGATCGGGCCCGACGACCGGGTGGTCGCGGACCTGAAGGTCGGCTCCTCGGAGGGGGGCGCCGGCGGCGGCGCCGCCTCCAGCCACCCGGAGCGCTCGGGCGTCGTGCGCCCGTACGCGCCGACGGGCCACCGCCACGAGGCGGAGATCGAACGGGAGCTCGGCCTCTCGCTGTCGTTCACGGTCCACGCGGTCGACATGACCCGCGGCGCGGCGGCGACGTGTCACGCCTTCCCGAGCGAGAGCGTCACCACGAGCGACCTGTGGGGCGCCTACCGCGAGGCGTACGACGACGAGCCGTTCGTCCGCCTGGTCGCGGGCGGCGGCGGGGTGTATCGCTACCCCGAGCCGAAGGCCGTCGCCGGGACGAACCACGCCGAGGTCGGCTTCGAGCTCGACCCCGAGAACGGCCGCGTGGTCGCGTTCTCGGCCATCGACAACGTGATGAAGGGCGCGGCCGGCCAGGCGGTCCACGCCGCCAACGTCGCGCTCGGGCTGGAGGAGACGGCCGGCCTGGAGTTCCAGGGGCTCCACCCCGTGGGGTCGCCGTGAGCCGGCTCGACCCGGCGGACGGCGCCCTCACGACCGACGGCGGGGGCGACGCCCCGCCGGTGGTCGTGAAGCTCGGCGGCGCGCGCGCGGTCGACCCCGCCGGCGCCGTCGGCGACGTGGCCCACCTCGTCGCCAACGGGCGCCGCGTGGTCATCGTCCACGGCGGCTCCACCGCCGTCGACGACCTGCTGGGCCGGCTCGGCATCGAGTCGGAGTACGTCGAGACGCCGTCGGGCGTCGCCGGCCGCTTCACCGACGAGGAGACGATGGCGGCGTTCACGATGGCGATGGCCGGGCGGGTGAACACCGACCTCGTGGCCGCCCTGCGGAACGCCGGCGTCGACGCGGTCGGCCTCTCGGGGGTCGACGGCGGCCTGCTGACCGGTCCCCGGAAGTCCGCAGTCCGCGTCGTCGAGGACGGGAAACGGAAGATCAGGCGGGGCGACCACTCGGGCACGCCGAAGGCGGTGAACGACGACCTGCTCGACACGCTGCTGTCGGACGGCTACACGCCGGTCGCCTCCCCGCCGATGTTCGGCATCGAGGACGAGAGCGAGGGGACGGGCGTCCCGGTGAACACCGACGCCGACCGCGCCGCCGCGGCCGTCGCGGGCGCGCTCGGGGCGGAGCTGGTCGTCCTCACCGACGTGGCCGGCGTGTACGCGGACCCCGACGACCCCGACACGCTCATCGACTCCGTCGCCACGGACGAGGGGTACGCGGCGCTGACCGACGCCGCCGAGGGGTTCATGACGCGGAAGGTGATGGCCGCGACCGAGGCGCTCTCGGCGGGCGCCCGACGAGCGGAGCGCGGGAGCGGACGGCGACGCCGCGGACACGGGGGTGGAGCAGTGAGCGCCTTCGAGGACCGCTCGGGCGCGGGCGAGGGGTTCGTCTTCTCCGAGAAGCCGATCGGCATCGAATCGGGCGAGGGCGTCCACCTCACCTCGACCGACGGCACCGAGTACCTCGACTTCGGCGCCAGCTACGCGTGTGCCCCGCTGGGGCACTGCCCGCCGGCCGTCGTCGAGGCGGTGCAGGAGCGGGCCGCGGAGCTGCTGTACGTGCAGGCGTCGTACCCGAACGCGCCCCGCACGGAGCTGTACGAGCGGCTCGGCGCGGTCGCCCCTGGCGACCTCTCGAAAGTGTGGCTCTGTAACTCCGGCACGGAGGCCAACGAGGCCGCGATGAAGTTCGCGCGCTCGGCGACCGGGCGCGAGAAGATCGTCGCCACGAAGCGCGGCTTCCACGGCCGGACGCTCGGCGCGCTGGCGATGACGTGGAAGAAGAAGTACCGCGCCCCCTTCGAGCCGGTCGCCGGCGGCGTCGAGTTCGTCGACTACGGGGACGGCGAGGCGCTGGCCGACGCCGTCGACGACGAGACGGCCGCGGTGTTCCTCGAACCCGTGCAGGGGGAGGGCGGCATCAACCCCGCCGACCCCGAGTACCTGCGGTCGGCCCGCGACCTCACCGCGGACGCCGGCGCGGCGCTGGTGTTCGACGAGATCCAGACCGGGATGGGGCGCACGGGCGACCTCTGGGCGTGTGAGGGCGTCGGCGTCGTCCCCGACGTGCTGACGACGGCGAAGGGGATCGCCTCCGGCCTCCCGCTGGGCGCGACGCTGTGTGCCGACTGGATCGCCGACGGCGCGGCCAGTCACGGCTCGACGTTCTCGGGCAACCCGGTCGTCGCCGCGGCGGCCAACGCCACCCTGGCGGAGGTGGTCGCCGAGGACGTGCCCGACAACGCGGCGACGGTCGGCGAGTACCTCACGACCCAGTTGACGGCGGCCGTCGAGGAGCACGACCTCCCCGTGCGCGACGTGCGCGGGGAGGGCCTGATGATCGGCGTCGAGGTGAAGCGGGGGGCGAACCGCTACCTCCGCGACCTCGCGATCGAACACCGGGTGCTCGCGCTGCCGGCGGGGCGCTCGGTCGTGCGCCTGCTGCCGCCGCTGACGGTCACCGAGGGGCACGCCCGCGAGGTCGTCGACGCGCTGACGGAGGTGCTGTGAGGATGGCGGTGTCGGACCCGCTGAGTCCCGAGGAGGCACTCGACACGCCGGGCCGGCAGCTTCTGTACGACCTGGTGTCGACGCCGTCCGTCTCGGGCGCCGAGGCCGACGCCGCGGCGGTGCTCGTCGAGTTCTTCGAGGCGCACGACCGCGAGGTGTTCGTCGACGAGGCGGGCAACGTCCGCGCGCCCGCCGACGACGCCGTCCTGTTGACCTCCCACGTCGACACGGTGCCGGGGGAGGTGCCCGTCGAGATCGCCGACGGCGACGGGGAGCTGGGCGCCGACGGCCCCGTGCTGTGGGGGCGCGGCAGCGTCGACGCGACGGGGCCGCTGGCGGCGATGGCCGCCGCGGCCGTCGAGACCGGCGTCTCCTTCGCCGGCGTGGTCGGCGAGGAGACGGACTCGCGGGGCGCGCGCCACCTCGTCGCCGACCGCGAGGCGCCCGAGGCGCTGATCAACGGCGAGCCGTCCGGCTGGGACGCCGTGACGCTCGGCTACCGCGGCTTCCTCGCGGGGACGTACGTGGCGACCAGCGAGTCAGGCCACACCTCCCGCCCGGACCCCAACGCCGTCGAGCACGCGATGGGCTGGTGGCGCCGCGTCGAGGACGCCTTCGAGGCGGACGACTACGCGCCCGTCTTCGAGACGGTGACGACCAAGCCCGTCGGCATCGAGGGGGGACTCTCCGAGGACGGCCTCTCGATGGAGGCGACGATGGACGCGCAGTTCCGCGTGCCGCCGTCGCTTGCGCCGTCGGACGTGCGCGAGCGTGCGGACGCCGAACTCGACGCCGGCACCGTCCACTGGGAGGAGCCGATCCCGCCGGTGATGGGAAGCCCCCGCGACCCCGTGGCTACGGCGCTGCGGGGCGGGATCAGGCGAGCCGGCGGGGACCCCCGGCTGCTCCGCAAGACCGGCACCGCCGACGTGAACCTGTTCGCGGGCGCCTGGGACGTGCCGATGGCGACGTACGGTCCCGGCGACTCCGACCTCGACCACGCCCCCGACGAGCGGCTCCCGCTCGCGGCGTTCGACCGCGCGGTCGAGGTACCTCGCCCGGGGGCCGGTTCCCCCGACTCCGTACCGAGTTCCACACGACACGGACCCGACCCGCGACGACGCGGACGACCCACACGACACACAGACCCACCAATGAGCGCGAACACGACGCCCTCACCGACCGACGACGCCGACGAGTTCCCGAGCGACTTCCTCGACATCGACGACCTGGCCGCGAGCCAGCTCGCGACGGTGCTGGAGCGAGCCTCGGCGCTCAAGACCGGGAAGGACCTGACGCAGCTCCCCCGGACGACGCTGGCGATGCTGTTCGAGAAGCCCTCGACTCGGACGCGCGCGAGCTTCGAGACGGGGATGACCCAGCTCGGCGGCCACGCGATGTTCCTCGGCCCCGACGACATCCAGCTCGGCCACGGCGAGCCGCCGAAGGACACCGCCCGGGCGCTCTCGGGCTACGCGGACGCGCTGATGGTGCGGACGTTCGCCCACGAGAACGCGGAGATCCTCGCGGAGCACGCCGACGTACCGGTGATCAACGGCCTCACAGACGACGCCCACCCGTGTCAGACGCTCGCGGACCTGCTCACAATCCGCGAGGCGGTCGGCGACCTCGACGAGGTGTCGGCGGCGTGGGTCGGCGACGGCAACAACGTCGCCCGCTCGTTCGCCGTCGGTGCCGCGCTCGCGGGGCTGGACCTCACGGTCGCCACGCCCGACGGCTACGGTCTTGGCAACGACGTGTACGAGCGCTGTGCGAAGGTCGGCACCGAGCCGACCGCCGTCGACGACCCCGCGGCGGCGGTCGCCGACGCGGACGTGGTGTACACCGATGTCTGGGTGAGCATGGGCGAGGAGGAGGCGCGCGAGGAGAAACTTCCCGCCTTCGACGGCTACCAGGTGAACGAGGCGCTGCTCGACGGCACCAACGCGGCGTTCATGCACTGCCTGCCCGCCCACCGCGGCGAGGAGGTGACCGACGCGGTGCTGGAGTCCGAGCGCTCGCTCGTGTGGGAGCAGGCGGAGAACCGGATGCACGCCCAGAAGGGGCTACTGGTCGAGTTGCTGGCGTAGCTGACGCGAGCGATACGAGGCCGACCCACGGGAGGCCTCGTCGCGAGCGCCTTTTGTCATCGACGGGTTTTGACGGGGTTCGACGAGCGAGCGCGGCAGGGCCGCGCGAGTGAGGAGGACCCCGTGAAAAGCGGTCGGGTTGCAGGCGGAGAACCGGATGCACGCTCAGAAGGGGCTGTTAGTGGAGCTGCTGGGGTAGGCGTCCCACCCTGCTCCGAGCTCGATTAGGACTTCGGGTACGACTACGGTTCCGGCGGCGCGCCGTCGTAGGCGTCGCGGTCGGAGAAGAAGTTCAGCATCGCGAACCGCAGCTTCTCCGGGTCGATGTCGACCAGCTCCTCGCGCTCTTCCGGGGGGAACGCGCCGCGCACGGAGTACTTCCCCATGTCGGCCGCGGTGTAGCGCTCGTCCAGTAGGACGCGCACGCCGAAATCGTCGGGCGCGCGGATCACCCGCCCGAGCGCCTGGCGGGTCTTGCGGATCGTCGGGATCTCGACGGCGTACTCCCAGCCGGCGTCCCGGGAGCGCTCGGCGAACGCGCGGTCGTACGCGTCCTGTACCGCCTCCATCCGCTCGGAGAGGCGGGGGTACGGCACCCCGACGACGGCGACGCTGCGGGCGGCGTCGCCGTCGAAGCTCACCCCCTCCGCGAGCGTCCCCCACAGCGAGGTGAACAGCGCGGCGTCGTCGGCGGCGACGAGCCGGCGACGGAGCGCCTCCGTGTCCGGCTCGGTGCCGTCGAGCAGGAGGTCGCCGAGGTTCGGGTCGCCCGACAGCAGCTCGTGGTAGCGCTCGGCCTCCGCGTACGACGGGAAGAACAGCAGGCTGTTGCCCGGCGTGAACCGGATCACGTCCGAAAGCGCCGCGGCGATCGTCTCCTGTGTCGCGGGGTCGTCGCGCTCGGACGCGAACAGCGCCGGCGTCGTCGTCGAGTAGGTGCGACGGTTCCCCTCGGGGTACGCCAGCGGGTACGCCAGCGACACCGGGTCCGACAGCCCGAGCACGTCCTCGGTCACGTCGAACGGCCGCAGCGTCGCCGACATGAGCACGCTCGCGTACACCTCCCCGAACAGCTCCTCGGTCACCTCCCGCGGGATGCAGGTGTACAGCTCCGCGCGGCCGTACACCTCGTCGGTACCGGCGTCGCGGCGGACGGAGACGACCGGGTGCTGTCCCAGCTCGCCGCCGTCGTCCATCCACGCCGAGACGAACGCGGCCGCCCGGAGCGTCTGACACTCCCGGCGGGTGGTCGCCTCGCCATCGCGGTAGGCGTCCTCGTACTCCTCGTCGAGGCGCTTGCCCAACTGGAGCGCGAGGTCGCACTCCGCGCGGATGCCGCTCCCCTCGTAGCGGTCGAGGAACGCGAGCGTGAGGTCGTCCCTGCGGTCCTCGTTGGCGACGCTCACGTCCTCCCAGTGCTCGCCGACCCGGTCGCGGGCGGCGGCGCCGAGCTTCCCGTCGTACGTCGCCGACAGCGCCTCCGTGAAGGCCCGAAGCACGTTCTCGGCCGGCGCGGCCCGGGAGTCGTCGCTCTCCTCCAGCTCGGCGAGGGCGGCCTCCAGCGTGTTCTCGGTGAGCGTGCGCGAGGCGTGGTCACGGGCGGCGTCCTCGATGTTGTGCGCCTCGTCGAACACCGTGATCACGTCCTCCGGGTCGCGGTCGAGCCACCGGAAGAACTGCTCGCGGATCTGCGGGTCCAGCAGGTGGTGGTAGTTGCACACGACCAGCTCGACGTCCTCCATCCCCTCCTTCAGGAGCTCGTAGCCGCACAGGCCCCGCTCGCCGGCGTACTCGTACACCTCCTCGGGGCTGCGCACGTCCGAGAACAGCCACGAGAAGAACTCCCCGGTGTCCCGCGTCAGGTTCTGGAGGTAGTGGTCACAGACGTTCCCGGCCTCGTCGTCGATCTCCTCGTCGAGCCGCTCCAGTTCCTCCTGTACCGCCCGTCTGGCCTCCGCGGCGCTCCCGTCGTCGCCGTCGCGCATCTCGTCGGTGAGGTCGTCGAGTCGCCGCTCCAGCTGCTCTCTGTCGTCCTCGTCCTCGACGAGCGAGCGCGTGGTGTCCCGGAGCGTCTGGCACTCCTGGTAGTCGACGTCGATGTGGCACATCGACGCCTTCCCCTTGAACACGGTCGCGCGGATCGGCTCGGTCTCGTTGATCGCGCGGGCGTCCTCGACGAACTGGCGCATCTGCTGGTGGACGTTCGTCGTGATGACTACGGTGCGGTCGTGCTCGCGGGCGTGCTCCAGGGCGGGCACGAGCGCCGACAGCGTCTTCCCGGTGCCGGGCGCGCCCTCGAACAGCACGTCCTGGCCGCGCTCCAGCGAGTTGGCCACCCGGTCCATCGCCTCCCGCTGGTTCGGGTACGGCTCCTCGTACGGGAAGAAGCGCAGGTGGCCGTCCGTCGTCGACACACCCCCACTATCGGCCCATCGGCTTTGAAGCTACGGATGGCGGGGCGGAAGTGGTCGCGCGCGCCGCTGACTTTTTCGCCGCCCGCGCCCTCCGCTCGATCATGAGCGACACCGCCGACGAGCCGTCCGGCGACGACTCCGAGTTCGACAAGGAGGCGGAACGCGAGAAGCTCCGCGAGAAGTTCGCCCGCGACGAGCGGAAGCGCGAGTCGACCCGGCGGATGAGCGAGCTGCTGCTCGCTGGCGCGACGATGACCAACGCGCACTGCGACGCCTGCGGGTCGCCGATCTTCCGGCAGAACGGCCGGGAGTTCTGCCCGGAGTGTGACGCCGCCGAGGGCGACGGGGCGACGGGGACCGACGCCGACGCGACGACGGCCGACGCGGGGGCGGCGGGTGGGCCGGACGCGGCGGACGCGCCGGCGACGAGTGACGCGACGACGGCCGACGCGGACCCGGTGGACGCGCCGGCGACGGACGCCCGGACGACCGCCACCCCGAGCCGGACAACGGGGACGAACGATGGGGCGCCACAGCCCCCGCAGGGCGGCCGGCGGGCGCCGCAGACCTCGGACGTGGACTCGCGCGGGACCGACGAGCCGATGTCCGACCCCGCCGCCGACCGCCGAAGCGGCCGACCCGCGGGGGGGCTCGCCGCGAACGCGGCCGCGTCCGGCCACGCCGACCCGCCGCGCCCCGCGGAGCCGTCGCGCCCGGGGACGGCCGCCGGCGACGACGTCGACGCCGCCCGCGAGGCGCTCGCGACGGCGCTGCGGCGTCACGCCGAGGCCGGCGCCGAGGCGTCCGACCCCCGCGTCGCCGCCGACCACCTCGACGCCGCCCGCGAGGCGGCCGAGGCGCTGTCGGCGCTGCGTCGCTGAGAACGGGCGCTCGGGGAACCCGTGGGGTCGACCCGGTCCGGTTCGCCCCGACCCGATCCGAGTTGACCTGACCCGACCCGACGCGATCGCGGGCTATTCCGGGTAGTCGCTGCCGACGACCTCGCGGATCCGCTCGGCGGTCACCTGCCCCACTCCCGAGACATCCAACAGGTCGTCCTCGCGGGCGGTCATCACCGCCTCGACGGTGCCGAAGTGGTCCAGCAGCGCCCGCGCGGTGACGGGGCCGATGTCGGCGATGGCGGAGACGACGTACTCCTGTTGCTCGGCGAGCGTCTTCGACCCCTTCTCGCCGTGGGCGGACACCTCGCGGTCGTTCGCCTCCTGCTCGCGCCGGGCGATCGTCTCCAGCAGGTCCGCCGTCCCCTCCTCGTCTTCCGTCCGGAGGACGCTCGCGTCGAAGTCGATCGCCAGCGACGCCAGCGCGCCCCGCACCGCGTTCGGGTGGACGTTGCGCTCGCCGTACAGGTCGTCGCCCTCGACGATCACGACCGGTCGGGCGTACGCGCGCGCGGTGTCGCGGATCTGCTCGAACATCGAGCGGTCGCCGCCCACGAGCGTGTCGAGGAAGTCCGCGACGGACTTCCGCTCGACGGCGACGCGGTCCGAGAGCACGTAGTCGCCGACCGCGAGCGTCTCCAGCCGGGTGACGATCCCGTCGCGCATCGAGAGGTCCCGCGCGATGGTCGACTCCAGCTCCCGCTGGTCGATGACGACCTCGGTGCCGTCCGCGTCGTCGCCGGCGGTCGCGACGATCCCGTCGTCGGAGTCGTCCGCGTCGTCCCCGCCCGACCCGGCGTCCTCGTCGCCGTCCCGCTCGCCGTCGGAGTCGGCGTCCGCGTCGCCGTCGTCCGCGGGCGGCTCGAACTCCGTCAGACCGGGCTGGTCGTCCGCGTCGGCGGCGGACGCCGAAGCGGTCGCCGGTCCGTCGTCGGCCGCGTCGCCGTCGGGTCCGCGGTCCGACCCCGGTCCCGCTCCGTCCGGGGGTTCGCCGCCGCTCTCGGCGTGCTCACGGGTCACTCCGTTCCCCGTTCGCGCCGAGGGTTCGCTCCGCTCACCCTCGCCCTCCCCCTCGAAGTCGGTCAGCCCCGCCTGCCCGTCGTCGAGCTCCGCCGAGAGCTCGTCGGCGACGCCCTTCAGGTCCCGTAGCTCGTCTTCCATCTCCTGCTCGCGCCGGCGGGAGATCCAGAAGAACGCCTCGTCGCGGGTGTCCTCGGCCATGAGGACGACCACCGCGCCCTCGGCCTGGCGGCCCGTCCGCCCCTTCCGCTGGATCGAGCGGATCGCGGTGGGCACCGGCTCGAAGAAGAGGACCAGGTCCACCTCGGGTACGTCGAGCCCCTCCTCGGCGACGCTGGTGGAGACGAGCACCTCGAACTCGCCGGCGCGAAAGGCGTCGAGCGTCTCCTGTTGCTGGGTCTGGGTCATGCCGTCGGAGCCCTCCTTGTCGCCCTGGCCGACGAACCGGCGGGTGTCGAAGGAGTCCGAGAGGAACTCGGTGAGCGCCTCGGCGGTGTCGCGCGACTCGGTGAACACGATGACGCGCTCGCCGCCGCCGATGCCGAGCGTCTGCGCCAGCAGCACCCGCGTCCGCCGGAACTTCGGGTGGAGGTCGTCGTACGACTCGGCCCGGCGCATCGCCTCGCGGACCTTCGGCTCGGAGACCAGCCGCTGGCTCGCCTTCGAGGCGCCCGAGGAGCGCGCGGCGTTGCGCTGGCGCTCGAAGTAGCGGCGCAGCGCCTCGACGCTTTGCGTCTCGACGAGCTCGACGGCGCGCCGGAGCTTCATCACCTCCGCGTGGACGGACATCCCGGTGTAGGCGTCGGAGTCGCCCCCGTCCATCATGCGTTGTAGCTCCGAGCGCATCCGGTTGAGGTCCGTCTGGGAGACGTCCGGCTGGGTGGTGTTCGAGACGCCGAGCTCCTTCAGCGACTCCAGCCGGTCGGTGATCACCTCGTTGAGTGCGTCGCGGATCTCGAGGATCCCCTCGGGGAGGTCGATCCGCTCCCACTCGACGTCGGTGTCGTGGGTGTACTCCGCGACGTCGGCGTCGTCCTCGGTCATCACCTCCACCTCGTCGATGCCGAGGTTCTCACAGACGGCGGTGATCTCCTCGCGGTCGCCGCCCGGCGACGCCGACATCCCGGTCACGAGCGGCTCGGCGGCGTCGGCGTGGTACCGCTCCGCGATGTAGACGTACGCGTACTCGCCGGTCGCGCGGTGACACTCGTCGAACGTGCAGTGGGTCACCGTCCGCAGCGAGATGCGGTTGCCGACGAGGTCGTTCTCCACGACCTGCGGCGTGGCGACGACGACGCTGGCGTCGTCCCACAGCGCCGCGCGGTCGTCGGGGCGCACCTCCCCGGTGAACACGACGACCTCCTCGTCGGCGACGTCGAGCGCCTCGCGGTAGAAGTCGGCGTGCTGCTGCACGAGCGGCTTGGTCGGCGCGAGGAACAGCGACTTGCCCCCGACCTCGTTCAGGCGGTGGGCGGTCACGAGCAGCGAGACGGTCGTTTTCCCGAGGCCGGTCGGGAGACACACCAGCGTGTGTCCCTCGCGGGCGGTCGCCGCCAGCTCGGCCTGGTAGCGGCGGTCCTCGATGAACCCCGGGACGAGCAGCGGGTGGTCGACGTGGTCGGCGTTCTCGGCGGCCTCGGCCATCGGCGACAGTACCGGCTCCCGAGGCGTAAACCTTCGCGAACCGCGGCGGAACTGAAGCCGGGCGTCGTCGTCTGCCGGCGGTCCGGTTCGGGGCTGTCCGGTTCAGGTCCGCTCGCGTGGGCGGAACTCCAGTTGTCGCTCCCGGCGGGCCGGCTCCGGCACCGACTCGTCGAGGAGTGCGGCCCACTCCGGGATGTGACATGGGTCGGTGTCGGACATCGGGCGGTACGTCGCGGCCGTCTCACATAATCGTTTCCCGCGTTCCCGGAACCCCAGCCTCGACCGTCCCGTTCTCGCCCCGGCTCCGCGCGTCACCCCCTTGACGACCGCGTCCGGCCGGCGTCGCCACCACTCACCAGACGCCCTGCCGCAGGTCCATCCAGGTGACGACGGCGACGTGCGGCAGCGTCATCACGGCAATCGCGACGAGGTAGACGGCCAGCAGCCCCGCCGGGCCGGCCGACGGCCGCGGCGCGAACGCCCACACGGCGGCGACGACGAGCAGGCCACCCGCCGTCGCGGGCGCGGCGTCGCGGGCGAACCGCCGGAGCGTCCCCCGGAGGTCTCCCGCCCCGAGCGTCGCGCGCGCTCCCGGGTCGAGCAGTTCCAGGCGCGCGATGTGGCGCGTCGCGTGCCAGAAACAGAAGTAGAGGCCGATCGCGACGACCGGGGGGACGAGCAGGAAGTACGCCCACAGCCCCAGCGTCTCGCCGGCGTCGACCAGCCACGGGCCGCGGGCCGCGTCGCCGCGGCGGACCCGGACCGCGCCCGCGCCGAGCGCGAGCAGGGTGAGCGCCCCGAAGCCGACGGCGACGCCCGCGCGGACGCCGGGGGCGAACGCCGGCGCCAGCGCCGTCGCGTCGGCGGCGAACAGCCCGACGAGCGCCCCGGCGACCCGGCGGTACGCCGCGGGGTGGCCGACGAGCGGAACCAGCATCGGGAGGCCGCCGCGCACCAGCAGCGCGAGCGCCCGCTCGGCCCGCGAGGGCAGGTGGTCGGCGCCCGCGAGCACGAGCAGCGCGTACACGTCGCCCTGCCCCCAGTGGGCCCACGTGATCCCGACGAACGCGACGAACGCGGAGACGGGGGCGATCCCCCACCAGAGCCCGTACGCGACGCCGAGGACGGCGTAGACGGCGACGACGGCTCCGACGGAGCGCCCGAGGCCGGCGCCCGTCAGCCGCGCCGGAACCAGGTGGTCGACGGCGCCGTGCGGCAGCCCGAACAGGAGGACGGAGGCGAGAAACGGCGCGTACCGAACCGCCGGGGGAAGGGTCGGCGCGAGCAGCCCGAACGGGAGCGTGACCGCCAGCGCGACCCAGGAGGCCCGGACGCCCCAGCGGTCGAGGGCGGTCCGCAGCCGCGCGGGGAGACGCTCCGCGACCGCCATCACTCCGCCACCGGCGCCGGTGTGCGCCGCTCGGGCCGGTCGGTCTCGCGCGGCTCCCCGTCGAGCCGTCGCACGACCCACTCGAACAGGATCAGTCCGTACACGACGAGCGTACAGGTGACGAGGAAGAAGACGGCCTCCTCGACGGGCAGGCCGAACAGCTCGACCCCGGTCGCGGTGTCGTCGGCGATCGTCCAGATACCTAAGCCGATGGCGACGCGGTCGACCGCCCACAGGTACAGCGTCGGGACGCCGATCCCGAGGAGCCACGGCCGGGGGCGACACAGCAGGAACGCGCCGCCGACGGCCCACTGGAGCGCGACGACGGGACACGCCCACACGAGGATCGCCCCGAGGTAGAGGAACCGCTCGGGCCCCGCGGCGACGAGCCAGCCGCCGGCCACGCCCGCCGCCAGCCAGGCGAGCGCGCCCCCGACGCGCGGCAGCCACGCGGTGTCGCCGTCGGTCGGCGCGGCGTCGAAGTCGACCCGATACAGCCATAGGCCGACGATAACCGTCTGGAGGACGAAAAAGAGGTACTCGCCGACCGGCGCGAGCCACACCCGGGCGGCGACCCGGCCCTCGCCGTAGAACCAGGCGCCGCGCTCGATGAGGTAGTTGTCCCAGGGCGTCGTGTACAGGAACGCGACCGTTCCCATGAGTGCGAGTCCGACCCGGCCGATCCGCTGTCGGCGGGCGGACAGCGCCGGCGCCAGCAGCCCGATAACCGGGAGCACGAACAGCAGGTGGAAGCCGAGGTAGGTGAGTGTCACCGCGTTCGCCCCCGGACGAGCGCCGACTTCCGGCGACCGCGTACCCATCCCATATCCGATCGGGGGACTGGGGCACCGATAAGCGTGGGGGAGTTCGCGGCCCGGTACCGAGGCCGCTACCGCGGTACCCATGTCGGGCGGTTACTCCCCCCCTGATACCCCCCGAGTTCGGGCAAGCTTATAAGGGGATGACTACCGTATGGTTGCGTGGGTATGGCAACACCAAGCGCAGGGCTGGAGTCGATCAGCCTGTGGATCGGCACGATCGGAATGACGCTCGGCACTCTGTACTTCATTGCACAGGGTTGGTCCGTGCGTGATCCCGAACAACAGGAGTACTATATCATCACCATCTTCATCCCGGCCATCGCGGCGGCGTCGTACTTCTCGATGGCAATGGGATTCGGCCTCATCGAGGTCCCGGTCGAGGGGCTCGGCACGCTCGAGATCTACTGGGCCCGGTACGCGGACTGGCTGTTCACCACGCCGTTGCTGCTGCTCGACCTCGCGCTGCTGGCGGGGGCGGACCGCAACACCATCGCGACGCTGGTCGGCCTCGACGTGTTCATGATCATCACGGGCGTGGTCGGCGCGCTGGCCCGCACGGGACAGGCCCAGCGGATCGCGTGGTGGGCCATCTCGACGGGCGCCCTGATCGTCCTGCTGTACTACCTGCTGGGGTCGATGTCCGAGCAGGCCAGCCGGATGTCGGGCGACCGCGCGGCGCTGTTCGGTCGCCTGCGGAACCTCGTGCTCGTGCTGTGGTCGTTCTATCCCATCGTGTGGATACTCGGCACGGAGGGCGGCCTGGCGATCATCCCGCTTCCGGTGGAGACGGCGGCGTTCGCGGTGCTCGACATCTCGGCGAAGGTCGGCTTCGGGATCATCCTCCTGAACAGCCGGAGCGCGCTCGGCGAGGCCGAGATCGCGGAGCCCGCACAGACGGCCGACTGATCGGACTACGAACGCACGGACCGCGACGTGTCACCGGCGCGCGCCGGTAGGCGACCGCGGATTTTTTTCGACGACCGACGCCGAGCAGCGACGCCGCCGCGACTCGCGTGGCCTCCGGGCCGCCGCCGACCCCGGTCGGTCCCGTGCGGCTCAGATCACCCGTTCGCCGTCGTCGTCGTACAGGCGGATGGCGTCGACGGGGCAGGTCCGCGCGGCGAACTTCGCGTCCAGTTCCTCGTCGTCGGACACCTCCAGCGAGAACACGCCCTCCTCGATCTCGGTCGCGTCGACGAGCGTCGCCTTGCCGGCGTCCATGTCCCGCTCGAAGGCGTCCCATTCTGCCACGCACTGAAACATTCCGACACAGGTGTCGCGGTCGTACTCGATCCGCATACGGCGACGTTGTCGCGGGCGCTCCTAACGTCTTCGTCCCGGTGCGGCTTCCGGACGCCCCTCGGTCGGCTCCGTCGGCTACGGCGGCCGGCCGACCGGGCACACGTCGACTTCGTGGCTCCGCGCCGACGGCGGCTGCCCGGCGATCTCGACGAACCGGTCGCCGGCGGCGGCGAACGCCCGGGCCAGTCCGGTCCCCAGCCGCTCGCCGACGCCCGCGAGGAACACGGCTCTCGGCCTCCGCTCGTCGGAGACGTCACGCACGCGACCGGCTTCGCCGGCCGGGGATAAGACCGTCCCCGGAAGCGCGGTTCTGTACGCGAGCCGAGCGGTCCGTGACGGGCCAAGCGTTTTGCGCGCCCCGACAGTCCCACCGGGTATGAAACGCACCGGGGGAGCCGAGGCGGCGAAGCGCGCGGCGGGTCGGGCGGCCGCCGCCGAGGTGAGCGACGGCGACCTGGTCGGGTTGGGCACGGGGTCGACCGCGGCCCACGCGATCCGGCGGCTCGGCGAGCGCGTCGCCGACGGGCTCGACGTCGAGGGCGTCGCCACGTCGCACCAGTCGCGGGCGCTCGCGCGGGAGGTCGAGATCCCGCTGGTCCCGCTGTCGGACGTCGACCGCGTCGACATCGATGTCGACGGCGCCGACCAGGTCCACGCCGACGCGGACGCGAACGCGCTCGTGAAGGGGGGCGGCGCGGCCCACGCCCGCGAGAAGGTGGTCGCCGCGGCGGCCGACCGCCTCCTGGTCGTCGCCGACGACTCCAAGCTCTCGGCGACGCTCGATCACCCGATCCCCGTCGAGCTGTTGCCCGACGCGCTCGCCCGCGTCGAGCGGGCGGTCCGGGAGGCGGGCGGCGACCCGACGCTGCGGACGGCCGACCGAAAGGACGGCCCCGTCGTCACGGACAACGGCAACCTCGTACTCGACTGCGAGTTCGGCGCCGTCGAGGAGCCGGCGGCGTTGTCCGCGGCGCTGTCCGGCGTCGCGGGCGTCGTGGAGCACGGGCTGTTCGTCGACATGGCCGACGAACTGTTGGTCGGCGACGCCGACGGCGACGTGGTCCGTCGCGAGCCGTGACGGCACCGCCGCTCGGGGTCGTCGAACAAAGAACTGGAAGGAAGCGTCGCCGGGTTACAGGTCGCGCGGCTGGACCGTCTTCCGGTCGTTCTCCTCGGCGCGGCGGGCGGCGTCTTCGAGCAGCTCTTCGACTTCCCCGTCGAGCGCGTCGTAGAAGTCCGACGCGACGTTCTTCTCCTCGAGATGCTCCTTGACGGCTGCCTTGACGATGAGATCTGCCATGCGTTCCGTCATACCCCACGGCCCCTTATAAGGTTTCCCAAGTTATCCCGACGCTCGGCCCCCTCGCGGCCGTTCGCGGGGGTCTCCGACGATCGATTTATCCGTCGGCGTCGGTCGGAGGGTTGGAGTCGCTGCGCCGTCTCGGGTCGGCCATGCGCGAGACGCTCGACGCGGTCGCGGCCGGCGACCTCACGCCCGCGGAGGCGGAGGCGCGACTCCGCGGCTACGCGACGACGGAGGCCGGGCGGTTCGACGCCGCCCGCGAGACCAGACGCGGGGTCCCAGAGGGGATCCTCGCGGAGGGGAAGACGGCCGCGGAGGTGGCGGCGATGGCGGACGCCGCCGTCGGCTCCGTTGGCCGAGCGCTTGTCACCCGCGCCGACGACGGGACGGCCGAACGGGTCCGGACCCACTTCGACCGGGAGCGTCCGGACGCGACCGTCGAGCGCGACGCGCGCGCGAGAACGATCGTCGTTCGCGCGGCCGACTACGACCCGCCCCGGGTCGACGCGGACGTCGTCGTCGTCTCCGGCGGCACCGCCGACGCGCCGGCCGCCCGGGAGGCGGCCGTCGTCGCCGGCGAGGCCGGCCCGCGCGTCGAGACCGTCGAGGACGTGGGCGTCGCCAACCTGACGCGCGTGCTCGACGAGATCGAGACGCTCCGGGCGGCGGACGTACTCGTCGCCGTCGCCGGGCGCGAGGCGACGCTGCCGACCGTCGTCGCCGGCCTCGTCGACGCGCCCGTCGTCGGCCTCCCCACCTCGACCGGCTACGGCGTCGGCGGCGAGGGGAGGGCGGCGCTTCTGGGCCTGCTCCAGTCGTGTACGGTGCTGTCGGCGGTGAACGTCGACGCGGGGTTCGTCGCGGGAACGCAGGCGGCGCTGATCGCGCGCTCGATCGGGGGTCGAAGCGTCGCCGCCGACCGGTGAACGCCCCGTTCGGGAGGCGCGGGCGACCGCCGCGGACGGACCGATCCCCGCCCAGATCGACCGGGCGACGCGCGGACGCGACCGCCCCCGGCGCCCGGTCGCTCCGCCGTGAAAGGGTATATGTGGCCGCCTCCCGTACGACTGTCACCGGCACAGACGGATGCCGGTCGATCACATGCCACGCTGCGACCACTGCGGGTCGCACGTATCCGACCGCTTCGCCCGCGTGTTCGGCGACGAACACGGGCAACTGAACGCGTGCCCATCCTGCTCTGCGAACGCGGGCATCGCGGAAGCGGCCCGAGAGCGGACCCGCGCCGACGACTGAACCGCTCCGTGACCACCTCGCGGCGCCGCCGGCCGATCCGTGCCGTCCCGCGGGGACGGACCACGCGGCACCGCGCAGTACCGGATCGCGGCCGTTTATTTTCCCGCGGCCGTCCCCCCGCCGTGACCGACCGCGACCCCCCGACGACCGCGCTCGACGGCGTTCCCGTCCCGCCGGCCGACCACTACGTCTACGTGCTGGCGTGTGCGGACGGCTCGCTGTACACGGGGTACACGACCGACGTGGCGCGACGCGTCGCCGAACACGACGCGGGCGAGGGGGCGAAGTACACCCGCGGGCGGACGCCCGTCGAGCTGGTCCACGTGGAGGCGTTCGACGCGAAGTCCGCGGCGATGTCCCGGGAGCACGAGATCAAACAGCTCTCGCGCCGGGAGAAGGAGTCGCTGGTCGAGTGAGTGCGGGATCCCGCTACGTCGCGCTCGCGACGATCGTCACCGTCGCCCGCTCGATCCCCACGTCGACGCTCCGAAGCCCGCTCCCGTCGATCGCCTCCGACCACTCCTCCCCGTCCGTCGCGACCCGGACGACGTACGTCGCGTTCGGCTCAGCGACCTCGAACTCCCCGGTTTCCCGGGCGCCCGGTTCCAGCGACCCGCCCATCGACGACAGGCGGTCCCCGGCGTCGGCGGTCGTCACCGTTAGATCGTAGTCGCGGATCGCGTCGCTCTCGTTTATCACCTCCACGGGAACGGAATCGGGTTGGCCGCCGATACCGCGGCTGCAGCCGGCGAGCAGCGGGATCAGCGAGGCGACCGCGGTCGAGACCGTCCGCCGGCGCCACGTGTGCCGCGGTTCCCGCGGCGGCGGGACCTCCGCTTCGTCGATCATTCCGGCGCGTCGAGGAACTCGTCTCCGCGTTCGGCGTAGCGGGCGACCCGGCGACCCAGCTTCTCGGTCCGCTCGCGTAGGCTCTCGTCGACGAACTCGTACCGCGACCCCGACCCGATCGCGTCCGCGGGCGGACGCTCCCCGTCGTCCCACTCCTCGAACCGGTCGCGGGCGTTGCGGACGCCGACCTGGAGGGGGGTGACCCAGCCGTGGACGCCCCGGACCGTGGCGCGCAGGTGTTCGAGCGTCCCCTCGTAGGAGCCGCCGCCGGCGACGGCGAACAGCCCGACGACGGTGTCCTCGTACTCGTCGAAGGAACACCAGTCGTGGAAGCTCCGGAACGCCGAGGAGTAGGAGCCGTGATACACCGGCGTACACAGCAGGACGCCGTCCGCGCGGCGCATCCGCGCGAGCAGGTCCGCCACGTCGCCGGCGTCGGCCGCGTCGGCGTCCGGGTGGTACAGCGGGACGTCCAGCTCCGGGTCGCCCAGGTCGATGAAGTCGGGCTCGGCGCCGGACGCCGCGGCGGCGTCGAGGGCGTACTGTAGCGTGGCCCGGCCGTAGCTCCCGTCCCGCCGCGAGCCGTTCACGGCGACGACGCTTGGGGGTTCGGACACGTCCGGGAACGGCCGGCGCGCGAGCAAAAGCCCGTCGTTCCCCGCCGCACGACCGCGCCGGCGCCGCCCCCGACCGGACGACCGCGTGCCGACGCGGGCCGCGACGGCCCGCAGTCGTCGCCTCCGGGGCACGGGTTTTTGACGGCCCCGGCCGAGTCGTCGCGCATGGACCAGATCTCGTTCGGCACCGACGGGTGGCGGGACACCCTCGACCGGTTCACCGACCGCCGGGTGCGGATCGTCGGGCAGGCCGTCGCCGACACGCTCGCGGAGACGGAGGCCGACGCGACCGCCCGCCCCGTGATCGTCGGCTACGACGCGCGGCCGACCTCCGAGGGGTTCGCGGAGTCGCTGGCCGAGGTGCTGACCGGCAACGGCTTCGACGCGCTCGTCCCCGAGCGCGACCGCCCGACGCCGCTTGTCGCTCACGCGGTGGTCGAGCGCGACGCCGCGGGCGCGCTGATGGTGACGGCCTCCCACAACCCGCCCGAGTACAACGGCGTGAAGTTCATCCCCTCCGACGGCGCGCCGGCGCTCCCGGACGTGACCGAGCGCATCGAGGCGAACCTCCGGGAGCCCGCCCTCGACGCGGCCGGTACCGAGCGGGAGGGGGCGGTCCGCCGCGTCGACCTCGCGACGCCCCACGCCGAGCGGGCCCGCGAGCTCGTCGGCGGCGAGGGCGGGGTCGACCTCTCGGGACTCACGGTGGCGTACGACGCCATGCACGGGAGCGGCCGCGGCGTCACCGACGCGCTGCTGGAGTCGGCGGGCGCCGAGGTCGAACGGATCCGCTGTGAGCGCGACCCCGAGTTCGGCGGCGGCTCGCCCGAGCCGTCCGCCGGGAACCTCGGGGAGCTGACGGCCCGCGTCCGCGACGGCGACGCCGACCTGGGGATCGCCAACGACGGCGACGCCGACCGGCTGGCGGTCGTCACGCCCGAGCGGGGCCACCTCGACGAGAACCTCTTGTTCGCGGCGACGTACGACCACCTCCTCGACGAGCGGTCCGGGCCCGCCGTCCGGACCGTGTCGACGACGTTTCTCATCGACCGGATCGCGGAGGCGCACGGCGAGGAGGTGTACGAGACGGCGGTCGGGTTCAAGTGGGTCGCGCGGGCGATGGACGAGCACGACGCGCTCGTCGGCGGCGAGGAGTCCGGCGGCTTCTCGGTTCGCGGCCACGTCCGCGAGAAGGACGGCGTGCTGATGGCGCTGCTGGCGGCGGCCGCCGAGCGCGGCCCGGACGCCGAGAAGGAGCGCGTCGTCGCCGAGCTGGCGGACCACATCCCCGACGAGGTCGCCGGCGAGGAGGTCGCGGACGTGGTGACCGTCGACGGCTTCAAGCTCCTGCTTTCGGACGGCTCGTGGATGCTCGTGCGCCCCTCGGGCACCGAGCCGAAGATGCGCGTGTACGCCGAGTCCGACTCGGAGGCGGACACGGCGGCGATCCTCGCGGCCGGCCGGGAGCTGGTCGCGCCGCTCGTGTGAGATGGTCGCGGCGTCCCCGCCCGACCTCCGCGTCCGCCGGGCGACCGGGGGCGACCTCGCGACGGTCGAGCGACTGCTCGCCGCCGCCGGCCTGCCGACCGACGACGTGCGCGCCGGCGACGCGCGGTTCTACCTCGCGTTCCACGACGAGACGACGGGGCCGGCGGCGGTCGGCGGGCTCGAACCCGCCGGCGACGCCGCGCTCCTCCGCTCGGTCGCCGTCGCCGAGGCCCGCCGCGGCGAGGGGATCGGCACCGCGCTCGTGGGGGCGCTGGAGGAGCGCGCCGCGGCGGCCGGGGTCGCGACCCTCGTGCTCCTCACGACGGGCGCGGCGGGGTTCTTCGCGGCCCGCGGCTACGACCGGGTCGACCGGTCTGTGATCCCCGACCCGCTGGGCTCGACCCCGCAGGTCGCGTCGCTGTGTCCCGACTCGGCGGCGGTGCTGCGCAAGCGTCTTTGAGGCGGCCGCGACGGGACGCTACGGCTCCAGCCGGCCGCACAGCCGCCGCGACTCCGGGTCGTCGGGCGCCGCCGCCGCGACCTCGAAGCCGAGCGACTCGTAGAAGCCGCGCACGCCCGGCCGGAACGTCGCCGTGAGCGGTCCGTCGTCGCGCGCGGCGGCCGCGCGGACGAGCGCGGTCCCCACCCCCGCCGCGCGACGGGACCTGCGGACGGCGACGCTGTCGATGCGGCGACCGTCGAGCACGAGCGCGCCGACCACCCGTCCCGCCGTGCCGTCGGCGGCGTCTCCGCCGTCGCCGTCGTTGCCACGTCCGCCCTCGTCGCCGCGGTCGTCGTTCACGCCGCTGTCACCATCGCCCGAACCGCTGTCGTCCCTGTCGCCGTCGCCCCGGCCGTTGCCGCCGTCGACCGCTTCGACGGCGACGAGCGCGTCGCCGGCGGCGACCCGGTCGGACAGCCCCTCCGGGACCGTCAACATCGCGGCGTCCAGCAGCGCCCTGACCGCGTCGGCGTCGTCGGGGTCGGCGACGCGAACCGCGACGGCGTCGTCCGCCCCCGCGGTGCCGTCGCCGGCGCTCATCCGCCCCGGATCAGCCTGAGCACCCGCACGGACTCGGCCTCACAGGGGGCGTCCTCGGGGACGGGCGAGCCGTCGACGAGCACCGTCACCTCGTGCGGGGAGTAGCCCGCCGCCCGGCACACGTCGGCGTAGGTCGCGTCCGCGGCCAGCGAGAGCTCCTCGGTGCCCTCGCCCACGACCTCGCAGGTCACGTCCATACCCGACCGTCGGCGACGCGGGGACTTCCCGGTTGCCCTCCGGCGGCGGCCGCGGCGCCGGTCGCCCCCTCGCGGGCCTCCGTCGGGGCGGAATCTCGGGGCGTTTATCCCGCCGGGACGCCCATCCCGTGACATGAGCGACGCCGACGACGCCGAGGGGGCAGACGGCGAGGCCGCCGACGACTCCCCGCCCGGGCGGGAGGTCTGGATCGAGAAGTACCGCCCGCAGACGCTTTCGGACGTGTACGGACACGAGCAGATCGTCTCGCGGCTGCGCAGCTACATCGATCAGAACGACCTGCCGCACCTGCTGTTCTCCGGGCCCGCGGGCATCGGGAAATGCACCACCGGCGAGACACCGGTGCTCACGAGTCGTGGCGTCGACCGTATCGAGCGCGTCGTCGGCGACACCGAAGGGTTCGCGACCCCCGACGAGGGAACGGAGATCCTGACGTTCGACGACGACGGCCAGTTCGAGCACACCGAGCCGTCACACGTCTTCGGGAAGGAGACGGACGACCTCGTGTCGGTGTCGACACGCGACGGAGGCGAGTTCACCGTCACGCCGGAACACAAGCTGCTGGTCGTTGACGCCGACGGACTCTCGTGGGTTTCCGCGGGAGAACTGAAGCCGGGAAGCAGGGTCGTCAGGCCTCTGGGAGTGCCGACGCCGACGGACACGGAGCTGGAGTGGCTCGACGTGGTCGACGACGAGCGGATCGAGGTCGAACTCTCCGGGGAGCTGGCCGACGAGATCGGTCGGTCAGTCGTCCCCCCCTCGGAACTCCAGTCACGGGACGTTCCCCGCGGGCGACTCCGAGCCGCCGTCGATCGGATCGTGTACGTGAACGCGTCCGGAAACCGCTCACGTCCGATCACCCCTCCCTGGGAGGTCACGCCGGAGCTCGCACGGTTCGTCGGACTCGCGGTCGCGGAGGCGCGTATCGAACGCGGCCGCGTGAAGTTCTACAACACAGATGCGGACCTTCTGGACGCGTTCGAGACGGCGGTCGACTCCTGCTTTGGACTCCCGTCGTCGCGCAGCGAGCAGCAGGGCGTCCCTTATGTCGAGGTGAACTCCCGGACGCTCACACATTTCCTGGAGGCGACCTTCGATGTCTTCGCCAGCGCCAGCAGGGAGGACCCGGAGGCGATCGGATCCGCACTCGTCACCGCGGATCGGAACTCACGAGCGGCGTTTCTCCGGGCAATGTTCGACGCGGAAGCGTACGTCGCGGAGAGCGGTATCGTCGAGCTGACCCAGCGAAACGAGAGTCACATCACGCTCCTCTCGTATCTCCTCTCGTCGTTTGGGATCCCCTCCAGACGGACGCCCGTACACAAGTCGGCGACGAACGGTACCGAGACGGAACGGGAGTACCACCAGCTGTCGATCTCGGGTGCGCCGGCACTCTCCCGGTTCGAAGCGGAGATCGGGTTCACCATCGAGGAGAAGGCGAACCGCCTCGCGGACGCGACGGCGCGGACATCGAACCCGAACCACGACACGATGCCGGCGCAGTCCGCCGTCCACGACCTCTGTGAGACGCTCCGGCTTCCGGTCGGGGAACTCACATCCGACACGCTCGACTCCGAGAACCCAGGACGCGAGCGGTACCTCGACGAGGTCGAAGCCGTCGTCGCCGCCGCGACCGACCGGGTTGCGGCCGCCCAGTCGGTACTCTCCCGCCTCGACGCGCTGTCGTCCGCGCTCGACGACGCCTCGGCGGTACCGGCATTGTGGGCGAACGGTCGCTCGGAACTGACGCCGCTCGACACCAGAAAGGCGGTCTCGGACGTGACGGGCATCCGGACGGACCAGCTTCTGGAGTACGGCGACGGACGCCGGACCCCGACGGCGACGCGGACGATGTCACTGTTGTCGCAGATCGGCGAGTCGAACACCTCGGTCGATATCGAGCTGATCCAGAAGGAGCTTCGCGACTGTATTGAGTCGCTCGGACTCTCCTACGAGACGGTCGCGAGCGGGACGCGGTTCCGAGGGACGGAGCTGATCGCGCTGCTGCGAAACGACGACCACGACGTGTCGTCGCTCACTCGATTCGCGACCGTCGCCGATCGGATCAGAACGCTCGCCTCCGAGACGTGCTCGCTCGAAACCGTCGAGCGGATCGCTATGCTCGATCGCCTCGCGTCGGCCGACCTGTACTTCGACGAGGTCGAATCGATCGAGCCGGTCCGGGAGTCACGGCGCGTCTACGATCTTACCGTACCTGGCACACGAAACTACGTCGCCGGGAGCGTCCCGACGGTGATGCACAACACAACCAGCGCCGTCGCCATCGCCAAGGAGATCTACGGCGAGGAGTGGCGGAGCAACTTCCTCGAACTCAACGCCTCCGACCAGCGCGGCATCGACGTGGTGCGCGACCGGATCAAGAAGTTCGCCCGCCAGTCGTACAACCCGAACCACGAGCACACGATCATCTTCCTCGACGAGGCCGACTCGCTGTGTTTGCCACCCGGAACTGAAGTCGTCACGGGCTACCCGTCGTCGCCGGAGGTGAAGCCGATCGAGGACGTGGCGACGGACGGAGAGCCGATCCCGTCCGTCGATTTCGAGACCAACGGAATACAGTCGGACAGCGGACACCTCGTCGACTCCGGCGTCGCGGACTTCTTCGAGGTCGAACTGGAGGACAGGAGAACGATCCAAGCGAGCCCGACCCATCCGTTCTTCGTCGTCGGGGAGGACAACGAGCTCATCGAGACGGAACTTCGCGACCTCTCCCCCGGCGACGAGATCGCCGACTTCGGCGAGGAGATCGGCGTGTCGCGGTGTGAGATCTGTGGCGACTGGACGCCCGGCCGGTTCTGCTCGCTCGACTGCAAGAACGAGGGACACAGTCGGGAGATGCAGGGAGACGGAAACCAAATGTACGGAACGGAGTGGTCGGACGAGCGACGAGCCGCGGTCGTCGACGGCGGTCGGCGGGCGGCTTCAACCGTCGAGATCCGGCGGATCGAGTACAGTCACCGGGGGAAAGCCTACAACATCAGTATGGACGGGACGCCGAACTTCATGCTCGCGAACGGCGTCCTGACGCACAACACCGACGACGCTCAATCGGCACTGCGGCGGACGATGGAGCAGTTCTCGGACAACACCCGCTTCGTCCTCTCGTGTAACTACTCCTCGAAGATCATCGACCCGATCCAGTCGCGGTGTGCGGTGTTCCGCTTCTCGCCGCTGTCGGACGACGCGATCGAGGCGCAGGTTGACGACATCGCGGCCGAGCAGGACATCGAGATCACCGACGAGGGGATGGACGCGCTGGTGTACGCCGCCGCCGGCGACATGCGCCGGGCGATCAACTCCCTGCAGGCGGCCGCGACGACCGGCGACGTCGTCGACGAGCGGGCGGTATACGAGATCACCGCGACCGCCCGGCCCGAGGAGATCGAGGCGATGGTGGAGGACGCCCTCGACGGCGACTTCTCGAAGTCGCGCGCGACGCTCGACGCCCTCCTCACGGAGACGGGGATGGCCGGCGGCGACATCGTCGACCAGCTCCACCGCTCCGTCTGGGAGTTCGACCTCTCGGACCGGGAGGCCGTGCGGCTGATGGAGCGCATCGGCGAGGCCGACTACCGCATCACCGAGGGCGCCAACGAGCAGGTGCAGCTGGAGGCGCTTTTGGCGTCGCTGGCGCTGGTTCAGTCGGAGTAGGGCGCGGCGGCGCGGGGCCACCGCGGGCGACGGTCGCGGCGCGGCCGCCTCTCACCCGCGCTCGCACCCACATCCTCGCGGTCGGACCGCCCGCTCGGCTCAGACCTCGGGCTCGACGTAGACGATGCTCACGCGGTCGTCGACGCCGCGAAGCCGCTCCTCGATCCGCGTGATCCCCTCGTCGACGCCGGCGGCGTCGGTTCCGCGGGCGAAGCTCACGTCGGCGGTGACGAGCGCTTCGGCGGGCCCGATGAAGACGGTGCGGAAGCCGTCGATGTGGCGAACCCCGTCCTCCTCGACGATCGCCGCCCGGAGCGCCCGTTCCACGTCGGCCGGGAGCGACTCCCCGAGGATCAGCCGCTTGTTCTCCCACGCCAGCGCGACGGCGAACAGCATCAGCAGCGCGCCGATGACCAGCGACGCGACCGCGTCGAAGACGGGCGCGTCGAGATACCGCGCCAGCGTGATGCCGACGAGCGCGACGGCGGCGCCAAGCAGGGCGATAGTGTCCTCGGTGAAGGCGGTGAGCGTCGTCACGTCGCTGGTCTTCGAGAACGCCTCCCGAAGCCCCGACCAGTCGTA
Organism: Halobacteriales archaeon QS_6_71_20; assembly: GCA_003020945.1. Taxonomy (GTDB): domain Archaea; phylum Halobacteriota; class Halobacteria; order Halobacteriales; family Haloferacaceae; genus Halobaculum. Next base: position 35,311 of record PXRU01000017.1, read on the forward strand.
GGCGTTCATCTGCCGGTCGAGTTCCGCGTACGCTTTCACGAACGCGTACGACTCGAACAGGATCGCGCCCACGAGGACGGCGACGTTGATCCAGAACGGGTCGACCGGCACGAGGTCGGTGAAGTTCACGCCCGCGAGCACCACGTCGGCGCGCTCGCCGCCGTGTCCCGGGTGCATGATGGCGTCGTATCCGTGTTTCAGCGACTCCCACCCGGCGATGCCGAACAGCAGCACCGAGACGAGAAACGAGTAGAAGAACTGCGCCTTGCCGTAGCCGAACGGGTGCGCCCGGCTCGCCGCCCGGTTCGAGTAGCGGATCCCGACGAGCAGAAACACCTGATTGCCGGTGTCGGAGATCGAGTGGTACGTCTCCGACAGCATCGACGGCGAGCCGGTGAGCAGGAAGCCGAAGAACTTCAGGATCGCGATGGCGCCGTTGGCGATCAGCGCGGCGACGACGACGGATCTGCTGCCTGCCATTGTCGGTTCCTCTCGGCGATCCGGTATGAAAGCGGTGGTCCCAACCGTTAGTACGACCCGGCCCCTCGCGACGGCCGTGCTCGCCGTCATCTCCGACACGCACGCCGCCGACGGCCACGCGCTGCGCGGACGGACGCTCGCGGCCGTCCGCGAGGCCGACGCCGTCGTCCACGCGGGCGACCTCTCCCGGGAGCCGGTGCTGGACGCACTGACCGACGTGAACGACACGGTGTACGCCGTCGCCGGCAACAACGACGACAGCGCGCTCCGGGAGCGCCTGCCGGGCGAGCGGGTCGTCGGCCACGAGGGGGCGACGGTCGCGGTACGACACCGCAGCCGGAGCGGGTCGACCGGGCTCGTCCTGTTCGGCCGCGAGCGCGACGCCGACCTCGTCGTGTTCGGCCACAGCCACCGCCCCGAGTTCGACGACTCCGGGGCGGTGCCGCTGCTCAACCCCGGGAGCTACGCCCGGCCGCGCGGGAACCCCCCGGCACACGCCGAACTCGAACGGACGGCCGAGGGGCTGGCGGGGGAGCTTCGGACGCCGGAGGGCGACCTCCTCGAGGCGTTCGAGATCCCGGTCCGGGACGCGTAGCGGGGACCGCCCTGTCGGGTGGGGTGGGCGGCCGTACGTCGTCCCGTTCCGCGTGGAGGGGGCAGTCGCGGGGACCGCGCGTGGAGGGCCGGCGTCACCGGGAACCGGTACGTGTTCCTTGTGTTCCGGTCGGCAAGTACTTTCTCGATACTCAAATTCCGCTTTCAGTCACCGACCGGGCGGCGAGGGGTGCGACCGCTTCCAGGTCATATCGCCCCCCGCCGGCGGGCGTACAGCGTCGCGAGCGCGAGCGCGAGGAGGCCGCCACACAGGAAGAGGAACCCCGGCGACGCGACGAGCTGGTCGAGCAGGGTCGGATCGCCGGCCGCGACGGCGGAGACGGTCTCCCGTCCGGCCTCCGTCGCCGCGGGCTCGGCGGTCGGCGTGGGGGTCGCGGTCGCCTCGGCGACGCCCATGTCGCCGTCGCTCGGGGTCGGCGTCGGGGTGGCGGCCGCGCCGTCGGCGGCCGCCTCCGTCGCCGTCGCCGCCGTGTCCGCGGACTCCGGCTCCTCGACGAGGAGCGCGCCGAGGCCGACCGCGCCGACGCCGCCGAGCAGACGCCGCAGCGTCGCGCGGACGCCGGCGGTCTCGGACTCGTCGCCGGCGACGAGCACGAGCGGGCCGTCCGCGGGCGCGTACACGTCCATCTCGCGACCCTTCTGTGAGTAGACGGTGTCGGCCACCTCGACGACGCCCGCCTCGCGGAGCCGGTTCAGGTGGTACTGGGTGTTCTGGAGGGAGCTGTCGACGCGCTCGGCGACGTCGCTGGCGGGGCCGGGCCGCTCGTGGAGGGCCGAAAGGATCTCGCGGGCCGTGTCCGAGGAGAGCGCCGACAGCACCGCGTCGGCGTCGTCGCCGTCGACGCCGATGACGCGCGGATCGGCGTCGCGGTCGTCGACGGCGTCGGAGTCGGGACCGCCGACCCCCGGGATCGCGGAGGGAATCTCGACCATTCGTCGCCCCTCTTTCCGTGTCGACCGTGTAAGCTTTCCCTCCCGCGCTCCGGCGTCGGCCGACCGTCACGGTCGGACTCGGGCAGGGTCGCGCGACCGTCGCGCATCCTCCCCGCTGATCCCGACAGCCATTTGCCGGTGTGTCACGCATTCGAACGTATGCTCGATTACGTCGGCCTGGAGGCGGACCTCTCGGCGGAGGAGACGCTGATCCGGGACACGGCCCGGGAGTTCGTCGCCGAGGAGGTCGCCCCCGACATCGCCGACCACTACGAGGCGGGAACGTTCCCGACGGAGCTCGTCCCGGAGATGGGCGAGCTCGGCTTCTACGCGCCGAACCTGGAGGGGTACGGCTCGCCGAACGTCTCCGAGCGGGCGTACGGCCTGCTGATGCAGGAACTGGAGGCGTGTGACTCCGGGCTGCGCTCGATGGCGAGCGTCCAGGGCGCGCTCGCGATGTACCCGATCCACGCGTTCGGCAGCGACGCCCAGAAGGAACGCTGGCTCCCCGCGCTCGGACAGGGGGAGGCGGTCGGCTGCTTCGGCCTCACCGAGCCGGACCACGGCTCGAACCCCTCGGCGATGGAGACCGAGGCGGAGCGGGACGCCGACGGCTTCCTCCTCAACGGGGAGAAGACGTGGATCACCAACGCCCCCATCGCCGACGTGGCGGTCGTGTGGGCGAAGCTGACGAGCGAGGAGGGGTCGCCCGTCCGGGGGTTCCTCGTCGAGACCGACCGCGACGGCGTCGAGACCCCGACGATCGACGACAAGCTCTCGATGCGCGCGTCGATCACCGGCGGGATCGTCCTCAACGACGCCCGCGTGCCCGAGGAGGACGTCCTCCCCGAGGTGTCCGGGATGGCGGGGCCGCTGTCGTGTCTCACGCAGGCGCGCTACGGCATCGCGTGGGGCGCCGTCGGCGCCGCCCGCGACTGCTTCGAGACGGCCCGCGAGTACCAGACCGACCGCGAGCAGTTCGGCGGGCCGGTCGCCCGCTTCCAGCTCCAGCAGGAGAAGCTCGCGGAGATGGCGACGCAGATCACCCTCGCCCAACTGCTCGCGTACCGCCTCGCGGACCTGAAGGAGCGGGGCGACCTCCGTCCCCAGCAGGTATCGATGTCGAAGCGCAACAACGTCCGCATGGCCCGCAACCAGGCGCGCGTCGCCCGCGAGATGCTCGGCGGCAACGGGATCACCACGGACTACTCGCCGATGCGCCACATGAGCAACCTGGAGACGGTGTACACCTACGAGGGCACCCACGACATCCACTCGCTGATCCTCGGGGAGGACCTGACCGGACTGTCGGCCTTCTCGTGACGCGATGGCGGTGCGAGTCGCGTCGATAGTTCGGTCGGTGGCCGGACTCTCGACCTTCTCGTGACGCGGGAGGTCGCCGCGACCGAACGGCGGGCGCGCGCGAGGCCGCTCGCGGCTATTCGGGGAGCGACTCGCGTCGAGCGAGCCTCCCCCACAAGTCGCGGCGGTCGGCGGCCCAGCGGTACAGCGTCTCGCGCGCCTCGGGGTAGCCCGGCAGCCCCCTCGCGGCCGCGGTGAGCCACCATCCAGTCGCGCCGGTGCGCTTGGCGATCTGTTCGACGGCCTCGCCGCAGGAGTACACCCGACGCTCGGTGACGAGGTGGACGCACTCCTCGTAGCCGTCGGGGAGTCGCGCCCGGAGGTCGTCGTCCAACTCGCCGAAGCCGACGGCCTCGAACTCCCCCAGTTCCAGGGCGCGGGCGGCGACGTACGTGCAGAACCCGCAGTCGTCGTCGTACACGAGGCGGGGAACGGACATGGACGACCGTAGGCGTTCGACGACCATGTGGCTTCGGGGGACGTGTCAGCGCCCGCCCTCGCGGTCCGCGGAGTCGTCTTCATCGTCGACTGCCTCCCCGTCGTCCGTGTCCTCGTCACCGACGGGCTCGCCGTCCGTGTCGCCGCTCGCCGCCCCGTCGGTACCGTCGGCCTCGCCGTGCCAGTAATCCACGGCGTCGCCGCGACGGAAGTAGGCGTCGACGTCGCGGTCGCCAGTTCCGCCCGGCGGCGCGCCGGCCATCGCGCCCACCTTCCCGGAGTCCGGGTAGACGAGCACCTCGGGGTCGCGCATCGTCGACAGCGCGAGATACCGCAGGGCGCCCTCGGAGTCGTTGATCACGCGGTGGGCGCCGTCCTCGCCCGCCGGGAGCGCGACGTAGTCGCCGGCGCGGATCCCGTCGGTCCCGCCGGCGTGGCGCAGCATCCCCTCGCCCGCGAGGACGTAGATCGCCTCCTCGTTGCCGGCATGGTAGTGGTACGGCCACGCCCGCTTACCCGGGGGGAGTTCGTAGAGACTACACCCCAGGTCCGCGCCGCCGGCGGCGGCCCCGAGCCGCTTCCGGCGCCAGCCCACCCGGTCGCTCCGCTCGGTCCCGTCCCAGTCGAGGTCGTCGCGGTTGACACGCTCCACGGCGGCCCCTCGGCGCCGACCGGGGTAGTCGTGTCGGCGCGGCGACCGGAACCGAAGACGTTTCGACCGCCGCCGTCCCAGCACCCGGCGTGAGTTCGCACACGCTGCGGACGGTCGCCGCGACGCTCGCGCTGGCGGGCCTGCTCGTCGCCGCCTCGACGGGGATCGGCGCCGTCGGCGCCGCGAGTTCCGTCGGCCCTGCGGACGCCGCGGGCGCGGCGACCTCGGGGACGGTGACAGCGGGGGCGGCGACCCCGGACGACCCGGCCGCGGAACCGGCCGGCCCGCCCGTCTCGGCCGAGGTCCGAGCGGCCGATGGGGACACGCCGGCGACCCACTCGTTCATCCAGTTCAACGTCTCGGAGCTCCGGACCGCTCCCGGCGGGACCGTCGCCGCGACGGTGACGTTCCACAACGTCTACGGCGCCGTCCTCGTCGTGACCGGACCCGACGGCTTCCGGTACACGGCGGAGCTGTCGCCCGCGAGCGACGCGCAGGCGACCGTCCGCTTCGACACCGCCGCCGCCGGCCGCGGCGCCGCGGACGCGCTCGTGGCGACGGAGGGCGTCGTCGCCAACGCCACCGTCTCGGGCGCGCCCGGGGAGGCGCTGTCGGCGGGCGCGTACAACGTCTCCCTCCACACCGCCGGGGAGCTTCGGGCCGCCGTCCCGCTGCGGGTCGGCGACGCGGAAGCGACGCCGCCGCCGGCGGCCGTCGACTCCCCGACTCCCACCCCGACCGCGGCTCCGGACTCGGCCTCGTCCTCCGCCGCCGCCTCCGGCTCCGCAACGGCGACTCCGTCGTCGACGGGCGCCGCCCCGGGGTTCGGCGTCGGGGTCGCGCTGGCGGCGCTGGCGGCCGCGACCGCGGCGGCCGTCGGCTCCGGCGCTTTTGTGCGTGACGCCGGAACACACGGCGATGGGAATCGATCCGAACTTCGACGCGAACCGCGAGAAGGCCGGCGAGGAGAACGGCCTCGACGTGTGGGGGCCGGTCGAGCCGCCCGAGAAGCTGGGGATCCACGGGAGCCACGTCGCCGTCGACTACGACATCTGTATCGCCGACGGCGCGTGTCTGGAGAACTGTCCCGTGGACGTGTTCGACTGGGTCGACACGCCGGACCACCCCGAAAGCGAGCGGAAGGTCGAGCCCACCCGCGAGGACCAGTGTATCGACTGTATGCTGTGTGTCGACATCTGTCCCGTCGACGCCATCGACGTGGACCCCTCGCGGTCGTAGCGAGGGCCGTGGATCGGGCGGCTCCCCGTTACTCCACCAGTTCCTCCAGCGCGACCCGATCGGTCACGTCGTCGTAGCTCCCGTCGGAGGAGACGATCGGGTCGCCGCCCGCGGCGACGAGGTGGAGGGCGTCGAACGGCGTCATCCCGTCCTCCTCGACTGCGTTCGCGGCCGCGAGCACCGGGTCCGTCCCCCCGCGGACCTCGATGAGGGCGGCGGCGTTTGCAACGACGCGCTCGACGTTTCGATCCTCTCGATAGGCGACGAGCATCAGCTCAACTAATGTGTGCGTCGAGGTCCACAGTTCCTCACTGTGTTCCCGATAGTACCGCTCGGCGGCAGCCGACAGCCAGTCGTCCTCCTTGATGAGCGCGAGCAGGAAGTCGGTCTCGACGTAGCTCACCGACACGCCTCCTCGACAGCCTCCTCCTCGGCCGCGGCAGCGAGCTCCTCGGCGTCGGCCTCCACGTCTCGAAACTCCTCCCGAAGCGCCGCGAGCGGATCGTCGGCGACTGGGATCAACAGCAGCCGTCCGTCACGCTCGACCAACTCGAATCGGTCGCCGAACCGCTCACGCAGCGACTTCGGGAGGTAGATCCGACCGTCGGACGCCTCGACGCGCATACGAGAGGTGGTTTCCCATGATACTTGGCTCTTTGGTAAAACGGGGCGTTCTCGGAGCGCTGAGCGATCCGTCCCACTCAGTCGGCCGCTGACGACGCCCCGCTGTCGGCGCCCGTGGGCGTGTCGACGGCGACGCCGTCTTTCGCCGTCAGCGCTTCACACAGCAGTTCCGCGATATCGACGACCTCGATGTCGTCTTCGAACTCGCCGGTCTTGCGGCCGTCCTCGTACATCGTCCCGCACATGGGGCAGGCGACGACGAACCGCTCGACGGCGTCGCCGGCGGACGTGTCCTGAAGCGCCTCCCGCAGGCGCTCCTCGCTGGGCTTGGTCTCCTCCTCGATGTCCATCCAGAGACCGCCGCCGCCGCCGCCACAGCAGAAGGAGTCCGAGCGGTTGCGCGGCATCTCGCGGAGGTCGACGCCGGTCGCCCGGATCAGCTCCCGGGGGGCCTCGTACACGTCGTTCATCCGGCCGAGGTGGCAGGGGTCGTGGTACGTCGCGGTGTAGTCGAGTTCCGTGCCGTCGAGTCCGAGGCGACCCTCCTCGACGAGGCTCTCGACGACCTCCGTGTAGTGGAAGACCGGGTCGTCGAACTCGCTCACTTCGGGGTACTCGTTCCGGAATGTGTTCATCGAGTGCGGGTCGGTCGTCACCACCGTCTCGAAGGTCGCCGACCCGAATGCCTCGACGTTGTCCTCGACAAGCATCTCGAACAGCCCCTCCTCGCCGACGCGCCGCACGTCGTTGCCGTCGTGCTGTTCGTCCTCGTGGAGGATGCCGTAGGAAACCCCGGCGCGCTCGAACAGCGTCGCCAGCGAGCGGGCGACGCGGCGGTTGCGCTCGTCGTAGCTGGGGTACTCGCCGACGTACCAGAGGAACTCCACGTCCTCCTCGCGGGCGTCGGGCACCTCGAACTCCAGGTCCTCGGCCCAGTCGGGGCGCTTGCGGGCGGGGTCGCCGAACGTGTTGCCGTTCTGGAACACGTTCATCATCGCGTCCTGCACCATCTCGTCCATCTGTCCGGTCTCGGTGAGCCGGCGGTTCATCTGGGTGAACTCGGGGACGTGTTCGATGTCGACCGGACAGGCGTCCATGCAGGCCATACACGACATACACGACTCCATCGTCTCGGCGGCGACGACCGACTCGCCGCCGTCCGCGACGATCTCGACCTCCTCCGTGCGGCCGGCGTCCAGCGACTCGCGGTAGGACTTGAGGTCGAGGATCACGTCGCGGGGGTCGAGGGGGCGGCCGGAGGCGTTCGCCGGACAGACGGACGAACAGCGGCCGCACTTCGTGCAGGCGTCCTGGTCGAGGATGTGGCGCCAGGAGATGTCGTCGACGGAGGCGTAGCCGATCTCGTCGGGGGCGGCGTCCGCGGGCACGCCGGGGAGGCGGACGCCGGCCTTCTCGTCGCGGGTGACGACGTTCGCGAACGAGGAGATCATGTGGAACGGCTTCGCGTACGGGATGAGCGCGATGAACCCGAACGCGAGCAGTGCGTGGCTCCACCAGGTGAAGAAGTACAGCGTCTCGGCCATCCCCGCGGTCACGCCCGCCTCGGCGAACACCCCGGCGAGGAAGAAGCCGACGAACGACACCTGCTCGTAGGCGACGAACTCCGCGGAGCCGACGATCCGGAACGCCTCCAGGGCGTAGCCGCCGACGCCCAGCGCCAGCAGCGTCCAGACGAACGCGTCGTCCTCCAGGGAGGTGTGCTTGCCCCACAGCCGGCCGTCGCGCTCGGTGTAGCGCCGGTAGATCGCCATCCCGACGCCGACGACGAACAGCAGCCCCATCGCGTCCATCACGAACGAGTACGAGAGATAGAAGTCGCCGACGAAGAAGGAACTGCCCGCGACGGGCCGCCAGAGGTCCAGATCGATGCCGAGGATCGTCGTCCCGATGAGCAGCGTGAGAAAGCCCCAGACGATGAACGCGTGCATCACGCCCGCATACAGGTCGCGGTCGAACTGGCCGCGGTTGGAGGCGACGATCCGGGCCGCGCGCAGCACCCGGCCGGGGAGGTCGTCGAGGCGGTCGAACCGGTCGTCGGCCCCCTCGGCGTACCGGGCGAACCGCGCGTAGGTGCCGTAGAGGAAGACGGCGATCGCGACCGCCGCGAGGTAGTAGAACGCGGCCTTCCCGACGGGACCGATCGTCCAGAAGGTCTCCCGCGTCACCGGATCGGCTTGCATGTCCGTACGGCGTTTCCGTCCCTGGTTAAATCTTCTCACGACTCGGGTCCGCCCCCGGACAGCGGCGCCAGCCTGCAACAGTCTTTTCCGCCGTCACGGACTACTGGCTTCGCTATGGACGAGAAAACGGAGGAGCTCCGCGACATCTTCGTCGACACGACCGGGGGGGACAGCGTCACGGAGCGCCAGGAGGAGGGCCACGGCTCGCTGGCGGCCGAGTCCGACCCGTCCGAGCGGGTCACCGAGCTCGTCGAGCGGATGCGGGAGCGCTACGAGTTCGACGCCGAGCTGTCGACCGACGAGCTCCGGCGCGTCGCCCGCCTGTTCTTCGAGGACGCCGACGACGACGCCATCGCCGACGAGCTCGGCCGCTCGGCGGAGGCCGTCTTCGACGCCCGGATGGACCTCCATCTGGTCCGGGAGGCCGAGCGCGAGGGGCCGCTCGACCGCTCGCGGCTCCGCTCGCTGCACGCGGAAGGGGTGCCGATGGCCGAGCGCGCGGCCGAGTTCGACGCCGACGAGGCGACGGTCGCCCGCCAGTCGGCGGTCGTCGCCGCCGACCTCGAATCGACGCGGGCCAACGACCGCTTCCGCGACGAGTTCGCGGAACTGCTCGGGGAGTCGGACCTGAAGGGCGGACACACCGAGGAGGCCCGCGAGGACGGACTCCGGGAGGCCGCCGAGGACATCGAGACGAACGTCTCCTTCTGACGAACCGCTTTTCGGACGGGGTTTCCTCGGTCGCTCGCCGCGCTCGCTCCCTGCGGGAACCCCCGTCGAAAACCCGTTCATGACAAAAGGGCCGCTCGCTCGGGCTTCGCCCTCGCTCGCGGTCCGACCGCTGGCGACTTCCGGGGCGCGCCGTCCGTAATGGCACCGCGACCGCGTCGTCCGCGGCCGCGCCGCGACCGCACCGACCGTGACGGCACCGCGACCGCGACGCCGACCGCTCCGCGGCGAACGTTCAAATACCAGTACGGCACCAGACCTCGCGTGCCCCCGGAGACGGCGACGTTCACGGATCTCGCGACGGCGACGTACTGCCCCCGACAGCTGTACTACGACCGCCGCGAGGGCGGCCGCGCTCCCCCGCCGGAGGCGACCGACCGGATCGACCTGGCGTTCCGCTACCCGGAGCTGCGACGGATGGACGACGCGGCGCTCGCGGCCGAGCCGATCGACCGCCCGCCGGCGGCGTACCGGGCGGCGCTGGAGCGGCTCGCGGAGCGTCCGGACTGGGCGGCGCTGGCCGACCCGTCCCGAACCCGTGTCCTCCTCGACGGGAAGGACGCCCGGGGCGTCGCACACAAGCTACTCCGTCCGGCGGGACCCGGCGACGCGAGCCGCGACGGGTCCGCCGGCGCGGGCGAGGACGGCGACCGCGACTCCGATGGCGGGAACAATGGGGCGACCGAGGACGACCCGCCGGTGCCGGTGATCGTCTCCCCCGGGAAGCCGCCGGAGTCGGGGGTGTGGGAGCCGCAGTCGGTCCGCGCGGTCGCGGCGATGCACGCGCTCTCGTGGGTCGAGGAGCGGCGGGTCCGCCGGGCGCTCGTCGAGTACCCGGCCCACGCGGTCGTCCGCGACGTCCACCTTTCGGTCCGCCGGTCCGGGACGTACCGCCGCGCCCTGCGGACGGTCCGCGAACTTGCGGGACCGCCGCCGCGGCACTCCGGGAGCGCGAAATGCGAGAGCTGCCGCCACCGGGAGCACTGCGGGGTGAAGACACGGAGCCTCAGGAGTCTGGTCGGGCTGTAGCCGGCGCTCCCCGGAGTCGTGGCGCGGCCGGCCCCGTCGTCAGGGCTCGGTCGCGAGCCACTCGCGGATCCGGTCGGCGAGCGGCCCGGCGCGGTGGATCACGCCGCGGTCGGGGTCGACGACGGTGCTCTCGCCGCCGGGCGTCTCCCCGCCGTCGAGGACGACAGCCGCTCCCTCGCGGACCCGCGCGTCGAGGTCGGTGACGCGGCGCACGCTCCCCGCGCCCGACCGGTTCGCGATCGTCGCCGTGGTCGGCCCGGCGGCGTCGGCGAGCGCCCGCGCCGTCGCGTGGTCCGGCACACGGATCCCGACGCGGGACCCGCCGTCGACCAGCTCGGGCGGGAGCGCGTCGCCCCGGTCGACGACGACCGTCACCGGGCCGGGGAGGAACGCCCGCGCGAACCGGGCCGCCCTGTCGGTGGCGGGCAGCAGCGACAGCGCCGCCTCGACGTCCCCGAACGCCACCGAGAGCGGCCGCTCGCGGGGTCGATCCTTCAGTTCGAACACCCGGTCGACCGCCGCCGGGTCGGTCGCGTCGGCGCCGAGCCCGTACACCGTCTCCGTCGGGTAGACGACGGCCTCGCCGTCGGCGACGGCGGCGGCCGCGCGGTCGAGTTCCCCGTCGGTGACCCCGCCGTCGGCGACCGCGGCGTCGTCGGGTCCTCCGGCGTTCATTCCGCGGCCCTACAGACGGTCGATCCGGGACTCGACCTCGTCGTAGTCGGGGAAGTCGGGCCACTCGGCGGCGACCCAGGCGTACTCGACGGCGCGGTCGTCGTCGAGCAAGAACACCGCCGGCCGGTGTTCGCGGACCCCGGACATCCCGTCGAGGTCGTGGACGACGCCGTACGCCTCGCCGACGGCCGCGGACGGGTCCGAGAACAGCTCGTAGTCCATCCCCCGCTCCCCGATGAACGTCCGGTGCTCGTACGGCGTCGAGACGGAGACGCCGACGACGGTGACGTGGTCGCTCGACCCGTGACCCCACTCGCGGTCGCGGATCTCGTTCCACATGTACGTCGCGGGGAAGGCGCCGTCCATCGGGAAGAACACGAGCGCGACCGGGCTGTCAATGTCCGACAGCGACACGTCCGTCCAGTACTCCTCGCCGACCAGCGGGCGGGCGAACTCGGGGGCCGTCTCGCCCGTCTCGACGTGGTCCGTCTCCGGGAGGTCGACGACCTCGAACTCGACCATTCAGGCACCTCCCGCCGCGCCGCCCTCGCCGTACGTCCGGTCGAGGTAGTCGACGATGTTGCCCGACTCGGACATCGTGACGCCGGTGGTCTCGTCGCGGATGGCGGGCACCGACCGCTTGCCCGTGAGCCGTGCGACCGCGTTGCGGTCGGAGTGCATCGGCTCGACGAACCGCGACTCGTAGTTGAGGTCGTACTGCTTCAGCTTCCGGACGACGCGCTCGCAGTACGGACACGCCTGTAGCCTGTACAGCGTGATCTGTGGGTCGGACATGTGCGAGGGTAGGGGAGGTGCACTCGTAACGTCTTCGCCCCCGGCACGACACGCGCCGGGTCGACCGCCGGCCGGTCGCCGACGTCGTCGGATCCGTGGTCGCGAGGACAACGCTTAATCCGGGCGCCGGGCAACCCCCCGTATCACATGGGTTTGTCGCCGGCACACGCTCCCGTAGTCGTACCCGCGCAGTTCGGCGGGTTCGAGAACGCCGTGCCGATCACCGACTCCACCGTCGCGATCGGGGGAGTCGTCGCGATAGCCGTTCTCGTCGGTCTCTCCGCGTTCTTCTCCTCCTCGGAGATCGCCATGTTCTCGCTGGCGAACCACCGGGTCGAACAGCTCGTCGAGGAGGGTCACGCCGGCGCCGGGGCGGTCAAGGAGCTGAAGGACGACCCCCACCGCCTGCTCGTGACGATCCTCGTCGGCAACAACATCGTCAACATCGCGATGTCATCGATCGCGACGGGGCTGTTCGCCATCTACACGAGTCAAGGGCGGGCCGTCCTCGCGGCGACGTTCGGGATCACCGCCCTGGTGCTTCTGTTCGGCGAGTCGGCGCCCAAGAGCTACGCCGTCGAGAACACCGAGTCGTGGGCGATGCGTATCGCCCGCCCGCTACAGGTCTCGGAGTACGTCCTCTTCCCGCTCATCGTCGTCTTCGACTACCTCACCCGCGTCATCAACACGGTGACGGGCGGTCGGTCGGCGATCGAGACGTCGTACGTCACCCGCGACGAGATCCAGAACATGATCCAGACCGGGGAGCGCGAGGGCGTCATCGACGAGGAGGAGCGGGAGATGCTCGACCGCATCTTCCGGTTCAACCAGACGATCGCCAAGGAGGTGATGACCCCCCGCCTCGACGTGAACGCGGTGCCGAAGGACGCCTCGATCGACGAGGCGATCGAGACGTGCGTGCAGGCCGACCACGAGCGCGTCCCCGTCTACGAGGGGAACCTCGACAACATCATCGGCGTCGTCAACGTCCGCGACCTGGTCCGGGCGCGTTACTACGGCGAGGGGGACAACGACCTCGCGAGCGTCGTCCAGCCCACGCTGCACGTCCCCGAGTCGAAGAACGCCGACGATCTGCTGGAGGAGATGCAGGACACCCGAATGCAGATGGTCGTCGTCATCGACGAGTTCGGCACGACCGAGGGGATCCTCACCCTGGAGGACATGGTCGAGGAGATCGTCGGCGAGATCCTCGAGGGCGACGAGGAGGAGCCGTTCACGTTCGTCGAGGACAACACCGTCCTCGTGCGCGGCGAGGTGAACGTCGACGAGGTGAACGAGGTGCTCGACATCGACCTCCCCGAGGGCCAGGAGTTCGAGACGCTCGCCGGCTTCGTGTTCAACCGCGCCGGCCGCCTCGTCGAGGAGGGCGAGGAGATCGACTACGAGGGCGTGGTGATCCGCATCGAGGAGGTCGACAACACCCGGATCATGCGCGCCCGCGTCACGGTCACCGACGAGTACTACGCCGATGACGACGCGGAGGCGGAGACGGGCGCGGAAGCCGAGAACTGAGCGCCTCGAAGCGAGGCCGGCGGACGCGGACAGCGTTTTCCCATAGCCGCCCGACACCCCGCCATGCGAGTTCGATTCCTCGGGACCGGCGGGAGCCAGCCGATCCCGCTGCCGACCTGCGAGTGCCGGCTGTGTCGGGAGGCGCGGCGGGACGGTCCGCCGGCCGCCCGCTGTGGGTCCGAACTGTTCCTCCCGGAGATCGAGGGGTTGGTCGACGCTTCGGAGTTCGCCCCGTGGTCGCTGTCGAAGGCCGGGTCCGGAGTCGGATCGCTTTCGTACTGCTTCCTGACTCACTGGCACGCCGATCACGCCGGCGGGCTCCGCGTGCTCGGGATGCGACCGGCCGACGTCGGACCGGACGAGACGGTCGCCGAGGCGAAGGCGCGGACCGCGCCGACCCTCGTCACCACCCGTGCGGTGTACGAACGCGCCCAGGAGAGCGTCGGCGTCCTCGGCCACTACGTCGACGCGGGGATCGTGGACCTGCACCTCCTCGACGAGGCGGGTCCGCTCGGGACGGACGGATGGCGGGTCGACGCCCTGCCGTACCCGCTGGATCCGGGATCGGGAACCGACGACGCGACGGGATTCCTCTTCGACGACGGCGACGCGACGCTCGCGGTCGTCGCCGACGACGCCCGGGCGTTTCCGGAGGCGTCGTTGCCGGCGGACCTCGACGCGGTCGTGTTCGAGTCGGGATACCCGTCCGAGCGTCCGGACGGGGGTCGACGCCGCGATCCCGAACCGGGGGAGGGAGACCTCTCGCACGCGGAGGTCCTCGCACGCGTCCGTCGGGTCGGCCCGGAGGTGGCGTTCCTCACCCACGTCGGCCACCAGTGCGGGTGGAGCCACGACGAACTCGCCGAACTCGCCCTGGACGCGGCCCACGACGGCGTACGGTTCGCACACGACGGGCTCGTGGTCGAGGTGTAGCCTGCGCTCGTCACTTCCCTGCCACCCGCTCAAAGCACCGCGTCGACGGCGGTGAACGCGCCGTAGCCGATCCCCAGCGCCAGCGCCAGCGAGCCGACCCACGCCAGCACGGTGAACCCCATCTTCCGCGTGCTCACGCCGGCGCCGCCGGCGGCGTATCCGGAGCCGATGATCGCGGAGACGATGATCTCGTTGAACGAGACGGGGATGCCGAACGCGACGGCCGTCTGGGCGATGGCGAAGCTGGGGATCAGCGCGGCGATCGAGCGCCGCGGCCCCAGCGAGGAGTAGTCCTGCGCCAGCGCCTTGATCATCCGCGGGGCGCCCGTCCACGACCCGACCAGCAGCCCGACCCCCCCGCCCACGAGGACGGCAAGCAGCGGGATCTCGACGGCGGAGCCGGGCCCCAGCAGCGGGACCAGCGGGCCGATCGCGAGCCCGACCTGCGAGCCGCCCGCGGAGAAGGCGACCAGCCCGCCCAACACCAGCAGGAAGCGGCGCTGGCCGCGGGCCCGGTCGCCGAGCATGTCGCGGTACAGCAGAAGCGCCATCGCCGCCGCGAACGCGACGGTCACCGCCACCCGGCCGACGAGGAGGCCGGCGACATCGGCGGCCGGGACGGCGTCGCCCGCGACGCCCGCGAGCGACCGCTGGACGCCCGGCGGTCCGAGCACGGTGAAGCCGACGTTGGCGACGAGCGCGGCGACCAGCCCCGCGAGCGTCGGCACGGCGACCCGCTCGGAGACGCGCTCCGCGCGCAGCAGCCGGGCGGTGGCGTACGCGATGAAGCCGCCGACGAACGGCGTGGCCACCCACAGCGCGACGATCTCGCGGTACTTCCCCCAGGCGGGGTCGCCGCCGAGCGCGAGACCGACGCCGACGACCGCGCCCGTGACGGTGAAGGCGGTGGCGACGGGGTAGCCCGCGAACACCCCGATGGCGACCAGCACCGCGGCGGTGATCAGCCCGACGATGGCGGCGGTGGCGGTGATGGAGACGCCGACGACGAGGTCGTTGCCGACCGCCTCGGTGACGTTCGCGCCCTGCAACACCGCGCCGAGGAAGCCGAGCACGCCCACGATCAGGCCGGCCCGCATCACGGAGATGGCGTTGGCGCCCACCGCCGGCGCGAAGGGGGTCGATCCCGAGGAGCCGGCGCCGATGGCCCACGCCATGAACAGCGACGCGAGCCCCGCGATCAGGAGCGTGGCGAGCGCACCGGCTGCGACCATACCCGGCCCTCAGGTCCCGCGGCTAAGTCCCTGTCGGGTTCCCGCCGCGAGCGTCGAGGGAGCGCCCAACGACTCCGGGAGCCGAGCCCCGTCACGCGAGTCGCGGCGGGGCCGGACTCACTGCTTCCCCTGGTCGTACCCCTCGGCGACGTTGACGACGATCCGCCGGAGGAAGATGTAGCCGCCGAACACCAGCGCCAGGAGGACCACGAGGATGACCGTCAGCGCCGGGTTGGCCGCGACGGCGTCGACGAGCGTGTCCACGATCACCATGTCGGCGGATGCGGCACTGCGGGGCATAGGGGTTTCGACCGGCCGACGCGGCCGTGACGTGGTCCGAAGGTGCCCGCGGCGTGGCGTGGCGCGCGGAAGCTGCGGCCGTCCGCCTCCGCTTTCGCCTATGCCTCCGCGCCCGCGTCGGATTCGGCCTCGGCGTCGCCGTCCACGTCGCCGTCCCGGACCCGCCGGCAGTAGGCGGTGAAGTTGTCGAACAGCGTCTTCGCCTCGCAGGCGGCGTCGTAGCGCTCGGGCGTGATCTCCGCGAGCACGCGCTCGACGGTCTCGTCGCCGATGCGGTCGCGCTTCCCCTCCGTCACCGACTCGGCGGTCTCCACGTCGTACTCCGGGTGGAACTGGACGCCCCAGCAGCGACCGGCGCGGAACGCGTGGACCCCGTACTCGTTGTCCGCGAGCGGCTCGGCGCCGGGGGGCAGCTCCAGTACGGCGTCGCCGTGGGTCGTGAACACGGTGAACTCCTCGTCGATCCCGGCGAACAGCTCGTCGTCGCCGCGGCGGGTGACGGCGTTGTAACCGATCTCGAAGCCGTCCATCCCGCCGACGCGGCCGCCCAGCGCCTCCGCGAGCACCTGGTGGCCGTAGCAGACGCCCAGGATCGGCAGGCCGTGCTCGGCGGCCTCGGCGGTCCACTCGATCAGCGGCGGGATCCACTCCTCGTCCCAGTACACCGACGGTCGTCGAAATCGACGTGTTCGGGCAGCTCACTCGCGTTCACGTCGAACTCCACGAGGTCGGCGTCGAGCTCGCGCCGGAAGTTCCGCGCCGTGTTCGCGCCGTCGTGGGCGGCGTTGAGCAGCGCGAGGCGAAGCCGTGTCATCACCCTCCCTGTGACGCTCGGCCACAAAGGGTTTGTGTCACCTCCGAGTTCCGCCGCCGACCGCGACGACAGCCGGACTACCTCCACCGCTGACCGCGATGACTGGACTCCCGTCCAGTGCCGACCGCGACAGCTCACTCCGCGTCGAAAAATCCGAGGATCCGGTCGTTCACCGCCCTGCTGGCCTCCACGTTGGCGAGGTGGCCGGCGCCGTCGACGGGGTGGTACGAGCCGCGGGGGAGCCCCGCCGCGAGCTCCTCGCCCCTCGCCGGGGGACAGACCGCGTCCTCGCGGCCGTGGATCACGAGTGCCTCGTTGGTCACCTCGTACAGTCGGTCCGAGCAGTCGAACTCGCGCAGCGCGGCCCGCGTCGCCTCCCACGCGTCGCGGTCGGCGTCCTCGCGGGCGCGCCACTCGACGATCCGGGAGACGATGTCGGGCTGGATGTCGAGGAACCCGTCGGACACCGCCGCCCGCAGCGACGCCTCCAGCGCCTCGGGGTCCGCGGGGTCGGCCCACAGCGGGTCCGGGTTCAGCCCGGTCCCGCGGGGGGGCATCCCTACCAGCACGAGCTTCCGGACCCGCCCGGAGCCGAGCGCGGCGCGGAGCGCGACCGCGCCGCCGAGGCCGACGCCGACGAGGTGCGCGGCGTCGACGCCGGCGTCGGCGAGCACGGCGTCGAGGTCGGACGCGAGCCGGGCCACGGTGTACGGCCCCGGCGGGGCGTCGGAGTCGGCGGTCCCGCGGGTCGCGGGCACGACGGCCCGGTACGGCCCGGCGACGACGGCGTGTTGCCACCCCCACTGCCACGGCCCGTAGCCGATCTCCCCGCAGAAGGCGACGGCGTCGACGTCGCGGTCGGGGCTCCCCTCGCCGTCCGCCTCGTAGTACAGGTCCACGTCTCCGTTCGCTGCGTACGGCACGGGCGACGGTTCTCGCGCGGCCGCCTCAAAGCTCCGGGTCGCCGGGGCCGACACCCACGCTCGGTCGTCCGGACCGGACGGGCGCTCCCGCCGGTCGCTCACGCCTCGCCCACGCTTCGCCGACCGCGCGATATTTCCGGCGCCCCCGCCACCGACGATCCGTGATCGACTTCCGTTCGGACACGGTGACGACGCCGAGCGACGAGATGCGCGCGGCCGCCCGCGACGCCCCCGTCGGCGACGACGTGTACCGCGACGACCCGACGGTGAACGAGCTGGAGGCCCGCGCCGCGGAGCTGGTCGGCACGGAGGCCGCCCTCTACGTCCCCTCGGGCACGATGGGCAACCAGATCGCGATCCGGACCCACACCGACCGCGGTCAGGAGCTGCTGTGCGACGAGCAGGCACACGTGTACAAGTGGGAGCTGGGCGGCATCCCGCAGCTCTCCGGCGTCCAGCCCCGCATCGTCGACTGCGGCGAGCGCTGTGTCCCCACCCCCGGGCAGGTACGGGAGGGGTACGTCGAGGAGGACCTCCACCGCCCCGGCACCGGCCTGCTGTGTCTGGAGAACACCCACAACTCCCGCGGCGGCGTCGCCGTCCCGAAGGCCGACATCGACGCCGCGGCCGACGCCGCCCACGACCTCGACGTGCCGGTCCACCTCGACGGCGCGCGCTTTCTCAACGCCTGCGTCGCGCTCGACGTCGACCCCGCCGAGATGGCCGAGCGCCTCGACTCCGTCATGTTCTGTCTCTCGAAGGGGCTGGGCGCCCCGGTCGGCTCCGTGCTCGCGGGCTCCGAGGCGTTCATCGAGCGCGCGCGCCGGACCCGCAAGCTGTTCGGCGGCGCGATGCGACAGGCGGGGCTGATCGCCGCCCCCGCCCTGCGCGCGCTGGACAACGTCGACCGCCTCGTCGAGGACCACGAACACGCCGCCCGCCTCGCGACGGGTCTGAACGATATCGACGGCCTCTCGGCGCCCGCGCCCGACACGAACATCGTGATGGTGAACACCGAGGCCGCCGGCCTCACGGGCGAGGCACTCTCGGCCGCCTGCAAGGAGCGCGACGTGACGTTCCACGCCTTCGACGACCACACCTGTCGGCTGTGTACCCACCTCGACGTCGACGGGGACGACGTCGAGGAGGGGCTCGCGCGGATCGAGGCCGCCGTCGACGAGGCCTGATCCCCGGCGGCCGGGAGGGCGGGTCGCCGTCCCGCCGCCCACCTCTCGTCTCTCGCGCGGATGTGTGCTCCGGCGCCAGCGGGCGACCGGTTCCTCGTTGAGAACCGGGGGGAATAGTTCACGTGACCTGCACTGCACGTCTAGCAGAGGTACTTTCGCCGTCCGTTCGGCCCGAGGTCTCGCGTCGGGTCGTTCCGGCTCGGGGCTACTGTTCTGCGGGGGGCAGGCCTGTCGCCCGACTCTGCACATCGTTGAAACGAAGCCGTAGCTCGCAAGTCAGTTACCATAGGAAGGCTACGCCGGTCCGTCGGATAGGTCTACTTCGTAGAACTTCTCTGCCACACAGCGCCTTGTCCTACGACCCACCCGATCGATGAGAACAGGATTCCCCAGGCTACGATCAGCATCAGCAACCGCTCTCGAACGAACGTAAGCGGTGCTTCCGCCTGGATTTGAATCACGACGTAATGGAAGGCCGTAGCCGAGAAGATCGCTACTCCCGAAATCCAAGCGATCAGGATGCTACGGTACCGATACGCGACGATCACGCTCAGTGTGAGAGCGAAAGCAACGGCACTCGGTTGGACTGCTGGCCCTGCCATTCCGGCAAATGAACTCCGGCCGAGAACTCCGATCGTAAACCCGGCTAGGAGAAGAACAACAAATAATAGTATAAGTCTGATGCCACCTTTCCAGTCATCCGTGTCCCCGACCACTATCCTGGCGTAGTTTCGCATAAATACAGAGGGTTCGAAAAGTAATATAGGTCTTCTGCCGTGTTGTCGGTTGTCGGCACCGATTCAGAAGGTGATTCAAGCCATTAAGACGTACATGTGTGTCCTCAGCGTTCACGTCTCAATTTCCGCTGATCGGTGAGCGGATCGGGTGTTGCGGGCTCCTTTCGATCGCCTGTGAACACCTCGCCGTTCACGAGACCGGGGGTCTCGTGGGCTCGACGATCGCGGGGCGATTTTCGAACGCCGGCTATCGAGGCGTTTGCTCGCCGCGCTCACGCCTCGCTATCAGTAGCCGGCGGCGATACGACCGTGTCCGGAACGGAGCTGGGATCGGCACCCCGACCGAAACGACTACGCTCGTTCCCACTCAATGTGGGAGTATGACGAAGGTCGATTCGAAGGGGCGGATCGTTCTCCCACAGGAGGTGCGCGAGCGACTCGGCATCACCCCCGGTACGGAAGTGGACGTCCACGAGGAAGACGGACGGGCAGTCGTCGAACCCGAGGACGATCCCGACGACGTTCTCGGACGTATGGAGCGGCTCGTCGAGGAAACGTCGGAACGAGCGGAGACGACCCCTCCTGCCGAGGGAGCCGACCCGATCGCTCGAAAGCACAGAGACGCCGTCCGAAGCGGGGCGGAGAACGACAGCAGTGAGTGACGCCGGCGGCCCGTATCTCTTCGACGTCGGGGTGATAGCCCTCGCACACACGACCGCCCCGGTGCGCGATTCCGCGCTCTCGTACGTCCGGGATGCCGTCACCGGCGACATCGACGCCGTAGTCCCGTATCCGGCGCTGTTCGGCGCACACGCCGTTATGACCACGTACTACGGGTACTCGAACGCAGACGCGTCCCGGCTTCTCCGGAACTTCATGAACGCGAAACGGATCCACTGGCACGACAGGACGCCCGAGGACGTGGTTTCGGGCGGGTTCTCTCGGGCGAGCGACGCGAACGTCGGTGGATGGGACGGGTACTACGCTCAGGTGGCGATCGAGGAAGGGGTGAACACCGTACTGACGATCGACGACGACCTCGACCGATTCGACGCGTTCGAAACCGAGATCGTTCTCTCCCCCGACGAGTTCGGCGAACTGAACAGGTTTCTCGGAAGCTGATCCCGACTCTCGGTCCGGACAGCGGACGCCAGCAGGGACTCCTGCTACTCGGTGGCGGCTCGGCCCGAAGACCTCCCTGCCGGCTATCGAGGCGTTCGCTCGCTGCGCTCGCTCACGCCTCGCTCGTCTCGAACTCGAAGCGCGCGCCCCCCTCGGCGCTCTCGGCCAGCGTCACCGACCAGCCGTGCGCCTCGGCGATGCGGCGGACGATCGCGAGCCCGAAGCCGGTGCCGTTCTCCGCGGTGGAGACGCCGACGTCGAACACCTCCTCGCGGTCCGCCTCCGGGATCCCCGGGCCGTCGTCGGAGACGGCGAAGCCGTCGGGGGTGGCCCCGACCCGAACCGCGGTCGACTCGCCGCTGTGCTCGACCGCGTTGCGGAAGAGGTTCTCCAGGAGCTCCCTCAGCCGGTCGGGGTCGGCGTCGAGCGTGGCCCCCTCGACCGCGTCGAGCGTCGCGTCGTCGGTCTCGACGATCGCCCACGCCTCCCGTGCGGCGTCGGCGAGGTCGACCCGCTCCGTCTCGCCGACGACCCGGCCGTCCCGGGCGAGCCTGAGCAGGTCGTCGATCATCTCGCGCATCCGATCGACCGCGTCGGCGACGGTGTCGAGGTGGTCCAGGTCCCCCGTCTCGCGCGCGAGGTCCAGGTAGCCGTCCGCGACCGACAGCGGGTTCCGCAGGTCGTGGGAGACGACGCTCGCGAACTCGTCGAGCCGCTCGTTCTGCCGGCGGAGCGCGCGCTCGCGCTCGCGGCGCTCCGTGATGTCCGAGTAGATCGCGTAGCCGCCGACGTTCTCCTCGCCGACCTCCAGGGGGACGACGTACATCAGGAAGTCGCGGACGCCGTCGACAGTCTCGCGGCGACACTCCCGGCGCAGGCTCTCGCCGGCGGCGAGGCGGTCGTTGAACTCCGCGGCCATGGACCGCTCGTCCGGGGGGACGATGTACTCGTCGATCGACTCGCCGACGATCTCCTCGTCGAAGCCGAACGTCTCCTCGAACGCGGAGTTGACCGCCCGCACGACCGGGACGCCGTCGACCAGCTCGAAGGAGACGGCCGCGTCGGGGACGTTCTCGAACAGCGCGGACAGGCGGTCACGCTGCGCGCGGAGGTCGCCCTGGGTGCGCAGCCGCTCCAGCGAGACGGCGACGTGGGCCATCAGCAGTTCCGCGTTCCGCAGGTCGTCGTGGTCGAACGCGGCCCGCTCGGTCGCGACGGCCTGGAACACCCCGAGATCGCCGACGGGGACCGAGATCGCCGAGCGGTACTCCGACCGGACCGGCTCGGCGTCGCGTTCCTCCGTCAGATCGGCGACGAGCGTCGACTCGCCCGTCCGGTACGTCCGCCCGGTGATCCCCTCGTCGAGGTCCATCGGGCGGGTGCCCTCCGGCTCGGTGCCCTCGCTGTCCACGACGGGGACGAGCATGTCGCCGCGCCGCAGCGAGAGCGTGGAGTTGTCGAACGAGAGCACGTCCTCGGCCGCGCGGATCGACCGCTCGATGAGCTCCCCCTCCGTGTCGGCGGCCGCCAGGTCCGCGGCGGCGACGTGGAGCCGCTCGGTGACCCGTCTGGCCTCCCGGAGCGCCGTCTCCGACAGGATCCGCTGGCGCGTCACCGTCGCGTACGAGACGAGCAGGTCGGCGAACTCCGGGTCGCGCTCGTCGAACGCGTTCGGCTCGTCCACGACCGCCCGGAACACGGCGTCGCCGGCGAACGGCACCGAGATGAGCGACCGCGACTCGCCGTCGTGGGACTCGGCCTCGTCGCTGTCGGCGACGTCGTCGACCACGATCGAGCGGCCGTCCGCGTGCGACCGCTCCATCGCGCCGAACCCCCGCGTGAGGCTGTCCGGCAGCTCCGGGTCCGTCGTCGCGCGCAGGTGGAAGCCGTCGCCGTCGGCGACGTACACCGCGGTGCGATCGAACGACAGCACCCGGTCGGATATCTCGACGGTCCGCTCGAACAGCTCGTCGTCGTCCTCGGCGTCGACGAGCCGCGGCGCCGCCTCGTGGAGCTCCGCCATCACCCGCTCGCGCCGCGTCAGGTCGGCCTGTGCGCGGAGTCGCTCGTACGACTGGCCGACGTGCATCGCGAGCAGCTCCGCCAGCTCCCGGTCGGTGTCGTCGAAGGCGTGCGACCGCCGGGAGACGGCTTGGAGGACGGCGTCGTCACCGAACGGCACCGTGATGCTCGAGCCGGTCGCCTCGGAGTTGTCGAACTCCTCGGGATCGAGGTCCGTGACGTGGACCGTCTCGTCGCGCTCGTGTGCTCGCCCGACCAGCGTCCCCTCGATCGGGACACGCCGGGGGAGCCAGTCGGTCGAGCGCTCCAGCGCCACGAACTCCGAACCCTCCCGCACGCCGACCGCGCAGTGGTCGAACGACAGCACCCGGTCCGCGACCGCGACCGCCCGCTCGGACAGCTCCGCCACGCTCTCGGCGGCCGCGATCCGGGCGGCGGCCTCGTGGAGCCGGGTGACCCGCTCGCGGGCCGCCCGGAGCTGTCGACGCGTCGTACCGTCGTGCGCCCGGTCGATCTCGACCGCGAGCCGCCCGGCGACCGACCCCCGCTCGACGTAGCCGTCGACGAGGTCGTCGTCCGGCTCGCGGTCGGCGTACGCGACGACCGGAACGGCCCCGGCCGACAGCCGCTCGCGCAGCGACCCCGGCAGCGTCGGGTCGCCCACCAGCACCACCGCGTCCGGCCGCTCCCCGCGGTCGAACGCCGCCGCCAGTGCCGCCGGCTCGCCGGCCTCCGTGACGCCTCCGTCGACGGCCTCCACGAGCGCCCCCGTCAGCTCCGTGGCCTCCCGCGGCGCGTCGTCCGTGAGAAGGAAGACGAACCGCGACGGCTCGGCGACGGGGTCCGCCATTGATTACACCGTGTTGGCGCTTTTCTATTTAAGAATAACGGGAGGGACGGCCGCTCGGGCCGGCCCGGAACCCTTTTGCACGGCGACGGGACAGGAGACTGTAATGAGCGATCTCACTGCGGAGTACCGCCTCGACTACTTCGAGGAGGAGGGGTTCTCCCGGCGGGAGTGTCCCTCCTGTGGGGACCACTTCTGGACCCGCGACGCGGAGCGGGAGCTGTGCGGCGAGCCGCCCTGCGAGGACTACTCGTTCGTCGGCGAGCCGGGGTTCGACGGGGCGTACACGCTCGAGGAGATGCGGGAGGCGTTCCTCTCGTACTTCGAGGCGAACGGCCACGAGCGGATCGAGCCGTACCCGGTCGCGGCGAACCGCTGGCGCGACGACGTGCTGCTCACGCAGGCGTCGATCTACGACTTCCAGCCGCTGGTCACCTCCGGGAAGACGCCGCCGCCGGCGAACCCGCTGACGGTCAGCCAGCCGTGCATCCGGATGCAGGACATCGACAACGTGGGGAAGACGGGGCGACACACGATGGCGTTCGAGATGATGGCCCACCACGCGTTCAACGCACGCGAGGAGGTCGGCGACGAGTACGCCTACTCCGGCGAGGTGTACTGGAAGGACGAGACCGTCCGCCTGTGTGACGGGCTGTTCGAGGAGCTGGGGGCGAACCTGGAGGAGATCACCTACATCGAGGACCCGTGGGTCGGCGGCGGCAACGCCGGCCCCGCGATCGAGGTCATCTACAGGGGCGCCGAGCTGGCGACGCTGGTGTTCATGTCGCTGGAGCGGGACCCCGACGGCGAGTACGAGCTGAAGGACGGCAACACCTACTCCGAGATGGACACGTACGTCGTGGACACGGGGTACGGGCTGGAGCGGTGGACCTGGATGAGCCAGGGCACCCCGACCGTCTACGAGGCGATCTACCCGGACGCCATCGAGTTCCTGAAGGACAACGCCGGGGTCGACCTCGGCGAGGAGGAGGCGGAGCTGGTGCGGCGCGCGTCCACCCTTGCGGGCCGTCTCGACATCGACGAGGTCGAGGACGTCGAGGCCGCCCGCGACACCATCGCCGACAGGCTCGACGTCGACGCCGCGGAGCTGACGGCGCTGCTGGAGCCGCTGGAGGACATCTACGCCATCGCCGACCACTGCCGGACGCTGGCGTACATGTTCGGCGACGAGATCGTCCCCTCGAACGTCGGGACCGGCTACCTCGCGCGGATGGTGCTGCGGCGGACGAAGCGGCTCGTCGACGAGGTCGGCGTCGACGCGCCGCTGGACGAGTTGGTCGACATGCAGGCCGAGCGGCTCGGCTACGAGAACCGCGACACGATCCGCGACATGGTGCGCACGGAGGTCGAGCAGTACCGCGAGACCCTGGAGCGGGGCGGCCGAAAGGTGGAGACGCTGGCCGACGAGTACGCCGGCACCGGCGACCCGATCCCGGTCGAGGAGCTCATCGAGCTGTACGACTCCCACGGGATACAGCCGGACATGGTCGAGGAGATCGCCGCCGAGCGCGGCGCGGCCGTCGAGGTGCCCGACGACTTCTACGGGCTGGTCGCCTCCCGCCACGACACCGCGGGGGAGATCGACGACGCGGGGGCGGCCGACGAGCCGCTCGCGGACCTCCCGGAGACCGAGCGCCTCTACTACGAGGCCCAGGACCGCACCGAGTTCGAGGCGGTCGTCCTCGACGTGTTCGAGCGCGAGGAGGGGTACGACGTCGTGCTCGACCAGACCATGTTCTACCCCGAGGGCGGCGGCCAGCCGGCCGACCGGGGAACGCTCTCGACGGACGACACGACCGTCGAGGTGACCGACGTCCAACTGGAGGGGGACGTGGTGTTGCACCGGACGGACGACGATCCCGGGAAAGGGGAGTTCGTCACCGGGCAGATCGACGGCCAGCGTCGCCGCCGGCTGATGCGCCACCACACGGCGACCCACATCGTCGGCCACGCCGCCCGGCAGGTGCTCGGCGAGCACGTCCGCCAGGCGGGCGCCCGGAAGGGGCCGGAGTCGTCCCGCCTGGACGTGGCCCACTACGACCGCGTGACGCGCGAGCAGGCCACGGAGATCGAGCGCGTCGCCAACGCGATGGTCCGCCGTAACCTCCCGGTGAGACAGGAGTGGCCCGACCGCCACGACGCAGAGTCCGAGCACGGCTTCGACCTCTACCAGGGCGGGATCCCCCCGGGCGAGCAGATCCGACTGATCCGCGTGGGCGACGACGTGCAGGCGTGCGGCGGCACCCACGTCTCCCGGACGGGCGACCTCGGCACGATCAAGCTGCTGAACACCGAGCCCGTCCAGGACGGCGTCGAGCGACTCGTGTTCGCCGCCGGCGACGCGGCGCTCGACGCCACCCACCGCACCGAGGACGCGCTGTACGACGCCGCCGACGTGCTCAGCGTCGATCCCCAGGAGGTGCCCGAGACCGCCGAGCGCTTCTTCACCGAGTGGAAGCAGCGGGGAAAGACGATCGACCGACTGAAGGAGGAGCTGGCGGAGCTGCGCGCGGGCGCCGGCGGCGAGGAGGTCGCGGTCGGCGACGCGACCGCGGTCGTCCAGCGGATGGACGCCGACACCGACGAGCTCCGTGCGACCGCGAACGCCCACGTCGACGACGGCCGCATCGCCGTGCTCGGCTCCGGCGCGGGCGGCGCCGCCACGTTCGTCGTCGGCGTCCCCGACGGCGTCGGCGTCAACGCCGGCGAGGTCGTCGGCGAGCTCGCGGGCCGTGTCGGCGGCGGCGGCGGCGGCCCCCCGGACTTCGCGCAGGGCGGCGGCCCCGACGTGGACGCGCTCGATGACGCGCTCGCGGCGGCGCCCGACGTGCTCCGACGGACGTCGGAGGCCTGAGCGGCGCCGCGGCCCGCCGACGTCGTCACGGGACCGAAACCTCCTCCCCGCCGGCACCCCACGCGGAGGTATGGACCCGCGCATCCGCGAACACGCCGAGACCATCGTCGAGCACTCGATCGAGTTGGAGGCCGGCGACAATCTCGTCATCCAGCTGCCTAGCGAGGCGGAGGACCTGGCGGTCGCGCTCCACGAGTACGCCGGCGACGTCGGCGCGAACCCGGTGTACCTCAACAACTCCGAGCGGGCCGAGCGCGCGTACCTCCGCGCCCGCGGGGACGACTTCGAGCTGCCCGACCACGAGCTGGCGCTGTACGAGGAGGCCGACGCGTTCGTCATCGCCCGCGGCGGCGGCAACGTCTCCGAGAAGTCCGACATCGATCCGGAGACGACCGCCGACCACAACCGCGCGCGCCGCCCCGTCCAACGGACCCGGCTTTCGAAGACGTGGTGTCTCACGCAGTTCCCGACCGAGGGGCGCGCCCAGCTGGCCGGCATGAGCACCGAGGAGTACGAGAACTTCGTGTACGACGCGGTGAGCCTCGACTGGGAGGCACAACACGAGTTCCAACAGCAGCTCGTGGAGCGGCTGAACGACGCCGAGGAGGTGCGGATCCGCTCGGGCGAGGAGACGGACGTGACGATGTCGATCGCCGGCAACACGGCGCTCAACGACGACGGGAGGGCGAACCTCCCCGGCGGCGAGGTGTTCACCGCGCCGGTGAGAGACAGCGTCGAGGGCGAGGTCCACTTCGACCTCCCGCTGTACCGCCAGGGGCGCGAGATCGAGGACGTGCGCCTCACCTTCGAGGAGGGGCGCGTCGTCGACTTCTCCGCCGAACGCAACGAGGCGGTGCTTTCGGGCGTGTTCGACACCGACGCGAGCGCCCGCTACCTCGGCGAGCTCGGCATCGGCATGAACCGCGCCATCGACCGCTTCAGCTACAACATGCTGTTCGACGAGAAGATGGGCGACACCGTCCACATGGCCGTCGGGTCGGCGTACCCCGAGACGGTCGGCGAGGGCAACGAGGTCAACGAGTCCGCCGAGCACGTCGACATGATCGTGGACATGAGCGAGGACTCCGTCATCGAACTGGACGGCGAGGTCGTCCAGCGGGACGGAACGTTCATCTTCGAGGACCGCGAGGCCGAGTGAGCGAAGCGAACGAGGCCTCGAATCAACGGCGTTCGAAAATCGCCGCGCGATTTTCGAGCTCACGAGACCAGCGGTCTCGTGAACGGCGAGGTCTCCGGGCCGAGCCGCCTACAGAACTGCCGAGGCGAGCGCGGCGATCCGGGGCCTCGCCGTCGCACCGCCGAACACGCGTCCCGCGGCGACCCGTCCGCGACGACCGGACCAGGACGGCGTCGAACGCCGGGCAGGGGTGTCGCCCGTCGGACGCCACTCGATAAGCTATTCGTAACGGACGTGCATGTACAAATACCTTTCTCTCGCCCCCTCGGTCCCGGGATTTATGAGTGTGTGGTCGCGTCACATGGACGTGCCCAAGGTGAACTGTCCCGACTGCGGCCGTCAGATCGGAATGCACGAACTCGAGGCGAAAACGACGGCGCAGTCCGGCGGCTTCTCGACCCGGTACCGTTGCCCGTTCTGTCAGACGGACATGGACGACGTAACCGAACGAATGGCCTGACGTCGGCGGCCGGCGACGCTCCCTTTCACGGTCTCGGTCGATGACTCCCTCGCGACCGGCTCCTCACTCCTCGACGTCGAGATCGAACTGTGCGTTCTCGACGACGGCGTTGAGCACCACCGAGGTGTTCGTCTCGCGGATGTCCTCGTCGGCGAGCAGCCCCTTGATCCCCTCGTTCATCCGGTCCGTGTCGCGGAACTTCCCGACGGCGATCACGTCGTAGTCGCCCGTCACCTCGTACACGGACACCATCTGCTTCTGGTCGCGCAGGCGGTCGACGATCTCCGGCAGCGCGCTCCCCTCGACCTTGAGTTGGACGACCGCGGTCACGTCGTAACCGAGTTTTCCGTAGTCCACACGGGGGGTGTACCCCTCGATGACGCCCTCGTCCTCCAGGTCCCGGAGGTGGTTCGAGACGGTCGTCACCGACACGTCCAGGTCCTCGCCCAGCGACCGGAGGCTGGCGCGACCGTTCCCCAGCAGCGCGTTGACGAGCTTGGCGTCGAGGTTTTCGTACGTCATTACACCCGACCACGCCCTCCTGCCATTAGAATTTGACGGATGTCCAGTGCAGTGGGACCGAAGAGGAAATTGCACCGACCATCAACTCCTATATATCGGGAGTGTATGAAAGCAAACGTCCACAACATGACGGACGACAACACCGCGACGGACGGCGGGCTCAGCGCCGTCGAACAGGACGTGCTCGACCGGATCGAGGAGAAGGGGATCGACTTCCTGCGGCTCCAGTTCACGGACATCCTGGGGACGGTGAAGAACGTCTCCGTGCCGGCCTCGCAGGCCGAGAAGGCGTTCTCCGAGGGGATCTACTTCGACGGCTCCTCGATCAATGGCTTCGTCCGCATCCAGGAGTCGGACATGCGGCTCAAGCCCGACCCGGAGACGTTCTCGGTGCTCCCGTGGCGAACCCGCGAGGAGAGCGGCAGCGGCGGCGCCGCCCGCCTCATCTGTGACGTCATCAACACCTCGACGGGCGAGCCGTTCGAGGGCGACCCCCGTCGCGTGCTCAAAGGGGCGATCGACCGCGCCGCCGACATGGGGTACGAGGTCAACGCCGCCCCCGAGCCGGAGTTCTTCCTGTTCGAGGAGGACGAGGACGGACGGGCGACCACGAGGACGAACGACGCCGGCGGCTACTTCGACCTCGCGCCGAAGGACCTCGCCAGCGACGTGCGCCGCGACATCATCTACGGCCTGGAGGAGATGGGCTTCGAGATCGAGGCCTCCCACCACGAGGTCGCCGAGGGCCAACACGAGATCAACTTCGAGTACGACGACGCCCTCTCGACGGCCGACAACGTCGGCACGTTCCGGACGGTCGTGCGCGCGATCGCCGCCCAACACGACCTTCACGCGACGTTCATGCCCAAGCCCATCCCGCGGATCAACGGCTCTGGGATGCACACGCACCTCTCGCTGTTCACCCAGGACGGCGAGAACGCGTTCCACGACGGCGACGACGAGTTCGACCTCTCGGAGACGGCCAAGCAGTTCACCGCCGGCATCCTCGAGCACGCGCCGGCGATCTCGGCCGTGACGAACCCGACGGTGAACAGCTACAAGCGGCTCGTCCCCGGCTACGAGGCGCCCGTCTACGTGGCGTGGTCCGACCGGAACCGCTCGGCGCTCATCCGGAAGCCGGCCGCGCGCGTGCCCGCCGCCTCGCGGATCGAGGCCCGCTTCCCCGACCCGTCGTGTAACCCGTACCTCGCGTTCGCGGCGCTCATCCACGCCGGCCTCGACGGCATCGAGCGCGGGCTGGAGTGTGACGACCCGGTGCGCGAGAACATCTACGAGTTCGACGAGCAGAAGCGCGAGGAGTACGGCATCACCACGCTGCCGTCGAACCTCGGCGAGGCCGTCGCCGAGCTGGAGGAGGACGAGGTCGTGCAGGACGCGCTCGGCGAGCACATCACCGAGAAGTTCGTCGAGGCGAAGTCGACCGAGTACGACGAGTTCCGGGTCGACGTCTCCGACTGGGAGCTGGACCGCTACCTCGAAACGTTCTGATCCGGCGCCCGGGCGGCCCGCCCGCTCAGCGATCCCTTCTCCCGATTCGTCGCCGTGTTTGACGCCGTCGGTCGTCCGGCGCCGGTACCGGTTCCTGTACCGGTCACGGAGGTACGAGGAGAAAGGTGTGGGGCGACCTCCACGCCGAGCAAAGCGGCTCCGAGTCTCCGCCCAGTTCGGGTGAATAGGAGTACCGGCTGGTTGGCGCAGCCAGTAGTCTACAGGGGAACAAGGCGAGCGCCTCGGGCCTGACCCCGAGACGGTTCACCTGTACGACCTCTCCTGCGGATTCCGACCGCGGACAGAGGTGGTAGACCGCAAACGCTGATATCCCAACCTCGGGATCACTCCGATTTCAGGCGGGATATCAACGATGACGAGCGACTGCGAGTGCGGCCACAGCCACGAGCGCGATCAACGCCGCGATCGGGCCGAACCCCGGAGTGTTCACATCCGTCGTTTCCTGGCCGCCGTCACTGCCATCAGTCTCCGAGCCACCCGAGTCGTCGCCGTCCTCGGACATCGTGATCTCCCGCGTGGAGAACTGGTTGACCGCGACGAGCACGTCGGCGCTCGCTTGGGCGCTCGACTGCTGGTCCACGAGGAACTTCGAGCTGTCGCTTCCGATCGCGCCTTCGAGGTCGCTGTAGGACGACGCTTCTGCGGCCGCTTCACCGTCGACCGTCACCTGGAGGTCCTCGGCGGAACTGATCGCCTGTTCCGAGACGGACGTGATGATGATCTTTCCTTGGTCCTGAGAGCGGTTAGCGGTCATCCGCACCGTCCCCTCGCTCTGTTGGGTCACTTCGACGGTCGTGTCCTCGCTGTACTGGACGACATCCGCCGCGAACTCACTCCCTTGTTCGCTCGACTCCATCACGTACACCTCGGCGGCCGCCTGCCCGTCGGAGATGAGCTGTTCCTCCTGCTCGTCCTCCTCGGTGCGTCCTTCGGAGTAGGAGCGGAACACGAGCTTGTCGTCACTTTCCAAGTCCGCCGAGACGTTCCCCTGTTCGTTGACGGTGACTTCGCCATCGCCGACGACGATGAACGTCCCTTGGGTTCCGTCGTCACTGCTCACGACCACGCGTTGGTCGCCCTCGTTCTCGGCCTGTGACGAACTGGAGACGTTGACGGTTACGTACTGCGAGTCACCACCCGAACGGACGGTGAGGATCCCCCGTGAGTTGTCGTGGGCCTCCATAGTCGCCCCGTTCTCGGCGGTTACTGTCGCACTGACCTCGGTTTGGGAGTCGAGCGATAGTGCTGCACCGGTAATGTCAGTGACCGCCGACAGTCCGGCACCTGCTTGAACACTGCCTTGGTTCTCTGCGGTACTCTGAGATTGGACTTTCACCGACTGGAAGACGGTGTTCCCGTTTACGGAATAATTGACGATCGCGTCGTTGGTCGTTTCGAACTCGACGTATGAGCCGGCGTAGGCTTCACCTTGCTGTGCTGCTGCGGCGGCCGTTCCGATCGGAACAGCACTACTCACGATGAGGAGCAAGACCACAAGTACGGTACGAGTTGGCGCCATCAATACGAAGCAAGCGGTACGCTGTCGCATATTCTTTCTGGCTGCTGTCAGACGTACGTAAGACGAGATCGCATCACTCGACGCACCGACACAATACGACGCCCTGGTCGAAGCGAAAGACGTCTTCGACCGCCTCGTCGGGGCGAATCCCCACGCTGCTCCGTGTTCGATACCGGCTCTCGGCCGGTCGTCGGCTCCCGTGCCAGTCACCGGCTCCTTCACCGATCGCCGGCTCCGGCACCGATCGACGGTTCGTGTGGCGCTCCGCGAGCCGGTCAGCCCGTCCGGTCGGCGGTCGGTTCGGCGTCGCGCTCCGTCGACTCCGCCTCGCTGATGAGGTCGGAGACGGTGTCCGCCTCGCTCTCGCCGTCGCTCCCGTCGTCTCCGAGGGTGCCGTCCTCGCGGGTCCGGCCCGCGACGGTCGGCCACCCCACGACGAGCGCGACGCCGGCGAACGACAGCGGCACGACCGTGAGCAGCCGGAACGGCGTCGTGTCGGGGACGACGCCGAACACGTACGGCAGGCCGGCGCTCGCGACGAGGTACGCCGCGCCGAACGGCGCGGCGACGGCGGCGGCGCCGACGACCGCGCCGACCGCTCCGACCCGGGCGGACTCGGTGCCGCGGAACCGCCAGACGGCGTAGCCGCCGAACCCGCCCCCGGCGACGATACCCGCCTCCAGCACCTCGACGGCGTGTCCGCCCGCGGCCGCGACCGCCGCGGCGACGACGCCGAGCCCGCCCGCGAGGAAGAACGCGCGGTCCGGGTGCGGGCGGAAGCCCGAGCGGGCGACTCGCTGGAACAGCAGGAGGCCGCCGAGGCCGACGGCGACGCCGACGATCACGTCGGCGACGTAGTGGACGCCGAGCACGACTCGCGTGAGCGCAACGAGGGCGACAACAGCTCCGGCAACGCGCAGCCGGGTGCGGCGCCGCCCCACGTCGAGGAACGTCGCGAGGCCGCCGTACACCATCGTCGAGCCGATCGCGTGGCCGGAGGGGAAGCCGAAGCCGTCGCCGGTGGCGGCGTCGACGTACGCGCCGCCGAGGGCCCCGGGGAGCCACGCCGGAACGACCGCCTCGCCGGCGCCGGGCGGCCGGGGGAACGCGAACAGGCTCTTGAGTCCGACCGTCACCGCGAGCGCGCCGAGGCCGACGGCGACCAGCGTGGCGCCGACCCGCCGCGGGTTGGCGGCCAGCCGGTCGTCACCAGCGGCTCGGGGAGCGCGAACATCGACCCGGTGACGACGCCGTGTGTGGACACGGGTGCGGCTCACCGCCGTTCCCGGACGGCGTCGAGCGCCCGTCCCGGTACCTCGATCGCGTTCAGTCCGACCCCCACGAGCACGAACAGCGTGTACAGCCCCAGCGTCGAGAGGAACAGCACGAGCATCGCGGCGATGGCGATCAGCCCTTCGAGGAAGTAGAACGCCCCCAGGACCATCACCGTGCCGTACAGCAACACCAGATACGGACCCCAGCCGCGCGCGTGGCCGCGCCGCATCCGGGCGCGGACGTACCGCTTCAGCTCCGCCTCCAGCGCGGGCTTCTCGACCGTCCGGTCGTCGACGGCGTCGAGGTCGGCCCGCAGCTCCGCCACGCGTCCGGCCAGCTCCTCGATGTCGGGGGCGGGACGGCCGTCGTCCTCGCGCCCGGCGTCCGTGTCGGCGGTCTCGCCGCTCATTCGTCCCCCCGCACGCGCGTCCGGCCCTTTACGCTGCCGGTCTCCCCCGTCGGCGACCCGGCGGCCGTCGCGCCGAAGTAGAGGAACGTCACCAGCACGATGACCCCCCGAGCGTGCCGTACACCGCCGAATCGCCGCCGCCCTGAGGCCCGACGCGCGCCTGGAACCCCACCTGCAGCAGCGTCCAGCTGACGCCGGCGGCGACAGCGGCGTCCGCCGGCCGCCGACCGCCGAGGCTGCCGGCGACGACGAGCGCCGACACCGCCGCGGGGAGCAGCGAGACGAACGCGTAGCGCGTCACTCCGGCCGCGAGAAACGTCACGTCGCCGTCGCTCGTCCGACGACCGACGCCGCGGGCGACCGCGATCGCGCGGCGGAGCGCGCCGTCGGTCGGTTCTCGTTCGGTATGCACGCCGTGTGGTACACGTGAGCGCGAGAAAAGCGCACGGATGGCTCCCCTACCGGTGGAACGTCGGGTCGTGAGCGTGCGCGCGACCGGCCCGTTACGCTCAGCCCCGGTCGGTTCGGACCGAACTCAGTCCCGGTCGGCCAGCACCGCGTTCGTCGCGGCGCCGACGATCAGGAGGAGGTTCGCCGCGTAGAACCACGTGACGACCACGATCAGCCCCCCGAGCACGCCGTAGATCCCGACCCCGCCGGAGCCGGCCGCGAACGCACCCAGGACGGCGCCGGCGACGGTCCAGCCGCCCGCGGCCACCAGCGTCCCGGGGAGCACCTCCGTCCGCGACACCTCCGCGGCGGGGATCGAGTAGAAGAGGGGGAACAGCGCGACCGCGGCGAACACGAACATCGTCACGGGGACGGCGACGCGGACGAGCGACTCGTTGGCGTACAGCGACAGCGCGCCGGCGGCGACCACGACCGCCGAGACCCCCAGGCCGCCGACGCCGAACGCGAACAGCGCGTCGCGTGCGCCCCCGAACGGATGTCGCTCCCCGCCGGCGTACACCGTCGAGAACGCGCGGTCGAGCCCGAGGAACAGCTGGACGACCGAGAAACAGGCCAGCGCGGCCGCGACGACGACGATCCCGCCGCGTCGCGTCACGTCCGCCAGCGTCCGGTAGACGAACACCCGGCCCCTGGGGGTGAGCAGGTCGCCGGCGGCGATGACGGCCTCGGTGGCGATCGCGTCGCCCCCCAACTCCGTCGCGACCGCGAACCCCAGCACCACGACCGGGAGCGCCGCGACGATGCTCGAGTACGCGAGGCTGCCGGCGATGAACGTCGCGTCCGCGCGCCACGCCAGCCGGACGATCGCGACCGCGACGGGGAGGCGGCCGCCGCGGAGCCGGTCGCCGCCGGCCCCGTCGCCGGCCACCCCGTCGTCGGCCGCCTCTTCGTCGGCTCGCCGGTCGCTCGACACGCCGGCCGTTTCTCCGTCGCGGCTTAAGAGACCGCCGGTCACCCGGGCGATCTCGGGGCTCAGTCGGCGCACGCGCGGCTCGGCCGTCCATGTATCGCTCGCCCGCGGTCGGTCGGGTCGCGTGCCGCGACCGCCCCGGTCACTCCAGCCCGGCGGTCGCCTCGCGCATCTCCGCGACCGTCGCCTCGGACTTGAACGCCGTCCCCGAGTAGTGGGCCCGGGAGGCCGCGAAGCCGGCCGCCCGCAGCGCGTCGACGAACTCGTCCATCCCGACGGCGGGACGGCCCCACTGCTTGCAGAGCCGGTGCTGGTCGTAGTGGGCGGGCGTGTCCAGTTCCGTCGCGACCGTCGACAGCAGCGCCCGGGCGCGCCGCGCCTCGCCCATGTCGTCGGTCACGGCGGCCTCGACGGTCGCGGCGAACTCGGGGTCGGCGACGCGGCCCAGCCACAGCGGCCCCGCGGTGACGACCCTGGCGGAGCCGCAGTGCCGGCAGGCGTCGGGCGCGTCGGGGTGTCGCCCGAACTCGTGGTCGCGTTCGAGGCAGTCCTGGCAGTGGTGGAGGAACCCCAGTTCGTCGAGCGTCGCGTTGGCCGCGGTCGCGTTCGCCTCCAGTTCGAGGTAGGTCCGCGCGTAGTGGCGGGAGACGTGCGAGCAGACCGGCGTCGCCGCCTTGTCGCGGGCGGCCGCCCGGCGGACGAGCGCGGAGATCAGCACGCGCAGCCCCGTCTCGGGGTGATACTCGGTGTTGCGCGGCACCGCGTCGTACCGGCGGACGCCCGACTCGAAGTGGGCGCCACACAGCGGCGCGGTGTCGGTCGCGGTGACACACAGCAGGTTCCGGGTGCCCGCGACGGCGGCGTCGGCGAACGGCATCGGCGAGCCGTACGGGTCGACGTCCACCACGTCGAAGAAGCCCTCGTGCAGCAGCGCGTTCGCGTCGCGCTCGACCGCCTCGCCGCCGTAGGGCGCGAGGTTGCGCCCGGCCAGCGCGACGGCGTCGGCGTCGACGTCGGCTGCGGTCGCCTCGTACCCCTCGGCGGCCGCTCGCGCGGCGCGGACGCCGGAGGCGGCCATCGCGTCGAGGTATGTCTCCGCCCGGGGCTCGCGGTCGGCGTACGCCCGCAGCGTCGCGACCGTGACGTCGCGGTTCAGCTCCATCTCGGGGTTGTAGAACACCTCGTCGGCGCGG
This sequence comes from Halobacteriales archaeon QS_6_71_20, assembly GCA_003020945.1. Taxonomy (GTDB): domain Archaea; phylum Halobacteriota; class Halobacteria; order Halobacteriales; family Haloferacaceae; genus Halobaculum. The sequence goes on from PXRU01000017.1 coordinate 71,095, forward strand.
CCCTCGCTCGCGCCGTCGCGCGCCCCCTCGACCTCGACGGTGACGCCGCCCTCGGTGACCTCCATCTCGGTTCGACGTGGCATGCGGGCGGGATTAAACCGCGCGGTCCGAAGCGTTTTGCCGCGGCCACCGCAACGGGCGCGACGTGACCCACGGCCAGGGCGACGGCGTCGACGACGCCGCCCCGACTGCACCCGACGCTCCCGCGTCCGGCGGGGACGGGACCGACGCGGACGCTGACGCCGACGGGAACGCGGACGCCGACGGACGCGCCCTCGACCCGGCCGCCCTCGCCGATCTGGCGGCCGAGGACTGGCGCGCCGCGCTGGCGGCCGCCGGCGAACTGGAGCCGGCGATCGCCCGCGAGATCATCGACACGCACGGCGACCGCGGCCGGCGCGCCATCGAGGCGGTGTCGGAGGGCCGGGTGAAGGCGTACCGCGACTTCACCGTCGTCGTCGGCCACCGCGCCGAACACGTCGTCGAGGGCGGGGGCTGTGACTGTCAGGACGCCGCCTACAACCTCGACCCGGCGGACCCGCAGCAGCGCTGCTGGCACGCGCTCGCCGTCGACGTCGCCGAGCGCGTCGGCCGCGTCGACGACCACGACATGTGGTACTCCGAGGTCCGGGAGTTCCTGTAGCCGGCCGCCGGCGCGACCCCCGAGACCTCAAGTACGATCCCGCCACCACGGTCGCCGATGCGGTGAGTTCGACGGCACGCCGGGACGCGGGAGCGCGGTCCGACGGCGTGTCGACACCCTCCACCGGGGACGCCGCGAGCGGGACCGCCTGTCAGCCAGCTTTGCGAGCGACCGCGCCGCCGGTCGGCTAGACCATCGTCGGAATCCACCCGTCGCCGGGACCGAACCCTCGCCGAGACCGCCCCATCGCCGGGGTCGACATGTGGCCGCGAGGCGGGGCCGCCGGTCACTCGAACGCGGCCGTCTCGGCCGTCAGCCCGTAGTAGACGGCCGGCGCGAGCGCAAGCGTCACGGCCGACAGCACCGCCGCGGCCGTCGTTTGTCCCCCCAGCAGCGTCGCGAACAGGAGCGCGACGCCGAGGACGACGCCGGCACCGACCGCGCCCAGACGGGCGTCCTCGGTCGCACGGAAGCCGGCGCTGCGGGCCGCGAGCGCGCCGGTCAGCCACACCACCAGCGCCGCGGCCGCGCCGAACGGCGTTCCGACGAGCAGCCCCGCGAGCAGTAGCGCCGCCCCGGCGACGCCGGCGCCGGCCAGCGACAGCCGGCCGTCCGGGAGTCGCGCGGCGCGGCCGTAGCCGAGCGCGTACGCCCACGCCGGCGCGGCGACCAGCAGCCCCAGGAACGCTCCACGGAGCACGACCCCCGGGAGAGCGGCGTCGGCGACGACCGCGTCCGCGAACGGGACGGCGCCGAGGAGGCCGCCCGCGACGGCGACGGCCCGCGGCGGCAGCACCGTCGTCGGGTCGTCGTCGTGATACACCGCGTACACGGCGAACGGGTACGACAGCCCGGCGCCCGTGAGCAGCGAGCGCGACACGTCGCCGGTCGCCCACAGCGCGAAGCCGCCGATCGGGACCGCGAGCAGGAGGCCGGTGACGAGCGCGAGCTCCGGGGCGCGACGGTTCACGCCCGGAGTACGAGTGCGCCGACGAAAAGCCCCCTGACAGCGGGACGGCGGCGCCGACCGGCGGGCGCGAGCGGGACGCTCGGCGACTGAGGGCGACAGACGGAAGCGTTTAGACCGTGCCGGCGGTACCTGTCCGCATGGCGGACTGTCCACTCGCGGATGACTGCCCCCGGTTCTCCGAGCGGATCCAGGGCATGGGCTGTCAGCACTACGGCAACCGCGGCGGCGCCGAGTGGTGCAACGACTACGACATGCCCGTCTCGGACCTGAAACAACAGCCCGTGAAGCCCGGCGAGGAGGTCACCGTCGAGGTCGACGACATCCACGAGAGCGGCGCCGGCGTCGGCCGCACCGACGACGGCTTCATCGTGATGGTCGACGGCCTGCTCCCCCCCGCCCGCGCGGTCGTCCGCATCGACCGGGTGAAACAGAACCACGCGAAGGCGAACCGCGTCGTCGAGCGGCTCTCCCTCGAGAAGGAGGGCGAGGAGGCGCCCGACGGGGAGACCGAGGAGATCGACGACGCGACGGAGGCGACGCGCGGCGAGCGCCTCGGCTCCCGCGACAACTTCTGGGGCGGGTAGGATCGACCGACGGGCGGCGCCGCGGACGGACAGTCCGGACATGCTTTTTACTCGTTCGGGTTCGAGTCGCTTCCATGTCGAACGAGGCGGACGCCGACGCGGTCGACGCCGACGAGCTGCTCGACCGGGCCGGCTTCGACGCCGACCGGAGCGTGCTCACCCGTCGGCAGGCGGAGGTGTTGGCGCTGCGCGAACGGGACGTCAGGCAGGCCGACATCGCCGACATGCTGGGAACCTCGCGGGCGAACGTCTCGAGCGTCGAGTCGTCGGCCCGCGACAACGTCGTGAAGTCCCGCGAGACGATCGCGTTCGCGGAGGCGCTGTCGGCGCCGGTGCGGATCGAGATCGCCGCCGGCACCGACCTGTACGACGTGCCCGACCGCGTGTACGACGCCTGTGACGACGCGGAGGTGAAGGTGAACCACACCGCGCCCGACCTGATGAAGCTCGTGAGCGACGACGCCGGCGACGCCGTCCAGGGACGGGAGGTCGTCGCGCCGATCCTCGTCGGCATCACCGGCACCGGCGCCGTCCGGGTCAGGCGCTCGGAGTAGCCCGCCAGCGGGCGAGGCACCGTCTGCCGGCTGTGCCGGCTTTTTATGTTCATCCGTCGAACGCCGCGGTATGGATCTGCGACTCGACGGGAACACGGCGCTGGTGACGGCGAGTTCGAGCGGTCTCGGCTTCGCGTCGGCGGCGTCGCTGGCGGCCGAGGGAGCGAACGTGGTGGTCTGCGGGCGGACGCCCGACCGCCTCGCGGAGGCGGAGGCGGCGCTGGCCGACGAGCCGGGCGGGGCGCTCGCAGTCGAGGCGGACGTGACCGACCCCGACGACGTGGCGGCGCTCGTGGACGCGACCGTCGAGGAGTTCGGCGGGCTCGACCACGTCGTCACGAGCGCCGGCGGCGTCCCCCCGGGCGCGTTCGACGACACGACCGACGAGCAGTGGCGCGGCGCCTTCGACACGCTCGTGATGAGCGCCGTCCGGACGCTCCGGGCGGCGCGTCCCCATCTGACCGACAGCGACGCGGGGACGGCGACGTGTATCACCTCCACGTCCGTCCGCGAGGCGATCGACGGACTCGTGCTCTCCAACGCGGTCCGCCGGACGGTGATCGGGCTCGTGAAGACCGTCTCGCGGGAGTGGGCGCCCGACGTGCGCGCGAACGCCGTGCTGCCGGGCGCACACGAGACGGCCCGCATCGAGGAGCTCGTGGAGGCGGCCCTGGAGCGCGGCGAGTACGACAGCTACGACGAGGGCGTCGCCGACTGGGCCGGCGACATCCCGCTGGACCGTATCGGCGACCCCCGGGAGTTGGGCGACGTGGTCGCGTTCCTCTCCTCGGAGCGCGCGTCGTTCGTTAACGGCGCGGCGCTGCCCGTCGACGGCGGGCGCCTGCGCTCCTGAGCCGTCGTCGGATCCGGGTATCCGACCTCAGAACTCGCCGCGCTCCCGCAGCCGGTCGACCGTCTCGCGGACGCGCTGAGCCTCGTCCTTCGGCACGACGAGCACGCGGTCGCCGTAGGCGACGACGCACAGCCCGTCCACGCCGACCAGCGAGACGTGCGTCCTGTCGCCGGCGACGACGTTGTCCGCGGCGTCGACGGCCAGCGTCTCGGCGCCGTCGGCGGCGACGTTGCCGTCGGCGTCCGGGTCGAGCACGCGGTCGAGCGCGTCCCACGCGCCCAGGTCGTCCCACGCGAACGTCGCCGGGACGACCGCCGCGTTCTCCGCGCCCTCCATCACGGCGTAGTCGATGCTGACCGGGTCGACGGCGGCGAACCCGGCTTCCGGCTCCGGCTCGGGGTCGTCGAGCGCGTCGACGAGGGGGCCGAGCGCCGTGTCGCGCGCCTCCGCGAACAGCACCGCGGGCGTCCACGCGAAGATCCCCGCGTTCCAGTAGTAGCCCGCCTCGACGTACGCCGCGGCGGCCTCGGCGTCCGGCTTCTCGTGGAACGCGGCGAGTTCATGGTACGAATCGCCGCCGGCGTCGCTGTCGTTACAGTGGTCGCTGTCACCGTCGTCGCCATCGTCGCCGGCGGTCCGCGCCGCCCCCGGCTCGATGTAGCCGTACCCGGTCGCCGGCCGGGTCGGCTCGACACCGAAGGCGACGAGCCGCTCCGTGTCGGCGGCGACGCGCGCGCCGCGGGCCATCGTCGCCTCGAACGCGTCCGCGCCGGGGACGCGGTGGTCGGCGGGGAGGACGACCACGACCGGGTCGCCGTCGACGACGTCGCGGGCGCGGCGGGTGGCGTAGAGGACCGCCGGACCGGTGTCCTTCCCGGCGGGCTCGACCACGACCTCGGCGTCGGGCGCGTGGTCGGGCACCTCGTCGGCGAACTCGGGGCGGGTGGCGATCAGCGTCGCGTCCGCGAAGCCGGTCCGGGCGGCCGTGCGGGCGAGGAGGCTGTCGTCGCCGGGACCGAGCGCGAGGAACTGCTTGGGTCGGTCGCTCCGGGAGGCGGGGTACAGCCGCGAGCCGGTGCCGCCCGCGAGGATCACGGCGACTACGGGTCGGTCCATTGTCGTCGTGTGGATCGGACGGCTGATAAGGGGACGGGGACCGCTCCGCCGTCGTCGCGGGCCCGACCGGTAGCTCTCCGCTGAGCGGCTCGGCCCGAGGATCTCGCCGCCGTTTGCCGAGGGCTCCCTTCGGTCGCCCTCGCTTACCACGTCTGCACGCGTCCCTCTCGAACGTCCTCGGCGCACCCCTCGCAGTCCGGATGCCCCTCGTCGAAACACGCCGGCTCCCCGTCGGCGTTCACCGCGACGGCGCGCTTCTCGGCGTGGCGGCGACAGACGACCCGACCGCGGTCCTCGTCGTCGGTGGGGAGGCCGAACTCCGCGGCGTGGTTCTCCCCCCACTCGCGACCCTCCTCGTAGGCGCGCTTGCTGCGCGCGTACTCCCGGCCGGCCTTGCGCGCCTGCTGCCGGATCACGCGCCGGAATCTGTCGCCCAGTCCCATGTCGACCCCTGCGTCCGCCCGAAGTATCAGTCCGTTGCCCGCGTCCGCCGCAGCCTGCCGCAGCACGCTCCGCCCGCTCGGATCCTTGATCCCGAGATCCGGCGTCTCGGACGCCGCCGCGTCGTTTCGTCGTTCCGGGCGCCGTCTGGGAGTTCCACTTCCGATCCGGTCACGGAATACTAAATAGCGTCGAGCACCAACGATCGTACGCCTCCCACCGAAACAAACTCGGAGGCAGGAGAACCATGGCAGACCTGCAATCCCACGCGGACGAGATACACGAGCAGTTCTCAGACCACTTGGACCTCACAGTCGAGGAGATCGAGGAGCGCCTCGCCTCGCTGGTGAACGAGTACAGCGTCCCCGTCGACGAGGCGCGCCGGAGCGTCGTCAACTCCTACCTCGACGAGGCGGGGCTGGAGCGCGACGAGCTCGGCGCCGGCGGGAGCGAGGAAGCGCTCGTCGGCGACATCGACGAGGACGAGCAGTGGGTCGATCTTCAGGTGAAGGTGGCCGACCTGTGGGACCCCAACCACGACTCCATCGCGCAGGTGGGCCTGCTCGGCGACGAGTCCGGCACGATCAAGTTCGTCTCCTTCTCGACCAGCGAGCTGGAGACGCTGGAGGAGGGACAAAGCTACGCGCTCTCGAACGTCGTCACCGACGAGTACCAGGGCGACTACTCGGTGAAGCTCAACCGGACGACCACGATCACCGAACTCGACGAGGAGGTCGAGGTCGGCGACGACTCGGACGAGGTCGAGGGCGCGCTGGTGGACATCCAGTCTGGCTCGGGCCTCATCAAGCGCTGTCCCGAGGACGACTGCACGCGCGTGCTCCAGAACGGCCGCTGCAACGAGCACGGCCAGGCCGACGGCGAGTTCGACCTCCGGATCAAGGCGGTGCTCGACGACGGCGACGCCGTCCAGGAGGTCATCTTCAATCAAGAGGCCACCGCCGAACTCACCGGCATCGGGCTCGCGGAGGCCAAGGAGATGGCCCAGGACGCGCTCGACACGACCGTCGTGGGCGAGGAGATGCGCGACCGGGTCGTCGGTCGCTACTACCGCGTGCGCGGCCCGACGCTGGGCCGGTACGTGCTCGCCGACGACTTCGAGGAACTGTCCGGCGCCGCCGACGGCGACGACGCCGTCAACGCCGAATCGCTGCTGATCCGCGCGAGGTCCCTGTAATGAGCCAGTCAGTTCCCACCCGAGAGGTCGCACGCCGCGTGTTCGCGGCCGAGTACAACGACGCCAGCTACACGTTCAAGGAGTCGGAGGACGAGCGAGCGCCGCTGTACCTGCTGCTCCCGACGGGCGAGCGCGCGAACCGCGTGTTCGTCGTCGGCACCCTCACCGAGAAGGAGGACGTCGGCGAGGACAGCGAGTACTGGCGCGGCCGCATCGTCGACCCGACGGGGACGTTCTTCACCTACGCCGGGCAGTACCAGCCGGAGGCCGCAAGCGCCCTCCGCGAGCTGGAGCCGCCCGCGTACGTCGCCGTCGTCGGCAAGCCGCGCACCTACGAGACGGACGACGGCAGCGTCAACGTCTCCGTGCGGCCGGAGTCGATCGCCACTGTCGACGCCGCGACCCGAGACCGCTGGGTCACCGAGACGGCCGCGCGGACGCTCGACCGGATCGAGGCGTTCGACGACGAGGGCAACGAGTACGCCCGCATGGCCCGCGACCGGTACGACCTGCCGGTCGAGGAGCACCGCGACGCCGCCGTCGCGGCGCTGCGCTCGCTCGACGACGCCGACGAACTCGAGGACGAGGCGCCGGCGTAACCCGGTCGCGGCGCCCCGGCCCGACCGGCCCTGCCGTCGCCAACTCTGTCGCCACCGGCCCCGCCGTCGCCGGCCCCACCGCCCCTGTTCCGTCGGCGTCGTCTCTCGTGGCTTCCCGTCCGGCTCCCGCCGACGCGGGGCGAGGCCGCGTGAGCGTCTGACGAACCGTTAAGTGGCGCCGCGAGCGACCGTGTGGCAATGGGGAGCAAGAACAAGACGGTCTCCTTCCGCGTCAACGAGGACGCCTTCGAGGCCCTGCGGGAGATCGCCGACGAGCGCGACCTGTCGCTGTCGGCGGTGTTCCGCGACTACGTCGACACCCTCGTCGCCCACGACGGACAGGTGGAGGTCGTGCCCGAGAGCCGGGTCGAGGCGGCCGACGACGAGTCGTTCCCGCCGACCGTCGAGGTGCCCAAGAGCTTCGTCCGCGAGCACGAGCGCCTCGAACTGGAGGCCGAACACCTCCGCGAGCAGCTCGACGAGTACAAGGCGTACGTCACGTTCCTCCAGGACAAGCTGGAGGCGTCCGACGACGCCGAGGACGTCGTGCTCCTCGAGGAGCTCGACGACGACCGCGAGGACGACGAGCCGTACCAGCTGGGTTAGTCACGAGGGGTCGCCGCTCGCTCCTCCGCCTCGACGGCGACGGCGCCCGTTTCGTCGACCCTCACCAGGACCGTGGTCCCGCAGTACACGAACTCGACCGTCAGCTCCGACGACGCGTGAGCGACCAGCGCGTCGAGCGCGTCCGCGTCGACGGCGTCGTACAGCTGTGCCCCCAAGTCGGCGGGGTCGCTTCCTTCGGCGGCCGCGACGCGCTCGAGGACGCGCTCGCTCGCGGGACGGTCGGCGTCCGTTCGGGAGCGGATCGGCTGTCGGATCATGGATCGACTGTCGTCGCGATTCGACATGAACACCGCCCGTCGCGAACCGCGATCAACCCAGATTAACGCGAGTTCGACGGTTACGCGGGCATTAGAGGCCGACTACCGCGTCCGGCTCCGACACGTCGACCCCGACCGCGGCCCCGTCCACCGGGAGCCGTCCGGGTCCGGCCGACGAGCGACGACGTGACGGGTCCTTAGACTATCGCGCCAGCGCGTCGCGGGCCCGTCGCGCCCTCTCTCTCGCCTCTTCGTCGCCCTCGACGGCCGCGAGCGACTCCGTCGCCTCCAGCGTCCGCACCGCCGAATCGAGGAACGAGAGCACGTCGCCGGGGTAGGCGTACAGCATGTAGTCGTCGCCCATCACGTCGACGATGGCGTCGGGACCGAGTCCCTGGGCGCGCAGCTCCAGCAGGTAGCGGACGAACTTCCGCTCGGGGTGGCCGCAGTACGGCGCGTCGTCACAGCCGCAGTCGAGGAAGTCCTCGGCGAACTCCAGCACCCGCTCCCGGGTGGTCTCGTCGAGGTCCGCGAGGCCGTCGCCGCTGAAGACCAGATCCAGCGTCGCGCCCTTGAACGCCCCCTTCGGAATGCTGGCGTCGAGCTGTGAGGCGATCTGCCGGTGGTTCTTCAGGTAGATCTTGTCCGTAATGGCCACTGCTGGCGTCCGGTAGGCGATCGGGCGAGAAAAGCGCGACGGTCGGGGCGGCCCGCCCCCCGACGACCTTCGACTTGCGGACGGGGTGCTGACAGCCCGTGGCGAGCAGCAGCGCCGTCCCCGCGAAGACGACCCCCGAGGCGGCGTCGTCCCACCGATATCTGTCTCCCACCGACTGTTCCACACAGGACCGAGCAACGAACCGATCGGCGCCGGACCTCCCGGCCGCGTGTGGCTCCGCCGGTGCCCCCGGTCGTTCGAGCCGCGTGCCCACCCTCCTCATCCTGATCATTAGTCCCGCTTCCGTGCGTGGGTCTCGCACCCAGACGGACCGGCGGAGTCGTAACGTATTTGAGTCACACCGGATTACCTCCGGATGCGTGTCCGGGTTGGGGTAGTGGACTATCCTTCAGCCTTGTGGAGGCTGAGACGCGGGTTCAATTCTCGCACCTGGACCTTCCTGCCGTGACCGACCGTGGACGGCCGGCGGTCCGCCGATCGGCGCGTCCGACCGAGTGAAGCGAGCGGTCGGTCGCCGCTCAGACGCCCCGACCGCCGACGTCCGGGAGCCGGCCGGAGTCGCCGCCGAGCCCGAGCGACTCCCGGCCGCCGCGCTTGATGACGTCGAACGCGGTCATCAGGTCGGTCCGGGAGACGAGTCCGACGAGCTCGTCGTCGGCGTCGACGACGGCGAGCCGGCCGACGTCCCGCTTCTGCATCGTTTCCAGCGCAACGAGCGCGTCGTCGTCGGCTGCGACGCTGACGACGTCCGACGCCATCACGTCGGAGACGGTGTAGGCGTCCCGCTCCACGTCGGAGACGCCCTGCGCGTCCTCAAGCGTCACCATCCCGACGAGTCGCCCCCTGTTCATCACGGGGTAGCCCGTGTGGCGCTCGCGGAACATCCGCTCCATCAGCGTCGAGACGCTATCGCGCGGCGCGACGGTGTGGAGCCGCTCGCGGGGGGTCATGACGTCGGCGACGGTGACGTCCTGGAAGGCGGCCCGCATCACGGTCTGCTGGGCCTCGCTGGAGGCGGCGATGTAGACGAAGAACGCCAGTCCGACGGTGAGCCAGTTGCCGCCGAACAGGCCGACCAGTCCCAGGAGGAACGCGAATACCTTCCCCACCTCGGCGGCGATCCGGGTCGCCCGCGCGTGCGGGCGCTTGCGGGCAAGCAGCGCGCGCAGCACCCGGCCGCCGTCCATCGGGAAGCCGGGGAGCATGTTGAACGCCGCAAGCACCAGGTTCATCAGCGCGAGGTAGCCGACGACGAACGCGACGGTGGCCGGGAGCCGGACGCCGACGAGGACGCCGTACGCGACGACGCCGAGCGCGACCGACACGACCGGTCCCATGACCGCGATGGCGAACTCCTGTCTCCAGTCCTCGGGCATCTCCTCGAACTGGGCGACGCCGCCGAACAGCCACAGCGTGATCGCCTCGATCCGGTGGCCGTAGCGCATCGCCGTCAGCGAGTGGCCGAACTCGTGGAACAGCACGGAGACGAACAGCCCGAGCGCGGCGGCGGTGCCGAGCACCCAGGGGAGCGTCCCGGCGGTGAGCGCGTCAGCCGGGATGGCGACGCCGAACACGTCGGCGACGACGCCGGAGAACTCCCCGACCTGGCTCCCGATCAGGTACGCGAACAGCGGCAGCACAAGGAGAAACGTCCAGTTCAACTGGACCGGGATGCCGGCGACCCGACCGATCCTGATTCCTCGCATGGTCGGCGGTACTCGCCGCCGCTGTATAAACGGGCCGCCGGAAGTTATGTCGGACGGGCCCAATCCCCGGTGTATGAGCGACACCGAGACGCCGGAGGCGCGGACGGACCCGTCGCCGGTCGTGAAGCACGCCGCAGCGGTCGAGAGCACGGCGGTCGACGCGGGCGAGGGGATGTCGAGGGCCGTCCTCCTCGACGACGCCGACGGCGCGCCGAACTTCGCGATGCGGCGGTTCACCCTCGCGCCCGGCGCGACTGTGCCGGGACACACCAACGAGGTCGAACACGAGCAGTACGTGCTCTCGGGGGAGTATACCGTCACCTTCGGGCGCGAGGGCGACGCCGAGCGACACCGCGTCTCCGCCGGGTCGACGATGCTTATCCCCGCGGGCGTGGTCCACTCCTACCACAACGACGGCGACGAGGAGGCGGCGTTCATCTGTGTCGTCCCCCACGGCGACGACACGATCCGGGTCCTGGACGAGTAGCCGGACAGCGACCGGCGGACGGACGACGGATGGGCGGATCCGACGGTGGCGCGTGCCGGCACGGCTCCGATCACGCGAGCGATACGAGGCCGAGCGCAGTAGGGTCTCGATGCGAACGGCGAGCGGGGCGCGGGCGACCGAAGGGAGACCGCGAGGTGAACGGGAAGCGTAGCGACCCGTGAACGTAGTGAGCCGTGAGCGCAGCGAGTGTGATCTCACGGGACCGGAGGTCTCGGGTAGTCCGCGCCGGACACGCGCGAGGGACGAACGACCGAGCGACGGCGAGGGAGCGAGTCGGCTGGGGAGGCTTACGCGGTCGTTCGCTCCTCCGTAGCCGTGATAACAGTATCAGCCACCAGCCCCACGACGACAGCACCAGCCACGACGACACCACCGGCGACAACTACATCGGAACCCACGACACCGACCCACACACGGAAGCCGAACCGCTGAAATACTGCATTCCCCTACCTCCCACAACCCGATCACCGTGTCCGAGCAACTCCCGCGGGTCGACACCCTGTTCCTCCACGAGCGCGACGACGACTTCACCGTCGTCGTGAAGGGCGGCGACGAGCCGCGCCAGCCCGACCAGTTCGTCGACCTGGCGCGCTCCGCCCGGCGCATCCGCATCTCCGAGCAGACGCACACCGGCGACCGCGACCGCCTGCAGGCGATGCTGTCGGCGTACCAGCTCGACGCCAAGCAGGTGCGCACCTGCCGCTACTGTGCCGACGCCGGGCGCTACTCCCCGGTCACCTCCGACACCGCGGTGAAAGCCGACCGCGACGACATCTGCCCCGACTGCGCGAAACGGGAGCTGGAGCGGGAGCTCTCCTACAAGGGGCAGTTCACCGGCAGCGCCCGGGAGCGCCTGGAGGACCTGCTGTTCGAGGTGCAGGACCTGGAGCGGATCACGAACCTCCTGGAGGGGAACCTCGACCCCGATCTCACGAAGTTCGACACGATCTCCGCGACGACCGACGAGGTGGACCCCGTCCGGACGGACGAGCTGACCCTCCATCCCGCGCTCCAAGAGCGGGTCGAGGGGCGCTTCGACGAGCTGCTCCCGGTCCAGAGTCTCTCGGCGCGCAACGGGCTGTTCGACGGCGACGACCAGCTCGTGGTGAGCGCGACGGCGACCGGCAAGACGCTGGTCGGCGAGCTGGCGGGCGTGAACCGCGCGCTCAACGGCGAGGGGAAGCTCCTGTTTCTCGTCCCGTTGGTGGCGCTTGCCAACCAGAAACACGAGGACTTCGAGGAGCGCTACGGCGACGTGCTCGACGTGACCATCCGCGTGGGCGCCTCCCGGATCAACGACGACGGCAACCGGTTCGACCCGGACGCCGACGTGATCGTCGGCACCTACGAGGGGATCGACCACGGGCTCCGCACGGGCAAGGACATGGGCGAGATCGGCACGGTCGTTATCGACGAGATCCACACCCTGAAGGAGGAGGGGCGGGGCCACCGCCTCGACGGGACGATCTCCCGGCTGAAACACTACACCGAGGAGCGCGGCTCGCCCGCCCAGTGGGTGTACCTGTCGGCGACCGCCCGCCCCAGCGGCGTCGGCGACAGCCCGTCGATGAACTCCCACTCCAGCAGCTTCCCGACCGCGTGGGTGGTCGGCACCTCGCCGATCTTCGACTCGACGTCCTCGAAGGGGTATCGGGGCCAGACGATCGTCTTCACCAACTCCCGCCGCCGGTGCCACGAGATCTCCCGGAAGCTGGAGTACGACTCCGCGCCGTACCACGCGGGCCTCGACTACCGCCAGCGCAAGCGCGTCGAGCGGGAGTTCGGCGACCAGGACCTGGCGGCGGTCGTCACCACCGCCGCGCTCGCGGCCGGCGTCGACTTCCCCGCCTCGCAGGTGATCTTCGACACGCTCGCGATGGGGATCGAGTGGCTCTCGGTCCAGGAGTTCGAGCAGATGCTCGGGCGCGCGGGCCGCCCCGACTACCACGACGAGGGGACGGTGTACGTCCTCGTCGAGCCGGACGCCAGCTACCACTCCTCGATGGAGGGGACCGAGGACGAGACGGCGTTCAGGCTCCTGAAAGGGGAAATGGAGGACGTGACGACGGTGTACGACACCGCCTCGGCGGCCGAGGAGACGCTCGCGAACGTCGTCGTCGCCGGCAAAAGCGCGAAGGCGCTCAACGATCGCATGATCGGCGAGGTGCCGACCACCCACGCGGTCGGGAAGCTGCTGGAGTGGGAGTTCATCGACGGGCTGTCGCCGACGCCGCTGGGGCGGGCGGTCGCCGAACGAGATCGTCGCGGACATGGAGATTGCGGACAACGAGGAGCTGTAGCGCGGCGCTATCGCGACGGGAGCGCGTCCGTCCCGAGCGCGTCGGCCGTCCCGGTCGCGGTCCCCTCTCCGGTTCCGACGCCCTCCACGACGGGAACGTCGGCGGACCACCGGCCGGACCCCCAGTCGAGTCCGACCGTCGCGGCCTCACCGTCGCCGACGTTCCGGACGTCGACCTCGACGGTTGCGATCGCGGTCGCGCCGTCGGCGACCTCATCGGGCGAGACGGTCGGCTCGCCCACCTCGAACACCGGCGGCGCGTTCAGGCGGTCGATCACATCGGCCGGAAGCGCTCCGAGCGTCTCGCCGTCAAACGACAGCCGGCTGCTGTCGTGCGTGGTGTCCTTCGACGCCGCGAACGCCACGTCGGTCGTCGACGCCTCCCACGGGACCGGCTGACGCGAGGCGAACGGGGCTTCCTCGCCGTTCAGTTCGAGTCCGAACCGATCCCTGGCTTCTCGGTCGGAACGCGACGTGGTCAGGCTGACGACGACGTACCGAATCCCCGGTCGCCGGTGAACGTGCGGGTGGACTCTCGCCAGCGGGTAGATCACGAAGTCGGCGACCGATACCGACTCGACGGACACGGGGGCGTCGGCTCCGGACCCGGTCATCGTCGCGGTGGACGTGTCCGGGTCGCTCGTCGGCGACTCCGTTCGGTTCCCGGCCCCGGGACCATCGTCGGCGACACAGCCTGCCGTCGATCCGAGAGCCGGCAGACTTCCCAGGGCAGCGATCTGCCGTCTTCGGGACGTGGAGGGCGATCTCACCGGAACAGGTGTCGGCTCGTGGAGTATGTGCTTTGTGTCGACGCTGTCTCGATCTCCGTCCCACGCTCCCTTTCACGGCCTCCGGCGTCGCACTCGCCGTGCTCGCGCCCGAGGTGTTGTTCGTCGCCGCGTCGGTCCTCGCGGCACCCGTGAGGCCCGTCGACTGTCGGACGAACCTGTTCGTTTACGCTCCCGGCGGCTACCGCTTTACCGACTGCGTGCAAGTGGGCGCGCCGCTGCAGGCGACCTTCGCGGCCGTGACGACGCTCGGCATCCCCGTGGTCTTCGGCCTCGGGCTGTGAGATAGGCGGGTCGGGGACGGTATTGATCGCGGTGGAAGGGGGTACGGACGAACGGAACGGTTTAGTCGATCGACGGGAGTGGTATCGACACGGGACCGTGGGGTAGCTTGGTAACCTCTGAGCCTTGGGTGCTCAAGCCCCTAGTTCAAATCTGGGCGGTCCCATTCGGTTCGGCCTCGCCTCGAACTCATATACGATAGCGAACCAACCGGCGTATGCGTTCGTTAGACGAGCTGCCGAGTCATCGAAAGAGAGATTACACCGAAGCCGTTGTCGTCGCGGAGTTGGCACGCCGTGAAATACCGGTCCTCCGACCGGTGAACGACAACGAGCGGTACGACCTCGCGATCAGTTCGGGCGATCAGTGTTACTCGATTCAAGTGAAAACTGCCGCATACGAGGGAGACGGAGTTACGATACGTGGCGTCTCACAGCACACGAACGGAAGCGGAAACGTGTACAAGCGGTACGAGGATGACGTGGACTTCTTTATCGGATACTGTCACGAACTGGAGTCGATGTACCTACTACCCGAATCGGACATCGGGTCGAGAATATTCCTGCGAACCGAGGCCGCAGAGCAAAACGATCGGACCACGAACTGGGCCGAACAGTACGAGTTCGACAACAACTGGCCGCCCGAGACGATGTCGATCCCCCGGCAGGATGGCCGCCGAGTGATCAATACCCTCGAAGCCGCTGGGATCGGAATCCACGAACCAACCACAGATCGTCCGTACGACCTGCTTGCCGAATCACCGGACGGGGGACACTACCGAACCGTGATCACTCCCGGCTATCTGATCGACGGACGGATCAGGTTCGATGGCAAGGGGAACGTCGTTCCGGGCCCTACTGAAACCGACCTCGTCCTCGTTCATTGTGACGAACTCGACACGCTCTATCTCGTCCGACGCGACGAGTACGACGTGACGATCTCGTTTCGCGTCGATGAACCCGAAAAGCGAGACAGCCGGATCAATTGGGCCGAAGACTACGAGTTCGACGAGCGTTGGCCCGACGACGTCACGGAGTAGCTTCCGCGGCGAACCACTTCCGCTCGGAGGCGACAGTTCTTACCTGATGAGGCGACTACCCACACCCAATGAGCCAGGCCGCCGAGGGACAGGACGTCGACGCCTTCCTCAGCTTCTATCGGACGTACTACAGCGACGAGATCGCGCGCCTCGCCCAGAACTACCCGAAGGAGCGCCGCTCGCTGTACGTCGAGTACGACGACCTGTACACGTACGACGCCGACCTCGCCGAGCGCTACCTCAACCGTCCGGGCGAGATGCAGGAGGTCGCCGAGGAGGCCCTCCGGACGTACGACCTCCCGGTCGACATCTCGCTGGGGCAGGCGCACGTCCGCCTCCGCACCCTCCCGCGCGAGAACACGATCGACATCCGGGCGGTCCGCGTCAGCGACGACCACATCGGCTCGCTGGTCGCGGTCCAGGGGATCGTCCGGAAGGCGACCGACGTGCGCCCGAAGATCGTCGAGGCGGCGTTCGAGTGCCAGCGCTGCGGGACGATGACGTACATCCCGCAGAACGACTCCGGCTTCCAGGAGCCCCACGAGTGCCAGGGCTGCGAGCGACAGGGGCCGTTCCGCGTCAACAACAACGAGTCGAAGTTCATCGACTCCCAGCAGCTCCGCGTTCAGGAGTCGCCGGAGGGACTGCGCGGCGGCGAGACGCCCCAGAGCATCGACGTGAACCTGGAGGACGACGTCTGCGGGCAGGTGACCCCCGGGGACCACGTCACCGTCGTCGGCCGGCTGGAGATGGAGCAGGTGACCAGCGGCCAGGAGAAGACGACCGTCTTCGACCCGTACATGGAGGGCGTCTCGGTCGTCATCGAGGACGAGGAGTTCGAGGACATGGACATCACGGAGGCGGACAAACGCGAGATCATCGAGCTGTCGGACGACCCCGACCTCTACGAGAAGATGATCGCGTCGGTCGCGCCCGCGATCTACGGCTACGACCAGGAGAAGCTCTCGATGATCCTCCAGCTGTTCTCCGGCGTCACCAAACATCTCCCCGACGGCTCGCGGATCCGCGGCGACCTTCACATGCTATTGATAGGGGATCCGGGAACTGGAAAGTCCCAGCTACTGTCATACATCCAACAGATCGCGCCGCGCTCGGTGTACACCTCCGGGAAGGGCTCCTCGGCGGCGGGCCTCACCGCGGCGGCGGTTCGCGACGACTTCGGCGATGGCCAGCAGTGGACGCTCGAGGCGGGTGCACTGGTGCTGGCCGACAAGGGGATCGCGGCCGTCGACGAACTAGATAAGATGGATAGCAGCGACCGGTCGGCGATGCACGAGGGGCTCGAACAGCAGAAGATCAGCGTCTCGAAGGCCGGGATCAACGCGACGCTGAAGGCGCGCTGCTCGCTTTTGGGGGCGGCCAACCCCAAGTACGGTCGCTTCGACCAGTACGAGCCGATCGGCGAGCAGATCGACCTAGAGCCCGCGCTCATCTCCCGGTTCGATCTCATCTTCACCGTCACCGACAGCCCCGACCCCGAACACGACGCGCGCCTCGCGGACCACATCCTGACGACGAACTACGCGGGCGAGCTGAACACCCAGCGCGAGGAGGTCGCCACCTCGGAGTTCAGCCAGCAGGAGGTCGACAACGTGACCCGGGAGGTCGCGCCGGCCATCGAGCCGGACCTCCTGCGGAAGTACATCGCCCACGCCAAGCGGAGCTGTTTCCCGACGATGACCGACGAGGCGAAGGAGTCGATCCGGGAGTTCTACGTCGACCTCCGGTCGAAGGGGGCAGACGAGGACGCGCCCGTCCCCGTGACCGCCCGGAAGCTGGAGGCGCTGGTGCGGCTCTCGGAGGCGAGCGCCCGCGTGCGCCTCTCGGACACCGTCGAGCCCTCCGACGCCGACCGCGCCATCGAGATCGTCCGCTCGTGTCTGCAGGACATCGGCGTCGACCCCGAGACGGGGGAGTTCGACGCCGACGTCGTCGAGACGGGCCAGAGCAAGACCCAGCGCGACCGGATCAAGGGGATCAAGGACCTCATCCAGACGATCGCCCAGGAGTACGACGACGAACCCGGCGCGCCGGTGGACACGATCCTCGAGCGGGCCGACGAGGCCGGGATGGACGCCGAGAAGGCCGAAAAGCAGCTGGAGAAGCTTCGCACTCGCGGCGAGATCTACGAGCCGCAACAGGGCTACGTGCGGACGACGTAGATGGACCGCATCTCCGCCCTTCGGAACGTCGAGGACGCGGTCCGCGCGTTCGAGGAGGGCGAGGCCGACCTCGCGGAGACGGAGCGACGCGTCCGAACTGTCCTGCGGACGTACGCTACGGAGTTCGACCGTGACGACCGCCGCGCGTTCCGCGTCGTTGCGGGCCCGGCGGAGGGACGGGTACTCGTCGCCGGCTCCCCTACGGAGGCGCGCGAGCGCGCCGTGGCGCTGGCCCGCGGCGACGCCGTCGCCGACGCCGACGCCGAGGGGGCCGGGGCCCCCGACGGGGAGGTCGCCGACGTCTCCCCGGAGGACGTGACGGTCGAACCGCTGTAGCCCGCGCCCGAATTTTGTTCGGCCTCGATACGTTTATATTCAATACCGATCCAGTGAGTGTATGTTGCTGATCGCGACGTACTCGCGCGAGGCCCGAACGACGCTCCGGAACGTCTGCCGGAGCCACGAGGACAGCGTCGTCCGCCGGTTCGGGCGGGCGGCGCTGCTCGCGGAGACGGAGTGGGCCGCCTTCCTCGCATGTCGGCTCCGCGCGAAACACGGCGCGGACGTCCAGGTGGAGCGCACTCGGCCGTTCAACGAGTTCGCGGCCGTGCGGCCGGCGGTGCGGGAGGCGGCCGCCGCCTACGAGGAGCGCGACGCCCGGAGCACGCCGTACGAGAAGTTCGCGGCCGGCGCGGAGTATCCGGACCCGGCCGCCATGCGCGACGTCGAGCTGTGAGGCTCCGTCTCGACGGCGGGACGTACCGCGGGCGGGCGGTCGACCTCCGCGGCTACGTCGCCTCGCCGGCGGCGGCGCTGGACGCGCTTGAGGGCGACAGCGCCGGGGCGGGGCCGCTGGCGACGGTGACGCCGGAGACGCCGCCGCTGGCGACGGCGCTGGCGGCGGCGGCGCGGAGCCGCGGCCACGACCACCCGGCCGACGAGGCGCGCCGGCAGCTCCGCTCCGAGCTCTCGCGGGCGGAGGCGGCGGTCGCGGACGCCGAGGACGCGACGGCGGCGCTGACGGCGGCGCGTCGCCGGGCGGCCGAGGCGGGCGACAACGTGGAGCGACTCCGCGAGCGCGTGGCGACGCTTCGCGGGCGGCTCCAGGCGACCCGCGGCGGTCAGGCTCACGCCTCCGACGCCGAGACCTCGGCGGCCGCCGACGCCGACCACTCCCGCGACGCCGACGCCGATGCCGATGTCGACGCGGACGGCCGGAGGCGGGGCGGCTCCGAGAAGGAGCTCGAATCGACGTTCGCGTCGGCGACGCGGGCGCTGACGGAGGCGGAGACGGAGCGCGCCGCCGCCGAACAGGCGCTGGCCCGCGCCCGACGGCGCGCGCGGGCCGAACGCGACGCCAGACAGCGGCGACTCCGCCTCCGAGACGCGCTCGCCAACCGCCGACGGGAGGCGCGGGCGGCGCTCGCGCGGGCGGTGTACCCCGCGTTCGCCGACGCGCTCGCGGCGGTTCCCGGCGACGCCGACCCGGGCGCGGAGCCGGCCGAGTTCGCAGGCGACCCCGTCGCGGGGCAGCTGGCGGCCGTCCGTCTCGCCGAGCGGGCGGAGCCGGTCGTCGTCGCCGTCGACCGGTTCGACGGGGTCGCCGAGGCGACGCGGCGACTCAACGCGCCGGTCGTGCTCGTCGGCGGCGGGCGCGACGGCGCGTGAGGTCGCGCGGCGAGAGGCCGGGCGGGGGTCGACCGGGACCGAGGTTTATCGCCGATGACGGCACCACGCCCCCCATGCCGGTCACGATCGACGCGACGGCGACGACCGTCGGGGCGGCGACGCTCGTCACCGTCCGCGTGCACAACGACGAACCGGTCGCGCGGCGCGTCCGCCTAGCGAACCGTCTCGACGGCGCGGTACTCCCGCCCAGACGTCACGGCCTGCCGGAGCCGGGCTGGTCGGCCGACGGCTACGTCGGAACGATCCCCGCCGAGGGGACGGTCGGGCTCGGCTACGCCTGCCAGTCGGCGTCGGACCCGGACGACAGCGACCGCCCGGTCGAACTGGTCGACGTCTCCGACCCCGACGACGCCGACCCGGCGCCGCTCGACCGCGCCCGTTCGACGCTCCCCGACGCGCGTCCGCCGTCGGCCGTCGTCGGCGCGGCTCCCCCCGCAGAGGTCGAGTCCGCCGATCCGGTCGCGACCGGAGCGGACGACGGAGCGACCGGGTTCGACTCCGACGAGCACTGCGACGACGCCGACCGATCCGAGGCGTCGACCGCCGACGCGACTCAGCCGGCGGCGACCTCCGACGCGGAGCAGGCGGTCGTTCCGTCGGCCGTCGCCGACTACCTCGCGGACGTGGAGGGGCGCGTGACCGACGCGGAGACGTTCGCCGAGGGCTCGCTCGCGGACGCGACGGCGCTGCTGGAGGCGGGCATCGACCCCGAGGCGGTCGAGCGGACCGTCGCGGCCGATGCGGCGGCGCTGGCGCGGCTCCGCGAGCGCGCGGCGACGCTCGCGGCGCGCGCGGCGGCCGTCGAGGTACCGACCGAGACGATGGAGCGGCTGGCGTGATCCTCGCGGTCGCGGGCGGGAAGGGCGGCGTCGGGAAGTCGACGCTGGCGTACGAGCTGGGCGCCGCGCTGGACGCGCTCGTCGTCGACGGCGACCTCGCGATGGCCGACCTGCCGGGTGGGGGCGGGCGGGGACCGGACCTCCACGACGTGCTCGCCGGGCGGGCCGACCCCGCGGAGGCGGTCAGACCGGGGCCCGTCGACCTGCTCCCCTGCGGGCGGTCGCTGGCGGGCGCGCGGGTCGCGGACGTCCGTCGGCTCCAGGAGGCGGTCGCCGTTCCCGGCTACGACCACGTCGTGATCGACTCCCCGGCGGGGCTGCGGGTCGACGCGGGCGCGCCCCTGGCCGCGGCGGAGGCGTGCGTGCTCGTCGCGTCGTCGACGCGGTGGGCGCTCGCGGACGCGATGGCGGCCCGCGAGCTGGCCCGGACGCTCGAGTGCGGGCTCGCGACCGTCGCGCTCAACCGCGTGGTCGACCGCCCGCCGACGCGCGCGGTCGGGCGGGCGCTGGGCGCCCCCGCGACGGCGGTGCCGGCGGACCCGCGTCTCGCCCGGACGCTGGAGACGGGGACGCCGGTCGCGGCGTCGGCGCCGGAGTCGGCGCCGGCGCGCGCCGTCGACGCGCTCGCGGACGCGGTCCGTCGGTGTTCGGTGGCCTGACTCCCGGGCCGGTCACTCGTCCCGCAGCTCCACGTACGTTGACCGGAGCGTCACCGGCGTCACGTCGGCGACGTCGGCGGCGGCCGCCTGCGTGCAGTCGACTCCCTCATCGCGCGCGGCGGCGTACAGACACGCGGCGGCGACGCCGCTCGGGTTCCGCCCGTTCGTGAGCCCGCGCTCGGCGGCGGTCTCCACGTAGTCGCGTGCGGCGCGCTCGACGGACGTGTCGAGGCCCAGCTCGGTGGCGAACCGGGGGAGGTACTCGGCGGGGTCGATGGGGCCGACCGGGAGTCCGAGCTCGCGGTTCATGGCGTCGAAGGCGGCGCGCAGCTCGTCGGCGTCGGCTTTCGCGTCGGCGACGAGCTCCTCGCGGGTGCGCGCGACGCCCCCGACGCGACAGGCGACGTACACGGTCGCGGCGGCGAACCCCTCCAGCGACCGGCCCCGCAGGAGGTCGGCGTCCTGGGCTGACTCGAACAGCGTACAGGCCCGGTCGCGCAGCGAGTCCGGGAGCTCCGCCGCCGAGACGAGCCGCCTGATCTCGGTGAAGCCGTACACGCGGTTGCGGTCCCGCTTACTGGAGATCCGCGCGCGGGTGTGCTGTCGGCGCATCCGCGCCCACTGGCGGCGCTTGCGTCCCTTCACCCGGGTGTGGCCGATCTCCGTCGAGAGCCCCCGGTCGTGGCGCGAGCGGGTCAGCGGCGCGCCCGTCCGCCGGGGGTCGCGGTCGTCGTCGGCGAAGCTGCGCCACTCCGGGCCGCGGTCGATCCGGTCCTCGCTCACGACGAGTCCGCACTCGCCACACACCGTCTCGTCGCCGTCCGTGCGCAGTCGTCCCTCGCACTCCGGACACAGGGTCGTGGTCGTCGCCATACTCGAACGTCGGTCCCGAACCCATACTTAGGTGTGGGTGGATCCGGGCAGGCGGACCGCTCCGAACGCCCTCGAACGTACCGATAACCGGTACGTTACATCCTGAAGTCAGGTTATCTCAGAAATATGCGCCGTAGGTTTATGTCGGATCGGCGGCGAGACCACGTATGACGCTCTCGGAGATCGCCGCGGGGATCGAGGTGACCGCGAGCCAGGAGGAGCGCGGGGTCGCGACCGTCGACGACACCGACGGCGACCTCGCGACCCGGTTCGCGCCCCACGCCGACGCGCTGCCGTGCACGCCCGCGGCGGCGGCGGTGGTCGTCGAGAGCCACGCCCGCGGGGGCAGCGTCGGCGACAGCGCCCGCGAGGCCGGCGTCGCCCCGATGACGGCGGCGAAGGCGCTCCACCGCTGTGGGGTCGACGGCGTCTCGCCGCTGGGCCCGACTGCCCGACAAGTGGTCCGTGACTGGCTGGCCGGCGGACTCTCCCGGGCGGACGCGCTGGAGCTGACCGGCGGCGACGAGGCCGCGTTCGCGCTCGCGGGGTACGTCGAGTCCCACGAGCCGGTCCCGGAGCTGGCGGACGCGACCCGCGGCGCGCTAGAGGACAGTGGGAACGCGAGCGTCGCCAAGCGGGACGCCCTCGACGGGACGATGAGCTCCGTCTCGGACCTACGCTGACGGCGGTCGGCACGTCCGACGCGACGGTCCCCGGGAATCGACGTGGAGAGGTCCGTCCCGGGCGAGGGGTCAGACGTCGTCCGCCCGTCGGCGGCCCGCCTACTCCCCGGCGTCGCCGCGCTCGCGGACGCGCCCGACGCCGGCCCGGACGCGTTCGACGACGCCGTCGGTCTCGAACTCGACGGCCAGTTCCGTCCCGACCAGCGTCCCCGCGGCGTCGACGACCGCCTCGGCGAACCGGTCGTCGCCGAGGCAGGCGGGGGCGTCCGTCAGCCGGGGCGGCCCCGACGGGACGACCGCGTCCGCGTCGAGACCGTCGCCCGTCGCGCCCACGGCCACCGTCAGCGGGTCCGTGTCGGGCGCGTCGACGTCGCGGAGCGCGTCCAGCTGCCTGTGTACGCCGTCGACGCCGTGGTCGGTGTCCGGCGCGACCAGCGCCACCCGGTCGACGGCGTGTACCGCGGCGACGGCCTGGTTGGCCGCGATCGGCGGCGCGTCGACGAGCACGTGGTCGAACTCCCGCCCCGCCTCGGCGACGCGCTCCTCGAACGCCCGGGCCGGCTCGGCGGCCTTCGCCCGGGCGACCCGCTCGAACGGGGCGCGGGCCGGAGCGAGCGCGACGCGCCCCCCGACCGGGAGGTCGAGGCCGTACAGCCCGTCGGCCAGCGGGCGCTCGGGATCGAGACACAGCGCGGTCACGTCGGGATCGATCCGGCCGTCGACGAGTTCGCTCAGCCCCTGCGTGGCGTAGGCGGCGTCGAGTACGGCGACGTCGCGGCCGGCGCGCGCGAGCGCGGCGGCACACTCCACGGCGGTGCGGGTCGTGCCGGCGCCGCCGACGGCGCCGACCAGCGCCAGCGTCTCGGTGTCGTCCATACGCCGAGTCCGTCCACATCCGACAAATAGTTTCGTGGTCTCGTCACCGAAACCAGCGGTCGCCGTGACCGGGATCGAGTCTACTCGCCCGCGATCTCGTCCGCGAGCGCGTCGAGTTCGTCGTCGCTCACGTCGGGGCGGGAGCCGGCGGCGACGTGGATCGGCCCGCCGCCGTCGTCGGCGAACCGCGGGATGACGTGGACGTGTACGTGGGGCACCTCCCGGCCCGCCTCGGGACCGTCGTTGACGCCGATCGTGTGGGCGTCGGCGTCGACGGCCGCCTCGATCCGCGGCGCGAGCTCGTGAACCAGCTCGAAGACGGCGCCCGACTCCGCGGCCGATAGCTCCGCGAGGCGTCCGCGGTGTGCCCGCGGGACCACCAGCGTGTGGCCGGGCGCCATCGGGTTCGTGTCGAGGAACGCGATCGCGTCGTCGGTCTCGGCGACGATCCGGCCGGGGATGTCGCCCGCGATGATCGAGCAGAAGACGCAGTCGTCGCTCATGTCCGCCCGTTCCCGGGGCGAGGGCTTGAACGTGAGGGTGGTCGTCGGGGTCGCCGCGACCGCGGCCGCGACGGCGTTCGCCGCGGGTCTCCGTGGACGTGTGACCGCCGCGGGGACGTGCCGCCCGCCGCGACACCCGCCGCCGCTCACGGCAACTCCGCCGCGATCCGATCGCGGTACTCGGCCTCGCTCAGGTCGAGCCGCGAGAGCCATACCTCCCGGTAGCTCGGGTGGAGGATCGGCAGGCACGTCACCCCGAGGGTCGGACAGTCCACCGGCTCGCAGACCCCGTCGAGGAAGCCGTCGAGCTCGATCCCCTCGAACGCGAGCAGCGTCGCCGTCGCGTGTTTCCCGGTCGTGACGGCGACCGCGGGGTCGACCGCGGTCAGCTCCGCCCGAAGGTGGCCGCGGCAGTTCGCCAGCTCCTCGTCGGTGGGGTCGCGGTTCCCCTCCGGGTGGCACTTCACCGCGTTCGTGTAGACGCAGTCGTCGCCGTAGCCCAGATCGGCCATGAGCCGTCGG
Organism: Halobacteriales archaeon QS_6_71_20; assembly: GCA_003020945.1. GTDB lineage: Archaea > Halobacteriota > Halobacteria > Halobacteriales > Haloferacaceae > Halobaculum. Next base: position 95,062 of record PXRU01000017.1, read on the forward strand.
ACCCGCCGCCCGGAGTGTCGGGAGGTGTACGCGCAGCCGGTGTGGTTGCCGCCGCGCCAGACGTCGGCCGCGGGGTCGCCCGCGCCGGGGGCCTCCCCGACCACCAGCACGCTCGCGTCGGGCGGGCCGTTCCCCCACGAGATGCGCGTCCGCGACTCGACGAGCGCGGGACACCGCGTGCACCCTTCCTCGAGAACCAGGCGGTCGTCCGGGTCGGGGTGGTCGACGTCGGGACGGCCGACGCCGTCGTCGGCGTCGTCCCCGCCGCCCCCGTCGCGGTCGTCACCGGTCACGCCTACTCCGTCAGCGGGAGCGCGACGTCGAGGACGAACGCCGAGAGGAACACCCTGACGGCCGCGAGCAGTCCCAGGTCGGCCAGCGGCGCGCGCTCCCACGCCGGGAGGGTCCTTCCGGCCGCCGCGGCGACCCCCTCCACGGCGAGCGCGAGGAGGAACACCGCGACGCGGGCGAACACCGCGCGCTCGGTCGGTGTCGGGTAGTCGATGTCTCCGTACCTGCCGGACATACGTTCGAATACCGATCGATCCCGGTTGGCCCTTTCGATCCGATTGAACGAGCTCTCTGGATCGGGGTTCGCCGTCGGAGCATGACGGGGCTGTTCGACACCGCATGGGTCGTCGCCGAGTACCTCGCCGTCGCGCTCGCGTCGGTCGCGCCGACCGGCGTCGGCGTCCGCTTCGAGCGGGCGGCGGCCGCGGCGGTCGCCACCGCGCCCGAGACGGCGGCCGTCGACTTCGTGATCGGCGTGCTGGCGCTGTTCTGGGGGCTGTATTTCGTCGGCTACCGACGGGTGCTCCCCCGGACGCGCCGACCGGTCGAGGCGCGGTAACGGGACGCCCCGGTTCGGTCGGCCGCGCCGGGCATTGTCGGCCACGGCTCCTTCGCGACGATCAGCGCGCCCGAGACGCCGCCCTCGGCGGGCTCGACGGTCCGGCGACGGCGACGCGTCCGACGCCGTTCCCCGCACGCCCCGTTCCGACGGGTCGACCGGACGGCTTCGACGCGATCGGGAAGCGCGTGGGCTACCGATAGAGGTCGAACCGCCGGAACGTGGCCCCGAGCAGGACCGCGACCGGGATGATCTCCAGCCGACCGACCCACATATTGACGATCAGCATCGCCTTCGCGGCGTCGGGCATCCCCGGTCCGGTGATCCCGCTGTCCAGGCCGACGTTGCTCTGGGCGCTCATCACGTCGAAGATCACGTACTCCAGCGGATACCCCGGTCCGAGGACGCGCAACAGGACGGCGATGCCGATCATGAGGAACGTGATCCAGAGGACGAACACGACCGTCGCCTCGGTGTACTCGCGCTGGACCTGCTCCTGGTCGAGCTTGCGGTCCCCGATGCGGAGGTACCGCACCGCGCTGTCCGGCTGGAACACGTCCTGTATCTGCCAGACGGTCCCCCTGATGAGCGTCGCCACCCGGATCAGCTTGAGCCCGCTCACCGTCGACCCCGCCGCCGCGCCGGTGAGCATCCCCAGACACATCAGCAGCGTCGCGCCCGTGCTCCAGACGCGTTCGGTCCCGCCGCCGACCGCCACGCTCCCGAACCCGGTGTTCGACGTCGCGGAGACGAACTGGAACAGGCTCGACCGGAACGTCTCCTCGACCGTGGCGTACTGCCCGTTCGCGTACAGGAGACCGGCGAGCGCGAGCGACCCGGCGGTGAACCAGATGAACACCCACCGCGTCTGCAGGTCGGTGTAGAGGTTCCGGATCTCTCCCTTGAAGATGAGGTAGTGGATCGGGAACGCGATGCTGCCCGCGACCATGATCGGCACCGTCGCGTACTCGATCAGCGGGCTGTCGTAGTGGCCGATGGACTCGGCGTGGACGGAGAACCCGCCGGTCGCGATCCCCGTCATCCCGTGGTTGATCGCGTCCCACAGCGGCATTCCGGTGAGGAGATACAGGAGGATCGACCCGAGGGTGAGGCCGACGAAGATCCTCCAGATCTCCCGCACGGTCGTCACGATGCTCGGGTGGATCCGCTCGGAGCGCGCCTCGCTCTCGTACAGCGTGTACGACCCGCCGCCGCCGCCCCGGCTGAGGATCGCCACCGTGAGCACGATCACGCCGACGCCGCCGATCCACTCGATGAACGACCGCCACCAGTGGAGCGCGCGCGGCAGTTCCTCCTCCACGGCGGCCATCGTGAGTCCCGTCCCCGTGAAGCCGCTCATGCTCTCGAACACCGCATCGAGCGGGTTGAGGAAGACCGCCGTCGTCGTGTCCATCGGGGGCGTGTTCGCCCACGCCGGGAACGGGTCGACCTGGATCGTCCACGCGATGAGGAGGAAGGGAAGCCCGCCGAGCACGCCGACCAGCGCCCACGCGGTCGCCGCCGTGACCATCGCGTCGCGCTTGGCCGGCGGGCCGGCGTCCCGGTACCGTCGGGCCAGCCCGGTCCCGACCCCGGCCGTGACGAGCGCCGACACGACGAACGCGGGGACCGTGTAGAACTCCCCGTTGACGGCGGCCACGCCGATCGAGATCACCAGCATCAGCGAGACGGCCTGCACGATGCGCCCCGCGTCGCGCCCGACCGCGTCCGTGTTCACCCTCATCGGTCGCGCTCGCCGTCGGCGTCGGTGGGTTCCGCCCGCCCGTTCACAGTTCCACTCCGTCCGTGGCGTCGTCCTCGTGGTCGCGATAGTGGCCGAAGACGTCCGTCACCTCCGGCGTCGCGCCGGTTCCGGAGTAGACGGTCAGGAGGTCCCCAGCCTCGATGCGGGTGTTCCCGCGGGGCGTGACCGGCGACTCCGTCCCCTCCCGCTCGACCGCGACTACGAGGGTGTTCTCGTCGAGCAGCCCCTCCTGGTCCGCCTCGACGAGCGTCATGCCGGCGATAGGCGCGTCGTCGCCGACCACGATCTCGAACACCTCGGCAACGTCGCCGACCCGCATGTAGTCGACGACCGAGGGTCGGTCGACCGACCGGAACAGCGACTCGGCGATGAGCCGCTGGGGGTTCTCCATCGTGCTGACGCCGATCTGGCGAAACAGGTTCATGTGCTCGGGGTTGTGGACGACCGAGACGACCGCGGGGATGTCGACCTCCGTCGCCAGCAGCGAGATCATCACGTTCGTCGCGTCCCGTTCGGTCGTCGTGATGATCGCGTCGGCGCGCTCCGCGTCGGCGTCGAGCAGCGTCTGTTTGACCGTCGCGTCCGCGTTGAGCACCAGACAGTCGAACTCGCTTGCGACCTCGTCGGCCCGTCCGGCGTCCCGTTCGACGACGACGACCTCGTATCCGGCCTCCGTCGCGATCTCGATCAGTGGCGTCCCGATATCGCCTGCTCCGACGATGATGACGTACATGAGTGGGTGGTTCAGGTTGCTGTCGTTCGCTCGTCCGATCCGTGCGTGCGTTCGGTCACGGCCGTCGTTCCGCCGGCCCGGTGGTAAACCTTGGTGAGACGGCTCGCGGGCACCCCCCCTTCCGGCGTCGGCGTCCCGCCGCGGTGTTCTCCGTTCGCGGCGTCGGTGTCGTTCCCCTCCCGGCGTCGCGACGCTACGCTTCACGCCCGGCGACCGTCTCCGCGACCCGTCGCTACAGCGCCCGGGCCACCAGCGGGGCCACCGAGACGGCGCTCTCGGCGCGCTCGACGGTGTCGGTGGCGACGACGCGCTCGACGCCCGCGGCCGCGAGCCTCGTCCGGGCGCTGCCCGCGAGCACCCCGTGGACGCAGGCGGCGTACACGTCGCCGGCGTCGCGCTCGCGCAGCGCGGCGACCGCTTCGCTCATCGTCGACCCGGTGGCGACGATGTCGTCGACGATCACGACGTCGCGGCCCTCGACGACGGCGTCGCCGGGCGTGACCGTCACCGCGCCGGTGTCGTAGTCGCGCTCCTTCTCGAAGAAGTCGGCCTCGCCGCCGCCGTAGGCGTCGCGGGCGGCGACCGAAAGCGCCTCGGCGGACTCGTCGGGCGCGAGAAACAGCGGGTCGACCAGTCCGTCGGGGAGCGGCTCCGAGAGCAGCGAGGCGGCGCCGACCACCTCGACGGGGACGTCGAAGAAGTCCGCGACGCCGGGCTCGTGGGGCGACACGAGCACGACGCGGTCGGCGCCCGTGGAGACGGCGCGTGCCGTTGCCCGCGCGGAGACGGGCTGGCCCGCCTCGAACGCCCGGTCCTGACGGGCGTATCCCATGTACGGAAGGACGGTCGTCACCGTCTCGGCGCCGGCCTCGCGGACGGCGTCCTGGAGCTGGAGCAGCTCGACGAACGCCTCGTCGGAGGTCGTGGCCGCGACGACGACGGCCTCCTCCCCGGCGAAGCCGGGGACGGCCGCCCGCGCCTCCCCGTCGGGGAACCGGTGGAACTCCGGCGTGGCGAGGGGGCGACCGGTCTCGTCGGCGAGCGCGGCGGCGAGCGCCTGCGAGGCGGATCCGGGTACGATCACACGCGACCCTCCCGTGCGCGGACACAAACCGGTTCCTACTCGGGCGACGCGTGCGCCGGCGTCGCACCGTCCCGCGGCGGCGCCGGGCCCGTCGACCCGATCCGTCTCACTCGCCCGCGGGCCCGGTCCCGTCCCCGCTCCCGCCGGGGACCGCCACGCTCCGCACGTCCGGGACTCCGAGGGTCCGCCCGCGCCACCCGCCGTCGGCGTGCACGCGCGCCTCGCCCCCCCCGGTGACGGCGACGAGATGCCGTCCCGCGACCGCGCAGTCGACGACCCCGGGCTCGTCGTGGCGGACCCACTCGGTCGCGGTCGCCCCGGACCGCTCGAACAGCGCCGCGCCCGTCGCGGCGACCGCGCGCTCGCCGTCGGCGTCGGCGGCGACACAGCGGAACGCGTCCCCGTCCTCGTCGTCGCCTCCGCCCTCGACGCGTCCCTCGTCGCCGTCGCCGCCGTCGGCGTCGAGGTCGCGCATCCAGCCGTTGCCGAGCGTGTACACCGCCTCGCCCGTCGCCGCCAGCGGCACCCCCCGGGCGCTCACGTCGCGGGCGCCGTCGAGGCCGGCGTACTCCAGCGCCCCGTCGCGGAGCCGATGGACGCCGTCGGCGGCGGCGACCAGCCGCCCGTCGATCCGGCGCGGCTCCGGCACCCGTCCGACCGCGGTCCACGCCGACGAGGGATCGCCTTCCCCGGCTCCGTCCGCTCCCGCCTCGCCGTCCGCGGGCGCGCTCCCGGCGTCGGCGTCGCCCGCGAGCCGGGAGACGGTGCCGTCGGGCGCGGCCGCGAGCACGTCGTCGCCGGCCAGCCCCACCGCCACGGCCGGGCCGTGGCCCGTCGGGGCGAACTCGCCCACGAGCACGTCCTCGTCGGTCGCGACCGCGACGGCGTCGCCGCGGGCGGCCACGTCGCGGGCGCCACACCGATGCTCGACCCCGAACTCGCCGACGATATCGCCCGACAGCGAGACGGCGACCACGCCCATCGGGGAGGCGACGAGCGCCCGGACCACGTCGTCGCGCGTCGTGAACACGCGCTTCTCGGCGACGGTTGGCACGTCCGGGGGTGCGGCTGCGGGGCGAATAAGCCCCGCGGAGGCGTCGCGGTGGCCTGTCGCGCTCCCGCCGAAGTATAAGCATAAGCCGGTGGCCGGGCACAGTCCGACTCATGGAGCCGAACGACGGACCCGAACCGAAGCGGCGCGACGTACTGAGACTGTCCGGGACCGCGGGCCTCGCGGGGTTGGCGGGCCTGGCCGGCTGTAGCACGACCGACTCCGGGACGACCGAGACCGCCACCGAGACGTCGAGCGGCGACGACGGCGACGGGGGGACGACCGCCGACGACGGGGACACCGAGGACAGCGGGGAGGCCGGGCCCTACACCATCGGCATGGTCGACTCGCTGACGGGGTCGCTGTCGGCGTTCGGTCAGCGCAACCAGCGCGGGAAGGACCTCGCGCTCGCGGACGTGAACGAGGTCGGCATCGGCGGGCGCGAGCTGGAGATCGTCGTCGAGGACTCCGAGAGCCAGTCGCAGGCGGGCGTCTCGGCCGCACAGAAGCTCGTCAACCAGGACGGCGTGCCGTCGCTCATCGGCGCGGTCGGCTCGGGCGTGTCGCTGGCCATCTACGAGTCGGTGACCCAGGGGACCGACACGGTCCAGTTGAGCCAGAACTCGACGAGCCCGGACCTGACGGAGTTCCCGGGCCTGCTCCGGATGTCGCCGACGGGGGGCACGCAGTCGACGGCGCTTGCACGCATCATCGAGGAGGACGGCTACGACTCGGTCGCGCTCGCGTGGGTGAACAACGACTACGGGCAGGGACTGGCGGAGACGTTCCGCGAGGAGTGGGGCGGGGAGATCGCCTACGACCAGCCCCACGACCAGGGGCAGTCGTCGTACTCCTCGACGGTGTCGGGGATGGCCGACTCCGGCGCGGACGCGTGGCTGTTCATCACCTACCAGCCGGAGTTCACCGCGATGGCCCAGGAGGCGTACTCCAACGGCTACGAGGCGCAGTTCTACGGCGCCGACTCCGTCCAGGGGTCGGACGTGCTGGCCGACACGCCCGAGGGGAGCCTCGACGGCATGACGATCGTCACCCCGTCGGCGGCGATCGACCAGGACAACTACCGGAGCTTCGCCTCCGAGTTCGAGTCCGAGCACGGCGACACGCCGACCTCGTGGTCGGCGTTCGCCTACGACTGCGTGGTCACGGCGGCGCTGTCGATCGCGACCGCGGACGAGTTCACCGGCGCGGCGTTACAGGAGACCGTCCGCGAGGTGACCCGTCCGGAGGGCGAGGCGGTGTTCACCTTCGCGGAGGCGATGGACGTGCTCGGCGACGACGGCGACGCCTCGGACATCGACTACCAGGGCGTCTCCGGCCCGATCGACTTCGACGAGAACGGCGACCCGGTCGGCTTCCTGCAGATCCTCACCGTGGAGGACCACGAGTACGTCTCCTCGGGCACGATCGAAGGGTAAGCCCCCGATGTCGGTTCTCGAACACCTGGCGAACGGGCTCGTGTTCGGCAGCATCATCGTGCTCGCGAGCATCGGCCTGTCGCTCGTGTACAGCATCGCCGGCTTCGCCAACTTCGCCCACGGCGACACGATGACCGTCGGCGCCTACACCGCCCTGGTGACGTTCGGCTTCGTCGGCACGCTCGGGGCCGAGGTGCTCGGGCTCCCGCTGGGCTTCTTCCTCGCGCTGGTCGTCGGCGTCGCCGTCGCCGCGGTCGTCGCGGTGGCGACCCACCTCCTCGTGTACGAGCCGCTGGAGGTGGACTCGATCGGCCTGCTCATCACGTCGATCGGGGTGGCGTTCGTCTACCGGGGGGTCATTCAGCTGGGCTTCGGGACCGACTTCACGGAGTTCCGGATCCCGCTGTTGCGGCCGATCGAGGCGCTGGTCCCGTACGGGATCCGGATGACGCGCCACGACGTGGCGATCGTCGCCAGCGCGGTCGTGCTGGTCGCGGGACTGCACGCCCTGCTGCAGTACACCGACCTCGGGCGGAAGATGCGCGCGACCGCGGACAACCCCTCGCTGGCGCGCGTCTCCGGCATCCGGACCGACCGGATCGAGATCTGGACGTGGGTCATCGGCGCGGGGCTGGCGGCCGCAGGTGGCGTCTTTCTCGGCCTGTACAACAACGTCTCGCCGCGGATGGGGTTCGACATCCTGCTGGTCGTGTTCGCGGCCGTCATCCTCGGCGGGATCGGCTCCGTCTACGGCGCGATGGCTGGCGGCCTCCTCATCGGGGTGATCAACCAGCTGACGCCGGTCCTTCCGCGGCTCGGTCGGGAGTTCCCGCTCGTCCCGGAGGGCTTCGGGATCCCGATCGGCGTCGAGTACGCCAACGCCGTCGTCTTCCTCATCATGGTCGCCGTGCTGCTCGTGCGGCCGTCCGGCATCGCCGGGGAGGAGGCGACGTGAGCGTCGCGGACGGGGTCCGCGGGCGGGTCGCGGCGCTCACTCGCGCGGAACGGGGCGTCGTCGGCTTCGTCGTCCTGCTGACCGGGGTGCTGCTGTTCGGTCTCGTCACCGGCGGGCTCGCGCCGACGTACTTCCTGTATCTCGTCGGCCTCGTCGGGATGTACGTCCTGCTGTCGTTCGGGCTGAACGCGCAGTGGGGGTACGCCGGGCTGATCAACTTCTCGGTCGCGGCGTTCTTCGGCATCGGCGCGTACGGCACGGCGCTGCTGACCGCCGGCAACTCGCCGATCGGCGTCGAGGGGGCGCGGCTGTTCGGCGTCGTCCCGCTCACCGTCGTCGGCCTGCTGGCCGCGGTCGCGCTCGCGGCCGTCGTCGCCGTCGCCGTCGGGGTCCCGACGCTGCGCCTGCGCGCGGACTACCTCGCGATCGCGTCGCTCGGGCTCGCGGAGGTCGTCCGCCTGCTGTTCCTGAACCAGCGCGACGTGACCAACGGGAGCGCCGGGCTGCGCGGCCTGCCCGGGTTCTTCGAGGGCTGGCCCGTGCTGGGGACGCTCCCGCGGACGCTGCCCGGTATCCGGGTCCACGAGGTGGCGGTTCCGGGACTCGACTCCGCGCGGCTGCTCGGCTTCACGCTCGGGGTGTCGTTCTGGCGGGCGCTGTTGAACGTCGCGTTCGTGGTCGCGATGGTCGGGGCCGTGTACGCGGTGTTGCGCCGCGTCCACCGCTCGCCGTGGGGGCGCGTGCTCGCGACGATCCGCTCGGACGAGGAGCTCGCGGAGGCGCTGGGGAAGGACACCTACGCGTTCAAGATGCAGTCGTTCGTGCTCGGGAGCGTGATCATGGCGCTTGCGGGCGTGTTCTACGCGCACCTGAACCTGTTCGTCAGCCCGGGGGACCTGGCGCCGATCAACACGTTCTACGTGTGGATCGCGGTGATCCTCGGCGGGAGCGGCTCGAACCGCGGGGCGATCTTCGGCGGCTTCGTCGTCATCGCCATCCGCGAGGGGACCCGCTTCCTCGGGGCGGTGCTGCCGGCGTCGCCCCCGGTGGACCTCCCGCTCGTGACGGCCGTGTACGCGACGGTCGTGGACAACTTCGCGTCGACGCGGCTGCTCGCGGTCGGCCTGCTGATCGTCGTCGCGATGCGGTTCCGCCCGGAGGGTGTGCTCCCGCCTCAGCGCGAGCTCATCCGGCCGGCGTCGGTCGCCGCCTCGGACGGGCCGGGCGAGACGAACCCCCGCGAGACGGTCACGGAGGACGCCGCCGCCGGAGCACACGGGACCGGTGCCGATCCCGTCGGCTCCGGCGACTCCGACCCCGGCCACGGCGACTCCGAGGCCGACGCCGACGACCCCGCGGTGCGCGACGGGGGTGAGGCCGATGAGTGAACGCGGGGTGCGACCCGCGCTCACCGACGGCCCGAACCTCGACAAGGAGGACGCCGTGTTGCGCGTCGACGGGCTTCACAAGACGTTCGGCGGGCTCGTCGCGACCGACGACGCCTCCTTCGCCGTCGAGCGGGGGAGCATCACGGGCCTGATCGGGCCCAACGGCGCGGGCAAGTCGACGATCTTCGACCTCGTCTCCGGCTTCTACGAGCCCGACGCCGGGAGCGTCGCCGTCGACGGCGTGGACGTGACCGACGCCGAGCCCCACGAGGTCGCCGACGCGGGGCTGATCCGGACGTTCCAGACCCCCCGTAGGCTGGAGGGGATGACCGTCCGCGAGGCGATGCTCGTCGGGCCGCGACGGCAGCCCGGCGAGTCGTTCCTGAAGCTGTTCACGAGCCCCGACGAGGTCGAGGCCGCCGAGACCCGCAACGTCGAGGACGCCCAGCGGATGCTGGAGCGGTTCGAGATCGACCACCTCGCCACGCAGCCGGCGACCGCCCTCTCGGGCGGCCAGCTGAAGCTCGTCGAGCTCGCGCGGGCGATGCTCGCCGAGCCGGAACTGCTCTTACTCGACGAGCCGGTCGCGGGGGTGAACCCGACGCTCGCGAACGAGCTGCGCGACCACATCGCCCGCCTCAACGAGGAGGGCGTGACGCTGTGTATCATCGAACACGACATGGAGTTCGTCATGAGCCTCGCCGACCCGATCGTCGTACTCGACCGGGGGAGCGTCCTCGTCGAGGGGACGCCCGAGGCGGTCAGGGACGACGACCGCGTCGTCGACGCGTACCTCGGGGGACCGGGCGAATGAGCGACCGCGAACCCCCGTCGGCGACCGATGCCGCCGACGACGGGAGCGGAGGCGACGCCGCCGACGCGGCGGACGCCGTCCTCTCGGTGGAGCACGTCGACGGCGGCTACGGCGACGTCCAGGTGCTCGACGACCTCTCGCTGTCGCTGTCGGCCGGGGAGATCGCGTGTCTCATCGGCCCGAACGGCGCCGGCAAGTCGACGGTGCTGAAGACGGTGTTCGGGCTGTTGACGCCGTGGTCCGGCCGCGTGCGCTACCGCGGCGACGACATCGGCGGCACGGCTCCGGAGGAGATCGTCCGCGAGGGGATCGGCTACGTCCCCCAGACGGAGAACGTGTTCGGGAGCCTCACGATCGAGGAGAACCTCCGGATGGGCGGGGTCGCCCGCGACGACGACCTCGGACCGGTGATCGACGGGCTGTACGACCGGTTCCCGGTCCTGACGGAGAAGCGCGACGCGAAAGCCCGCACCCTCTCCGGCGGCCAACGGCAGGTGCTGGCGTTCGCCCGCGCGCTCGTGATGGAGCCGGACGTGCTGCTGATCGACGAGCCGTCCGCGGGGCTCGCGCCGAACACGGCCGACGAGGTGTTCGACGACGTGCTCGCGGTCAACGAGCTCGGAACGGCGATCCTGATGGTCGAGCAGAACGCCCGCAAGGGGCTGTCCGTCTCCGATTCGGGCTACGTGCTCGACCAGGGGAGCGTCGCCTTCGCCGGCGAGGCCGACGGGCTGCTCGACGACCCGGAGGTGTCGCGGCTGTACCTCGGCGGATAGCCGTCGAGCCGTCCGCCGTCGGCGTCATCGCCCCGCCGCCGTCGGGCGCCATCGAAACCCTTAGTGTATGAACCCGCCAATCCGGGCACATGAGGAAGCTCATCGTCCACGGCGACCCCGGGGTCCGCAAGGACGGGATCATCGACTACGACGGCGAGGAGCTGCAGGTCTTCGCCGTCCAGCGACAGGGGGAGTTCCACGGCCCCGACGAGCCGCAGCTGTGGTGTACCGTCGGCACCGAGGACGAGCGCGAGGCGTTCGACCGGCGGACGTACGTCCCCCACTGGCTGGAGGTCGACACCGTCGAGGCGGCGGCGCTTGACGTCGTGAAGGAGGGCGGCGACCTCACGGTCTGACCGGCACGACCGACCGCTCAGTTCTCCTCGTCTCGGAGCCGTGAGGCCGGCGGGAGCTCCGACTCCGTCACCCGGTACACCGTCACGGTCGGCGTCGACGCCGCGTCAATCCGCTCGACGCCGTCGATCGACGCGAAGTCGATCGGGCCGGACGAGCCGTAGCGCTCGCGCTCGGCGGGGCCGACCCAGACGTAGCGCACGTCGTGCTCGCGCAGCACCTCGACCGCGGCCGCCCGCGAGGTGTACGCGTCGTCGACCTGCCGTACCCGCGAGAAGTAGGCGTCCGGGCCGCGGTAGCCGACCTCGTGGTGCCAGCCGGCGACGGTCGGCAGTCCGGTCAGGCTGGCGGCGGGGCTGGCATCCCAGCGGTACATCCGCGGCGAGTGGCCGCGGGGGTTCTCGGCCCCGGGATACACCCCGGTCGCGGGCGCCGACAGCAGCGCTGGCTGACCCTCGCGGGCGTCGAGCCACTCGATCGGCCGCCGTTCGTCGGAGTGGAACGTCCCGACGAAGTGGGTGCCGTCGAGCGTCGGCTCGTCGGGGTACCGCCCGTCGACGTGCGCCGGCAGGGCGAAGGCGGCGTACATCCCCGTCGACGCGAGCAGCAGCGAGACGAACACCGCCGACGCGACGTCGCGGGTGCCCGCGCTCGGCCACAGCGCCGCGGCGTCGGGCCGCGGCGGCGCCCGCAACAGCCCGCCGAGGACGACCCCCGCGGCCGCGGCCCACAGCGGCCACACCTGGGCGTACGTCTTGAACACGGTGTTCATCCGCCCCGGCCCGGCCTGCTCGTTCAGGAACACCAGCTCGACCAGCAGCGCGAGGCCGGCGCCGCCGACGACCAGCACCGTCTCGAAGCCGGCGCGGTCGGTCCGCAGCGCCACCCAGCCGGCGACGAGCAGCAGCCCGAACGGCGCGAGCGCGGGGAGGCCGACGGCGACGGCGGCGACCCCGAGCGCGACGGCGCCGCCGAGGACGGGCAGGGGCCGCTCGCGCCCGACCGCGCCGAACAGCCCCGCGAGGAACGTCGCCACGAACGCCCCGTGGACGAGCAGCAGCTCCCCAAGCGACGAGCGCATCCCGACGGGGAGGACGGCGAGGGAGCGCTCGCTTCCGCCGCCGCCGACCGCGCCGACCAGGAACGGCGCGGCGACCAGCAGCGCGAGCGCGCCCGCGCCGGCAACGAGCCCCGCCGCGCGGCGGGGGCGGCCGCGAGCCCCAGCCACGCCAGCCCGAGGACGCTCGGGAAGCTCCAGGTGTCGACGACCGCCTGGAAGCCGCCGACGAGCGGCATCGCCGCGAACAGGAGCAGCCGTCGACGACGGGGCTCGCCGCCGGGGGTCCGGTAGAGGGCGAACGAAAGCGCCGCCGCCAGCAGGAGGAACGGGGTCATCGTCATGTGGGCGTGCAGGTCGCCGTTGAGCCACGCGAACAGGGGGAACTCGTTGATCGTCCCCGAGATCACGCGGCTGGCGGTCCAGTAGGAGAACTCCTCGGCGGCGACGGCCGGGTCGACCCCGAGCGCGCTCGCCAGGGACGCGCGGCTGTCCGGCGGGAGCGCGCGGAGGAGGACCCACCCGGCGGTGTGGAGGTTCGCCGCCACCCCGACGAGAGCCGCCGCAAGCAGCGCGGCCGTCCGCCGGGAGCGACCCCGACTGACGGCGACCGACCCGGCGAGGTCGTAGACGGCGGTCACGAGCATCCCGAAGAAGCCCGCGAGCGCGAGGTTGTAGCCGAACCGGGCGGGCGTGGCCGTCAGCGTCGACAGCAGCGCCGCGAGGAGGTGGCCGCCGTAGTAGTAGCGGACCGACTCCCCGGCGAACCACATGTCCTCCGGCGGGAGCGCCCCCGTCCGCAGCAGCGACTTGAGGAGGCCGTAATCGAGGAACTTCTCCCCGCCGCCGGGGCTGACGGCGGGGTCGAACGCCCGGACCGCCACGACGAACAGGAAGGCGACGGCGAAGACGGCGGCGGTCTCGGCGAGGACGGTCCGGTCGGGGAGGCGCTCGACGGCGCCGTCGGCGACCCGGACGTCGCCCCCGCGGAGGGCGTCGCGGTCGAGGAGGGCGACGGCCGCGAGCGCGAGCAGGAGGAGGCAGCCGGCCGCGAGCGCGACGGGACCGAACGCGACGCGGCCCACCCAGAACCCGGCGACTCCGAGCGTCAGCGCCGAGACCGGGAGGGCGAGACCGGCACCGCGGGTGGCCGAGCGGGGGAACAGCCGGGCCGCAAGCGGGACGCCGACGGCCCCCAGCGCGAGGAGGGCGACGAGCCAGCGGGCGACGAGACCGTACTCCATCGGTCGTGAGGGGTCGCCGGCGCGGTAAGTCGCTTTCCCTCCCGCGAGGCCGCGGTCGCCCGGCCGTCTCCGGGTCGCGGCGTGACGCAACGACTAAGGCTCGACCGCCCCGGATCGGACCCGTGTCACACGACGAGGCGGGTGCCGAGCCCCGCGCCGCGGACGACGACGCGAACGGCGCCGACGGGACGCCGGCGACGCCCGGACCGCGCGGCGACCGCCGGCTGGTGTTCGCGGGCGGGCTCGGACTCATCGCCGCGCTGCTGGGCTATCTCGCGGTGCGGGGGCTGGTCGCGGCCGGCACGCTGCCCGGCCGGGTCGAGGTGCTCGCGCTCCCGGTGTTCGGGCTGCTCGGCGTCACCGGGTTCGTGCTGTTCGTCGCCTCGTTCGTCGCCGAGTAGCCGCCCGCCGCGGCATCACCCCGTCCGTGCGGCGTCACCGTCGTCCGGGCGGGGCCGCCAGTTACCCGAGCGGAGCCGTCCGTCGCCGACGCGGCGTCGCCCTCGCCGGGGTGAGGCCGCCGATCTCCGTAAACTTGACCGCGTGGGCGCTCCGCCACGCCGCACGGTACTCGGTTTCACACCGCTTTTAGGCGGCCACGCGGAATCGGGGGGTATGCAGCCGACCGTCGGCGTCGTCGTCCCCGCATACCGCCCGGACCCGGGGCGGCTCCGGGCGTACCTCCGCGCCCTCCGCGAGACGGTCGACCCCGACGAGCTCCGCGTCGAACTCGACCGCCCGGGCGAGGCCCGCGGGTCGGCGACGGAGCCGGCGGCGCCGGAGCTTCCCGAGGGCGTCGACTGTAACGTCGTCCGCCGTCGCCGCGGGAAGGGCGCGGCCGTCACCGCCGGCTTCGAGGCGCTGTCGACGGACGTGTACGCCTTCGCCGACGCCGACGGGGCGACGCCCGCGCGGTCGCTCGCGGACGTGCTCGCGCCGGTGGTCGACGACGGGGCGGACCTCGCGACGGGGTCGCGCCGCCACCCCGACGCCGACGTGCGCTCCCACCAGACGTTCGCGCGGCGCTTTCTCGGCGACGGCTTCGCGTGGGCCGCCCGGCGCCTGCTCGATGCGGAACTGTACGACTACCAGTGCGGCGCGAAGGCGCTGTCGGCGGAGGCGTGGGCGGGCGTCCGCGACCACCTGTACGAGCCGGGGTTCGCGTGGGACATCGAACTGGTCGCCGTCGCCGGCGCCCTCGGCTACCGTATCGCCGAGGTGCCCGTCACCTGGAAGGACCAGCCCGGCTCCACCGTCTCCCCGGTGGGCGACACGCTCGACATGGGGCGGGGGCTGCTCGTTGCGCGTCATCGCGCGCGGCTCATCCGCGACGACCGGCTCCACCGCCTGCTCGACCGCGAGGAGGCCGTCGCGCTCGTGAACCGCCGCGACGGCGGACCCCGCCCCGGACCGGCCGACGGTGACCCGCGATGAACGGCGACATCGGAACGGACGCCGACGTCGAGGTGGGCACGGGACCGGACGCAGACGCCAGTGTGGAGACGGACGCCGGTACGGAGGCGGACACCGATGCGGAGGCGGACGCCGACGCAGGGACGGGGGTGGCCGCGCTCCTCTCGGGGGTGCGGATCGGGCAGTTCGTCTCCGTCGGCGCGGCGGGCGCGTCGCTGGAGACGGCTCTCGTCGCGCTGCTCACGACGGCGGCGGCGGCGCCGCCGCTGGCCGCCAAGGCCGTCGGCGCCGAGGCGTCGATCTCGCTGATGTTCCTGCTGAACGACCGCTACACGTTCGGGACGGAGGGCGCAGTCGGCGCCGTCGCGCTCGCCCGCCGGTGGGCGCGCTCGCATCTGGTCCGGGTCGGCGGGCTGGCCGTCGCGTTCGCGACGCTGTGGCTCCTCACCGCCCGGACCGACGTGACGCTCGCGGTCGGCGGCCGCGACCTGTGGCCCACCGTCGCCAACCTGATCGGGATCGGCATCGGGCTCTCGCTCAACTACGTCGCCGAGAGCGTGTTCACCTGGCGCGTGCTGGAGTGACGTGGCCGAAAACCGCACACGGCGGCGGGATCGGAAACACAACCCTTACAAGCGACGGTTGTGTTCGTTGTAGTAGCGGGATGGGATAGCCAGGAGATTCCGCCGGGCTCATAACCCGGAGATCGGTAGTTCAAATCTACCTCCCGCTACTCCTTCGAGACCGATCCGGTCCCGCCCGAGACGTGTCACCGCACGTCCGACTCCCCGCTCCGCTCGTCCTAGCTCGATCGACCGATAGGGTTTTTATATCCGCTCGCTAACGGGCGTGAGTATGGCCGACAGCGACGAGGTGGTCTCGTTCGATGTCGCGGCTGCGAGGGCAGAGATCGAGGCCGCCCTCGAAGGCGACGCTCTCCACGTCGTCGCCCCGTTCACGCCCGACGAGTACGAGGTCGTCCACTGTGACGAGCTGACGCGGTCGTTCTACGCCGACGACGCGGAGATGACCGATCACTTCGATATGGTCCACCGGTACGCCGGGATCGACTTCTCGGAGATCGGACTGTTCGTCGACGACCTGTTCCCGGTCGGCGGGGGCGTCGAGTACATCGCCACCGGGATGGAGCACCTTACCGTCGTCCGTCTGTACGTCGACCGCGAGGGACTGTTGCTCACGCTCGACGCCGACGCCGACGTGACGGCGGCCGTCGAGGCCGTCCGCGACGCGATCGACTCCGACCTGGGCGCGACTGGAGGCGTACCCTCCGCCTCCGACCGCTGAGCGGACGGTATCGGTCCTCGGAGAGCGCCGGTATCCGTCCTCTGACGCTCGATACGGCCGTATTATAATAAATCCCAACACTCGGAGGTTCAACGCTCTTCCGTGGTCGTTGTGGATCGATCACTCATGTCATTAGATGACACGGGCGGAGGCGTCTCTCGGCGAGACTACATCGCGAGCGCTGGCGCGGCGGCCGGGTTGGGGTTCATCGCGGGGTGTGCCGACGGCGGCGGCGCCGACGGCGGCGGCGGAGCGACGACGAAGCCGCCGACCTCCTCCGGCTCCGGCGGGATGTACGAGGCGGAAGTGACGGTCACCCACTGGCCGATCCTCATGTACGCGCCGCCGTACCAGGCGGCGATGGAGAACGGCTACTTCGAGGAGGAGGGGATCCGACTGACCAACGTCGTCGGCAGCAGCGGCGGCGGGACGACCGTCCGGAACGTCGTCACCGGCGGCCTCCCGTTCGGAGAAGTCTCGACGCCGGGAGCGGTCAACGCCTACTACGCGGGTGCGCCCTTGAGTATCGTCGCCGGAACGACGAACTCGCCGGGGACGATCAACTGGGTGTCGCCCGCGGGCTCGGACATCACAGACATCACAGATCTGGCCGGTAAGAAAGTCGGCTACACTAGCGCCGGGTCGGTGACGCAGAACACGTCCGCGCTGGCGGTACGGCGAGCCGACGGGATCGCCGTCGACGAGGTGGAGTTCCAGGCGATGGGTGGACTCAGCGAGGGACTCACGGCCGTCGGCGAGGGCTCGATCGATGTCGCTGCCCATCTGGACCCGGTCTTTTCCAGTCACCAGCAGGACGACCGCTGGCAGGTCGCGTTCTGGGCGAAAGACTACATCGAGACGTTCCAACAGACCAGCGTCATCACCGGCCCCGATGTGAAAGAGGAGAACCCCGAGGCGGTCGAGGGGTTCCTCAAGGCGCGCGCCCGCGGCGTCGAGTTCGTGCGCGAGAACCCGGACGAGGCCGCCGAGATCTTCGCCTCGCACAACGACGGCTACGACCCCGACGTGATGGGTGCGGCTATCGAGAACGTCGAGCCGGACCGGTACTACACGACCAACGGGTTCAGCATCCCCGGACTCGAACTGGTCGAAACGGGCATGAAGAACATCGATCTGATCGATCGCGCGATCGAGTGGTCGGAGATCGTCGATCAGTCGTTTCTGCCCGAGGAGAAACGGGTCGACGTCGGAAAGGCGGAGCAGTAGCTCCCGGCCATGCTCGAACTACGGAACCTCTCGAAGACGTACGGCCTCGGCGACGACCGCACGAGCACCATCGTCGCGCTCGATGGGATCGATCTCACGGTCGAGGAGGGGGAGTTCGTGTCGATCATCGGTCCGACCGGCTGCGGCAAGAGCACGCTCTTCGAGGTGATCGGCGGGCTCACCGACGCGACCGAGGGCCGGGTCGACATCGACGGCGACAGGGTCGACGGCCCCGACGAGCGCATCGGCATGGTGTTTCAGGACCATAGCACCTTCCCGTGGCTGTCGGTTATCGAGAACGTGGCGTTCGGCCTGCGGATGAACGGCGTCTCGAAGGCCGAACGGCGCGAGCGTGCCCACGAGATGATCGACCTCGTGGGCCTGAGCGGATTCGAGGACGCCAGCCCCACGGAACTGTCGGGCGGGATGAACCAGCGGGTCGCGATCGCGCGGACGCTGGTGATGGACCCCGACATCATCCTGATGGACGAGCCGTTCGGGGCGCTCGACGAGCAGACCCGCCTCATCATCGGCAACGAACTGCTGCGGATCTGGCGGGAGACGGGAGCGACGATCCTGTTCGTGACCCACAACATCAACGAGGCGGTGCAGTTATCCGACCGCATCGCGGTGATGAGTGCCCGTCCCGGTCGGTTCAAGACGATCGTCGACAACGACATTCCGCGCCCCCGCGACGACGATACGATGT
The DNA here is from genome assembly GCA_003020945.1 of Halobacteriales archaeon QS_6_71_20. Lineage (GTDB taxonomy): Archaea > Halobacteriota > Halobacteria > Halobacteriales > Haloferacaceae > Halobaculum. The sequence continues at coordinate 113,223 of PXRU01000017.1, forward strand.
CGACCGAGGCGTTCAACGATCTCGTCCAGCGGCTGTGGACCGAGCTGAAATCGGAGTCGCGCAAGGGGATGGAGCAACAGGAGGGCCGAACCGTCACCGCCGGCAGCGAGGCCGACTCATGAGCGAGGGCACTCTCGACGGGGCGACGGCGGGGCTATCGCGAACGACGAAGGTCCGGGCGGTACAGGCGGCCGTGCTCGTCTCCCTCGTCGTGTCCGTCGAGGTGGGCCCTCGGACCGGTGTCGTCGGCCGGACGACGCTCATCCCCCTGTCCGTAATGGTCGAGGAGCTGCTCGGTCTGTTGGGCTCGGGGCAGTTGACCCCACACATCGTCCAGACGTTCGCGGCGGTGTTCGGAGCGTTCGCACTCGCGGTCGTTACCGGGGTGCCCGCGGGAATCGTGTTGTGGCGGGTGGACACGCTGAAACAGGTGCTCGACCCGTACCTGCTGATCTACTACGCCGTCCCGTTCTTCGCGTTCTATCCGCTGCTCATCTCGATCCTCGGACTGGGGATCGCGCCGATCCTCGCGATATCGTGGGGGTTCAGCGTCGTGATCGTCGTCACGAACACCGCGTCCGGACTCGCGCAGATCCCCGAGGCGTACACCGCCGCGGGACGCGACATGAACCTCAGCCGGTGGCAGATGCTGCGGTACGTGTACCTCCCGGCGTCGGTGCCGTACGTATTCACCGGACTGAAACTCGGCTTCGTCTACGCGCTCATCGGGACGATCGCGAGCGAGTTCATTCTCGCCGAGAGCGGCCTCGGCTGGCTCATCTCGTACAACTACAACAACTTCGACGTTCCCGGGATGTACGCCGCGATGCTTCTGGTTATCTCGCTTGCGCTGGCGGTGAACACCGTACTCGCGCGCGTCGAGTCGCGCCTCTACCAGAGGGCCGTCGCATGAGCGTCCGGGCCGCCGTCGTTCGCCGGATGGACGGAATCGACAGCGTTCGGGTCGGTCAGTTCCTCGTGCCGGTCGGCGTCCTCGTCGTCTGGCAGGCGCTCGTAGGCGTCACGAGCGGAGTCGCCTTCGCCGGGCCGGCGGCGACGTTCTCGGCACTCGTCGGGGGAATCGAAGCCGGGTGGCTCGCCACCGGGCTCCGACGAACCATGACGGAGCTCGTCGTCGCATACGTCCTCGCCGTGGTCGCGGGCCTCTGGATCGGTGTCGCGTTGGGCAGCAGCGACTTCTGGTCGGACGTGTTCGAACCGATCCTGATCGGGACGTACTCGATCCCCAAGGTGACACTGTTCCCGATGTTCCTGTTCGTCTTCCAGCTGGGAATGGACTCGAAGATCGCCTTCGGATGGTTTCACGGGGTGTTCCCCGTCGCCATCCTCACGATGAGCGCGATGACGACGGTCAGTGACGAGCACCTGAAGGTCGCGCGCTCGCTGCGACTGTCGCGCTGGCAGACGTTCAGAGAGGTGATCGTCCCCTCGATCCTCCCGGGGCTCGTTATCGGGTTGCGGTTGGGGTTCAACCTCACCTTCCTCGGGATCGTTCTGGGGGAGATGTTCGCCGCCCGCGAGGGGCTCGGCTACACGCTCGTCGAGTTCATCGCTGGCGGTCAGATCGACCGGATCATGGCTATCATCGTCGTGTTGGTGGCCGTCGCGGCCGTCGTGAACGTCGGCTTCTTCGCGTTGGAATCGCGCCTGGGAGCGCGCGAACGCACTGCCGACATCAGGATGTGATCGGGACTGGCGGGGGCGAGACCGTCCGTGTTCGCCTGCCGGCCGCGCTCCCCGGCTACGACCACGCCAACGAGGGGCGACGGCCCTCCGCCGTCTCGTTCACCTCCAGGGCGTCGCGGAGCAGGCGCTCCTCCGCCTTGCGGAGGTGTTCGAGACAGGTCGCGCGGCTGATGTCCAGCTGCTCGGCCAGCTCGTCGCTGTCCATCCGACGGGGCCACTCGAAGTAGCCGCCACGCAGCGCCGCCTCGATCACCTCTCGCTGCCGGTCGGTCAGCTGCGGCTCCGAACGCCCGATCCGGGTGAGCTTCCGAAGCGTCACCGTCCCGATCTCACGGAAGTCCTCGACGATCGACTTGAGATCCTCCCGTTCGAAGAACAGCACCGTGTAGACGCGCTCGCCGGCGGCGATCCGACTGCGCCGTCGGAGGATCCCGTGATTGCCGTACACAGCATCGTAGCCGCCGCAGGACTCCTTCGTCACCGCGATCGCGCTATCGTCGAGACGGACGTGCTGCTCCACCTGTTCGCTCCCGTCGAGCACCTGCTCGTACTCTTCGAGGCGACCCTCCGCGTGGAGCACGAACGTCACCTTGTGGTCGTGGAGCTCCTCGAAATCGACCTTGAGCGGCTCGTCGGCACGTTCGGCCAGCGTCGAGAGCACACACGACTTCTGCTGCCGGAGGTGAAGCTGTGCTTCGTACATTGTGATCGACTGTCGCAGTTGTCCGTTCTGTCGTGTCGTCGGGCATAAACGTGCCGCCGAGGCGGCACCCGCCGCCCTCGCCCTCGGGTCACTCCGCTCGCGATTCGGCGAGGTCAATCGCTGCCTCCGCGTCGACCGGACCACGCTCCGCGAGCGCGTCCAGCAGCCCCGACACACGTTCGTCGGTCGGCTCGACGCCCGCCCGCTCGAGCAGCGCGCGCGCGCCGCCGCGACCGGTCCCCTCGCCGAACAGCAGGCGTCGCCCCCCGCCGAAGTCTGCGGGCGCGAACGGCTCGAACGTCGCCGGCTCGCGCACCATCGCCGCGGTGTGGATCCCCGACTCGTGTTCGGTCACCTCCCGTCCGAGCACCGCTTTCCGGGGCTCGACGGACTCGTCGAGCTCGTCGAGGACCGCCGTACACGCGGGGATCACCCGCTCGGTGTCGACCCCGAACTCCACGCCGAGGTCGGTCGTGCCGGCGACGACCACCTCCTCCAGAGCGGCGTTCCCCGCGCGCTCGCCCAGCGAGGCGACGCTCACGTCGATCCGGCCGACGCCGTGATCGCAGGCGGCGAGCGCGTTCGCGGTCGCGACGCCGAGGTCGTCGTGGAAGTGGACGCCCGCCCGCGAGAGGTCGACCGACGCCCCGAGCGCCGACAGCAACTCGTGGACCGTGTGTGGTGTTCGCGCCCCGACGGTGTCCGCCAGCGACACCGTCGGCACGTCCGGAACCCGCTCGAACGCCTCGATGAGCGCCGAGGGCTCGGTCCGGAAGGCGTCAACGAGCGTCACGTGCGGGGTCGCACCGCCGTCGCGGACGCGTTCGACGGCGGCGACGAGCATCTCGAACGCGGTCTCTCGGGACTCGTCCAACACGTGACCCAATTGGAGGTCGGACACCGGCACCATCACCTCGATCACGTCCGCCTCCGCCGTCAGCGCGGCGTCCACGTCGCCGGCGACGGCTCGTGCGAGCGCAACGATCCGGGCCTTCACGTCGGCGTCGCACGCGAGCCGGCGGACCGTCTCACGATCGGACTCGCCGGTGACGGGGAAGCCGGCCTGTATCAGTTCGACGCCGAGGTCGTCGAGCGCGCGACCGGCGGCGACCCGCTGTTCGATCCCGTACGACCGCCCGGGCATCTGGTCCCCCTCGCGCAGCGTCACGTCACACAGTGTCGGCGTCGCCATCTCAGATCACCCCATCGTCGACGAGCGCCTCGTAGGTGGCCGCGTCCAGCCCCAGTTCCTCGCGGAACACCGCCTCGTTGTGCTCGCCGTGACCGGGACCGGCGCGCTCGATGGCGCCGGGCGTGCGCGAGAACTTCGGGACGGGGGCGACCGTCCGTAGCTCCCCGAGGTCCGGGTCGGTGACGGTGACGATGTCGTCGCGGGCGCGATACTGCTCGTCCTCGTAGATGTCGGCGATGTCGTACACCGGACCGACGATCGCGTCGTTGGCCTCCATGACCTCGATGGCATCGGCGGTGGCGCGCTCGCGGGTCCACGACTCGATGATCTCATCGAGCGCCTCCGCGTGCTCCACGCGGGCGTCGTTGTCGAGGAACCGGGCGTCGTCGACGAGATCCGGCCGGTCGATCGCCTCGGCGACGTTCTCGAAGGTCCGCCGGGAGGAGGCGGACACGGCGAGGTAACCGTCGGCGGTTTCATAGACGTTGCGTGGGGCGGCGCTGGGGTGACGGTTGCCGGTGCGCTCGGGGACCCGGTCCAGGCGGTCGTACGCCTCCACGTCGCCGACGAACAGCCGGAACAGCGGCTCGTACAGGCTCACGTCGATAACCTGGCCCTCGCCGCTTCCGCCGCGGCCGACGTCGCGCTCGAAGATCGCGAACATCGCCGCCTGCACGGCGAACTGCGCGGCGGTGATGTCCGCGAGGCTGATCGGCGGCAGGAGCGGCTCGCTGTCCGGGAACCCGTTCACCGAGGCCCACCCGGAGATCCCCTCCGCGATGGTGCCGAAGCCCGGCTTCTCCGCGCGCGGGCCGGTCTGACCGTAGCCCGACAGGCGAACCACCACGAGCTCCTCGTTCTCCTCGCGCAGGCGCTCGGGTCCGATCCCCCACCCTTCGAGGGTGCCGGGGCGGAAGTTCTCGAGGAACAGGTCCGCGTCCTCGACCAGATCACACAGCAGCGCGCTCCCCGCCTCGGTGCTCAGATCGAGCGTGATACACCGCTTGTTCCGGCCGAGCGACTTCCACCACAGCGAGCTGTCGCCGTCGAACGGCGGCCACTCGCGGATCGGATCGGGGTGCTCTGGGTGTTCGACCATCACCACGTCCGCGCCGAAGTCACCCAGCTGGTTGGTTGCGAAGCCGCCGCTTATCATTCCCGAACAGTCGACGACGCGTAACCCGTCGAGCGGGCCGTCTCGGTGTCGTGCAGTCATAGATTCGATAACTCGGTGACGCAGGAGACGGCACTTAAAAGGCCCGCCGTCGGAAAGAGCGTTGTTCCATCGCTCGTCGGCTCTTTATCAGTCTCCGACGGGCGCGGTGGCGTCGCCCGGCGACGCGACGCCGATCAGGAGCCGGTGAAGTCGATCCGGCTGCCGCCGCCTTCGTCCGTGTCAGCGCCGCTGGGGCCGAGATGCTCGAAGGCGTACTCCTCGTCGTCGAGGTACACGCCGCCGTCGGCGACGGTCACGTCCACCTCCTCCATCATCGACCCCTCACAGGGACCGAAGTCGCAGTAGCCGGTGTCGAGTTGGAACGTCGCGCCGTGTCTCCGACACCACACCTCGCCGTTCGTGACGCGGGCGCCCTCGCCCGTGTCGAGTCGGACGTCCGTCCAGTGCCGGCAGTAGTTCCGGTAGGCGACGACCGTCCCGTCGGACAGCTGCGTCAGGAACGCCTCGCCCAGCGCTCCCTCGTCGTCGCGGACGGTGAAAAGCAGCGTCTCCCCCTCGGGGACGTCCTCGACGTCGGCGACGCGCTCTGACTCGTCCATACCGGGGACAGCGGCCGCACGCTTGTATGCCTCCCTATTCCGGCGACGTGTCGGCGTCTCCGACCCCGTCGCCGGCGGCGCTCCCGCCATCGTGGCCGTCACGGCTCCCGTCGTTGTCGCCGTCACGGCCCCCGCCGCCGTAACACTCGGCCTCGACGCGCTCGTCGTAGAGCCGCGAGAGCAGCGTCGTCACCGGTCCGCCTCCGACCTCGACGCCGTCGTACGTCCCGACCGGACGTAGCTCCCGGATCGAGGAGGCGAGGAACGCCTCGTCGGCGTCGCGCACGTCGTCGGGGGTGTACGTCCCCTCCTCGACCGGGAACCCCTCCTCGCGGGCGATGTCGAGCACTTCCGCCCGCGTGACGCCCGGGAGGACGGGGCCGGACAGCGACGGGGTGCGGATGGCGTCGTCGGCGACGAGAAACAGGTTCGCGGTCGAGCACTCGGCGACGTGTCCCTCGTCGTCGAGCAGCACCGCCTCGTCGGCGCCCGTCACCCGCGTCTCGGCGCGGGCGAGGACGTTGTTGAGGTAGTTGTGCGTCTTCGCGTCGGCGGGGATCGCCCGGTCGGGCACCGGTCGGACGGACACCGTCTGCAGCGTCGCGGGACCCTCCCACGTCGACTCGCCGCCGCGGTCGGGGCGGCCGCCGCGGGGGAGCGGCGCCACGACGACGACGACGGTCGGCTCCGTCTCCGCCGGCGACGGCGGCGCGAACCCGGCCGTCTCCCCGCGCGTGACCGACAGCCGAACGGCGGCGTCGGCCAGGTCGTTCGCCCGGAGCGTGTCGCGCACCCGCGCCTCGAGGTCCAGCGACGACAGCCCGAGGTCGTCGGCCGGCATCCCGAGCGCTTCGAGCGAGCCGAACAGGCGGTCGACGTGGGCGTCCCACCGCCAGAGCTCGCCGCCGTACGCCCGCACCGTCTCGAAGGCGGCGTCGCCGTACCGGAACCCCCGGTCCGTCACCGACACCGAGGCCTCCTCCGCGGGAACGATCTCGCCGTCGACGTGATAACGACGGTCGCCGTCGCCGTCGGGGTCCTCACGCATCCGTCACCACCCCGCGGTCGTCGTCGGTCCACGCCGTCTCCGCGGGCGTCGGGGGGAGCGCGTCGCGCTCGATACACAGCGAGCGGTAGCGTCCGACAGAGACGCGGTCCGGGAGGTCGGCGAACCCGCCCGTCCGTAGTCGGGGGAGGCCGCGGTCGTCGACGGCGGCCCGACGCTCGACGGAGATCCGGGCGTCGGCCGCGAGCCGGCGGAACGACTCGCGTGACGTGATCGTTTCCATGCGGAGCCGTTCGTCGGCAGGGAGAAAGCGGGTTCGGTTCGGCGACTATGACCTTCGGCTCGGCGGCTACGACCTTTGACCCGGTAGCTACGACTCGAACTCGCGCGCGCGGTCGACCCAGCGGTTCACCCGCTTCTCGGAGACGGTCGTCCGCTCGGCGACGTCGGCGACGTCGGCGTCGACGAGGTCCGCGACCGTCTCGATCCCGATCTCCCCCAGGCGCTCGGCGTAGGCGGGGCCGATCCCCTTGATCTCGTCGACGGGGACGCCGTCGTCGTCGGCCGTTTCCCCGTTGGCCGTCTCCTCGTCAGTCATCTCTTCGTCGGCCGTCTCCTCGTCGGCCGGTTCGAGGTCGTCCACGTCCGTCGTGACGTCCCCGGACTCCGGGCCGGCGGCCTCGGCCGGCTCGGCGGCCGCCGCCGGCTCCTCGCTCGCCTCGGCCTCGTCGACCATCGACTCCGTCGAGGCGGCGGCGTCCGTCCCCGCGGCGGCGGCGTCGTCCTCGTCAGCCGCCGGCTCGCGCTCGGTCTCCCCCGTCCCGGCGTCCGACTCGTCGTCGGAGCCGTCCTCGAACGCCTCCGTTCCGTGGGTGCCGGTCGCCTCCGCCGGCTCCGCCGCCCCCTCGTGGTCCGCGTCGACGACCGACCCGGTGGAGCCGGCGGCGTCCGTCCCCCCGGCGGCCGACTCCTCTGCCCCGTCCGGCCCGTCAGTCCCCTTGACCGCGGCCTCGGTCTCCGCGTCGGGCTCCGTCCGCTCCCGTTCGACGGTCACGGAGGCGTCGCCCCCCCTGCTATCCTCGTCTGTGCGCCCGATCCCCAACAGGCGCTTGACCGCTCCGAGTAATCCCATGCCGTCGGACCCCACGCCGTCGGCTTTTAAAAAACCAACGGCGGGCGGCGGGAAAACCCCGCGAGCGCCGCCGAGCGCCGGCGTCACTCCAGCGCGGCCCGGAGCGCGTCGTTCATCGCGTCCACCGGGGCGTCCGCGCCGGTCCACCGCTCGAACGCCTCGACACCCTGGAACAGCAGCATCCACGCCCCGTCCACCGTGGTCGCGCCCGCGGCGCGGGCGTCGCGGAGCAGCCGGGTCTCCAGCGGGGCGTACACCGCGTCAAGCACCGCGAGGTCGGCGTGGAGCAGGCCGGCGGGGACCGGCGTCTCGTCGGTCTCCATCCCGACGGTCGTCGCGTTCACCAGCAGGTCCGCGTCCGGCACCCGCCCGGCGAGGCTGTCGAGCCCGCCCGCGGTGACGGTGCCGATGTCGGCGGTCGGGTCCGCGGGCGCCTCCCGCACCGCCGCCGCCAGCTCCTCGGCGCGCTCGGCGGTCCGGTTGGCGACGTGGAGGGACGCGGCCCCCTCGGCGAGCGCGAACGCCGCGGCCCGCCCCGCCCCCCCGGCGCCGACGACGACCGCGTCGGCCCCCTCGCGCGCGACGCCGTGGTAGTCGAACGCCCGCCGGACGCCCACGACGTCGGTGTTGTACCCCCGCGGGGGGTCCGTCGAACAGTCGACGGTGTTCACCGCCCCCACCGCCGCCGCGAGGTCGGCCGGCTCGACGGCCGCCAGCACGTCCCGCTTGAACGGCACCGTCACGTTCACGCCGGCGACGCCGAGCGTCGACGCCGCCTCGATCGCCGCCGCGCCCGCGTCGGCGTCCGGCTCGAAGGTGACGTAGCGCGCGTCGATCCCGAGCGCGTCGTACGCCGCCTCGTGCATCGGCGGCGACAGCGAGTGCCCTACCGGGTTCCCGACGAGTCCGTACACGTCCATGTCTCCGGCCCCGCGGTCGGGAGACATAAATCACGCCACCTCCGGCGGCGAGCGCGGGGGGTCGCTCGCGTCCCCGGCGGCGTCGACCGTTCCGGCGCCGCGTAACGAAACGCAAGAATAAGGGGGACCCCCGGGAACCTGGCGACAATGAGTTCGCGCCTTCGCCACCCCCTCGCGGCGCTGTTCGGGGGTGTCCTGCTGACGCTCCCGTGGATCGTGTCGTGGGCGACCGGGCTGAACGAGGGGTTCTCGACGCTGACCACCGTCGCGGTGAGCGGGGTGGCGGTGCTCGGCGCCTCGTTCCTGCTGGCGTGGGGCGCCGAGACCGCCGAGAAGGACGTGCCGCGGGCGTTCGCCATCGCCGTGCTGGCGGTGCTTGCGGTCGCGCCGGAGTACGCCGTCGACGCGTTGTACGCCTGGCAGGCGGGACAGGGCGACCCCGCCGCCGGCAACCTCGCGGTGGCGAACATGACCGGCGCGAACCGGATCCTCATCGGCATCGGCTGGTCGGGGATCGCGCTGTTCTCGGTGTACCAGGCGTACATCGGGGGGACCGACCCCAACGTCGTCGACGGGGAGGGGCGCCTCGGCGACTACGTCTCGCTCGACCGCAGCATCGCCCTGGAGATCGCCTTCCTGTTCCTGGCGACCGTCTACGCCTTCCTCGTCCCGCTCGGCGGCGGGATCGGCGCCGTCGACACGCTGTTTCTCGTCGGCCTCTACCTCGCGTACATCCTCGTCGTCGTCCGCGGCGACGTGGAGGAGGTGGAAGAACAGGTCGGCGTGCCCGCCTACTTCCACGCGAAGTCGCGCTCGGTACGGGTCCCGGTCGTGCTCGCGCTGTTCGCCTACTCCGGGCTGTTGATCTTCACCGCCGTCGAGCCGTTCGCGCACGGGCTGGAGGAGCTGGGCCTCCAGCTCGGCATCCCCGAGTTCTTCATGATCCAGTGGATCGCGCCGCTGGCCAGCGAGAGCCCCGAGCTGATCGTCACGGCGTACCTCGTGAACAAGGCGCGCTCGACGGCGGCGTTCAACGCGCTCATCTCCTCGAAGCTGAACCAGTGGACGCTGCTCATCGGGACGCTCGTGGTCGTGTACAGCATCTCGCTGGGGGGCTACGGCGTGCTGGAGTTCGACCAGAAGCAGGCCGCCGAGATCTGGATCACGGCCGCACAGAGCTTCTTCGCGCTGGCGATCCTGCTCGACTTCGAGATATCCGTGCGGGAGTCGCTGGCGCTGCTCGTGCTGTTCCTCTCGCAGGTGATCACCGAGTTCTACTTTATCCGGGCGTTCCCTGAGGCACTGGCCGAGGAGTACTCGATCCTCCTGCTGTACGGCTACACGGTCGTTTACGTCCTCCTGACGCTCGGCCTGCTCGTCTCCCGATGGGACGAACTGCGCGAGGTCGTCGCCCTCACCGGCGACACCGTCCGCGACGCCGTCGGCGGCGACGCCGAACAGCCGGCGGACTGAGCCGGCCGGGGCGCGGCTGCCCCGGATCCGAGACCGACGCGTATTCCAGTCCCAGCCCGCTACACCCCGCCAGTGATCGGCATCGTCGCCTCCCGGGCGGACCGCGCGTCGACGCACGTCGCCGAGCGGCTGCTCGAGCTCGCGGACTGGACCGAACGGACCGACGCCGACCGCGACGACGCCGACGGCGGCGGGACCCACCACGTCCTCGACCGCGCCGGCGAGCGTCTCGAACTCCGCTCGTTCGACGGGCTCCACATCCGTCTCGACGACCCGGCGCCCGCCTTCTCCGAGCGCCCCGACGTCCTCGTGTTCGTCTCCCGCCACTCCGGCGACACCGGGCCGCTCCTGACGTGTCACTTCACGGGCAACTTCGGCGACGCCGAGTACGGCGGCGCGGACGGCTCGTTCGCGCCGGCGTGCCCGGGCGTCCAGCGCGCGCTCGTCGCCGGCTTCGACGAGCACGCGCCCGAGGGGTACGGAGTCGCCGTCGAGGGCACCCATCACGGCCCGACCGAGCTCTCCGTCCCCGGCGTGTTCGCCGAGCTCGGCAGCGGCGACGAGCAGTGGGACGACCCCGCGGGCGCCGCGGCGGTCGCCCGGTCGGTGCTGGAGCTGCCGGACCGAGACGCGACCGTCGCCGTCGGCGACCCCGACCGGCCGCGCCACCTCGTGGGCTTTGGCGGCGGCCACTACGCCCCACGGTTCGAGCGGGTGATCCGCGAGACGGCCTGGGGCGTCGGCCACGTCGGCATGGACTGGCAGCTGGAGGAGCTGGGCCACCCGGCGGAACACGCGGACGTGCTGGAGGCGGCGATCCGCGCGAGCGACGCCGAGTTCGCGCTCGTGGAGGGGGAGTACCCGGCGCTCCGGGACGCGCTCGCGGCCCGGGACGTCCGCGTCGTGAGCGAGACGTGGGTGCGCGCGGTCGACGACCGGCCGCTGTCGCTCGTCGCGGCGCTTTCGACCGACCTCGCGCCGGTCGAGGACGGACTCCGCTTCGGCGACCGGGCGGCCGCCGTCCCCGGAGACACTCCCCCGGCCGACGGCTACCGCGTCGTCGACCTCCCGGCGGAACTGCTCGCGGCGGCGCAGGGGGTCGACGCCGACGCCGCCCGCGCGGCCGTCGAGCGTCGCGCCGTCGCGTTCGAGACCGAGCAGGCCGGCTCGCGGCCGGCCGGGCGGGCCGCGCTCCCGACCGACGACGTGACGACCTCGGGCGACGGAACCGCCGGCGGCGACGCCACCACGGCCGATGCAGATTCCGCCGACGGCGATACTACCGCCGCCGACACCGGTACGGATGTCGCTGCCGTCGATACGGATGCCGCCGACGCCGATGCGGATGCCGCCGACGGCGACGGGCCGGCCCCGTACGACGCTCTCGTCGCCGATCTGGCGGCGGTGCTGCGGGAGTCGTACGACGAGGTCGTCCGCGAGGGCGACGCCGTGGTCGCGCGCGTCGAGTCGTTCGACCCGTCGCTGGCGGCGACGCTGGGCGTCCCCGAGGGGCCGAAGTTCGGCGCGCTGTCGTCGGGCGAGCCGGTGGAGGTGCGCGGGGAGACGATCCGGCCGGAGACGGTCAGCAGCGAGCGCGAGGAGCAGTTTCCGGTCTGACACGATCGGCGGCGGGCGCGGACCGACGGCGGCGCCGTCCCTCGGTCGAACCCCTCAGACGCCGGCGAACCGGCGTCTGACGGGCGCACGACACGAGGGGGAAGGATAATAACTCTCCATGGGCAACGGAGGTCCATACATATGGACTCCATCGTCGAGGACGCGATCAACGAGGCCGAGGAGGACGGGGGGGAGCCGGCCGACGACGGCGTTCCCGCCGACTCCGGCGCCGCCGACGCCCCGGACGCCGACTCCGACGGGTCCGACGGGGACGCGCCCCGCTCGGGGAAGATGACCGACGAGCAGCTACAGGACGTCCTGAAGGACCTCCAGACGAACATCACCGTGGTCGGCTGCGGCGGCGCCGGGGGGAACACGGTGAACCGGATGCACGAGGAGGGGATCCGCGGGGCGACGCTCGTCGCCGCCAACACCGACGTCCAGCACCTCGTCAACATCGAGGCGGACACGAAGATCCTGATGGGTCAGGAGAAGACGCAGGGCCGCGGCGCGGGCTCGCTCCCGCAGGTCGGTGAGGAGGCGGCCATCGAGTCCCAAAGCGAGATCCGCGAGTCGCTCGACGGCTCCGACATGGTGTTCGTCACCGCCGGCCTCGGCGGCGGCACCGGCACCGGCTCGGCGCCCGTCGTCGCGAAGGCGGCCCGCGAGATCGGCGCGCTCACCATCGCCATCGTCACCACCCCCTTCACCGCGGAGGGCGAGGTGCGCCGGACGAACGCCGAGGCGGGGCTGGAGCGCCTCCGCGACGTGGCCGACACCGTGATCGTCGTCCCCAACGACCGCCTGCTCGACGCCGTCGGGAAGCTCCCCGTCCGCCAGGCGTTCAAGATCTCCGACGAGGTGCTCATGCGCTCGGTGAAGGGGATCACCGAGCTCATCACCAAGCCCGGCCTGGTCAACCTCGACTTCGCCGACGTCCGCACGGTCATGGAGAAGGGCGGCGTCGCGATGATCGGCCTCGGGGAGTCCGACTCCGACACGAAGGCCCAGGAGTCCGTCCAGTCGGCGCTGCGGTCGCCGCTGCTCGACGTCGACATCTCCGGCGCCAACTCCGCGCTGGTGAACGTCACCGGCGGCTCCGACATGTCGATCGAGGAGGCGGAGGGCGTCGTCGAGGAGATCTACGACCGGATCGACCCCGACGCGCGGATCATCTGGGGCACCTCCATCGACGAGGAGCTCGAGGGGCAGATGCGCACGATGATCGTCGTCACCGGCGTCGACTCCCCGCAGATCTACGGCCGCAACGAGGCCGCCCAGGCGGCCGCCGGCGACAACCTCGAGGATATCGACTACGTCGAGTAGTCGCCCCGACGCGGGCGTCGGTCGTCGTCGCCCGCCCGGCGCGACCGCGTGGCCGGATCGCCGGGTCCGACGCCGGAACAACAGATATAGAAGGAGCGATGGAGTACGCAGGACCGATATGGACGTCAAGTACGACCTCACGAGCTACGTCAGGGTGCTCAAGCTGGCGAGCACGCCCTCCTGGGAGGAGTTCTCCCAGATCTCGAAGATCGCCGGCGCGGGCATCCTCCTGGTCGGCTTCCTCGGGTTCGTCATCTTCGCGGTCATGACGGTGTTCACCGGAGGGATCTGAGTTGCCGATCTTCTCCGTGAAGACGACCGCCAGCCAGGAGCGCACGGTCGCGGACATGATCGCCAGCAAGGAGACGGCGGGGATCCACGCCGTGCTCGCGCCCGACCAGCTCACCAGCTACGTGATGGTCGAGGCCGACGGCGACGCCGTCATCCGGCGCGTGCTGGAGGAGGTTCCCCACGCCCGCGGGCTCGTCGAGGGCCCCGGCGGCGAGGCCGGCCGGTCGTCGATGTCCGAGGTCGAGCACTTCCTCTCGCCGACCCCCGACGTGGAGGGGATCGCCGAGGGCGACATCGTCGAGCTGATCGCCGGCCCGTTCAAAGGCGAGAAGGCGCAGGTCCAGCGCATCGACGAGGGGAAAGACCAGGTCACCGTCGAGCTGTACGAGGCGACCGTCCCGATCCCGGTGACGGTCCGCGGCGACCAGATCCGCGTGCTGGATAGCGACGAACGGTAGTTCGTCGTACCACGCGAGCGGGCCGATGGCCCGCGAGCAGCCTCCGACGAGCGGTAAGCTCCCGTTCTCTCGGCCCCGCTCGGCCGTCGGCCACCGGCCGCGGGCTACACGGACCCGTCGATGCGCTCGGCGACGCGCTCGATGTCCGCGACCTCCTCGATCTCGGCTTTGACCCGCTCGCGCTCGCGGACGTCGTCGGAGTCGGCGTCGTACGCGCGGACGAACTCGGCGCGGGTGTGTTCCTCGAAGGCGTGCCGGATGGCGAAGTAGCCGTCGGGGACGACCGCGCCGCACACCCGACACTCGTGTCGGTCGTGCGCGGCGGTCTGGTGGACGATGGCGTCCTCGACCCCGTCGAACGCCGCCTCGCAGCCGGCGATCCCGCAGGCCCACCGTGGCATACCCGAACCCACAGAACAGGCCCGGATAAGCGTTCCCGTGGGGCGATCCGCGCCGGAAACGGAACGCCTAACGGGGGTCCGGGTCACGGACGGGTGTGACCGCAGGACGGACCCGGGTCGACCCGCACGTGAAGGTGCTCGACGAGCGGGTGGTCGAGCGCGCCCGCGAGGCGGGGCTGGACGTGCTGGTGTACGCGCCGCACTTCACCCGGCTGGCCGACGTCCGCGAGCGGGCCGAGCGGTTCTCCACCGACGAGGTGACGGTCGTCCCCGGCCGCGAGGTGTTCACCGGCGACTGGGGAAATCGTCGCCACCTCCTCGCGGTGGGTCTGTCGGAGCCGGTGCCGGACTTCATCACCTTCGAGGCGGCGCTTGCGGAGTTCGAGCGACAGGGCGCCGCCGTGCTCGTCCCGCACCCGGGGTTTCTGAACGTGAGTCTCACGCGCGCGGAGGTCAGCGCCTACCGCGATCGGATCCACGCCGTCGAGACGTACAACGCGAAGCTGTTCGACCGGCAGAACGACCGCGGCGCCGACGTCGCCGAGGCGTTCGACGTGCCGGGGTTCGGCTCCTCGTACGCCCATCTCCGGACGAGCGTCGGCGCGGCGTGGACGGCGTTCGAGGGCGACGTCGCCGACGAGGACGCGCTCGTGGCCGCGCTCCGCGAGGGGACGTCGCGCTCGGTGGTGAAGCGGGGCGACCCGGCGACCCTGCTGCACCGCATCGCGGAGTTCGTCCACCTCGGCTACGAGAACTCCTGGGGGAAGCTCGACCGGCTGTTCCTCTCGGGGATGGAGGGGACGCATCCGCGCCACATCGCCTACGACGGCCGCTTCGACGACGTCGCGGTGTACTGATGACGTCGCGGGACCGGCCGACCGTCCGTCCCGGCTCAGTCCGCTCCCAATCGGGTCGCTTCCGGTCGTCCGTTCACACCGGCAGACTGGCGAGGAGGCTCGCGGTCGCCTCGTGGGGCGTCCCGGTGGCGAGGTCCACGACGAACAGATGTAGCGCCGCAAGCGCCGCGAGCTCGCCGAGCGTGACGACGACGGTGACGGCGTCGGCGTGGTCGCTTGAGGTCGCCACCCCGACCGGGAGGCCGTACTCCGTCGACGTCAGCGGGTAAAACAGCGCGATCCCCCGCTTGCTCCCGACCACGTCCAGCAGGTAGTGGGTGAGCACGCCCATCCAGACGAACTGGAGGTTGTCGAAGAAAATCGGGTACGCGACGATCACCGCAAGCACGGGGAGGTTGTGCAGCGTCTTCCGGTGTCTGCCGAAGGCGGTGTCGACGTCGGGGAACAGCGCCCCGAGCACGAGCGGGACGAACAGCTCCGCGACCATCGAGAACGTCCCGACGTCGCCCGCGGGTCGGAGGATGTACGCCAGTCCGACCGCGAGCAGAACCGCGTTCAGCACGTGCCCCTTCTTGTTCACGCCTGCCCGTGACCCCGGGGGCACCAAACCGTTTCGACCGCGAGCGGGGCGACGGCCGGTCGATAGGGCCGACCTACCGCCGCGACTCGACCGCCGTCAGCAGGTCCGACAGCGCCCGCCGGGCGATCCGCTCTTTGATCCGGGTTCTCGTCCCGTCGAACTCGTACCGGCTCACGGTCGCGTCGCTGTCGCCCGTCCCCCACGCGCCGCCGCGGGCGACGGCGACGAGGACGGTGCCGACGGGCGTCTCGTCGCTGCCGCCGCCCGGACCGGCGACGCCGGTCGTCGCCACGCCCCAGTCGGTGCCGGCGGTGTCGCGGACGCCCCGCGCCATCGCCCGGGCGACCGGCGGCGACACGGCGCCCTCGCGGTCGAGGAACTCCCGCGGGACCGCGAGCGCGGTCAGCTTCGCGTCGTAACTGTAGGTGACGACCGAGCGGTCGAAGTAGTCGCTGGCGCCGGGGACGTCCGTCAACAGCGACCCGATCAGCCCGCCGGTGCAGGACTCCGCGACCGCGACCGTCGCCCCCGCGTCGCGGAGGGCGTCGCCGACGCGCTCCTCGATCGGGGGATCGGAGGCGAACTCGCGCACGGCCGTCCCTCGGCCGCCGCCGGCTTAACACCGAGGGAGTGAAGGGGTGACGTCCCCCAGTGCCGTCGAGAAGCCGTGACCTACGAGCGCCCGCAGTTCTTCCACGTGATGCAGTACGCCGCGTCCGCCGACCGGGACGTGGTGGACATGGTGTCGGGCAACCCCGACTGGGAGCCGCCCGCCGCGCTGCGGGACGGCCTCCGCGAGTACGCCGACGCCGAGCCCGCGGAGTTCCAGTACCCGCCCAGCGAGGGACTCGTCGCGCTCCGCAAGGAGATCGCCGCCCGCCGCGGCGTCGACCCCGATCGGGTCGTCGTCACGAACGGTACCGGCGAGGCGAACTACCTCGCGATGGCGGCGGCGCTGGACCGGGACGCCGGCTCGGAGGTGCTGCTCACCGACCCCGTCTACCCCTACTACACCGGCAAGGCCGAACTCCTCGACGCCGAGGCGACGCTGGTGCCCACGGAGCGCGACGGCTCCGTCGACCCCGCGCGGTTCCGCGAGGCGGCGAGCGACGAGACGAGCCTAATCTTAGTGAACACGCCGAACAACCCCACCGGCGCGGTGTACTCCCGGGAGACGATGCGGGAGCTGGCGGCGATCGCCGAGGACGTCGACGCGACGCTCGTCGCCGACGAGGTGTACGACCGCTTCGACTTCACCGGCTCGTTCGAGTCGGCGCTGACGCTCGATTCCGACCGGGTGGTCGTCACCTCCGGCTACTCGAAGTCGATGGCGATCACCGGATTCAGGGTGGGGTACGCGGTGTTGCCCGACCGCCTTGTCGGCGCGGCGAAGACCCGCCACATGCTCGTGAACGTCGCCGCCTCGCGCCCGCCGCAGGTCGCGGTGCTTCGCGCGCTCCGGGAGACGGACGCCGACTACTACGCCCGGGTCCGCGAGCTACTCCGCGAGCGCGTGGCGACGTTCGCCGACGCGCTCGACGCCGCCGGCGCCGAGTACACCTCGCCCGAGGGCGCCTTCTACGTGCTCGCCCGCTTCGACGGCTTCCCCGGCACGATGGGGAACGCCAAGCGGCTGGTCGACGAGGCCGGCGTCGCGGGGATGCCCGGCGAGACGTTCGGCTCCGCGCGCGAGGCGTGGCTCCGCTTCGCCCTCGTGACTCCCCGCGTTGAGGAGGCGGCGGCGCGGCTCGCCGACTACTTCGGGTAGGGCGTCCGCCCGGCTGCCCGGTCGTCGCCGCCCGCCGTCGGCCCCTCCGACGGCGACCAACGGATAGACAAGCGTGCCGCCCCCAGGTCCGGCAATGAGCGACATCGACGTGGAGCCCGTCGACGAGATCGACGACGAGCCGGACGGCGACGCCGACGCCGGCGGCGACCCGCCGGCGAACGACCCCTCGCGCATGGGCGCCGCCATCGACATGAGCGGCGCGGCGGAGCTTGCGGACCCGGACGCGCCGGAGTACGTCCTCTACGGCGGGAAGGGGGGCGTCGGGAAGACGACGTGTGCGGCCGCGACGGCGCTGGCGAGCGCGAGCGACGGGGTCGCCACGCTCGTCGTCTCGACGGACCCGGCCCACTCGCTGTCGGACACGCTCGACGTCGAGATCCCCGCCCACCCGTCGCGCATCCGCGAGGACGTGCCGCTGTACGCCGCCGAGATCGACCCCGACGCGGCGATGGAGGAGGGCGTGTTCGGCGCGGGCGTGGCCGGCGCGGAGGGTGCGGGCGGCGCCGCCGACGGCGCGGACGGCGGGGGCGGCCCGGCGGGCGGGACCCCCCTCGGCGGCCTCGGCGGCATGGGGGAGGCGATGGAGGAGTCGCCGATGGGCGGGCTGCTCGGGGGGACGATGCCCGGCGCCGACGAGGCGGCGGCGATGCGACAGCTCCTGGAGCACCTCGACGACCCGCGGTTCGACCGGGTCGTCATCGACACCGCGCCGACCGGGCACACGCTCCGGCTGCTCCAGCTCCCCGAGACGCTGGACTCCATGGTCGGCCGGATCGTGAAGCTCCGCCAGCAGTTCTCCGGGATGATGGAGGGGATGAAGGGGCTGTTCGGCATGGACGAGGGCGACGGCGAGGAGCCGGACCTCGACGAACTGAAGGAACGCATCACCCGCCTGCGCGAGACGCTGCAGGACCCCGCGCGGACGGACTTCCGGGTGGTGATGGTGCCCGAGGAGATGAGCGTCGTCGAGTCCGAGCGGCTCGTCGAGCGTTTGGGGGAGTTCTCCATCCCGGTGAACACGCTCGTCGTCAACCGCGTGATGGAGGACCCCCGCGAGGTGGCGGAGTTCGGCGCCGACGTCGACCCCTCCTGGGTCGTCACGCCGAACCTAGAGGACTGCGAGTTCTGCGGGCGTCGGTGGGAGGTGCAGCAGGACGCCCTCGCGGCGGCGACGGACCTCTACCGCGGCCGCGAGGTGAAGCGGATCCCCCTCCTCGCGGACGAGGTGCGCGGGGAGGCCGCCCTCCGGGTCGTGGCCGCCTGTCTCGCCTGACCGTCCCGCGCTACCCCGCGTCGTCGGTGTCGCCGTTGCCGTCGCCAGCTCTGTCGTCGCCGCTCCCGTCGCTCACGGTCAGGAGAGCTTCGAGGCGAACGCCCACGCCGCGTCGACGAGCCGGGTCGGGAGGATCCGCCCGACCTCGGCGACGGTCGCGAGCGGGCCGACCTGGTACCGCGCCGGCGGCTTCGTCGAGCTGGCGGCGTCGACGATGTCCTCGGCGACGCGCTCGGGCGGGACCGCGAGGAACCCGCCGCCGACGGCCTCGTAGTCGTCGGCGAGCTCGTAGAAGTCGTCGTAGGCGCCCGAGCGGTCGAGGCCGTCGATCTCCGCCTCGACCCGCTCGTCGAAGCCGGTGTCGACGGGGCCGGGCTCGATCAGCGAGACGCCGATGCCGTACTCCCGCACCTCGTTTCTGAGCGCGTCGCTCATCGCCTCCAGCGCGTACTTCGACCCGCAGTAGACGCCGCCGCCGGGGAACGACACCCGGCCCGCGGCCGAGGAGACGTTCACGATCGCGCCGTCCTCGCGACGGCGCATCGCCGGCAGTACCGCCCGGATCAGCCGGTGTGGCCCGTACACGTTCACCTCGAACTGCTCGCGGGCGGCGTCGGCCGGCACGTCCTCGACCGGGCCGAGCTTCCCGTAGCCGGCGTTGTTGACGAGCGCGTCGATGCGCCCCTCCTCGTCGAGCATCCGGTCGACGACGCGCTCGACGTCGTCCCTGTCGGTCACGTCGAGCGTGGCGGTCCGACAGCCGTCGCGCTCGCCCAACGCCTCGATGTCGGCGGGGTCGCGCGCCGTCGCGTACACCGTCCACTCCTCGTCGAGGAACGCCTCCGCGCTCGCCCGGCCGATCCCGGACGAGCAGCCCGTGATGAGTACGGTTCTCGTCATACCGCCATCGTCTGTGGCCCCGAAGTTAACTCCAGCCGTCTCGACGCCGCCGGCTTCCCCCGATCGGAGGACGGCCGGCGCCGGGTCGCGCCCGTGGTGACCGACCGGCCGTGATCGGCACTCGCGGTCGCCCGCGCGGCGCTACCCGTTTCCGTCCCCCGGTTCGTCCTCCACACTGTCTCCGTCCCCGGGTTCGTCCTCCGCATTGTCCCCGTCCTCGCCTCCCGGAGCGATCTCGGCTTTCGCCTCCTCGGCGTACGCGTCGGCGAGCCTGGTCGGCTCGGGGAGCTTGTAGCCGTCACACAGCGCCGCGACGAGGTCGACGGTCGTCCCGGCGCTCACGCGGTGGCCGGGGCTGACGTACAGCGGGTTGATCACCGGCGAGGAGTCGTACTGCCGGGACTGGTAGGCGTGGCCGATCACGGTTCCGGCCGGCGCGTCGACGCCGTCGTCGGCCCGGATCGGCGTCCGCCACCCCGCGGGTCGGCCGTCCGCGTCCGCCTCCGGCGTCCCGCACAGCAGCGACTTGGCGACGCCGACGGCGGGCGCGTCGAACGTGACGCCGACGTGGGTGGCGATGCCGGCCTGTCGGAAGTGGACGCGACCGCTCCCGTCGAGGACGTATAGGTCCGGGTCGGACTCAAGCGTCGCCAGCGCGTCCACGATCGGACCGCCCTCGCGGAACGCCAGCAGCCCGGGGACGTACGGGATCGAGAGCTCGGAGACGGCGTAGGTCCGCTCGACCACCGTGTCGCCGCGGGTCACGACGACCGCCGACACGGCGCGGTCGTCGAGGAACGCCTGGTCGACGCCCGCGACAAGCGGCGCCTCCGCCGCCGGCGCCCAGCTGTCCGCGTCGGTCACGGTCGGGTTCCGGCCGACGCTCGCGGGGTCGAACGGGAGGTCGTCACGGAAGCGGGCCGCGTCGGCGATCTCGCGCTGGAGCGCCGTCATCGCCTCGCGGTCGAGCGCGGGGTCGGGACGGAACTCCGGGCGGACGGGGGTCGGCATCGGCGTTCAGAACCGCCCGGGGCCGCCGCCGAGCCCCCCGCCGCCGCTGCCGATCTGGTTCGGGACGCTCCGGCGGCCGTCGGCGACCGTTGCGTAGAGGACGCCGAGCACCAGCCCCGACAGGTGGGCGGCGTGGGCGATGCCGCCCGCGCCGCCGAGGATGCTTCCGCTGGAGACGACGCCGAACAGCGAGAAGCCGGCGTACAGGAGGGTGATCGTCCGGATCTTCAGCGGGATCGGCGGGATGAGCAGCATCACCTTCAGGTTCGGGTTCACAACCGAGAGGAAGCCCATGACGGCCATGATCGCGCCCGATGCGCCGAGGACGCCGCCCGACGGCGGCGCGCCCAGCAGCATCCCCACGCCGATCTGCGAGACGCCCGCGACCGCGCCGGTGACGAGGAACATCGCGGTGAAGCGCTTCGAGCCGAGATAGCGCTCGACCAGCGGCCCGAAGAAGTACAGCGCGATGGAGTTGCCCGCGATGTGGAAGAACCCGTTCGGGGAATGAGAGAACACCGAGGTGATCACGGTCCAGACGAGCCCCTGCCGGAGGGCGCGCTCGCTAAGGACGAAGATGTCCGAGAACGCGCCGCCGCCGAGCGTGAAAAGCACCGCGAACTCGGCGGCGAACGTGATCCAGATCAGCCCGAGGAACACGTACGTCATGTTGCCCCGGAACGCCCCCGCGAGACCGCCCGTGCTCGTCTCCCGCTCGATCCGCGACTTCACCCGGGCGCCGACGCCGCCGGAGTCCGTCCCGCCCTCGACGGAGTCGTCGAAGCCGGAGTCGAAGACGCCGCCGGGATCGTCCCACTCGTCCAGTCCGGGACACTCGTGGTTCTCCGGGAGGCGGTGTTCCGCGCAGAACGACTGCCCGCATCGGCGACACTGATACGGGAGGTTCTCGTACTCGCCGCACTCCGAGCACTTCGCCATTGCCCCTCCTTGCCGGGGGCGCGTTAAAGACCTGCCCCTCGCGAGTGCGCGGGCGCGCGGGCCAAGAAACAAACGGCGTACGGTGGATCGCCGCCGACCGTCGCCCGCTCAGGCGTCGGCGTCGACCGTGCGCTCGTCGGGGTCGTCCGCGCGTTCGTCGGTGTCGGCCCCTTCCTCGGCCCGCCCGAGGTTGGTGGGGACGACGGTCGGGTGGGCGATGCCGACGGCGGGGTGTTTCGCTGCCATCTCGCCTCCTCCTTACCGCCGAACCCTCAAAAGATTACTCATGTGCATAACGCATCCGGCGTCACGGGGAGATGCCCACGGCTAATCGGCGTGCGGTCGAGACGGGGCCGAGAGCGAGGGCCGGTCAGGCGAACTGCTCGTCGTACAGCTCCCGGGCGTGTTCGATGGCGTCCAGCGCGGCCCGTCTGTCCTCCCATCCGAGGGTTTCGACCTCCTTCCCCTCCTCCAGGTTCTTGTACGTCTCGAAGAACTCGTCTATCTCGTCGAGTTGCTGTTGCGGGATGTCCTCTAGGTCCTCGATGTGGTCGAAGCGGGGGTCCTCGCTCGGGACGGCGATCACCTTGTCGTCCTGTTCGCCGTCGTCGTCCATCCGCATCAGCGCGACCGGGCGGGCCTCGATGACGCAGCCGGGGAACGTCGCGTCCTCGACGAGCACGAGCACGTCGAAAGGGTCCTCGTCGTCGTAGTACGACCGCGGGATGAAGCCGTAGTCGGAGGGGTAGTGGACGTTCGAGTGGAGCACCCGGTCCAGCATCACGCCGGGGATGTCCTTGTCGTACTCGTACTTGTTCCGCTCGCCTTTCAGACACTCGATGACGGCGTAGATCTCCTCGGGGGCGTTCGGCCCCGTCTCGAGGTCTTCCCAGAGGTTCGTCATGCGCACCAGGCTTCCGCCAACGCCAGCAAAGGCCTTTCGGCACGTGCCGACGGGCGATCGCACGTTCGGGTCCGTCACCGGCCGTACGCCTTTGAGTCGTCGCCATACGTCCCGGATCGTCGCCGACCGGACGCCTCGGATCGTCGCTGCTCGCACGGAGCCGACGAACCGCTCGTGGGGGGCCTCCGGGCGTCGGACGCCGAATAGTCTCGGGTGAGGGCTTATGCCGACGAGGGTCGTTAAGGCGTGTGTAACGACCGACGTGCGGCCGGGGGGAGACGGAACGAGGATCGCTCGGATAGCGGCTTCTCAGGGCTTTTGCTTTGCGATCTGGTCGTTCCAGGTGGCAACAATTATATGCTCCCGTGACCTCTCACCGAGTGACCATGTCAGAGGCACAGGCGGAGACGGAAGTGGTCGGTATCGCGCGGGATCTCACCGCGTTCCAGCAGAACATCCTCGCCATCCTCTCGGAGGAGGCGATGTACGGGCTCGCGATCAAACGCGAGCTCGAGAGCTACTACGACGCCGAGGTGAACCACGGCCGGCTCTACCCCAACCTCGACGACCTCGTCGAGCTGGGGCTGGTCGAGAAGAGCGAACTCGACAAGCGCACGAACCAGTACGAGCTCACCGAGACGGGCCGCAAGGCCGTGCTCGACCGGCTGGACTGGGTCGTCGGTCGCTACGTCACCGACGACGGGCGCGCGGACGACGTTCGCGGCCTCGTCGACGACGCGCTCGACGCGTAAGCCGACGGACGCGGTGCGTCACCCCGCGGGCGGGCTCACAGGGGAGTCCGTTCGTCCGCGGCCTCGAACACGTACCGTACCGACGCCCGCACGGCGTCGCGCTGTTTCTCCGAGGGCCAGGCGTTGCGCGGGAAGTAGTCGTCGAGGAACTCCCGGACCTCGTCGGCGCCGGCCGAGTCCATCGGCCGCGCGTAGTGGTTCCCCATGAAGTCCGCGAACGCGCGCGCGTTCGCGCCGTGCGGCTCCCCGTGTTCCGCGGCGACGGCCTCGACCAGCGCCGCGTTGTGCGTCTCGATCTCCTCCCAGTCGTCCGGGTCGCCCGCCCCCGACAGCGACACCTCTACCGCCTGGTCGGTGTCCTCGATCCGATCGATTCGAACGGTGCCGTCCTCCAGCCACTCCTCGGGGTGGAGCACGAGCGTGTCGTCCTCCTCGCGGACGCGGGCCGTGAAGCCGTGGTCCGCCAGCGTCTCCGCGCGGTCGGCGCGGTAGGCGTCGGCTTCCGCGGGGTCGACCGCCTCGCGGGCGAGCCGCGTGAGTCGCTCGGCGGCGTCGACGGTCGGCTCCGGGAGCCCCCCGTCCCGGTTGTCGGCGTCCGTCGAGGGGGCGGCCGGCGCCCCGTGTTCCGTCTCGCGGTCCTCGTCGCCCGGCGTGTGATCTGTGTGCTCCATCGTCAGGCTTCGAACGCCTCGTTGGCCAGTTCGTCGGCGCGTTCGTTTATCTCCCTCGGGACGTGGTCGAGGTCCCAGCGGTCGAACCGCTCCAGCAGCTCCCGCGCCCGCACCCGCCGCTCGCGGAGACCGGGGTCGTTGACGTCCCATTCCCCGCGCACCTGCTTCACCACCAGCTGGGAGTCGCCGCGGACGTCGGCCTCCGCGAGACCGTAGTCGACCGCGGCCTCCAGTGCGCGCACGAGCGCGGCGTACTCCGCCCTGTTGTTCGTGGTGTCGGGGATGCGCTCGCTCCCCTCGGCGACGATCCCGTCGCCGGTGACGATCGCCCATCCGACCGCCGCCGGGCCGGGGTTGCCGCGGGAGGCGCCGTCGAAGTAGACGTGGCCGCGTCCCTCGCCGTCGCGGACGAGCGCGGCGAGCCGCTCCGGCTCCGCCCCTTGGACGACGACCTTCCCGTCGTAGGCGACGGCGACGGCGCCGTCGCGCTCGGCCCGCCAGCGCTCGTGGTCGGTGTTGCCCGCGACCGTCTCGACGCCCGCCGCCTCGACCCGCTCGCGGGCCGCCTCGGGGTCGCAGTCGATGACCGGCATGTCGATCGCTGGCCGCCCGTCCGGCGAAAGGGTTGTCATCCGGACGAACGTTTAAGCCTCTCGCGAAGTGGAAGATAACGAGACGATGACTGGCCCCACCCGTCAGCGGGACGAGCGCGAGCGACGGCAGTGGACCGGACGAGCCGAGACGGCCGAGGCGGCCGAGTCGGCGGAGGAAACCGACGACGAGGAGGTGGATCTCGACGACCTCGACGAGGAGGACCTCGTCCGCACCGCGGACGGCGAACTGATGCACGAGCCGACGGGGCTCATCGTGGAGGAGGACAACGTCGACCGGGGGCCGGAGTGGCGGGCGTTCAACCACTCCGAGCGGCAGTCGAAGTCCCGTGTGGGCGCCCCGGTGACGGAGACGATGCACGACAAGGGGCTGACCACCACCATCGACTGGAAGGACAAGGACGCCTACGGTCGGTCGATCAGCTCCGAGAAGCGGTCACAGATGCACCGGCTACGGAAGTGGCAGGAGCGCATCCGGACGAAGGACGCCGGCGAGCGGAATCTCCAGTTCGCGCTCTCGGAGACCGACCGCATGGCCTCCGCGCTGGGCGTCCCCCGCTCGGTTCGGGAGGTCGCCTCCGTCATCTACCGGCGCGCCCTCGACGAGGACCTCATCCGGGGGCGCTCCATCGAGGGCGTCGCCACCGCGACGCTGTACGCCGCCTGCCGGAAGGAGGGGATCCCCCGCTCGCTCGAGGAGATCTCGGAGGTCTCGCGGGTGGAGCGCAAGGAGATCGGCCGAACCTACCGCTACGTCTCCCAGGAGCTCGGCCTGGAGATGAAGCCCGTCGACCCGAAGAAGTACGTCCCACGATTCAGCTCCGAGCTGGAGCTCAGCGAGGAGGTGAAGTCGAAGGCCAACGAGATCATCGAGACGACCGCCGAGCAGGGCCTGCTGTCGGGGAAGTCGCCGACGGGCTTTGCGGCCGCCGCAATCTACGCCGCCTCCCTGCTGTGTAACGAGAAGAAAACCCAGCGCGAGGTCGCCGACGTCGCCCAGGTCACCGAGGTCACCATCCGCAACCGATATCAGGAGCAGATCGAGGCGATGGGCATCCACGGCTGAGGGCGACGAACGCTCGCTCGGCCCTCCGGCGAGCTCTCTCGGCCGGTCCGACTCCCGATGCGTGGCCGAAGGTTTATGATCGAAGCCGGAACCACGCCGACCGTGACCTGACTGCCGTCGCGCGACGGTCGAGCGGGTGCGCGGTCGCCCGTCGCGCGTGCGACCCCGGCCGCGGACGCTCTCAACCGAGGGTCGAACCGAGGCCGAGTTCGACCGCCTGACAGCCCCCGAACCGTCTCCCCCCGGCTCGACGCGGAGCCGCGGCGAACGTTCTTGTCCGCGGAGCGACTAGGCCGATCCGATCGTGAAGCTGGACAACTACGTCGAGTTCGAGGAGAACGAGCGCGCCGAACGCCGCCGGCTCGCCCAAGAGAAGTCCTACGAGCTGATAGACCACCTCGAGTCGTTCCAGCACCGCTTCGACGAGGCGACCGACGGCGACTCCGTGTTCGGCTCCGTCTCCCCCTCGATCTTCGTCGGCTCCGCGAACTACCCGAGCCTGTCGACGGGGCTGCTGTCGCCCGTCGGCCACGAGCGCGACGCCGAGACGTTCGAGACCAGCGGCGCGTGGTACGAGGAGGGCGTCTCCATCTCCGACGTGTTCGAGCGGCGCACCTCGCTGTTGAACTCCACGCGGGGCGTCGACGCGCGCGACGCACGCGACGTCGACGACGCGTGGGACGGCTTCCTGGGCGTCCAGCGGGAGGTCGCCATCGCGGACCGCCCCGTCGACGTCGAGGTGTTCCTCGACGACGGTCCCGACATCGACTTCGACGTGGGCGCCGACGACGTGGCGACGCCGACCGGCCCCCGGGCGAGGGCGGCCGGCGCCGATCTCACGGAGAACCCCCACGTGCCGCGGCCGGTGAAGAAGACCCTGGAGGACGACGACTGGCGCGCCGAGGGGGCGATGAACTACCTCTACCGCCGCGGCTTCGACGTGTACGACATCAACACGGTGCTGTCGGCGGGCGCGCTGGGCCGCGGCGAGAACCGCCGACTCGTGCCGACGCGGTGGTCGATCACCGCCGTCGACGACACGATCGGGAAGTACCTCCGCGGCACCGTCCGCGACCGCCGGAGCGTCGACACCGTGCAGGTATGGCGCAACGGGTACCTCGGCAACGACTTCTGGATCGTCTTGGCGCCGGGCGACTGGGAGTTCGAACTCGTCGAGGTGAAGTCGCCGGGGAGCATCTGGCATCCGGACCCCGAGGGCGAGACGTACCTCTCGGCGGCCCACGAGAACCGGGAGGGCCGGACGAGATACGTCGACGAGACCGCCGGAGCGTACTACGCCGCCCGCTTCGGCGCGCTCGAACACCTCTCCGAGCGCGGCCGCCAGGCGAAGGTGCTGGTCGTCCGGCACGTCTCCGACGACTACTGGGGCCCCGTCGGCGTCTGGCAGGTGCGCGAGAGCGTCCGCAACGCCTTCGAGGGGGAACACGGCGAGGCCGAGACGTTCGAGGACGCCGTCCGCGGCGTGGCCGAACAGCTCCCGGTGTCGCTCTCGCGGCTCCGCAAGAAGTCCACGATGGTCGCCGGCCTCCAGTCGAGCCTCGCGGACTTCGCGGTATAGCCGCCACGACGCCGCCCGCTCACGGCCGAGTCACGTCGAGTCGAGGGCGGCGTACGCGGCGTCGACCATCTCGCCCGTCTCCGCGACGATCGCGTCCATCTCCTCCCGCTCGGCGTCGAGCCCGAGCAGCCGGGCGATCCGCATGATCGAGACGTGGTAAACCGTCTGGACGCCGGGCTCTTCCTGCCAGACGACGACGTTACACGGGAACAGCGCGCCGATCCGGCCGTCGGTGGCGTCGAGCGCGCGGTCCGCCATCGCCGGGTTGCACGCCCCGAGCACGTAGTAGGGGTCGCGGTCGGCGTCGACCTTCTCGTTGAGCAGCTCCGAGGGTGAGAACTCCACCGGGATCCCGAAGCCGTGGTCGGTGAACACCTCCCGGACGTGTTCGACCGCCGTCTCGTGGTCCATCTCCAGCGTCGCGCGCTGCTCGCCGACGTCGCCGCTTCGGACCGCACCCGGGTCGATCGGTAGGCTCATGCCTCCGCGTTCGGTGGGTATCGGGGAAAAGATGGCGCCGGTGTGCGGGACGCGTCGGCTCGCCGTCGGCCCCGTCCGCGACCCTCGGACCGCCGCCTACTCCGCGGTCCGCACGGGGCCGCGCCCGATCACGTCCTCGACGGCCTCGACGAACGTCTGTCGCCGGTCGAAGTAGGTGGTGTCGACCGCCTCCAGCACGTCCGCGAGCTCGCGCGGGCCGTCGGGCGTCCGGATCGTCGCGTCGCCCTCTCTGTCGATCACCCGGGACCGCTCCTGTGGCCAGGTGAGTCGCGAGGCGACGCGCGCCAGCGGCGCGCCCTCGACCGCGGGACCGTCGCCGAGCTCGACGGCGGGCTCGGTCTCCTCCTCGGAATCGTCGTCGTCGGCCATGCGCGCGGCTTCGCTCACGTCGGGGGTAATCCTTTCGGAGCCGTCGCCGCCGGCGACTGTGTACACCCCCGTCATGCCGGCGTCTGACGCACCGTTTTAACTGATGGTGCCATAACACCGTGTATGAGCAGTCTCGCCGAGGTGTACGAGGGCCAAGTCGGCGAGTACGCCAGCCTCCAGCGTCTGTATCTCGGGGTGGGGTCGTTCTCACTGGGTGCGCTCCTCGTCATCGCGGGTATCGTAGTCGCGGCGACCGACGTCACGGCCGTCGCGTTCGGCTGGAACCTCGGGCAGGCGCGCGAGGCGGCCGGGATCCTCGCCGGGCTCGGCATCCCCGCGACGTTTCTCGGCGTGTTGGTCGTGATGCCGACGACCGAGCGGACGCAGGCGGCGGCCGTCGTCGGCGCGGGCGTCGCGGTGCTGGGCGTGGCGCTGTTCTCCCACGCGTACCCGTGTAACTGGTCGGGCGCCCAGTGTGCCGGGCAGTACGCCGACCTCACGCTGCCGACCGCCGGGGTGTACTTCCTGGGCGCGTTCACGACGTTCTGGTGTCTGTTCACCGGCGTCGCGAACTTCAAGGCCCGGAACAACCCCGGCGGCACGGTGTCGCTGGAGGTCACTCGCGAGGGCGAGACGAAGGTGATCGAGGTGCCGCGCTCGACCGCCGAGGAGATCCGCGGAGCGAAGGGGTCGGCGGGCTCGGTCGGCGGCGTCGGCCTCCTCGGCGCCACGCCCGACGGGAGCGTCGAGACGCAGACCAACCGGACGACGCGCGAGGAGCCGGAGCGGGCCGCGGACCCCGCCTCGGCGGGGTCCGGGTCGCCCCCGAGCGCGGAGTCGGCCGCCGGGCCGGCCAGCGACGGCGGCGCGTCCGCCTCGGAGATCACGCCGCTGACCGAGGCGACCGCGAGCACGGAGTCGCCGCCGACCGGGGGCGCTCCCTCCGCTCGCGGCCCGACCGCCGCCGACGCGGCCGACGACGGCGGCGTCCCGACCGAGCAGTCGCCCGGCGACACGTACTGCGGCTCCTGCGGCCGCTTCCAGTACGTCCGGACGGACCGGGGGATGCAGCCGTACTGCGGCCACCACGACGAGATCATGGACGACATGGACGCCTGCGACGACTGGCGTCCGCGCTGACGCCGCGGGACCGGCGGCGACGGGCCTCTCGGCCGCCACCCTCGACGGCTACAGGCTCGCGAGCGTCTCGGCCACGTCGTCCCAGTGGCTCCCCTTCCAGAAGGCCTGCCCGCAGTCGAGACAGCGCCACAGCGGTCCCTCGTCGGGCGCGTACCCGGGGCGGTCGTCCCCCGGCCCGATCCGCTCGACCGGCCCGTTGCACGCGCCACACCGCGAGGGCCGGTCGGCCGGCTCCAGTCGGACGCCCGCCTCCCGTAGCTCCCGGAGCCGGTCGACCACCTCCGGCTCGGTCAGACGCACCGCGCCGGGCGTCCGCGCCGCGAGGTCGCGGTCCCGGGTGAGGAGTCGCCGGCCCTCCTCGGCCGCGAGCGTTCGGAGCGCCCCGTCGTCCTCGATCCCCCGGTCGAGCGCGTACGCGGCGTCGTACCCACAGATCCGGAGGTAGCTGGCGAGCCCGCCGAGCATCGCGTCCAGCAGCAGGCGGTCGCGCTCGGGGGTGATCGCCGCCTCACTGCCCGCGTCGCGGCCGTCATCACTCGGGGCGTGTCCATCATCGCGGCCGTCGTCGCCCGGTGAGCGCCCATCGCTGCGGTCGGGGTCGTCGTCCGGGGGACTCACGGGCTCACCCGTCGAGGAACGTTCGGAGGCCGTCGGCGTCGCGGGCGTTCACCACGTCTGCGGTCTCGGCCCACCCGCGGCGGGCGGTGTGGACGCCGTACCGAACGTTGTCGAACTCTCCGGGGGAGTGTGCATCGGTGTTCACGGCGATCGGCGCGCCCGCCTCGACGGCCGCGCGGACGGCGTCGCCGTGGAGGTCGAGGCGGGCGGGGTTGGCGTTCACCTCCAGCGCGGTGCCGGCGGCCGCCGCCGCCGTCGCGAGGCGCTCGAAGTCCACATCCAGGCCGGCGCGTTCGTTGATGAGCCGCCCGGTCGGGTGGCCGAGGACGTCCACCTCGGGGTGTTCGACCGCCCGGACCAGCCGCTCGGTGGCGTCGCCTTGGCTGAGGGCGGCGTGGGGCGAGGCGATCACGACGTCGAGCTCCGCGAGCAGGTCGTCGTCGGTCGTCACGTCGCCGTCGGCGTCGACGTTCGCCTCGACGCCGTGAAACACCGCGATGTCGGCCTCCTCGCGGGCGGCCGCGACCGCGTCGGCCTGCTCGCGAACCTCGGCGTCGGAGAGGCCGGTGTCGCCGAACACGCCCGGCCCCTCGGCGTGGTCGGTGACGCAGTGGTAGTCGTAGCCGCGGTCGGCCGCGGCCGCGACCATCTCCGCGACCGTGGCGCCGCCGTCGGACCACTCCGTGTGGGTGTGGAGGTCGCCGCGGATCTCCCCCTCGGCGAGGAGGTCGGGGAGCTCGCCGGCCGCGGCGGCGTCGATCTCGCCGGTGCCCTCCCGCAACTCCGGCGGGATCACCGGGAGGTCGAGCGCGCCGTACACGTCGGACTCGTCGGCGCCGCCGAGGTGCTCGCCGGCGCGCTGCCCCGCGTCGGCGCCGTCGCCGCCGCCCGCGTCGTCGGCCGCGTCCGCGTCCGCGCCCGGTGCACTGTCCGAGTCCAGTTCCGAAACGTCGAACACGCCGTACTCGTTGAGCTTCAGCCCGCGGTCGATCGCGCGGTTGCGGAGGACGACGTTGTGGTCCTTCGACCCGGTGAAGTACTGCAGCGCGGCGCCGAACTCCTCGGGGACGACCACCCGGAGGTCGACCCGCACCCCGCCGGCGCGGACGCTCGCCTTCTGCTCGCCCGCCTCGATCGTCCCGTCGGCGGCGGGCCAGTCGACGAACGCGTCGACGACCGTCCCGCCGGACCCGCTGGCGACGAGCACGTCCACGTCGCCGATGGTGTCCTTCCACCGGCGGATCGACCCGGCGACATCGACGCGGTCGACCGCGTCCTCGGCCGCCAGGTGTTCGACCACGCCGTCCGCGAGCGGCCGGGCGGCGCCCAGCCGCTGACGCCGGCCTGCCTCCCGCGCGAACGCGACGTTCTCGCGGATGTTCTCCTCGGTCTTCGCACCGAACCCCTCTACTGCCCGTATCTCCCCGGCCTCGGCCGCCGCCTCCAGTTCGTCCAGCGTCGTGATCTCGAGTTCCTCGTAGAGTTTGCCGACAGTCTTCGGGCCGACACCCTCCACCCGCGTCAGGGCGGCCATATCGACCGGGAGCTCCGCCCGCAGCTCCTCCAGCTCCTCGATCGTCCCGCTGTCGAGGTACTCGACGACCTTGGCGGCGATCGCGTCGCCGACGCGGTCGATCTCCGCGACGGCGTCGGCTCCGCCCTCGCTCGCGAGGTCCTCGACCGCCCGCGGGTGGTCGCGAACGTTGTCGGCGGCGCGGCGGTAGGCGACCGGCTTGTACTCGACGCCCTGCGCCTCCAGCAGGTCCGCGAACTCCTCGATCCGCGCGGCGACCTCGGCGTTTCGCATGGATCGGTGTCGGCGTGCGCGCGACTTAGAACGACCGGCTCCCCGGCCGGTCCCGCGCTTTCGCCGGCTCCGCCCGCCAGTCGGCTCCACACTCCGGCCGGCTCCACGCCCCGGTCAGCCCTATGTGTCGGCCGGTCAGTGGCCGCCGCGCTTGCTCCCGCTGGCGTCGTCCCGTCCCAGCGCCTTCTTCAGGAAGCTCATCCACCGCTTCCGGTCCATCGCCTCCTGCCGCCGGGCCTCGGTCTCCACGTCGGCCGGCCGGAGCGTGTCAAGCGCTTCCAGCGCGCGGTCGATGCCGATGATGCTCGCGGCCAACTCCTCGCCGGTCTCGAAGTCGACGCGGTTCTGTTCGATCCGTTCGAGCCGTTCGAGGCGCTCCCGGCGGAGGTTCCGCTTGGCCCGCTCGACGCGCTCGCGCTCCCCCTCCGGAACCGTATCGCGGCGCTTGATCTCGAAGACGAACTCCCGGAGATCGATCGCCTCGCCCTGCACCTCGATGCGGTCCGGGATGTCGACGCCGATGGTGGCGCTTTCCTTGTTGACGCGTTCGAGGAGCTGTTTGCGCTGGTACTCCTGCACGGGTGTTCGTCGGCCATTGGGGCGCGAGCCGGTTTCACCTTTCGCTCGGCCGCCCCGGCGTCGCCCCTCCTCGGGCGCCCAAGCGTCGCGTCGCCGCCCGAACGGCCGGATCCGCACCGATCCCCCGAACCGCCACGAGGGCCCCCGCCACCCGAATCGTTAATGGTCCTTCCGGTAGTCCACACGGGTATGTACGACGACGACGACCTCGCGGAGATCCGCGAGCACCGCGAGGAGTGGGAGGCGGAGACCCGGGACCCGGTCGTCGACGCCCACGGAGAGCGGAAGGACCGGTTCGCGACCGTCTCGAACCTGGAGGTCGACGACCTGTACACGCCCGAGGACGTCGCCGACGTCGACTACGAGGCGGACATCGGCTTCCCCGGAGAGGAGCCGTACACCCGGGGGCCGTACCCGACGATGTACCGCGGCCGGACGTGGACGATGCGGCAGTTCGCCGGCTTCGGCACCGCGACGGAGACGAACGAGCGCTTCCACTACCTCATCGAGAACGGGCAGACGGGGCTCTCGACGGCGTTCGACATGCCGTCGCTGATGGGGAAGGACTCCGACGACCCGCTGTCGGACGGCGAGGTCGGCAAGGAGGGCGTCGCCGTCGACACGCTGCGGGACATGGAGGTGCTGTTCGACGGCATCGACATCGGCGAGGTGTCGACCTCGTTCACGATCAACCCCAGCGCGCCGGTGATCTTCGCGATGTACGTCGCGCTCGCCGACCGGAAGGGAATCCCCCGCGAGGAACTGCGCGGCACCTTTCAAAACGACATGCTCAAGGAGTTCATGGCCCAGAAGGAGTGGGTGATACCCCCCGAGCCCTCCCTGGATCTGGTCACCGACACCGTCGAGTTCGCCGTCGAGGAGACGCCGGGCATCTACCCCATCTCCGTCTCCGGCTACCACATCCGCGAGGCGGGGTCGACGGCGATCCAGGAGCTGGCGTTCACGCTCGCGGACGGCTTCGCGTACGTCGAGGACGCCGAGGAGCGCGGGATGGACGTCGACGAGGTGGCGCCGCAGCTCTCCTTCTTCTTCAACTCTCACAACTCCGTCTTCGAGGAGGTGGCGAAGTTCCGCGCCGGCCGGCGCATCTACGCGCGGATCATGGACGAGTGGTACGGTGCCGAGGCGGAGGCGTCCAAGCGGCTGAAGTTCCACACCCAGACGGCCGGCCAGTCGCTCACCGCCCAGCAGCCGCTCAACAACATCGTCCGCGTGACGATCCAGGCGCTTGCGGGCGTGCTCGGCGGCACCCAGAGCCTCCACACCAACTCCTTCGACGAGGCGCTGGCGCTCCCCTCCGAGGAGGCGGTGCGGGTCGCGCTGCGGACCCAGCAGATCATCGCCGAGGAGTCGGGCGCGGCCGACTCCGTCGACCCGCTGGCGGGCTCGTTCATGGTCGAGAGCCTCACCGACGAGGTGGAGGAGAAGACGATGGCGTACATCGAGGAGATCAGGGAGATGGGCGACGGCTCCGTCCGCGACGGCGTGCTCGCGGGCATCGAGCAGGGCTACTTCCACCGCGAGATCCAGGAGGCAAGCTACGAGTACCAGGAGCGGGTCGACGACGGCGAGGAGGTCGTCGTCGGCGTCAACGAGTACACCGTCGAGGACGACCCCGACCCGGACCTGCTCCACGTCGACGAGGAGGTTCAGGAGCGCCAGTTGGAGCGGCTCGCCGAGGTGAAGGCGGACCGCGACGACGACGCCGTCGAGGAGACGCTCGGGGCGCTGGACGCGGCCATCGAGAACGACGAGAACGTGATGCCGTACGTCGTCGACGCGGTGAAGGCGTACGCCACCATGGGGGAGATCATGGACGTCTTCGAGACGCACTTCGGCGCCTACCGGGAGAAGATCGGGCTCGCGTCCTAGCGCGGCCGCGACCCGAAACGGCGGCCGGCGCCCCGGCCGCTTCGGTGGACTTACTTCGGTGGTGGCTATTGGACGGCACGATGGACGGCGTTCTGTGGTACGTACTCACCGGAACTCGGGGGGGGAAGAACCGGGTCCGGATCCTGAAGGCGCTCGACGAGCGCCCTCGGAACGCCAACCGTCTCGCGAAGTCGCTCGAACTCGACTACAC
The DNA here is from genome assembly GCA_003020945.1 of Halobacteriales archaeon QS_6_71_20. Lineage (GTDB taxonomy): Archaea > Halobacteriota > Halobacteria > Halobacteriales > Haloferacaceae > Halobaculum. The sequence continues at coordinate 147,275 of PXRU01000017.1, forward strand.
GACGATCAGACACCACCTGGACGTACTGTGCGACAACGGCGTGTTGCACAAGCAGGGCGGCGACTACGGCGCGGTGTACCTCCCGACCGACCGCGTGCGGCGACACTGGGACACCGTCGAACAGATCATGGAGCAGGTAGAATGACCAACGGATCCGCGAGACCGACGCCCGGAAAGAGTATAAACGCGCGACCCCGGTATTGGGGGGTGAGCCGATGAGCCTCTGGTTGCAGGTGACGTGGGCCGCCGCCGCGCTCAACGTCGTTCTCCTCGTCGGGCTGACGTCCGTGTGGGGGCGCAACTACGCGCAGTTCCGCTCGAAGCACACGCTCGGACTGGCCGCCTTCGGCGCGATCCTGCTCGCGGAGAACACGCTCGCGCTGTACGTCTTCTATCTCCACCCGGTCCTCAGCGAGTGGATCGCCGCGCAGGCGCCGATCGCCCACCTGGCGGTCGGCGGCCTCCGGCTGCTGGAGCTGGTCGCGCTGTCGGTTCTCGTGTCGGTCACCTGGGACTGACACCGGCGTCGATCGGCCCGGTCCGCGCCGACGGCGCGGCTCCGACGGTCGGCGTCATTCGACGCGCACAACCCCGCTACGACGCCGGTTACCCGTCTCGGGTGAGGCAGTTTTATCACGGTCGATTCCGACCCATGCTGTAACTATGTCAAGCGAGGACGTGGAACTCGAGGCGCGGCTCGAGGAGCAGGAGGTGTTCGAACCCGCGGCGTCGTTCGTCGAGGGGGCGAACGTATCGGACGCGGACATCCACGACGAGTTCGAGGAGAACTGGCCGGAGTGTTGGGAGCGGGCGGCGGAACTCCTCGACTGGGAGGAGCCGTACGAGCAGGTGCTCGACGACTCGAACCCGCCGTTCTACGAGTGGTTCACCGACGGCACGCTGAACGCCTCGGCGAACTGCCTCGACAGACACCTCGACGAACGCGGCGACGAGGCCGCCATCGAGTGGGTCGGCGAGCCCGTCGACGAGGACAACGTCACGCTCACCTACGACGAACTGCACGGGAAGGTGAACGAGACGGCCGCGGCGCTGCGCGACCTCGGCGTCGGCGAGGACGACGTCGTGACGATGTACATGCCGATGATCCCGGAGCTGCCGGTCGCGATGCTGGCGTGTGCCCGGATCGGCGCGCCCCACTCGGTCGTGTTCGCGGGCTTCTCGGCGGACGCGCTGGCGACCCGGATGAACTCCGCGGACTCCGAGTACCTCGTCACCTGCGACGGCTACTACCGCCGCGGCGACCCGCTCGACCACCTCGACAAGGCCAACGAGGGCCTGTCGGGCGTCGACCACGACACCGACGCGGTGGTCGTCGACCGGCTCGGACGCAACGGCGACGACTTCGGCCACGACCTCGGCGAGCGCCAGCACGACTGGGGCGAGCTGATGGCCGACCACGAGGGCGCGACCGTCGAGCCGGTCGACCGCGACGCCGAGGACATGCTGTTTCTCATGTACACCTCCGGCACGACGGGCCAGCCGAAGGGGGTGAAACACACCACCGCCGGCTACCTCGCGTGGACGGCGTGGACCTCGCGGGCGGTGCTCGACATCGAGCCCGAGGACACGTACTTCTGCTCGGCCGACATCGGCTGGATCACCGGCCACTCCTATATCGTGTACGGGCCGCTCGCGCTCGGCACGACGACGATGATGTACGAGGGGACGCCCGACCACCCGGACCGCGACCGGCTGTGGGAGATAATCGAGGAGTACGAGGCGACGCAGCTGTACACCGCGCCCACCGCGATCCGGGCGTTCATGAAGTGGGGCGAGGAGTACCCCGCCGGACACGACCTCTCCAGCCTCCGCCTGCTCGGGACGGTCGGCGAGCCGATCAACCCGCGCGCCTGGAAGTGGTACTACAAGCACATCGGGGACGAGGAGTGCCCGATCGTCGACACCTGGTGGCAGACGGAGACCGGCGGGATGATGGTGACGACGCTGCCGGGCGTGACAGACATGAAGCCCGGCTCCGCGGGACCGCCGCTGCCGGGCGTCGACGTACAGGTCGTCGACACGGACGGCGACGAGGTCGAGCCCGGCCGCGCCGGCTACCTCACGGTGAACAGGCCGTGGCCCGGGATGCTCCGCACGCTGTACGACAACGACGAGCGGTTCATCGAGGAATACTGGGCCGAGTACTCCGACATCGACTCCGACGACCCCGACGACTGGGTGTACTTCCCGGAGGACGGCGCGAAGATCGACGAGGACGGCTACATCACGGTGCTGGGCCGCGTCGACGACGTGCTCAACGTCTCCGGCCACCGCCTCGGCACGATGGAGATCGAGTCGGCGATCGTCGGCGTCGAGGGCGTCGCCGAGGCCGCCGTCGTCGGCGGCGACCACCCGGTGAAGGGGGAGGCCGTCTACGCCTACGTCATTGTCGAGGACGGGCAGGCGGAGTCCGAGGCGTTCCGCGCCGAGATCGTCGAGGGCGTCGAGGACGCCATCGGTCCGATCGCCCGCCCCGAGCGGGTGATCTTCACGCCGGAGCTCCCGAAGACGCGTTCCGGGAAGATCATGCGTCGCCTGCTGGAGGACATCGCCAACGACGACGAGCTCGGCAACACCTCGACGCTGCGCAACCCCGACGTCGTCGACGACATCCGGGAGGTCGTCCAAGGCGACTAAGCGCCGGCCGACCGACTCGATCCCGCATCGCCGCGCCGACTGCCCTCCCCCGCCGTTCTCCCGCGTCGCCGACCCCCCGTTCCAACCGTGGGTCCTTCACATCGCCGACCGCGGGTCCCGGCCCGCGCGCCGCGCGGCATCCGTCGCTCGGACGGCCGCATGGGCGCGCCGCGTCGACCCCCTCACGCGGCACCCTCGCGGCGACGACGGCCCGGGGTCGCGGACCGCTGTGCGGGCGTCGATCGTCCCCCACAACGATTATCACGAACGTGCCTGAAGGTTCGCTGACTATGGAGAAACCGCTGTTGGCGACCGAGTTCCTCGACAGGGCCCGCCGCAACTACGGCGACCGCGAGGCGGTCGTCGGCGTCGACGGCGACCGGTACACGTACGACGAGCTGGGCGAACGCGCCGACGGCTTCGCCGCCGGCCTGCAGGAGCGCGGGGTCGGGAAGGGCGACCGGGTGGCCGTGCTCGACCCGAACACCCACCGGCACCTGGAGGCGGCGTACGGCTGTTTCCAGACGGGCGCGGTCCACACGCCGCTGAACTACCGGCTCGTCGAGTCGGACTTCGAGTACATCCTGAACGACGCCGGGGTGACGGCGGTCTACGCCGACCACGCGTACGCCGAGACGGTGCAGGCCGTCCGCGACGACGTGCCGACGGAGACGTTCGTCACCGACGACCCCGACGCCGTCGAGGGCGACTGGGAGGCGTTCGAGGACGTCGTCGGCGGCGGCACCGACTACGACCGCCCGGAGATGAGCGAGGACGAGGTCGTCACGATCAACTACACCTCCGGGACGACGGGCGACCCGAAGGGGGTCTGTCGCACGCACCGGACGGAGACGCTGCACGCGTACATCATCTCCGTCCATCAGGAGATCAGCGACGACGATACGTATCTGTGGACGCTGCCGATGTTCCACGTCAACGGCTGGGGCCACATCTACGCGGTCACGGGGATGGGCGCCCGGCACGTCTGCACCCGCGGCGTCGACGCCGAGTACGTGTTCGAGATGCTCCGCACCGAGGACGTGACGTACTTCTGTGCGGCGCCGACCGTGATCAAGATGCTCGGCGACCACCTCGCCGAGCACGGGGGCGAACCCGACGCCGGTCAGGACGTCCGCGTCGCCACCGCGGGCGCGGCCCCGCCCGAGGCGACGATCCGCACCGCCGAGGACGAGTTCGGCTGGTACATGAAACACGTGTACGGCGCCACGGAGACCGGGCCGCTCATCACCACCTCCGACGCCCGGCGCTACTTCGACGACGACTCCGACGACCGCTTCGCGGTGAAGAAGAGTCAGGGGTTCGGCTACCTCGGCACCGAGATCCGCGTGGTCGACGAGGACGGGAACGACGTCCCCGCGGACGGCGAGACGATCGGCGAGATCGTCGTGCGCGGCAACCAGGTGATGGACCGCTACTGGGACGAGCCCGACGCGACCGCGGAGGCGTTCTCCGACCGCGTCGACGGGTACTACCACATGGGCGATCTGGCGGTGGTGAACGACGACGGGATGATCCAGATCCAGGACCGCAAGAAGGACATCATCGTCTCCGGGGGCGAGAACATCTCCTCGATCGAGGTGGAGGACACGCTGTTCAGCCACGACCGGGTGGACGACGTGGCGGTGGTCCCCTCCCCGCACGACGACTGGGGCGAGACGCCGAAGGCGTTCGTCGTGCCCGCCGGCGGCGACCCGAACGACCCCGGCGTCACCGCCGACGACCTGATCCGGTACGCCCGCGACGACATGGCCCATTTCAAGGCGCCCACCCGGATCGAGTTCGTGAAACAGCTCCCGAAGACCTCCACTGGGAAGGTCCAGAAGTTCGAGCTCCGCCAGGCGGAATGGGACGGAGAGGAGCGGATGGTCGGCCAGGGGTAGACGGATCCGCTGTAGCCGGAGGTATTAGAGTAGTCGGAGGAACTGCGGGACTAATGTGCGAAAGTTGCAACAGCCCCGCAGAAGATCCACCGAGGGAATACAGACAACGATATGATGCCATCATCTAATGTTCACGTATGAATTATAAGAAATTCGGTAGTGCGTTCACCGTACTCGGGATCAGCCCGGTCGTGTTCTCGTGGTTAGAGATACTCGGCATGGTGGGTACGGAATCAGTGCTCGATACTGGTCTGGTTCTCAACACTCTCGCGTTCAACGGAATTTTTATCGCATGGTTGGGAATCGGAATATACAATCGGCAGATACGGTTCACTGATGAGTTTCCTACGGGAAGTCAGAAAGCGTTGGTAACACTCACCTACGTAGCGGCCGGTTTCACCGTTCTTGTAGCATTGTTGGTTACAATAGTATTCCTCATTTTATAAGAGACAAGGGGAACGCCTGCATCTTTAGACGCTCCGACGACGCTCCAGAGGGACTCTCTCCTGACTATCACGAAAACCATATACGAGGAACTATCGGTGATGTGTAGTCGCCGTCGGGTTGAGGAGTCGAGCCGCCGCCCCCCTTCGCCCGACGACGGCGAGCGCGCGTCCGTCCATGCGTGACCGGGAACCGGGCCGCGAGTCGAACGGCGCCCCGCGACTATCGCGCCCGAGACCACCACCGGGTCGCGCCGTGGGACCGGGGTCGGCGGGGGTGCCGAGCGAGTCGGGCGAGGTGAGCGATGCGGGTGAAACGAGTCGGCGGGCAAGCGAGTCGGCAAGCGACGCGGACAACGCGAGCGAGACGGCCTACAGGTACGCCGCGTCCCAGCGGCTCGCCTTCCGCTTGTTGCCGCAGTCGCTGCAGTGGACGCGGTCCATCGTGTCGACGGCCACGTCGGTCCCCTCGCAGTTCCCGCAGAAGTAGCCCTGCCGTTCCTCCCGGTCGCGGTCCGTGTACGTCGCGTAGAAGGGTGCGTGCGAGGCGCGCTCGGACTCGTCGTAGGCGACGTACACCTGCTCGCCGTCCGCGACGCGGGCCTCGGTGAGCACTCGCTCGCCGTCGCCCTCGGGGAACCGGGCGTACACCCGCTCGGGGAACGACTCGCCGCCGATCTCGACGGTCCGCTCGCCCACCTCGGAGAACCCCTCCCCCTCGTAGAACTCGGCGCCGGCCTCGTTGGCCGCCAGCACCCGCCCCTCGATACGCTCGGCGCCGCGGTCGATCAGCTCCGCCTCGGCCCGCCGGAGCAGGTCGTCGCCGACCCCCTTGCCCCGGTGGTCCGGGTGGACGTGAAGCCAGTCGAGCTCCCCCACCGGCTCCCGGCGCTCGACGAGGTAGCTCTGTACGAAGCCGACGACCGCGTCGTCCTCGACGGCGACCACGAACACGGCGTCGTCGCCGTCCAGCTCCGCTCGTACTTCCGCCGCGTCGTACCACGTCTCGACCGCCTCGTCGATGAGCTCCGGCGGGAGGGCGTGGCCGTACGACGCCGCCAGGGAGGCTCGCGCGGTCTCACGGACGCCGTCGACGTGCGTGGTCGTCGCGTCTCGCAGATCCATACCACATGTATCGCGGAGACCCACTTAATCATGAGGGAGCGTACCACGGTCCGTGGGTCCACGCCGGCGGACCGGGGACCCGCGGCGATCGCCCGGTCCGCCGTCTCGCCGCCGTCCGTGGTTCTATAACTCGGGACGTAGACAGGTCCGTCATGGCCGAAACGATCTGTTTCGACATGTACGGGACGCTGTGTGACACGAGCAGCGTGACCGAGACGCTGGCCGCGGAGCTGGACGCTCCGCAGGCGCTCGTCGCGGAGCTGGACGCGACGTGGCGGGCGAAACAGCTCCAGTACTCGTATCAGGCCGCGCTGATGGAGGCGTACCGGCCGTTCTGGGCGGTGACCCGCGACGCGCTGGAGTACGCGCTCGCCCAGTGGGGGATCGAGCCCGACGGGCCGACCCGCGAGCGGCTCCTGGAGTCGTACGAACACCTCGACCCGTACCCGGACGCCGTGGAGACGCTGACGCGGCTCTCGGAGGCGGGCCACACCGTGACCGTGCTGTCGAACGGCAACCCGGAGATGCTGGAGACGCTCGCCGACAACGCCGGGCTCGCCCCGCACCTCGACGACGTGGTCAGCGCCGACGAGGTGTCGACGTTCAAGCCGAACCCGTCGGTGTACGAGAACGCGGCCGAGCGGACCGACACCGAGATCGGCGACTGTCGGCTCGTCTCCGGCAACGCGTGGGACGTCGCCGGCGCCGAGAGCGCCGGCATGCGCACGGCCTGGGTGAACCGCGCGAACGACCCGTTCGAGCGGCTCGGCGTCTCCCCCACCCTGGAGGTCACCGGCCTCACAGAGGTAGCCGACGAACTGTCCTGAACGGGGATTGATCGGCTCCCGACCGGTGGAGACGCCGCGGGGTTCGTTCCGGCACAGCACGACTGGAACGTCCTACATGTGATACCGAGTCCTCGTTTATATTGACCGTTCCCGTGTTACGAATATTAACACGATCTCGGGGAATATGGCGGAACGTTCATTAAGATCGCCCCCACCCGTAGGGGCATGGCAGAGGATACCAGTGTACTGAGCCGACGTGACGTGCTGAAGACGTCGGGCGCGGCGGGCGCGGCGGGACTCGCGGGACTGGCCGGCTGTACCGGCGGGGGCGGCGGCGACTCGGAGTACTCGTCGCTCGGAAACTACCCGGTCGAGGGCGACGAGGTCGTCTTCGGCTTCAACGTCCCCCAGTCGGGGTCGTACTCCCAGGAGGGCGCCGACGAGCTCCGGGGGTACAACCTCGCTGTCGACCACCTGAACAACGGCGGCGGCTGGGTGGACGACTGGTCGGACCTCTCGGGGGACGGCGTCCTCGGCAAGACGGTCGCGTCCGTGGACGGTGACACCGCGACCGACCCGGACCAGGCCCGTCAGTCGGCCCAGCGGATGATCAACCGCGACGACGCGATCATGATCTCCGGTGGGTCGTCGACGTCGGTCGCCATCGCGGTCCAGGAGCTGTGTCAGGAGGAGCGGGTACAGTTCCAGTGTTGCATCACCCACGGCAACGGCACGACCGCGTCGGAGTGCGTCCGCTACTCCACTCGGGAGATGTTCAACGCGTACATGACCGGCGCGGCGCTCGCGCCGGTGCTGGAGGAGGAGTACGGCTCGGACCTGAACTTCTATCAGCTGTACGCCGACTACTCGTGGGGGCAGAGCCAGCAGCGCTCGATGAACCAGTTCCTCACGGAGGGGCCGGGCTGGACGCAGGTCGAATCGGTGGGGACGCCGCTCGGAACGTCCGACTACTCGTCGTATCTCTCGGACGTGCCCCGCGACGAGGCCGACGTGCTCATCCTCAACCACTACGGGCTGGACGCGGCCAACTCGCTCCCGCAGGCGATCGAGGCCGGACTCGACCAGGACATGGAGATCGTCGTTCCGCTGTACAACCGCCTGATGGCGGAGGCCGCAAGCGACTCGATCGGCGACATCTTCGGGACCGCCGACTGGAGCTGGCAGCTCGAAAACGGTCCCACGCAGACGTTCGTCGAGGCGTACCGCGAGGAACACGACCGCGCACCCAGCTACGCGGCGCGAATCGCGTACACGCAGACGCTGCAGTACGCCGCCGCCGCCGAGCGTGCCGAGACCTTTTATCCGCCGGAGGTGATCCGCCAGCTGGAGGGACACGAGTTCGACAACGCGGGGCTCGACGCCGAGACCATGCGCGAGTGCGACCACCAGGCTCAGCGCGACGTGCTCGTCATGCGCGGGCTCCCGCCGGAGGAGCAGACCGAGGACAGACTGCTCGAAGTCCTCAACCAGACCTCCCGCGACGATGCCGGCTACGCGTGCGACGCGGGCCCCGCTGCCGACTGTCAGCTGGGCGACTACGGCGACGAGTGACCGTCGCGTAGTCGCCGTCCCGCTCCGTACCGATACGTTCTTTCACGCACCGGTGCACCACGACAACGAATGTCACCACAGATAATTACTTCCACGCGGACGACGCCACTCCTACACGAACGATAATGATGATCCTACAGTCCCAGATCGCATCGATACTCCTCAACGGGCTCCAACAGGGCGCGATCTACGCGCTGTTGGGGATCGGTCTCACCATCATCCTGGGGACGATGGAGTTCCTGAACCTCGCGCACGGGGCGCTCTATCTCGTCGGCGCGTACACGGGACTGATCGTGTTTCAGGAGACCGCCCTCACGAACGGGCTGTTGTACAACTCCGGGATCACCTCGATCGGGTTCGAGGGGGGCTTCCTCGCCGCGATCGTGCTCGTTCCGATCGTCGGCTTCGCGGTCGGCCTCCTCATGGAGCGGTTCGTCGCCGAACCGTTCTACGACAGACCGGAGACGGACCAACTGCTCGTGACGTTCGGCCTCGCGCTGATCCTCGAGGAGACGGTGAAAAACGTCATCGGCGGGAACACGTTCCAGTCGATCGCGCCGTCGACGGTGTTCGGCGTCAACGTCTCACAGCCGGTCAGCCTCCCGCTCGTCGGACTGTTCCCCTCCTGGCGGCTGATCATCATCGGCTTCGCGTTCGCCGTCATCGGCCTGACGTACCTCGCCATCGAGCGCACCGACTTCGGGCTCGTCGTCCAGGCGGGCACGCGCGACTCCGAGATGGTCCGGCTGCTCGGCATCAAGATCAACCGCTCGTACAGTCTCGTGTTCGCGCTCGGGGCGGCGCTGGCGGCCTTTGCCGGCCTGATCGGCGCGTCGATCCAGACGGTCAGCCCGCAGATCGGCACGACCCAGGCCCTGGTGCCGGCGTTTCTCACCATCGTCGTCGGCGGCGCCGGCTCCGTCCGCGGGGCCATCGCCGGCGGACTGGTGCTGGGCGTCATCCTCTCGGCGATGACGCAGACGTACAGCCAGTGGGCACAGATCGTCCTCTACCTGTTCGTCGCGCTGATGCTCATCTTCCGTCCCGAGGGCCTGTTCGGCACCGCGGAGGTGGGCGAATGACCGGCGACCCCGCGGACGACGCCGCGGGGGCGGTTCCCGACGGCGGCACCGTGGCCGGGGAGACCGCCGGGGGGTCCGGCGGCTCCGCGTTGGCGGGGCTGCGCGAGCGCGACGACTTCGTCGTCATCGGGATGGCGGCGGCGCTCGTCGCGTTCCCGTTCCTGCTGATCGACGTCCTCGGCGGGGTCGGCGACGCGGTCGGCCTCTCCGTCGGCGGCTACAGCGGGCTGCCGTCGCTGGTGCTCATCTACGGCATCGTCGTCATCGGCTTCAACCTCCTGTTGGGGTACACCGGCCTACTGTCGTTCGGACACGCGGCCTTCTTCGGATCGGCGGCATACGCCGCGGGGCTGTTCAGCCAGGTCGTGCCGAGCCCGATCCTGATGGTGGTGGTCGGCACGCTCGTCGCGACGCTTCTGGCGTGGCCGATCGGGTTCGTCTCCATCCGTCGATCCGGCGTCTACTTCGCCGTCCTGACGCTCACCTTCGGCCAGGCGCTGTACTTCTGGGCGCTCGGCCCGGGGTCGTGGCTCACCGACGGCGACGACGGCTTCTCGGGGATCGAGGCGGACGGACTGTTCCTCGGGGCGCTCCCGCTGGACGCCGAGCCGATCCCGATGCTCGACTCGTACACGGTGATGTACGCCTTCACGGCGGTCGTGATGCTCGTCGGCGTCTGGGCCGCAAACCGGATCGTCAACTCGCCGTACGGTCTCATCCTCGAGGCGCTCGGGGAGAACGAGGAGCGCGTGGAGTTCGTCGGGCTGAACGTGTTCCGATACAAGCTGATGGCGTTCATGATCTCCGCCGTCTTCGCGGGCGTCGGCGGCGCCATGTTCGTCATCCACGAGCAGTACATCCACCCGACGACGGGGCTGTACTGGATCCAGTCGGGCGACTTCGTCATCATGACCGTCCTCGGCGGGACCGGCAGCCTCGTCGGTCCGGTGCTCGGGGCGCTCGTGTTCGAGTACGTCGCGAACGTCGTCTCCGGCGTGAGCCTGCCGGTGGTCGGTTCGATCGGCTCGCTGTGGCGGTTCGTGCTCGGCGCGGTGTTCGTGTTCATCGTCTGGGTGTTCCCGCGGGGCATCTACGGCGCGTTCGCGGACCTCGCGCGGTACGCGACCGGCGGGGGCGGCGGGAGCGGCGGCGAGGAGCCGGCCGCGGCCGACGGGGGTGAACGCGAGTGAGCCTCCTGCACACTCAGGGACTCACCAAGCAGTTCGGCGGCCTCGTCGCCGTCGACGAGGTGAGCTTCGCGGTCGACTCCGGCGAGACCCGCGCGGTCATCGGGCCCAACGGCGCGGGCAAGTCGACGCTCATCAACTGCATCACCGGCGCGCTGGACCCGACCGCCGGCAGCGTCGAGTTCGACGGCGATGACATCACGGACCGTTCCCCCCACGAGACGGTGCAGTCGGGGATCTCGAAGTCGTTCCAGACGGCGTCGATCTTCCCCACCATGACGGTCCGCGAGAACGTCCAGATCGCCGCGCTGGCGTCCGAGCACGGCTCGTTCCGTTTCGACTTCCTCAACCGGCTCTCCGGCTTCGACGGGGTCCACGAGACGACCGACCGGATGCTGGAGTCGGTGGAGCTGCTCGGCGACGCCGACGTGGAGGCCGGCAGCCTCCCGTACGGGGACAAGCGGCGCCTGGAGATCGCGATCGCGTTGGCCTCCGAGCCGAAGCTCCTGTTGATGGACGAGCCGACCGCCGGCATGTCGCCGGACGAGACGGCGGCGACGGTGGACCTCGTGGAGCAGCTCCAGGACGAGCTCGACCTCACGATCCTCATCGTGGAACACGACATGGAGATCATCTTCCAGATCGCCGACCGCATCCTCGTGTTGAACCGCGGGGGCGTCATCGCGGACGGCACGCCGACGGCGGTACAGGACAGCGAGGCCGTCCAGGAGGCGTATCTCGGCGGGGTGGAGCTGTGAGCTCCGACCCCGCGGAGCGGACGGACGACGCCGACGCCGACGCGGCCGCCGGGACGCCCCCGGAGGGGTCGGAGGCGGCGGCCGACGCCGCGGCCGCCGAGCGGGCGGCGGCCGCGAAGGGGGGCGACCACCTCCTGTCGATCGAGGACGTCGACGCCTACTACGGACAGAGCCACATCCTTCGTGACCTCTCCCTCCACGTCGAGGAGGGAGAGATCTGCGCCCTGCTCGGTCGCAACGGCGCGGGCAAGACCACGACGCTGCGCTCGATCGCGGGGGCGCGCCCCCCGGACGTCCGCGACGGCGTCGTCCGGCTCAAGGGGGAGGCGATCACCGACCGGTCCACGGAGGACGTCTCCTCGCTGGGCATCTCGCTGGTGCCCGAGGAGCGTCGCGTGTTCCCGAACCTCACGGTCGCGGAGAACCTCCACCTGTCGGACGTCGCGCGCAACTGGTCGAACGTCGTCGGGCGGGCGATCTCGATGGACCACCCCGGGATGACCACCGAGGAGGTGTACGAGGTGTTCCCGCGGCTCCGCGAGCGCGCCTCCCAGAAGGCGGGGACGCTCTCGGGCGGCGAACAGCAGATGCTCGCGATCGCCCGCGCGCTCAAGCAGGACACGGACCTGTTGATGCTCGATGAACCCTACGAGGGGCTGGCCCCGCAGATCATCCAGACAGTCGAGGACGCCGTCGAGCGTATCGCCGACATGGGGACGACCATCCTGATCGTCGAGCAGAACGCCGTGGCGGCGATGAACGTCGCCGACCGGGCGTACGTCATCGACCAGGGGGCGATCGTGTTCGCCGGCGACTCCGAGGAGCTTCGCGACGACGAGACCACCCGCGAGCGGTATCTGGGGGTCTGACCGTGGCCGCCGACCCCACCCCCGGCCCGCCCGCGGACCCGCCGGACCCGGAGACGCTGCTCGACCGACTGATCGAGGTCGGCGCCGTCCGCGAGGAGCGCGACGGCACGCTGCGGATCACGCCGGCGCTCGACGACATCCTCGACCTGTACGAACGGAGCTACGCCGACCTCCCCGAGCGGGAGTTCGTCGAGGCGGTCGCCGACGCGTTCGGCCTCGAGTACTCGGAGGCGGTCCGTCGGATCGACGAGGAGGGCGTCACCCGCGAGGAGTTCGTCGCGTACCTCTCGGTTCGCGCCCACTTCGAGGACGAGGGCGAGCCGGTGCCCGACCCGGTCGAGCGGGCGACGATGGCCTCGCTCGTGGTCGAGATCGCGCCCGCGACGCCGGTCCCGCGGGCGATGCCGGAGATCGGCGACGACGATCTCGAGGAGTTCTGCTCGGCTAACTCCGAGGCGGTCGTGTTCGTCTGGAAGCTGCGCTGTGACCCCTGCGACCGGATGAAAGCCGAGATCGACGAGACGCTCGCGGCGCTGCCCGACCGCGTCGCCGTCGCGGGCGTCGACGGCGAGTCCGTCCGGGAGTTCCGCGACCGATTCGACGTCTCCGCCGCGCCGGCGGTCGTGTGCGTCCGCGACGGCGAGGCCGTCGCCGCGGAGTCGGGCTACCGGTCGCCCGCGGCGGTCGCGGACCTGGTCGCCGGGGCGTTCGACGACGACTGAGTCCGCGTTACCTTCTCTCTGTCTCGACGACCCCGCCGACCGTCGGCCCTAGCCGCGCGTCCGCTCGGTCGACCCGCCCGGCTCCGGCGACTCCCCCGACCGTCCCGAGTCGCCGCGCCGGTCGGCGTCGCGCCGGCGCTCGTACCGCTCGGCGGCGACGACGCTGCCGACAGCGAGCCCGACGCCGGCGACGACGTCCGTCGCCCAGTGGATGCCGAGGTACATCGTCGAGACGACGACCGACGCCGCGAGCGCGACCGCGACGGGGGTCCACCGGGGGTACCGATCCCGCGCTCGGTACGCGACCAGCGCGACCGTCACCGACAGCGACGTGTGCAGCGACGGGAAGACGTTCGTGTTCACGTTCACCTGGCTCGTGAGCAGCTGCGAGCGGGGCCAGCTCGTGAACAGCAGCGACTCGACCAGGTCGGGCATGAGGTTGCGGGGACCGTACGCGATGAACACGACGTAACAGACCAGCCCGATCCCGTAGTTCAGGCCGTAGGCGGCGATCAGCGTCCGGAGCGTCCGCGTGTGCCCCCGGAGCGTGGTCGCCAGCAGCGGGAAGGTGAGCAGGTAGACGTAGCCGAACACGTAGACGAACCCGAAGTACGCCGTCGCCGCGGGCGTGGCGAACGACTGGACGACGGCCACAAACGCCCCCTCGATCGCGTAGATGACGCCGGTGACGTTCACCCCGACCAGCCACGAGAGCTCGGCGCCGAGCCGGCGAATCACGCCGTTGACCGCAAGCACCGCGGCCAGCGTCGCGAGCGGGGAGAGCGCCGCCCGCAGGGTCCGGGGCGCCCGCCGCGGCGCCGCCCGGAGGTCGTCGACGCCGACGACCGCCACCAGGGAGACGAGGTGGAGCAGTCCGACGACGGCGGCCACCTCCAGAACGACCGCGAGGAGGCTCATCGGGCGGTGCGGACCAGCCGGTCGCCGTCGTAGCTGTAGCCGGCGGTGCGGAACGCCTCCCGGGCGCGCTCGGCGTCGACCGTGCCGTCCGACCCGATGAACGGCGTCACGGGGTCCTCGCCGCTCCACCGCAGCTCCGACGGGACCCACCGCCGGGTCGACAGGGGGCTCACCGTCGGCCGGGCGTACCCCTCGAACACCGCCCGGACGAGCGACGGCCGGTGGACCAGCCGGGCGAGCGTGTTCCGGAACTGCGGGTTCGTGAGCGGCTGCCGGAGCGCGTTGTAGCCGACGACGTACGGCGCGGAGCGGCCGTCGACGACCAGCGACGTGTCGCCGGCTCGCCCGATCCGCGGCACCGTGTCGGCGCCGACGGGCGTCCCGGTCACGTCCGCGTCGCCGTCGGTGACCACCTCGACCGCGGTGACGCCGGAGCCGACGACCCGGACGGAAAGCCGGTCGAACGCCGGGGCGTCGGCGAACCCCCGGGGAAGCTCCTCGGGCGGCCGGCGCGCGAGGAAGTGGTCCGCGAACGGCTCCAGCACGAGCGACTCCCGCGGCGTGTTGCGCACGAACCGTAGCGGGCCGCTCCCGACGGGCGGGATGTTGTTCGTCACCAGCGCCTCCGTCGCGGGGCCGAACTCGAGCCCGCCCAGCGACACCGTGTCGGTCCGGTTCATCCACACGTGCTCGGGAAACACCGGCACGGTGAACGCCCGCGCCGCGACCGTCGGGTCGCAGTCGACGAACCGGACCTCGACGGTCCGGTCGTCGACGGCCTCGGCGTCGGCGACGAGGCTGCTGCGCCCTTGGAAGCGCGGGGCGGGAACCCGCTCGCCCTCGCCCTCGCCGTCGGCCGTCGTCCCGCCGTCGTCCGTCGACGGCCCCCCGTCGAGCGTCGTGTCCGCCAGCAGGTCGTAGGTGAACGCGACGTCCGCGGCCGTGAGCGGAGTGCCGTCGTGCCACGTCGTCCCCGGCCGGAGCGTCACCCGGGCGACGTGCGCGTCGTCGACCTCGGAGAACGCCCACGACTCCGCGAGCCACGGCTCGGTCGTTCCCTCGTCGGTCTCGTAGCCGAGGCTGTCGTACAGCAGCCCGGTCACCGCGTCGCCGCGGCGGAACTCCACCGCCAGCGGGTTGAGGTTCGCCGTCGCGCGCGGGTCGGTCGTCGCCACCCGGAGCGTCCGGCGGTCGGACGCCGCCTCCGCCGTCGCGGTCGTCCCGTCGGCCGTTCCCCGCTCCCGGCCCGGCGCCGTCCGGTCGAGCGAGAGGTAGCCCGTCGGCGACCGGAGGTCCGCGCCCTGCCAGCCGCGGAAGCGGTCAGGCCGGGCCGCCCGGATGTCGTCGGGGAACGCGAGGACGGTGAACGGCTGCGTCCGGGCGATCTCCGTCTGGAGGGTCGCGGCCGCCTCCGCGCGCCGCCGGCCGGTCGTTCGCCGCTGCGTCTCCAGCAGCTCGTTCACCTCGAGGTCGGCGTAGCCGAACGGGTTCTGCCACCCCGGCGTCTCGACGAACCGCGAGTGCAACAGCGGAAAGAGGCTGTCGGGCGTCCTGAACCGGGCGGGCATGCGGGCGACGAACGCGTCGAACTCGCGGTTGAGCAGCACCTGTCGGAACAGCTCCTGTTCGGACATCGGCGTCACCCGCGCGTCGATCCCCGCCGCTCGGTACCACTCCCGAAGCTGTCTGGCGATCCGGAGCGCGTACGGGTCGGCGTCCGCCGGGACGGTCTTGATGTCGAGGCGGACCTGAGTCGACGACTCCCAGCCGGACACGGACCGGATCCGGCCGATGCAGCCGGCGGTGGCGGCGACCCCGCCGCCGGCGAGGCCGGCGAGCACGCGTCTCCGGGTGGCGACGGTCGGAGGGGACCGCTCCATCTCACCGACGTTCGTGCAGCGTGCGGAATATCTCTTCGGATCTTCTCGACATATGGTGGACCGCGAGATCCCGCCGCTCGCGGGCGGTTTCGATCCGTGGCGGTCAGCGGCGCGTTATTTGTGTCGCGGCGTCTCAGTGGGTCGTATGTCGCCGAGACCGGGGCTCCCGCTCCCCGGCGATCGCCCGACTCCGACGCTCCCCGGGGGACGGATCGAGCGCCGACGCGCCCGGGGTCGGACGCCGCCGCGACGGTCGCCCCGGGACGGTCGACGATGAGCCGGGCGGACCCGCCGTTCCCGTGGGCCGACCCGCGCGACGCCCCGTGGCTCGCGCT
>PXRU01000018.1 GCA_003020945.1 Halobacteriales archaeon QS_6_71_20
CGCTGGCGGGGCTGTACCTCGACGCCGACACCGTCCTGACGGTCGCCTGGCCCGACGGCTACGAGGTCCGGTCGGTCGCACCCGAACCGGACGAACGCTCGGCGTCGGCGGCGACGTGGCGCGGCGAGCGCGACTTCGGCCCCGACCAGCCCGGGGTGACCGTCGCGCCCGCCTCCGCGCTCCCGCTGCGACCCGCCTACCTCGCGGCGGCCGCGGTGCTCCTGCTCGGCGTCGCCGCCGCGGTCGTCCTCCGCCGGCGCGGCGACCTCCCGACCGACGCCGGGAACGGGAGGGTCGCCGCGGGCGACCCGGCCGACGGCGACGCCGGCTCCGGGGCGAGCGCCGGCGCGGCGGTCGCCGGCGGCGCGGACGCCGACGGGAGCGCGTCGCCGGACGACGATCCGAGCGAGGGGGAGGCCGTCGAGGAGTCGACCGCGCCGCCGGAGGAGCTCCTCAGCCCGCACGAGCGCGTGGTCCGGCTCGTCGAGGGGAACGGCGGCCGGATGAAGCAGGCGGACGTGACCGAGGAACTGGGCTGGAGCGCCGCCCGGACGAGCCAGGTCGTCGGCGACCTCAGGGACGACGGGACGGTCGAGAGCTTCCGCCTCGGGCGGGAGAACGTCCTCCGGGTCCCGGAGGCCGACGACGACCCCCACCCGGGCGACCCGGACCGCGAGCGCGACGACCCCTGATCGCGACGGCGGGCACAGCCGCGTCCGCGCCCGTCGCACGGCGTCACCCCTCGGCGGCGACTTAACGTCGCTTAACCGGGGTGAATCCGGAGCGAGCGAGTCGACAGTATTAGTGGGTGGGTGTTCTGTGGCGAGGTATGAGCCGGACGACCGCGCTCCTGATCGCGGCGGCCGTCGTCGCCGCCGGCGTTCCCGCGAGCGCCGTCCTCGGGCAGGAGTCGACGGAGAGTCAGCCGGGGGCGACGCTCGCCGGCGTGGTGGGGGTACAGGGGGCCGAGGTCGAGGGCGAGGTCGCACAGCGGTCGCTCGACCGCCGGCTGGCCGAGGCCGACTCGAACGCCTCGCGGGCCGCGGTCGTCGCCAGCGAGGCGGAGACGGCCCGCGAGGAGTTGACGGAACTCCGGGAGCGCCGCGAGGCGCTGGAGGAGCGCTACCGGTCCGGGGAGATCACCCGCGGCGAGTACCGCTCGCGGCTCGCGAACATCGCCGCGCGGGCGCGGACGCTCGAACGCCGCCTGAACAGCACCGCCGCGGCCGCCGAGGAGCTTCCCGAGGAGACGCTGCGCGAGCGCGGGGTGAACGCCTCCGCCGTCGCCGACCTCCGGGACGACGCCTCGGCGATGGACGACGGCGAGGCCGGGAGCGCGGCCGCCGCGGTCGGCGGGAACGACACCGGGTCGGGCCTCGCGGGCGATCCGGGGCCGCCGGCGGACCGCGGGAACGGGACCGCCGGCAACGGCGTCGGCAACGACTTCGGCGACGCTGCCGCCGAGGGAAACGACGGGGGGAGCGACGCGGCGGGAAACTCGAACGGCGGCGGTGAGAACGCCGGACCCCTCGACGGGAACGGGACCGCCGGCCCCGAGCGCGGCGACGACGACCCGGGGAACGGGAACGCCACCGACTCCGGGGGGAACGGCGACCCCGCGGGTTCCGACAACGGGAACGGTAACTCCGCAAGTTCCGGAGACGGCGACGGCAACTCCGCGGATTCTGGCAATGAGAACGGGAAATCCGCGGGTTCCGACAATGGAAACGGTAACTCCGCCGGTTCCAAGGGGAATGGCGACTCCCCGGGTCCCGACGGGAGCGGGAACGGGAACTCCGCCGTCCCAGACGGCAACAGCAACAGCAGCGGCGACAGTGGCGATAGGGGCAACAGCGGCGACAGGGGCGGCTACGGCGTCGTCGCCGTGACGGTCGCCCCGAACTGACCGACGACCGCGAAACGCGTAAGTGGCGTGTCCTCCATTCACACGGTATGAACGACGCTGTCGGCCGGTTCTTCCGCACGCTCGGCCGCCTGAGCGCCGACGACGCCGAATGGCGGTCGGCGGTCCCCGACGACGGCCGGATCCGGCTCGCGCTCGGCGTCGGACTCGTGTTCCTCGCGTGGCTGCTTCTCCCGCCGACGTACGCGCTCGCGGGGCTGGTCGCCCTGCTCGCGCTCGCGGCGGTCGTCTCCTCCGTCGAGATCGTGCAGGCGTACGAGCGGCGCGCGCTCACCGTGCTGGGCGCCCACCGCGGGCTGTTGGACCCGGGGATCCACCTCATTCCGCCGTTCGTCTCGCGCACCTACCGGTTCGACACGCGCGTCCGGACGATCGACGTGCCGACCCAGGAGGCGATCACCCGCGACAACTCCCCGGTCCGGGCGGACGCCGTCGTGTACGTCCGCGTCGTCGACCCCGAGCGGTCGTTCCTGCGGGTCGAGGACTACCGCCGGGCGACCGCCCTGCTGGCTCAGACGTCCCTCCGGGCGGTCATCGGCGACATGGAGCTCGACCAGACGCTCTCCCGGCGCGAGGAGATCAACCGCCGGATCCGCGAGGGGCTGCAGGGGCCGACCGACGACTGGGGCGTCGAGGTCGAGATGGTCGAGGTGAAGGAGGTGCTTCCCACCCGGGGCGTGCTCAACGCGATGGAGGAGCAGACATCCGCCGAGCGTCGCCGCCGCGCCATGATACTGAAGGCGCAGGGGGAGCGACGCGCGGCCGTCGAGACCGCGGAGGGCGAGCGCACGGCGAACGTCCTCTCGGCGCAGGGCGCGAAGGTCGCCTCGGTGCTGGAGGCGCAGGGCGACGCCATCTCGACGGTGCTGCGGGCCCGTGCCGCCGAGTCGATGGGCGAGCGCGCGGTCCTCGACCGGGGGATGGAGACGCTGGCGTCCGTCGGACAGGGTGAGTCCACCACCTTCCTCATCCCCCAGGAGCTGACGAGCCTGCTCGGCCGCTACGGCGAGCAGCTCACCGGCTCCGACGTGGCGGACTCGGCGGGCCTCGACTCGCTTGAGTTCGACGACGACGACCGGGAGCTGCTGGGACTGGACGCCGTCGACGAGCTCCTCCAGCCGGAGGCCGTCGAGGGCAACGGCGCCGCGGAGGGGTCGGAGTGGGAGTCGACGTACAGCGGCGAATGAGTCCGCGGAACGGGCGCGTCGGCGGTCGTGAACGACGCGCGGCCAGTCGCGCCGTTTAACAGGACCGCTCGACTACCGACGCCAATGAGCGAGATGCGCGAGCGACGGGAGTTCTGCCCCCGCTGCGGCGACCCGGTGCCCGAGCGGGAGGAGCCGCTCCCCGGCGAGCCGCGCGAGCGGGACCGCGTGCTCTGTGACGCCTGCTATCTGGCGGACTTCGAGCTGGTCGACGCGCCCGAGCGCGTCGAGGTGACCGTCTGCTCCGGCTGCGGCGCAGTCCACCGGGGCAACCGGTGGGTCGACGTCGGCGCGCGCGACTACACCGACGTCGCCGTCGACGAGGTGTCGGAGGCGCTTGCGGTCCACGTCAACGCCGAGGACGTCCGGTGGGGCGTCGAGCCCGAGCAGGTCGACCGGAACGCGATCCGAATGCACTGCACGTTCGCGGGCGTCGTCCGCGGCGTTCGCGTCGAGGAGGAGGCGGTCGTCCCGGTGAAGATCAGCCGCGGCACCTGCGACCGCTGCGGCCGCATCTCCGGCGGGAGCTACGCCGCGGAGGTGCAGGTCCGCGGCCGCGAGCGCGTCCCCGACCCCGAGGAGCAGTCGAGGGCCGTCGAGATCGCCGAGTCGCTCGTCGCCGAGCGCGAGGCCGACGGCGACCGCGAGTCGTTCCTCACGGAGGTGACCGAGCGCCCGGAGGGGACGGACGTGAAGCTCTCAACCAACAAGCTCGGAAAGGCGGTCGCCGCCCGGATCACCGAGGAGCTCGGCGGCAGCTACACGGAGGCACCGACGCTCGTCACCGAGGACGGCGACGGCAACGAGGTGTACCGCGTCACCTTCGCGGTCCGCCTGCCGAAGTTCCGCCCGGGCGACGTGATCGACCCCGACGACGGCGGCGGGCCGGTGCTCGTGCGCTCGGTGCGCGGCAACCTGAAGGGCGTCCGTCTGGCGACCGGGGAGCCGTACGAGGCGCGCTTCGAGGAGGGGGAGACGCCCGACGCCGAGAAGATCGGCGAGGCCGACGACGCCGTCGAAACGACCGTCGTCGCCGTCGAGGACGAGAACGCGGTGCAGGTGCTGGACCCCGACACCTACGAGGCGGTGACGGTCGCCCGCCCGCCCGGGATCGGCGAGGACGCCGCGACCGTCGACGTGGTGTCCACCGAGTCCGGACTGTACGTGGTGCCGCCGGCGGACGCCGGCGGTGACACCGACGACGCCCACGAGGCCCACGACGCCGACGGCGGGCGGGCGGAGTAGGGACGCCAGCGCCGACGGCTACTCACCCCACACGTCCGAGAGGGGGTGGTCCGCCATGGGGTCGTCGTCCCCGCGCGCGTCGTCGCCGGCGTCGCCGGTCGCGGAGCCGTCGGAGGAGGGGGTCGACGACCCGGAGGCGGGGGAGCGGTTCGGTCCGTTGCCCGCGCGTCCGCGACCGATCCCGTGTCCCGCGCCCGAACTCGGCCCGGGCTCGGCGTTGACCCCCGCGAGCGCCGCCGCGGGGTCGAACTCCGGGAGGTCGGGCGTGCACATTCGGTCGATCTGGTCGCGGAACCACGGCGGCGTGTCGGCCTCGGCGCGGTCGAACAGGTCGAGCAGGCTGGAGTCCGCGAGGTAGGTCGCGCCGCGGTCGTCGGGCGCGCGCACGACCCGGCCGCACGCCTGGATGACGGTGCGCAGGGCCGCGCGGTGGTACCACGGCCACTGCCCGTCCTCCAGCCGGGCGGCGACGCGGGAGTCGCCCGTGTTGAGGTACGGCGCCTTGCACAGCACCTGCCAGCGGCACAGGTCGCCGTGGAGGTCCAGCGCCTCCTCCATCTTCACGGAGACGAACACCTCGGGGTCGGCGGCGGCCTTCCACGCCTCCAGTTGGGCGTCGCGGTCGTCGCTGTCGTGGCTCCGCACGCGGGCGCCGACGCCGAACCGCTCCAGGCGCTCGGTCAGCCGGTCCGCGATGGCGTAGCTGTGGGCGTGGATCAGTCCCTTCTCCCCGGGGTGGCGTGCCATCAGCCGGAGGCAGAGGCGCGCCACCTTCGGGAGCGTCTCGTCGCGGCGGTCGTACGTCATCTTCCCCCGCGTCACGTCGTACAGCGGCCGGTGCTCGACGGGGAAGGTGTGCTCGACGTCGACCAGCGCCACCGCTTCCGGGTCGAGGCCGACGCCGCGACAGAACGACTCCTTGCTGAGGATCGTCGCCGACAGCAGCGCGAAGCGGTTGCCGCGGTCCCACACCGTGTGCTTCAGGTACTTCTCCGGATCCAGTGGCTTGATCGTCACGGCGCCGCCCTCGCCGTCGGGCTGGTCGACGACCCACGCGGTCGCCGACTCCGCGTCGCGGTAGTCCTCCAGGAACCACTTCAGCTCCGAGATCAGCTCCTGCAGGCGGTCGCGCCTGGCGGCCTCCGCGGGCTCCAGGTCGCCCTTCGCCAGCAGGTCGTCTTTCGCGGTCGAACAGACGCCCAGCAGCGCCTTCGCGAACCGGGCGGTCCGCTCGACCGGTCCCACGTCGCCGTCGCCGTCGCCGCCTCCGGCGTGCGCCTCGTCGTCCGTCACGTCGGGCACGCCCACCTCGTCCCAGACGGGGACCGTCTCCGGGGAGAGCTCGATGGTGGCGTACATCTCCGCCCACTCCGCGAGCCCGTGCGCCTCGTCAACGACGACCACGTCCCGCTTCCGGAAGACATCGGAGCCGGCCGTCCGCATGAAGTACGCCAGCGTCATCGCGGCGACGGGGCGGTTCGAGGCGATGGCGCGGTCCGAGTAGTACGGACAGCGGTGCTCGATCGAGCAGTCGTACCCCCGCCGGCGGGCGCACGGCGCCCGATCGACGGGGGTGGTCTCCTCGCCGGGGAGGATGCAGTCGTAGTTGGACTTCCCGCGGATCACGTGCAGGTCGTCCAGGAGGTCGTCCTCGGCGACGTCGTCGAGCTGTGACACCTGCGGGGTGGTGTAGTAGGCGCCGGTCGCCTCCGAGGGGCTGGCCGCCTCGACGCTCCGGGCGGCGCCGGCGACGGCCCGCGCGAGCAGCGACTTCCCGCTCCCGGTGGGCGCGCGGACTAACACCACGCGGTTGCCGTCAGCGAACGCCTCCCGGAGGTCCGAGAGCGCCCGCTCCTGGGCGCCGCGGAAGGAGGGCGCGGGGAACTCGGCGGGGATCCGGTCGGGGTCCACGGGTCTGTGGGTTCGAACCGCCGGCCGGCTGGTAAGCGTGTCGGATATCGTCATCCCGGCGATCAGGTTCGTTCCGGTTCGGGACGGCCCGACCCCGGCTCGGAGCGACGGGGCGCCGTCCCCGGCGGTCCCGGCCGGTCGTTCAGTCGTCGGCCGCGGGCAGCGCCGCGATGTGGTCCGCGTCGATCTCTTCGTCGTCGGGGAGCGCCTCGATGCAGTCGTAACAGAGGAAATGCTCGGTGCCGTCCGCCAACTCCAGCGTCAGCCCGTCGGTGCTCCCCGTCTCGAACGACCACATGTCGCCGATCCCCCCGCCCACGCGGACGCGCCGGCCACAGCCGTCACACCGCTGCGTGCTCATGATCCTCCTCGGGCGTCCGCGGCGATAAGCCCCCGGCTCCCGACGTTCGGGTACCGCGTCTCAGTCGCGGCTCAGCCGGGGCCAAATTTGGAATCCAGACGGATCGCCCGTTTTCTCAACCGCCGTGCAGTAACTTGATATGCGAGATGAGACATATCGCGTCACATGACTGGTATCGCCGGGGATGTCGAGGATGTTCTCCGCTCGTTCGTGCGGTCCCTCTCATCCGCGCTGGACGATCCCCACAAGCTGGAACGGGTGCTGCGTGGAGACGAGAAAGTCACGAGCTCGGAAGTCGGCCAGCGACCGGAGACGTTCACCGAAAACAACCTGATATTCCCGTTACTGGAGGCATGCGGACTCGACCATAACGAGCAGCCGTACGGTGAGAAGGGCAGTCAGGTCGTGTGGCCCGACTTCGAACTGCTGTTGAACGAGCCGAAAGTTATCGGCGAGAACAAGTCGCTGAACAACATCGACGAGGGACTCTCCGAGCTCCGTGACTATCTGGACCGGAAGTCTATCGGAGCCGACTACGGTATCCTCACCGACGGGTTCGATTGGACCCTGACCAAAATCGAGCTCGGCGGCGACGTCACAGAGTACCCGGAAATCAGCGGTATCGATCTCCGGCCGACTATCATCGAGCTGGCTCGCCAAGAGGGGGTTATCGGCTCCACCGACACTACTGAGACTGACAGCAACGAGACAGTCGAGGAGTTCGCCAGCACGTACGAGTGCGAGGAGTTCGTCGAACTAGTCACCGAGACCGCTCCGCGGACCATCCGCGACGAGCGGAAGCGGGACGTGGACGAGTTCTTCGAGCTGTACATCGAGCTGTTGTTCGGCGAGAGCGACGAGCACGATTACGATACGTCGTTGATGGACGACATTCGCTCACCGGACGAGGCTACGGAGACCGAGGAGCGGCTGTTCGCGGTCACGCTCGTGAACAGGCTTCTGTTCATCAAATTCCTCGAAAGTCGTGACGTTCTGAACGATGGATTCCTCAAGGCCCGCGTCGAACAGTATCAGGGGAGTCAGTCGATCATCGCGGGGAATCTCTACGAGACGCAGATCAAGCCGATATTCTACAAGCTGTTCAACACCGACGAGCCCGATCGGGAGCCGAAGTTCCGGCAGGAAGGAGGCGGCGTCGAATGGGCGAAGTCGGTTCCGTACCTGAACGGTGGGCTGTTCCGCGAGAACGTCCCCGATGAAAGCGATTACACAGTGAACGACCGAATCTTGCCGACGGTCGTTTCGGACCTCATCGAAGGGAGCCAGCTCAGCCTGTCGAGCGACGGTTTCGACCCAGCGCTCCTCGGCAGCGTGTTCGAGAAGACTATCAACTACATCGAGCAGGACCGCGATCAGAAGGACCTCGGCGCGTACTACACGCCGAACGATGTCACTGAACTGATCAACTCGGAGGCCATCGACCCGAAGGCCAAGGAGATACTCGTTGATACGTTCGCCTCTACGGTAACTAGCGACGACGAGGAGGAGCGGATCGTTCGTTCGAGTATGGAGGAGATGGACCTCTCGGAGATCCTGCGCGACGTTGAGGAGGGAAAAGGCTGGTTCGGGTCCTCCAGCGCCGCTGAAGCAGCCGTCGACGAACTGACCGAGCTGAAGGTCATCGACCCGGCGTGTGGTTCGGGCCACTTCCTGACGAGCGCGATGGACGAGATCGTTCGGATACAGGTTTCGCTCCTTCGCGGCCTGAATCGCGGGGACGACCCATCGCCCGAGGAAACGTACCAGCTCAAACGGGAACTCGCCTTGAACACGATTTACGGGGTGGATGTCGACCGCGTAGCGACCGAGATCGCCAAGTTACGGGTCTGGCTGAAGATCATCGAAGGGAACAGCTGGGAGCCGGAGTTCGGGCCGCTCCCGAACATCGACGTCAACATCGCCGCCGGAAACTCGCTCATCGGACTCCCGGTCAAGGGAACGGTCGAGAGTGCTTCGATCTGGAGCGATGATGTCTCCGAACTGGCGGAGAAGCGCCGAGCGTACAAGTTCGACCGGGAAGGATCGACCGAGGAGATCGAGGCGCTGATGGAGGAGATCCGACTGGAGTTCGATAAGGCCTACCTCGAACGCTACAACACGCCGGTTGAGACCGAACTGGCGGACGTCGAGACGTTCGATGAGATCTACGAGGGGATCGACGCCGCGACGCTGTACCCCACGCTGAAGTCGGTGAAGATTCAACGAGCGGACGACGCCGCGTTGACCGACAAGCACGGCGGGGAAAGTAACGTGAAAGATCTGGTCGCCGAGGAACTACGTTCCCTTCTGGAAGACGGGTTCGTGTTCGACGAGTTCACCCGCCTCCCCCTCCAGTACGACCTCGACCGGACGCTCGGTCGGCCCTTCCATTGGCCCGTCGAGTTCCCGGAAGTCGCCAGGGAGGGGGCCGGAACCGAGCAGTCGATCCATTTCGACATCGTCCTCGGCAATCCTCCCTACGGGGACCTGCTGAACGACAACGAGAAGTTGTTCACGTCCACGTACCGGACCTCGTCGATCGGCGAGATATCCGCGCAGTTCGTCGAGCGCCAGTTCCAGTTGCTCGCGGAGGACGGTTACTTCGGGAATATCACGACGCTACGGTTGGTCTTCCAGTCGAACTACGACGAGTTTCACGACCTCCTCCGTGAGAATCTGTCGCCGACTCGGATCTCTTGTTTCGGACTCCGCGGCCGGACCGGCGTGTTCGCAAACGCTCTGATCCGCGTCGGTGTGTTCAGCGGAAAGAAGTCCACGGAGGATCGCGGTGAGATCCTCACCAGCGACCTGGTCCTATTCACCGAGAACAATCGGCCCCAGCGGTTCGAGAACATCGAGCTGAGTTCTACCAGAGATCTCGTGCTTCGCGATGAGATCTACGAGGGGATCGACGCCGCGACGCTGTACCCCACGCTGAAGTCGGTGAAGATTCAACGAGCGGACGACGCCGCGTTGACCGACAAGCACACTCAGATCGAAGACGTGTTCGAAAGGAAGAGCCCGAAGACGACGGACTATCCCGTCATTCTGACCGAGAGTGGTGGGTACTGGATGAATCCGATGATCGAGGCACTCACCGATAAGGCGGGCCATCGCTACCTCTACTTCGGAACGGAGCTCGAGCAGCAGACAGCGTTTCTCGTGTACAGTTCGTCGCTGTACTACTGCTACTGGATCACGTATGGAGACCAGCGACACCACACGCTCGGTGAGATGGCGGTGTTCCCCTGGCCCGATGAGGAACGGATCGAGAAGTACGAAGAAGAGATACGGATGCTCGCGAATACCCTCTGGAACCGGATGCAGGATAACTTCACCGGCACAAGCTTCCAAATGTCGCCTCTCAGAGAGGTAATCGACGACGTCGACTATCTCGTCGGTCAACTGTACGACTTGGACGACGACCAGATCCGGTACGCGATGAACTACCACACGGATATCGGCGAGCAGAGCGGACGCGAGGGCGACCCGAACGCGTCGTTGACGTACGAGAGCCTGTTCGAGTAGAGCGAGACACGCTCGCCGGTCCGTCGCTCCGACGCGGTCGCCTACCCTTTGCCCGGGGAACAGTTTCTTGCCCGCGACAGTGTTCCACTCAGATACCGATGGAGGTGAACTGCGAGGGCTGTGCGGGCTGTTGTCTCGACTGGCGGCCGCTCGGCGCGCCCGACGACCGCGAGCGGGAGGGGCGCTACCGCGCGCTCGACGACGCCTACGACCTCGTCCCGCTCTCCCGGAAGGAGATACGCGGGTTCCTCGCGGACGGCCTCGGCGACGCGCTCGCCCCCCGGCTGTTCGCCACCGACGGCGACAGCCGCGTCGAGATCGACGGCCACGCGGTCGCGGCCGTCGACGGCCGGCCGGCGTTCCTCGTCGGCCTCCGGGAGGCGCCCAAGCCCGTCGCCCCCTTCGGCGGCGAGCGCGTCTGGCTCGACGCCTGCGCGTTCCTCGACCCCGACACCCTCCAGTGCCGGATCCACGGGGACGACCGCTACCCGGAGCGGTGTCGCACCTACCCCGGCCACAACCTCGACCTCGACGCCGACACGGAGTGTGAACGCGTCGAGGTCGTCCACGGCGCACCCGGCGAGCGCCTCGTCGACGACGCGGTGCCCGCGGATCTGCCGCCGCCGCCGCTCGATCGGGGGTCGCTCGGCTCGACGGTGTTCCTCCACCCGGAGCCGGACGCGCTCGAAGGCGTCGTCGGGCGCCTGGTCGCCGGCGAGGCGACCGCCGCCGACCGCGCGGAGCTGGTCGCCTGCGCGGCCGCGTCGGCGCCGGGGACGGCCGCGGTGAACGGCGACCGCCGCGAGCGCGCCCGCGAGCGACTGCTCGCGGCCGACTCCTGGGTCGGCGAGGCGGACGCCGAGTGGCGCGCGGCCGCCGGTTCCCGGGGCGAGCCCGCGACCGACCCCCCTGACCCGGAGCATGTGGAGGGCGACCGCGGCGCGCCCCCGACCCCCGGCTGGGACGACGCAGCGTGAGCCGCCGGCCAACTGTTATCGGCGTTCGCGGCAATGGGGAGGTATGCGTGTTCTCGTCACCGGCGCCACCGGCTTCGTCGGCGGCCGTCTCGTCCCCGCGCTCCTGGAGGCGGGCCACGAGGTGATCGCGCTCGTCCGCGACGCCGGTCGCTACGACGCCCCCGACGGCGTGCGCGTCCTCGAGGGCGACCTCCTGGCGCCCGACGACGTGCGACTGATCTCCGATCCCGGCGAGACGACCGCCCAGCCGCTCGGCAGGTGGCTCGCGGCGCTCGACTGCGACGCGGCGTACTACCTCGTCCACTCGATGGGCGAGGACGGCGACTTCGCCGAGGCCGACCGCCGCGCCGCCGGCGGGTTCGCCGACGCGGCCACCGAAGGCGGGCTCGACCGGGTGGTGTACCTCGGCGGGCTGGGCGACGAGAGCGACGACCTCTCCGAACACCTCCGCTCGCGCCGGGAGGTCGGGAGCCTGCTCGCCGAGGGGGGGTACGACCTCACGACGCTGCGGGCGGCCGTGATCATCGGCGACGGCTCGGACAGCTTCGCGATCATCCGCCAGCTGGCCGGCCGACTCCCCCTCATGATCACGCCGCGGTGGGTCCGCACGGAGTGTCAGCCCATCTACGTCGACGACGTGGTCGCGTATCTCGTCGGCGTGCTCGACGCCCCGGAGACCGCCGCCGGTATCTACGAGATCGGCGGGCCGGACGTGCTCACCTACGAGGAGCTGCTCCGGGAGACCCGGCGCGCGCTGGGCGGGCGGCTGTTCGTGGTCCCCGTGCCGGTACTCACGCCGCAGCTCTCCTCGCGATGGGTCCGCCTCGTCACCGACGTACCCGACAGCGTCGTCAACCCGCTGGTCGACGGGCTCCGCACGCCGGTCGTCGTCTCCGACGGCGACGCGATCCGCGAGCACGTCGACGTGGAACTCACCCCGTTCGAGGCGGCCGTTCGGACTGCGCTCGACGGCGACGGGGACGTCGACCCGTCCGAAGGGGACGGGGATGAGGAGGGGGCCGACGGAGAGCGGGCGACGGAGCCGGACGCCGACTCCGAGGTGTCGGCGTGAGCGGCCCGACCGCCGACCGGGGCGCGTCCCCGGAGGGCGGGGAGGGGGCCGACCGCGCCGGACGGGGAACCGGTCCCGCCGGCCGCGGTGCCTCCGGAGAGCCGGCCGACGAGCCCGCGACGCCGGCGTTCGGCGACGCGTGGGTGTACGAGAGCATCGTCGGGGCGCTCCCCGGCGCCAGCCTCTCGAAGCCCGCGGCGATCGGGCTACAGCTGGCCGTGTTCGAGGTCGCGGTGCTGCTGTTCGCCGAGCTGTACGGGCTGTGGGACGCCGTCCCGGCGGGCACCGCGGCGGTCGGCGTCGCCGCGGTCGGGAGCTACGTCATGCTCAAGCTCGGCGACGCGAACCGGACGCTTCCCGTCCCGGAGTCGTACTACCGACTGCTGTTCGGGTCGAGCATCGAAGTGGTGCTTTCGGTGCTGGCGTTCGTCGCCGTCGTCACCCACCTGTTCGTCACGGACCCGGCGACGCTGGGGGAGCCGTCGGCGACGGCCCGCCTGCTCCCGTTCGCGGTGCCGGTCGCCGAGGAGACGCTCGTGACCGACCTGTTCGGCGCGGAGCCGCCGTCGCCGGTGGTCTATCTCGCGTTGCTGCTGCTGTGGGACCTCTGTTACCGGATCGGCACCTCCTGGTGGGCGGCGGTCGTCTCGCTGTACCGCGAGACCCGCCTGTCGGCGGCGGCCGGGACCGCCCGACGGTTCCGCCGCCTCGACGCGCTCAACGTCGCGTTCGCGGTCACACAGCTCGCGTTGGTCCCGTTCATCGCCGACCGGCCGGTGCTGCTGGTGGCGATGCTGGGCCACGTCGTCGCCGTCACCGTCGTCTGCGGGACGGCGATCGCGCTGTCGCTGCTCGGCGGCGAGTAGGCGGACCCCGAACCGGGAGCCGCTCGAAGCGCCGTCGGCTCCGGCGCCCGACCGCGAGGGCGTCGAGAACTACTCGTCTTTGATGGACTCGAACTGGTCGAGGAGTGCCTCGGCGGACTCGCCGGCGTCGTACGTGACTCTGCCGCGGTACTCGCTGCGCTCCTCCGGGAAGTCGCCGTCGACACGCGTCTTCCGCTCGCGACGCTCGTGTTCCGCCTCGTCGTAGGCACCCATCGACATGGTATGATATCACATATCAAGTTGTAGCCAATATATGTATCGGTCGTTCGTGTGGGTCGGAACCGGCGATCCGCGTGCGCTCCCCGCCGAGCGGTGGGTTCAAGCGACGCGACCGATCATATCGTGTGTGGCGCGTCCCCTCCGTTTCAGATACGCCCCCGGCTCCTGGTCCGAGGGTCGGGTTCGCGGCGACCTCTACCGGCCGCTCGACTCGAACCTCGGGGCGACGGAGCGCGACCCGTGGTTCGCGCCGCCGGCGGGGTACGAGGCCCGACGATTCGACATGGACGACGGCAGCCTCGCGCTGTTCTGCTGGACCGACGACGGCGACGGTCCCGCCGGCGTCGGCGGCGGTCCCGGCGGCTACTGGCTCGGCAACACCGAGACGCCGTCGGCGCTGTGGCGGACCGACAAGCACGCGCTCGACTCGGTCCCGTTCGCGGTCACGCGGTGGGCCGAGCGGGAACTGCTCGCCGTCCTCCAGGAGGCCGAGCCGTGGCTGGCCGACTTCCCCCATCTCTCGTGGTTCTTCCTCCCCGTGCTCTGCTCGAAGGACGGTGCCGGGACGACCAGGGCGTTCTTCCGCGAGCACGCGGCGGGGTTCCCCGACGCCGAGCGGTTCGCGGCGCTGGGCTTCTACGAGCAGTTCCTCGCGACCGGCGTGCTCGACAACGACCGCGAGGAGCTGGCGAGCAAGCTCGGCACCTCCGAATACCTGGACCTCACCCGGATGACCGCGACGATGGGCGAGTTCGACGCCGCGCGCCTGCTCGTGAACGCCGGCTACGGGGTCGAGCCGGAGATCGAGGTGTCGACCGACCACGTCATCGACTTCCGCGCGACCCGCGACGACGGCCGTTCGACGCTCGTGGAGGTGACCCGACCGGTCGCGCCGAACGAGCGCTCGGCCGACACCCCGTCGGCGGCCGTCCGCGACACCGTCCGGATCAAAACCAGCGGTCAGTTGGAGGCGCACGGCGGCGGCGTCACGCTGTTCGTCGACTGCTCGTCGTTCCCGGACGACGACTGGCTGGCCGTCCGCGGCGAGCGTCCCGAGGTGGGCCACCGGCCGGCGGTCGTGTTCCGTTCGCGCCCCGACGGCCGGACGGAGGCCTACCGGACGGGGAGCGTCCCGCTGGACCTGGACGCGGCGCTGGAGTGGGTCTGAGCGCGGAGCGCCGGAGCCGTCCCGAACGGTTGCCGCTCCGAACTCCGGGCGGAGGGCGGGTCGCGGGGTATGGTGGTCGCAGGGTATGGCAGTCGCGCGGGCGGCCCGCCGCCGCGCCCTCAGAAGGACAGCTGCTCGGGGCCGTCCTCGCCGACGGTCGGCGCGTCGCGGTCGCTGTAGAAGCGCCGACCGACCGCCTCGTGGCCGACGCCGCCGCGCAGCGTCGTCCGCACGTCGTCGGCGGAGTGGAACGTCTCCGACCCGAGGCGGCCGAGCACCGCGCCGAGCGTCTCGGTTCCGTCCTGAAGCTCGATGCGACTGTCGCCGTACGCGTCGATGAGTTCGCCGCTCGTCGCCGGATACTCGTGGGCCGCGAGGTCGTCCTCGGTGCCGTTCAGGCGCATCGATCTATCGGAGCCGCCCGAGGTATGTAACGATTGTCCATGTACGACCTTGCAGCGGGGGGTAGTCCTTAACGGACCTTAATGAAATACGAGGCGGCGTGCTACCACGGAACACGACCGAGGACCGGAACGCCCTTGCTCCCCGGAGTCCCCCGTCCGACAATGGTTGTCGCGGACCTCCACGCCCACACGACCGTCTCCGACGGGACGTTCACGCTCGACACGCTCGTCGCCGCGGCGGCCCGGGGCGACCTCGACGCCGTTGCCGTCACCGACCACGACCGGGTCCACCCGGAGCTGGACGCCCCCGTCGTCGAGCGCGACGGCGTGACGGTCGTCCGCGGGATCGAACTCCGCGTCGACACCGGGCCGAACAGCGAGCGGGTCGATCTCCTCGGCTACGGCGTCGACGACGACCCGGAGCTGCGCGCCGAGTGCGACCGGCTCCGGCGGGACCGGGTCGAGCGCGGCCGCCGGATCGTCCGGCGCGTCGAACGGCGCCTCGGCGTCGATCTCGACGTCGAACCGCGGGAGGGGCTGGGACGGCCCCACATCGCCCGCGCGATCGACGCCAGCGACGCCGACTACGACTACGCGGACGCGTTCGAACGGCTCATCGGGAACGACGGCCCCTGCTACGTCGCCCGCGACGTGACGCCGGTCGAGCGCGGCGTCGACCTGCTGTCGGGGGCGTGTGCCGCCGTCGGCCTCGCACACCCGTTCCGCTACGACGACCCCGCGGCCGCGCTGGAGCTGTGTGCCGCACACGACCTGGACGCCGTCGAGCGGTTCTACCCGTACGCCGTGGGCGTCGACAGCGACCCCGAGCGCGTGGAGGCGTTCGCGGCGGACCACGGCCTCCTGCTCACCGGCGGCACCGACGCCCACGGCGAGCAGCTGGGCGTCGACGGCCTCGACGCCGCCCGCTGGGCGGCCGTCCGCGAGCGCTTGCCGGAGGCGCGAAATTAAGTATCGACGAGCGCCTCCGATCGTGTATGCAGTGCCACTACTGCGACCACGACGCGGCGTACAGTGCCGAGCGTGGCGGCGTCACGGTCGGCCTCTGTGAGCCGCACTTCCGCGACCGCGTCGAGGAACTCGCCGAAAGCGACGGTCTCGAAGAGCTCCGCAAACAGGTCGACGTGACACAGACCGACCGCGAGTCCTGAGCGCGGCCCCGTCCGCCTCCGCCGTCCGGGTCCCCGCTCGCCTGGGTGCGTTTCGCTCGCGCTCGTCCACGTCGCCCCGTCCCGTCCCGCCCCGCCGACACGAAGGTCGGTCCCCGCTACCACAGCAGGTCGACGCCGAACACGTACAGCCCGGCCAGCGCCGACTCGAAGACCAGGGTGCCAAGCGCCGACAGCACGACGAACCGCCGGCGGTCCATCCCCGCCAGCCCCGCGGGCACCGTGAGCATCCCGCGGGTGAAAAGCAGCGCGTTGGAGACGGGGACGACGACCGGTCCCCAGCGGTCGAACCAGCCGTCGAAGCGGTCGAGACGCTCCTCGCTCACCCGGAACCAGCGCTTCCGGAGGAGCCACTCCCGACCGCCGCGTCGCGCGACCGTGAACAGGATCGCCTGACCGACGGTCGCGCCCAGCACCGCGATCCCGATCACGGCGGCGACCGTATCGACCGAGTGGCCGAAGAGGATGAGCGACCCCGGGACGATGAGCTCGCTGGGCATGAAGTACATCAGCATCGCCCCCTCCAGCACGAACACCGCGAACAGCGCGAGGAGGGCGTACTCGGAGGCCAGAAGCGACTCCAGCCACGCCGGCATCTCGGCGACCTGGAGGGGCGGAGCCGTCACGGTCGACGGTTGCCCGGCTCCGGATATATCGTTTGTGTGATCCGGCGACCGTCGGGAACGCACGCGAACGCGGGGTTTAGGTTCCGTCCGGGCCGACAGTCGCACATGAACTCACCCCCGACGGACCGGTCGCGCCGCGCGCGCCGCCCGCGTCGCCTGCGCACCGACGGCGTCCGGCCGCTCGTCTCCGAGACCGACCTCTCGGCGTCGGACCTCATCGCCCCGGTGTTCGTCGACGCGACGACCGACGAGCGCATCCCCATCGAGTCGATGCCCGGCCACGAGCGCGTCCCCGTGAGCGAGGCGGTCGCCCGCGTCGAGGAGGTGCTCTCGACGGGCGTGGAAGCGGTGATGGTGTTCGGCGTCCCCGAGTCGAAAGACGAGGTCGGGTCGCGGGCGTACGCCGCGGACGGCGTCGTCCAGCGG
This sequence comes from Halobacteriales archaeon QS_6_71_20, assembly GCA_003020945.1. Lineage (GTDB taxonomy): Archaea > Halobacteriota > Halobacteria > Halobacteriales > Haloferacaceae > Halobaculum. Next base: position 17,141 of record PXRU01000018.1, read on the forward strand.
GCCGTCCGCGATATCGCGAGCGAGACGGACGCCTACGTCATCACCGACGTGTGCCTCTGTGAGTACACCGACCACGGCCACTGCGGGATCGTCGAGGAGGACGCCGTCGACGATCCGGCGCTCACGGTGAGGAACGACGAGACGCTCGACCTCCTCCGCCGGACGGCGGTCTCCCACGCCGAGGCCGGCGCGGACATGGTCGCCCCCTCCTCGATGACCGACGGGATGGTCGGCGCCGTCCGCGGGGCGCTGGACGGCGAGGGGTTCGCCGAGGTGCCGGTGATGAGCTACGCGGTGAAGTACGAGTCGGCGTTCTACGGCCCGTTCCGCGACGCCGCCGACGGCGCGCCCGCCTTCGGCGACCGCCGCCACTACCAGATGGACCCCGCGAACCGTCGGGAGGCGCTCCGGGAGGCCCGCCTCGACGTCGACGAGGGCGCGGACGTGCTGATGGTGAAGCCCGGTCTCCCGTACCTCGACGTCGTCCGCGACGTGCGCGAGGACTTCGACCTCCCCGTCGCGGCGTACAACGTCTCCGGCGAGTACGCGATGTTGCACGCCGCCGCCGACCGCGGCTGGCTCGACCTGGAGGCGACGGCCCGCGAGTCGCTGCTGTCGCTGAAGCGCGCCGGCGCGGATCTGATCCTCACCTACTTTGCGGAGGATATCGCCGAGTCGGTTTCAAACGAACAGCAGACGTCGAAATCACTGAAATGACAACTTATTGGGCCACAGTGCTGCAGTAACGAGGGTACTGGCGAGCAATACGATCCACAGAACGGCTAGCTGGATCTGATACTCCATTAGAAGGCGATTATCGAGCTGAAACAAGTGGAACCAACCGATCGCCCCGATCACTGCAAACAGTGCTAATACATTTCTCGGGGTCTCTCGCCGATACGCATCCACACTTACTGCGATCACGATCCCCGCGATGGCCTATAACAGACCGGTCGCCCCAATCGATACTCCGCCTGCTAATGTCGTTTCGGTCCCGCCAAAATACATCCACGACTTAAATACAAACGGAGTTCCAAACAGTATAATCCCCCCTAACAGTACTCCCGTCAGTGAGATAATTCGGGTCTGGTCCCGTGGTCCTCGCTCGAAAACCAGTCGTCCGGACACGATTAACAGTATGGCTCCCAAGAGAGTCCCTGCAAACATCACTATGAATGACTGCGACGACAGCAGACGGACCGGCCGAACCGCAAGGATCCCGGCTGAGCCAGCCACTAATGATATCCCCCATAGAGCAAGCAAGACCGCTTGTCGATATCGTGAGAGGTTCATGTGGTTCTATGAGTAATTGGTTTCTAGCAACTTCAAGTCATATCAATACTCCAGTTTATCATATTATACGTCCAAGACCGCGAGAACACGAACGCTTAATTCGGAAACCGATACACAAGTCTACAAGCATCGCCCGGCGGTTCCCGATACCTACATCGAGGAGGTCGCCGAGCGCACGGAGTTCGCCGTCGACGACGTGCGGATCGGGCTGCGCGTCCTCCACGACGCCGTCCAGTCGCGGATCGTTGAGCAGTACCGCCGCGCCCGCGACCCGAAGCGCCCGAACCACCTGCTGGTCGACGACGACGCCTCGGCGTGGTTCGCGTTCGCCGACCTCCGCGTGGAGGCGCACGACGGCGTCCCCGACGGCCCGTACGACCCCGAGGCGGACCGCCTGTTCGTCCCGACGACCGACCAGCTCGCGGCCGTCCGGGAGGGGAGCGGGGCGTCGGACGCCGACGGGTTCGGCCCGGTCGCCGGCGCTGGCGACGCCGGCTCCGACCTCGACCCCGCCGCAGACACCGACGCCGCCGGCGAGCGCGCAACCGGGCGCGATGACCCCGCGGACGCGGAACCGAACGCGGACTCCGCCCTCGACCCGAACCCGGATCCGGACCCCGACGGGCTCGCCGACATCGACCCCGCGGACCTGCGTGCGGGGGAGGTGGACGCCGCCGACCTCCCGGAGTACGCGGTGCAGAGGGCCGACCCGCCGGACATCGACGCGGATCCGGACCCGGACCCGATCGACGGCGACGCTGACGCCGACGGGGCGGGGTAGGGTGACGACCGGGACGACCGCCCCGTCGACGGCACCGAGGCGTTCGAGCGCGACGCCGACAGCTAGTTGTCCCGCCCGCCCCTCGGTTCGGGTATGACCGACTGGCGCGCGGTCGCGTGGGGCGCGGTCGTCTTCCTCGTCGTCGCGGCGTTCGGGACGGCGATCCCGGTCGTCGGCCAGATCGGCGCGGGACTGCTCGGCGGCGTCGTCGCGGGCTACCTCGCGGGGGGCGGCCTCGGCGGGGGCGCCTGGCACGGCCTGCTCGCGGGGTCGGTGACGGGCGTCACCTACGCTCTGCTGTTCGCGCTGTTAGGGGGCGTGTTCGGCCTCCTGGGCGGCGGCCCGCTCGGCGGGATCCTGGGCGGCGCTGGGGTGTTCGTCCTCGGGATCGTCCTCACCGCGGTGTTCGCGCTCGAATCGGCCGCCGCGGGCGCGGTCGGCGCTCTACTGACCGGCAAGTAGCGCGGTCGCCGGCCGGGCGGCTCGCTCCGCTCGCTCCCTCACGACTCGCTGTTGTTGTGGGCGGCTCGCTCCGCTCGCTCCCTCACGACTCGCTACTGTTCTGGGCGGCTCGGCACACGGACCTCGCCGTTCACGAGACCTACGGTCTCGTGAGCTCGAAAATCGCCATGCGATTTTCGACCGCCGCCGGCCGAGTCGTTCGGTCGCTCGCTCCCTCGCGACTCGCTACTGTTCTGGGCGGCTCGGCACACGGACCTCGCCGCCGCCGTCGGCCGAGTCGTTCGGTCGCTCACTTCGTTCGCTCCCTCACGACTCGCTACCGGTCGAGGTACTCCTGCTGGATCGCCACGACCGCGGCGGAGTCGTCGCACTCACTGTACCGCCGCAGCGGCTCCTCGTTGAGTTCGAGGAACGTCTCCCCCCACGTGAACTTCGCGAGCAGCCGCTCGGCGTGGTCGGGCTCCCCCAGGACGTGGAGCCCGGCCGCGAGCGCCTCAACCGTCGTCAGCCGCATCGGCCGGCCGAAGTTCACCGGGTTGGCGGCGACGAGGTACGGCAGCGCGCGGTGCTCGCCCGGCAGCGAGAACGTCGCCTCGCCCGCGGACTCCCACGAGCAGTCCAGCGCGACGAGCGTCTCCCCGAGATCGCGGTCGGCGGGCGACAGCGCCCGCTCAGCGTGGGGGTTGAGCACGACCCCGTACGGCGTCGCCGCGTCCGAGCGGTGCAGCTCGGCCAGGTCGAACCGTCCGAGCTTCCGGGCCGTGCACTTCTCGGGGTCGTCGTCGCCCTCGTACCGGACGTGCGGGTCCACGCCGGGAGGGAGGCGGCGCGCGCGAATAAGCGCCGCGGAGCGGCGGCGCGCCCGGGACCGCGGCCGACCGATTCAAGCCCCTCGCCGCCCCCGTACGAGCGTGTCACGCGAGACGACCGTCCGGGCGTTCTACCGCGCCATCGACGCGGGCGATGACGACGCGCTGGCGGCCCTGCTCGCGCCGACGTTCGTCCACGACCGGCCGGACCGCACCATCGACGGGCGGACGGCGTTCGTCCGGTTCATGCGCGAGGAGCGCCCCCGGACTGACACCGAACACGCCGTCGACGCCGTGTACGTCGAGTCCGACGGCGCCGACTGTGCAGGGGAGATCGCGGTCCGCGGACGGCTGCTCGGCGACGACGGCGCGGAGCTGTTCGGGTTCGTCGACGCCTTCGAGTTCGCGACGGCGAGCGAGGGGGATGACGACCCGATCGTTCGCCTTACCACGTACACGGACTGACCCGCCGGGATCGCTCGGGCGATGACCCGCCGTTCGGCGCGGCTACTCGCGCTCGCCGGCGCCGACGGCGCTCTCGCCGACCTTCTCGCTCCCCTCGATGACCTCGCGGCCGCCCATGTACGGTCGGAGGGGTTCGGGCACCTCGACGGTGCCGTCGTCGTTCTGGTAGTACTCCAAGATCGCGACGACGACCCGGGGGACGGCGACGCCCGAGCCGTTGAGGGTGTGGAGGTACTCGGCGCTCTCGTGGCGCTCGGGCCGGAAGCGCAGCCCCGCGCGGCGCGCCTGGAAGTCGCGGAAGTTCGACACCGACGACACCTCCAGCCAGCGGCCGCCCCGCTCGGGGCCGTCGTCCATGTCGTCGCCGGGCGCCCACACCTCGATGTCGTACTTCTTCGCCTGCGTGAAGCCGAGGTCGCCCGTGCACATCTCCAAGATCCGGTACGGGAGGTCGAGGCGCCGCAGCACCTCCTCGGCCTCCGCGAGCAGGCCGTGGAAGCGATCGTCGCTCTCCTCGGGGCGCACGAAGTTGACCAGCTCCACCTTGTTGAACTGGTGGACGCGGACGATCCCGCGGGTCTCGGTGCCGTGCTCGCCGGCCTCGCGCCGGAAGTTCGGCGAGTACGCCTGGTGTTTGATCGGGAGGTCGTCGTCCAGTAGGATCTCCTCGCGGTACATGTTCGTCACCGGGACCTCCGCCGTCGGGAGTAGCCAGCGGTCGTCGTCGTCGATCGCGTCGGCGTTCTCGCCGCCGACGCGGTAGGCGTCCTCGACGAACTTGGGGAACTGGCCGGTCCCCTCCATCGATGTCGAGTTCACCGGGATCGGCGGGAACACGTCGGTGTACCCCTGTTCGCGGTGGACCTCCAAGAAGAACTGGACCAGCGCGTGCTCCAGCATCGCCCCCTCCCCCTTCGCGAAGTAGAAGCCGCCGCCCGACACCTTCGCGCCGCGGTCGAAATCGAGGATGTCCAGCTCCTCGCCCAGGTCGTAGTGGGGCGTCACCTCCGCGGGCAGATCGCGGAGGTCGTCGAACCCCTCGCGGCGCACCTCGACGTTCTCCGACTCGTCGGCGCCGACGGGCACGTCGTCGTCGGGGATCTGCGGGAGGTGTAGCATGGCCTCGTGCAGCTCCGCCTCCAGGTCGTCGGTGCGCTCCTCGATCTCCTGTAACTCCGACTTGAGCTGCCGGCTCTCCTCGATGGCCGCCTGAGCGTCCTCCTCGTTCCCCTCCTGTTTGAGCTCCCCGATCCGCGAGGAGACCTCGTTGCGCTCGTGGCGCAGCGTGTCGCCGCGCCCCTTCAGCTCGCGCCACTCCTCGTCGAGCTCGAGAATCCGGTCGAGGTCGACGTCGACCCCCTTGTTCGCGATCCCCTCGCGAACCGCCTCCGGACGCTCGCGGAGGAACTGCCTGGAAATCATTGGGTGTGGTTTCCGAGGGTTCGGACTAAACCGTGTCGGGTCTATGTGACCGGTTCGCTCTCGTGGTTCGTGACGGCGGTGTCCGGAGAGTCACCGATCCGGTTGTCGTGAGGGCACAGCTCCCGAAAGCCCCCGGGCGTCTGCGGTCGCGCGAGACACGCTGGGCTCCTCGCTCGCCTCGCTCGCTCCGGTGCTTGCGGCCCCGGACTTCCCGCAGACCCCCGGCCCCTTTCCATTCCCGCCCGTAGATCGGACAGGCCGAGCGTCGAGGCTGTTCGCCCGGTGTGTACGAACCGCGGTCGCGGCGGCGCGCGCCGCCCGCGCTCCGTCGCGGGCGGGACTGAAAGGGGCCGCGGGTGTGCGGGAAGGCGCGGAGCGGAGAGCACCGCAGCGAGCGAAGCGAGCGAGGAGCGCGCCGCCCGCACCGACCGCACACCCGCGGGGGCTTTCGAGAACTGCGCTACGAACCCGTCGCTCCGGTCCACATCAACCACTCCGGTCCACGTCGGTCGCTCCTTACCGGACTCTCGACGCACTCAAGAAATCGAGGACGACGACTTATCGACTGAACTCGATCGCCGCGCCCTGACCGAAGCCCACACACAAGGAAGCGAGCCCCCGATCGACGTCGCGCTCGACCATCTCGTAGATAAGCGTCACCGGGAGCCGCGCGCCCGAGGCGCCCAGCGGATGCCCCAGCGCGATCGCGCCGCCGTTGACGTTGTACACCTCCTCGTCGACCCCCAACTCACGGCGGGCGTACTCACACTGGGAGGCGAACGCCTCGTTCACCTCGACCAGCCCGTAGTCGTCGATGTCGCGGCCGGCGCGCTCCAGCAGTCCCCGGGCCGCCGGCACCGGGCCGATCCCCATCATCGTCGGGTCGACGCCGGCGACGTCGTTCGTGCCGACCTCGGCGAGCACGTCCAGCCCGTGCATGTCTGCGAACTCCCGCGAGCAGACCAGCGTCGCGGCCGCGCCGTCGGCGATCTGCGAGGAGTTGCCCGCGGTGACCGTCCCGTCGCCGGTGAACGCGGGGTCGAGCTCCCCGAGCGTCTCCACGTCGGTGTCCGGACGGATCCCCTCGTCCTCGGTGATGACACCGTCCTCGGTCTCGACGGGGACGATCTCGTCGTCGAAGCGTCCGCTCTCGATCGCCTCGGCGGCGCGGCGGTGCGAGCGGACGGCGAACTCGTCTTGCGCCTCGCGACTCACCCCGTACTCCTCGGCGACCGTCTCGGCGGTCATTCCCATCTGGAGCTGGAAGACGTTGTACATCTCCGACAGCTCCGGGTGGAGGTGCTGGTAGGAGTCGCCGTCCATCGGCACGCGGGACATCGACTCGACGCCGCCGGCGACGACGCAGTCGCGGTTGCCGGCGGCGACGGCGTCGGAGGCGGAGATGATCGCCTGCATCGAGGAGGCACACCAGCGGTTGATGCTCGTCGCGGGCGTCCCCTCGCCGAGCTCCGACAGCAGCGCGACGACGCGGGCGACGTTGTTGTCCTGTTCGCCGCGCTGTTGGGCGACTCCCCACATGAGGTCGTCCACCTCCTCGGCCGCGAGGTCGTGCTCCTCGAGGACGTGGTCGATCAGCGCCACCGAGAGGTCCTCGCCTCGGGTGTCGGCGAAGACGCCTCCCTGCCTCCCGAACGGGGTGCGGCACGCGGCCGCGACGACGGGCGTTGCCATACCGCAGCCTCGACGGGCCGCCCTGATAAACCCGGGAGAACCCCGCGGTCGTTTCCCCGCGTTGCCCGCGAGACCGACCGTGGGGGGCCTCGATGTGAGCGGGGCGGAACGACCCGCGCGGTCGCCGACGGCGTCCGGCGCTTCGACGCGCTTAACAGCCTCCGTCGGCAATCCCTCCGGGATGAGTGACCCGGCAGAGGACGTAGTCGAGCTCCTCGTCACCGTCCACCGCTACAACGAGGACCGCGACCTCGACGCCGACGACCTGCCGCCGCGGTACCGTCGCGTCTTCTGGACGGAGTCGTCCGGGGACGGGGCGGAGCCGGGCGGCGTGGAGCGGCCGCTCCACGTGACCGAATCGACCGCCAAGACCGCCACGGGGGTCGAGCGCCCCTGGGAGGCGATCTCGGACCTGCTGTTCACCGAGCGCAAGGAGTTCTCCGGCGAGGTGTCGCTGTCCCAGTCCGGGATGGGCGTCGAGTGGCTGCTCGACCGCGTCGACGACGACGACCTCCTGAGCAACCCCGTGCTCGCGGCGATCGCCGAGGACCCGGCGGTCGATCACGACGCCGAGTTCGCCGTCTCCCACGCGGAGGCGCGCGACGAGAACCGCCCCGTCCGCGCCGACCGCGTCTGGATCGACGCGCTGCTGGGGGAGTACTTCGACGAGGAGGAGGACGCCGAGATGCTCGATCTCGTCACGGTGAAAGCGCCCGAGGAGATCGAGATGACGCTGCAGGACCTGGTGTTGACGACCGACCAGGAGGGGGAGATCCGCAAGCTGATGAAGGCGATCGAGCACCGCGAGTACCTCGCCAACATCGGCCTGCGCGAGATCGGCAAGCTGCTGTTCGTCGGCCCGCCGGGGACGGGGAAGACGACCGCCGCCCGCGCGCTGGCGCACGAACTGGGCCTCCCGTTCGTGGAGGTGAAGCTGTCGATGGTGACGAGCCAGTACCTCGGCGAGACCGCCAAGAACGTCGAGAAGACGTTCGAGGTGGCCAAGCGACTCGCGCCGTGTATCCTCTTCATCGACGAGTTCGACTCCGTCGCCAAGACCCGCAAGTCCGACGAGCACGCCGCCCTCAAGCGCGCGGTCAACACCCTGCTCAAGAGCATCGACGAGGTGTCGCTCGTGCGCGACGAGGTGCTGCTCATCTCGGCGACGAACCACCCCGACCAGCTCGACGCCGCCGCCTGGCGCCGCTTCGACGAGATCGTCAACTTCCCGAAGCCGGACCACCAGATGCGCTCGGACATCCTCCGGGTGATCACCAGGCAGATGGAGATCGCGAAGTTCGACCCCGACGAGGTCGCCGACCGCACGGAGGGGCTCACCGGGAGCGACCTCCGGCTCGTCCTCCGGGAGGCCGTGCTGGAGGCGCTCACCGACGAGCGCATGGAGATCACCCAGGCGGACATCATGGACGCCGTGCAGGACTTCGAGGAGCGCGACAACCTCAAGAACATGGACATGATCGACGGCGAGGGCGCGGAGGTCGTCGGCGACGGCGGCGCCGGGCACGACCACTCGGGGCACGACCACGACCACTGAGGTCGGTCGTCCCGCGGTCCGATCCCCCTCGACCGCGCACCGCTCGCGGGTCGCCGACGCTCCCCGCTCGCATCGAGGCCTCACTTCGTTCGGCCTCGCACCCGACACCGCTTAGTCTCCCCTTCCCCACCTTCCGGTAGATGCGCGTCACCCTCCTGGGCACGGGCGACACCACCGGAACCCCCACCGTCGGCTGCGACTGCGACACCTGCGAGGAGGCCCGCGAGCGGGGGGTCGAGCGCTCCCGCTTCTCCGTCCACGTCGAGAACGAGCGCACCGGCGAGTCGCTGCTGATCGACGCCTCGCCGGACTTCCGTCGGCAGTTCCTCGACCACGACGTGGCGCTTCCCGACGCGGTCGTGATCAGCCACATCCACTTCGACCACCTCGACGGCCTGGGCAACGCCTACCGCCTGTTCGAGGACCTCCCGGTGTACGCCGCGAGCGAGGTCGACCCCGTCACCGGGGAGTCGGTCGCCGACACCGTCGGCTCGAAGTACGACTACCTCGACCGTGTGACCGTCGCGGGGGTGGCGCCGTTCGACCCGGTCCGGACCTGCGGGCTGGACGTGACGCTCGTCCCCGTCGACCACCCGCCGCTGGCCTGCTACGGGCTCGCGGTCGAGGACCCCGAGACGGGCGCGAAGCTGTCGCTGTCCGGCGACACGAGCTACGACGTGCCCGCCGACTCCCGGCGGGCGCTCGCCGACCCGGACCTGCTGCTGGCCGACGGCATCGTCCCGGCGGCGTTCTGCGAGTACCACCCGATGGGCGGGAAACACGAGGGATCCGAGGGCGTCCCCCGGACGTTCGGCACGAAACACATGACCCGCGAGGGGGCGCTCGCGCTCGCCGACGACCTCGACGCCGCGCGGACGCGACTCGTCCACGTCGCCCACTACTACCCGTCCGAGGCGGCGTTCGCCGAGCCGCTGGCGATTGACGGCGAGACGTACGATCTGTAGTCGGGACCCCGAGTCGGAGACAGCGGCGTCGGGGGACGCGGGCCGCTCGGGCGTCGCTGCGCCCGGCGAAGGTATTTGCGCCTCCAATCCGTACACGCGTCAACTTGCACACCCGTTCGACCGCGGCCGCGCTCGTCGTCGCCGTCCTCCTCGCCAGTTCCGTACTCGCCCCGTTCGTCGGCGTCGCCGCCGCGGTGCCGGACGCCCGGGTCGCCGTGACCGACGTGGCCGTCACGCCCGCGACCCCGACCGCCGGCGCGCCCGTCACCGTCGAGGCGACCGTCAGCCTCTCGGGCGGCAGCGCCTCCGCGGCCGACGTCGACCGCGTCGCCGTCGTCGACGCGGACGGCACGGTGCTGGGCGAGGCGACCGGGCTCGGCTCGCTGTCGCCCGGCGAGACGCTCGCCGTCCCGGTGACGCTGTCGGTCGACGACCCCGGCGAGCACGACCTGACGGTCGTCGCCGAGGTGTCGGACGACGACGGCGAGACGGCGACCGCCCGCCGCCCCCTCTCGCTGGTCGTCGAGCGGGGCGCGCCGCTGGTCGAGTTCGACGCGCCCGACGCCGTCGCCGGCGCGGACTCCGGCGTCGCGGTGACGCTGTCGAACCCGACGACGGCCGCCCTCCGCGACCTCACCGTCACCCTCGTCGCCCCGGACGACGGCGAGCGCGTCCGCCGCAGCGTGGCGACGCTGGCGGCCGGCGCGAGCCAGCAGCTCAACCTCTCCGCGCGGCCCGAGGCGGCCGGTGAGCGGTCGTTCCGGCTGCGCGTCGACTACACGACGGCCGCGGGGACGCGCGCCGCCGTGACCCGCGAGCGGACCGTCGACGTGGCGCCGCTGTCGGCCGACGTGGGCGTGCGCGTCACCCGCACGGGCGCCGACGGCGGGGCCGCCGGCGACGCCGCTGGCGGCGGACTGGCGGGGATCATCGGCGGCGGCGGCGGCAACGCGCTCCAGCCGTCCGGCGACGGGAACGACGGGGAGAACGCCGACGGCTCCCGGGTCGACGTGACGGTGACGAACTTCGGCAACGCCGCCGTCGAGCGGGTGGTGCTCGTCCCGCGGGACGCCGACGGCACCGTCGTCGACGCGGTCGGCCGGGTCGCCGTCACCGAGGCGCTCGCGCCCGGCGAGTCCGCCACCGTCGCGGTCGACCTCTCGGGCGTCGAGACCGCGGGCGAACTCGACTTCGTCGCCGAGTATGGCCTCGCGGGCGAGCGCCGCGAGGCCGCCGCCGGCTACGAGTTCCGCCCGGAGCGCGGCGCCGTCGAGCTCACCGGGCTGAACGTCAGCGTCGACGACGACGGCCGGCTCGCGATCGAGGGCAACCTCGGCAACGTCGGCGACGGCGAGGCGACCGGCGTCGTCGTCGGCGTCGCCGAGGGGGAGTTCGCCCGGCCCGCCTACCCCCAGCGAACCTACTTCGTCGGCACCGTCGGCGCCAGCGAGTTCGCTCCCTTCGACGTGACCGGCCGAGTCGACGCCGCGAACGCCTCGACCGTGCCCGTCGCGGTGTCGTACACGACCGGCGGCGACCGCGTGACCGAAGTGGTCGAGGTGCCGCTGCCCGCCGACGACGGCGCCGGCGAGGGCCGCCCGGTCGGCGCCCTCGGGGGGATCGGCGCGGTCGGCGGGCTGCTGCTCGCGATCGGACTCGCCGTCCCCGCCGCGATCGGAGTGCTCGCCCGCAGATACCGATGACCGGGGACCCGCTCGCGGACGCGGTCGACGGGGCCGACCCGACCGTCTACGAGTCGGGCGGCGGCGCCGTCACCGCGCTCGCGGACGTGGAGTTCGCGGTCGAGCGCGGGGAGGTCGTCGCCGTCGTCGGCCCGTCCGGCTCCGGCAAGTCGACGATGCTCAACCTGCTGGGCCTGCTCGACGACCCCACGGAGGGCCGGGTCGAGCTTCACGGCTCGCCGGTCGCCGGGCGCTCGGCGCGCGAGCGCACCGACGTGCGCCGGGAGACGATCGGCTTCGTCTTCCAGGACTTCCATCTCATCCCCACGCTGTCGGCCGTCGAGAACGTCCGCCTCCCGACGGCGTTCCGCCCGGTCGACCGCACGGACCGTGCGGTCGACCTGCTCGAACGGGTCGGACTCGGCGACCGCCTCGACCACACCCCCGACGAGCTGTCGGGCGGGCAGAAGCAGCGCGTCGCCATCGCGCGGTCGCTGATCAACGAGCCCGACGTGCTGCTGGCGGACGAGCCGACGGGCAACCTCGACCGCGACACCGGCGTCGCCGTGCTGGAGGAGGTCCGCGACATCGCCGCCGGCGGCGTCGGCGTCGTCGCCGTCACCCACGACGACCTCGTCCGGGAGTACGCCGACCGCACGGTCGAACTCGTCGACGGGGTGCTCGACGATGCGTGACCGGCTCGCCCGCGTCGGCGCGCGGCTGGGACGGCGCTTCCCGGCTGCGTCGCTTGCGGCGCGCAACCTCTCCCGGCAGCGGCTCCGGGCGGGGCTTGCGGCGCTGGGGATCGTCATCGGCGTGTTCGCGGTCGTCTCGCTGGGGATGCTCGGCACGGCACTGCAGACGGCCGCGACCGACGAGCTCGGCGGTCTCGGGAACCAGGTGATCGTCAGCCCGGCCGCCGAGACCGACGCGGAGACGCTGAACGGCCGCGACCTCCGCGCGGTCGAGCGCGCCGCCGCCGGGCGGGGGACGGTGGTCCCGCTGAAGTCCGCGGGGGCGACCGCCAGCGCCGGCGACGGGCAGACCGTCGCGCAGGTGTACGGGACGACGAACCCGCGGGCGCTGTTCGGCGACGCGCCGGGCGTCCCCGACTACCACCGCCAGGGGGCGATCGTCGGCGCGGACGTCGCCGGCGCGCTCGACCTCCGGGTCGGCTCCACCGTCACCGTCGAGTCGAACGACTACCGCGTCGTCGCGGTGCTGCCCGAGCAGTCGAGCATCTCGCCGCTGCGGGCGGACTCGGCGGTCGTGCTCCCGCCCGGGGAGTTCGCCGCGAGCGGCTACTCGCAGGTGGTCGTGCAGGCGGACTCCGGCGGCGACGCCGACGCCGTCGCGAGCGAGGTGCGCGACCGTCTGAACGCCCGCGAGCGCCGGGTGTCGGTGTTCTCGCTGACGAGCGTGCTCGACCGGATCTCGGAGTTCTTCGCGCTGCTCAACGGCTTCCTGCTTGCCGTCGCGGGCGTGTCGCTGGTCGTCGCGGGCGTCTCCATCTTCAACGTGATGTTGATGACCGTCTCCGAGCGCCGCGGGGAGATCGGCGTGCTCCGGGCGGTCGGGATCCACCGCGACCAGGTGCTCCGGACGCTGCTGGTGGAGGCGACGCTGCTCGGCGTCGTCGGCGGCGCGCTCGGCGCCGTGCTCGGCGCCGTCGCCGTCGTGGCCGTCGCGCTCAACACGGACCTGCCGCTCGCGGCGGTGCTGGTGCCGACGAACGCGCTGGTCGCCCTGGGGTCGTTCGCGTTCGGCGTGACCGTCGCGCTGGTGGGCGGCCTCTACCCGGCGTACCGCGCGGCGTGGGAGCCGCCAGTCGAGTCGCTCCGGGGGTAGCCGGGGCCGGCGGGCGCCCCTCGCTCGCGGCTCGCTCCACTCGCCGCTCACGGAGCCTCACTTCCCTCGGCCTCTCCGCCGACGGACCCGAAAACACTTGCGGGCGTGTTCGCTGCCACCGTACATGTCGAACGACTGGTCCCGACGCCGGACGCTCGCGGCCGCCGGCGCCGCGCTGTTCGCCGGCTGTAGCGGCGCCTCCCCCTCGACCGACACCTCCGCCGACGCGACCGGCTCCCCCCGACGGACGCTCCCGCGAGCGACCCCGAGGTGACCGTGCTCGTCGAGAACCTCGAGGTGCCGTGGGACGTCTCCGTCGCGGGCAACGGCGACCTGTTCGTCACCGAGCGGGTCGGCCGCGTCAGCCGGTTCTCGGACGGCGACCGCGACACGGTGTTCGCGCCCGCCGACGCGATCGACGCCGGGTCGGTCGACAGCGAGCCCCAGGAGATGCAGTGGTGGGTCGACGGCGGCGAGGGGGGCACCCTCGGCGTCGCGGCCCACCCCGACTACCCCGACGTGTCGGTGCTGTACGTCTACTATACCGCGACCGTCGACGACGGGGAGCGGGTGAACCGCGTCTCGCGGTTCGACCTCTCGGCGGACGATCCCGCCGCCACCGAGCGGGTCGTGGTCGAGGACATGCCCGCGAACAGCTACCACAACGGCGGCCGGCTCGCGTTCGGCCCGCGCGGGTATCTGTGGGTGACGACCGGCGACGCCGGCGAGGACGCGCTCTCGGCCGACCCCGGCGCGCTCCCGGGGTCGGTGCTGCGCGTCACCGCGAACGGCGAGCCGGCTCCCGACAACCCCGCGGTCGAGGGGGGTGATCCCCGCGTCTATTCGTACGGCCACCGCAACCCGCAGGGGCTCGTCTGGCTCCCCGACGGCACGCCGGTCGTCAACGAACACGGCCCCTCCGGCCGCGACGAGGTGAACCGCCTCGTCCCGGGCGGGAACTACGGCTGGCCGGACGTACGCACGGCCGAGGAGTACGGGGCGCTGGCGGAGGACAGCGACGTGCGCCGGCCGCTCGTCAACACCGGCGGCGGGACGACGTGGGCGCCGACGGGGTCGCTGTTCTACACCGGCGACGCGATGCCGTCGTGGTCGAACCGGATGGTGATCGGCGGGCTGCGGAGCCAGCAGCTGATCGTCGTGACGCTGTCGCCGCCGGAGGCCGACCGCCCGCCGCTGGGCGAGGACGGCCGCCGCTTCGACGCCGACTGGCTCGACGACGGCTACACCGCCACCGCCCACCCAATGTTGACCGACGAACTCGGCCGGGTCCGCCACGTCGAGCAGGGCGTCGACGGCGAGCTGTACGCGATCACCTCGAACCGGGACGGGCGCTCCTCCGAGGCGTTCCCGAAGGAGAACCACGACGTGCTCGTCCGGCTCGACCCGGGCGAATGAGCCGCCGCGGCTCCCGGCCCTCGGAGTCGCGCCCGGCGTCGCCGGGGCGGACGGCCCTCCTCGCGGTCGTCGCGGCCGGGCTGCTCGTGGTCGCCGGCGTCGCCCCCGCGGTCGCGTCGACGACCGACGGCGCAGCTGCGGTCGACGGTCCGAAGTCGGCCGCCTCGGCGGCTCAGTCGGGCGGGCCCAACCCCTGCGTCGGCACGGTCGCGGCGGATCGCCGGCCGGACGCGACGACGCTCGTCACGATCCAGGGCGCACGCGCCGGCGAGAAGACGGCCTCGCTCATGCTCGGCGTCGCGCCGAACGGCTCGGTCAACGGCGTCCACAACGACAGCGCCGCGGGCCGGTGGTGGCAGTACGACGTGGACCCGCTTCCGAACGGCGACCTGCTCGTGGCGACGACCGAGCCCGGCATCTCGGTGACCGAGCGCGTCGACCCCGCGACGGGCGAGCACGTCGCGGTCACCCGCCTGGAGACCGTCGAGGACGCACACGATGTCGACGCCCTCGGCGACGGCGAGTACGTCACCGTCGACAAGGGCGACGGGCGCAACCGCGTGGTGGTCGTCGACGAATCCGGCGAGGTCGTCTGGGAGTGGCGCTTCGACGAGCACACAGACCGCTTCCCGCGCGACGGCGGCGGCCCCTACGGCGAGGACTGGACCCACGTGAACGACGTGGACCCGATCGGGAACGGAACGTTCCTGGTGTCGGTGCGGAACTTCGACCGGGTGATCGCCGTCGACCGCGAGACAAAGGTGGTCGAGTGGACGCTCGGCGCCGACGACGCCCATGGAGTCCTGAACGAGCAGCACAACCCCGACTTCATCGCGGGCGAGAACGGCACGCCCACGGTGCTTGTCGCCGACTCCGAGAACGACCGCGTCGTCGAGTACGCCCGCACCGACGACGGCGAGTGGGAGCGCACGTGGTCGCTCTCGGGCGGCGGCCTCGACGAGCCGCGCGACGCCGACCGCCTCCCGAACGGCAACACGCTCGTTACCGACCGTCGCGGCCACCGCGTGCTGGAGGTCACTCCGCGCGGGGAGGTCGTCTGGGAGTTCTACACGCCCTGGCAGCCGTACGACGCCGAGCGCGTCGGCGTCGCCCCCGGCTCCGACGGGCCGACGATGCGGCAGGTCCGCGCCGAGGGCGTCCACGAGCCGACGGGCGGCGCCGGCTTCGGGACCGAGCGCATCGAGGCGTGTTACGACTACCTGACGGGCGTCGAGCGCGGCCGGCTCGTCCCCGACGGCGAGCTGTGGGGGACCGATGCCGGCGCGAACGGCTCCGCGACGACGGCGACCGACGGGAGCCCCGGCGACGCGGGGGACGACGGGACCGCCCCCGGCCCCGGCGACGGCGGAACGCCCGAGTGGACGACGGTTCCCGACGACTCCGTCGTGAACACCCCGGGCTTCGGCCCGCCGGCGGCGCTGTCGGCGCTGGCCCTGCTCGCGCTCGGGACCGCGCTGGCGACGCGGCGGCGCGGGTGACGGGAGCCGGGCGGCCCCTCCGCCCGACGCTTTCCGTTCCGCGTCTCACGTTCCGAGTTCTCCGCCCGACGCCGCCCCTCGCTACCCGAACCGGTCCAGCCCCGCCTGTCGGCGCGCGACGCCCGGCGGGTCGCGCCGCCACGGCGTCCGCTCGGCCCGGAGCGCCTCGCCGTCCGCGTCGGTCGCGGCGTGCTCGCCCGGTTCCCACCCCGGACAGTCCTCGCCGCAGTCGCTGACGGGGTTGACGACGCGGTCGAAGTAGGCACAGCGCGGGTGGCCGTCCGCGGTCGCCGAGCAGCGCGCGCAGCCGGGGAACCCGTACGTCCGCCACCCCTTGCCGTAGGCGCGCTCGGCGACCCGGCGGCGCTTGCGCGCCTTCTCCGCGGCGCTCACGGGCGCTACGTCGGCCCTGCCCGGGTGTTCGGCGAGCAGTTCGACGCCCGGCCCCTCGGCGTCCAGCGTCGTCGCCGTCCGGACGACCTCGCGCTCGCCGGTCTCGGGGTCGAACCGCCAGACGCCGACCGCCTCGGGCAGGCGGTTCAGGTGCGCGCCGGTGACGTGGCTCTCGGTGGCGAGCACGACCCGGTCGAACAGCGCGAGGCCGATGTCGAGACGGAGCTGTCGCCGGAGGTCGCCCGGCCGGCCGAGGTCGGGCTTGTTCTCGACGGCGACCAGCTCCCGGACCCAGTCGTCGGGGTAGCGGGTCGTCTTCCGGACGTAGCGCGCGCCGCCGCGGCGCTCCTCGGCGAAGAAGCCGCGGTCGACGGCGGCGTCGGCGATGTCGCGGGCGCGCTCGGGGCGGGCGTCACCACGCGGCTCCCGGGGGCGGCGACGGCGCCGCCGAGCTGGCGCGCGAGCACCCAGTCGGTTTCCCGTTCGAGGCGGGCACACAGCGCCAGCTCGAACGCGAACTCCATACCCGAGGCGGGGACCGGACGGGCAAAAGCGCTCGGCTCCCCGGCGGGGCGCGTTCGGGTCGAACCGTGCCGTTCTATGCCGTACCGTTCCGCTTCGGACGCCCCGTCCGCGCTCGTCCCGGCCGTCGGCCGGCCCCGACCGGACCGCCGGATGCACAAGCGGTTAGTCCCGCCCGGCCGACCCGGCGCGTATGCGAACCACCGACGCCTTCGTCGCGTTGCGGTGTGTCGACTGCGACGCGCGCCACGACCCCGGCGAGGTGACCCACCGCTGCCCGGACTGTGGCGGCATCACCGACCCCGAGTACGACCTCGACGCCGTCGACCTCACACGGGCGGAGCTCGCGTCGCGGCCGTTCGACTCGCTGTGGCGCTACGAGGAGCTGCTGCCGTTCCCCCGCGAGGCGGCCGTCTCGCTGGGCGAGGGCGCGACGCCGCTGGTCGAGTGCCCGACGCTTTCCGACCGGATGGGCGTCGGCACCGTCCACATAAAAGACGAGGGGCGCAACCCCACGGGGACGTTCAAGGACCGCGGCCAGACCGGCGCGGTCACCGCGGCGGTCGAACACGGCGCCGACGCGGTCGCGCTCAACAGCGCCGGCAACGCCGGACAGGCCGCCGCCGCCTACGCCGCCCGCGCGGGCCTCGACTCCCGCGTGTTCCTCCCCGACCGCGCCGGCTTCACTCAGAAGGCGATGACGGAGGTCCACGGCGGCGACCTCCGCGTCGCCGAGGGGGAGATCACCGACGCCGGCGACGAGTACGCCGCGGCGACGGCGTCCGGCGCCGACGACGACGCCGCCGACCCGTACTCGACGAAGACGTTCGTCACGCCGTACCGCCACGACGTGAAGAAGACGATGGCCTACGAGACGGTCGAGCAGCTCGACTGGACCGCGCCGGACGCGATCGTCTACCCGACCGGCGGCGGAGTCGGCCTCGTCGGGATGCACAAGGCCGCCACGGAGCTGCGGGAGCTGGGCTTCACCGACGCGCTCCCGGGGATGTACGCCGCACAGGCGGAGGGGTGTGCGCCGGTCGCCCGCGCGTGGGAGGCGGGGGCGGAGGCCCACGAGCCGTGGACCGACATCACGACCGCCTGCAACGGGATCGCGGTGCCGGACCCGGGCGCATCGCCGTGGATCCTCGAGGCGATCGCGGAGTCGGGCGGCGGCGCCGTCGCCACGGACGACCGGGCGATCCTCGACGCCGCGGTCGAGGTCGCGCGGACCGAGGGGGTGGAGGTCGGCGCGACGTGCGCCTCGGCCGTCTCGGGCGCGTTCGAACTCGCCGAGCGGGGCGAACTCGGCGCGGACGACACGGTCGTCCTGCTCAACACCGGCGCCGGCAACAAGGACGTGGACACCCTGCGGAGCCACCTCGGAGCGACGGAGGCGGCCGAGTAGCCCGCGTCGAACACACCCCTCAAGTCCGCCGGGTCGATCCTCGGGCCGTCGTCCGCGACGACAAACGCCTCATTGGCCTCTTCAATAGTGGCTGTGGTCACCTCTGCGAGATCCGGGTCGTCCTCGACGTGCAGTACCCGGACCGGTTCTGCCATGTCCGCACCCGATAGTTCTCTGGGATAGAAGCGCTCACCCGCGATATCGGCGCGCGGTCGAGGAGTACCGGGCGGCTCGGGTGGATCCCTCGTCACACGGGGCTCGGTGGGGGTAACCCTCGTCACGGCCGCCCGCCCCGACGTTCCCGGCGGGCGGGTATCACTCCTTCCCATCGGCGTCGGGGTCGCCGTCGGCGACTCCCCGGCGTCGGCGCCGCGGTCGCCGTCACCGACGGACGAACGGGTCCCCGCCGTTCGTCGGCCGGAACCTCGAAACACCGGACATGCGTACCCCCATCGGCGTCCTTTTGCGGCCGACGACCGCAGGGCGTGTATGGACCTGTTTCCCGTCCCCGACCTCCCCGAGATCCGGGAGGGGGACGACCTCGCCGGCCTGATCCGCGACCGCGTCGATCTCCGGGAGGACGACGTGGTGTGTGTCGCCTCGACGATCGTCTCGAAGGCGGAGGGCCGCGCCGCCGACCTCTCGGAGTTCCCCGCCGGGCCGCGCGCCCGGGAACTCGCCGCCCGGCTGGAAGAGATCTCCGGCGACGAGAAGGACCCCCGCTTCGCGCAGGCGGTGCTGGAGGAGTCGACCGAGGTGATCATGGAGGCGCCGTTCCTCCTCACGGAGTCGCGGTTCGGCCACGTCGGCGTCAACGCCGGCATCGACCGCTCGAACGTTCCCGGCCACGACCTGCTCCTGCTGCCGCGGCGCCCCTCGGGGTCGGCCGAGCGCATCCGGGCGGAGCTCCCCGCCGACCGGGTGCTCGTCACCGACACCTGCGGCCGGCCGTTCCGCCACGGCCAGCGCGGCGTCGCGATCGGCTGGGCGGGGATGAGCCCGTCCCGCGACTGGCGCGGCGAGGCCGACCGCGACGGCCGCGAGCTGGGCGTCACCGTCGAGAGCGTCGCCGACGAGCTCGCGGCCGCGGCGAACCTCGTCGCCGGCGAGGGGGCCGGCGGGACGCCGGTCGTCGTCGTCCGCGGCTTCGAGTGGGGCGACCACGGCGAGAGCGACGCGCACTTCCGCGACGTGGACGGCGACTTCGTCCGCCGGGCGGTCCGGGGGTGGGAGTACGATGCGTGAGACGCCCGACGACGCCGGCGACGCCAGCGACGCCGACGACCCCATGATCGGCGTCGAACTCGCGCCCGAACACCCGGTCGAGCGCATGGTCGAACTGGGGACGCTCGCCGAGGCCGTCGGCTTCGACACGCTGTTCGTCTCCCACCACTACAACAACCGCGACGCGTTCTCGGTGCTGTCGCGGCTGGCGGCCGAGACCGACGCCGCCCGGCTCGGCCCCGGCGTCGTCAACCCGCTGGAGTTCCACCCCGCGACGCTCGCCTCGAAGGTGGCGACGCTCGACGAGGCCAGCGGCGGGCGCGCCGTCTTCGGCGTCGGCCCGGGCGACCCCTCCACGCTCCGGAACCTCGCTCTCGCCGACGAGCGCGGCCTGCGCCCGGTGCTTGAGGCGTTCAAGACCGCACAGCGGCTGTGGGCCGGCGAGCGCGTCGACGGCGGCGACACGTTCGACGCCGCCGACGCCGGCCTCAACTACGAGCCGCCGCAGGGCGCGGACCTCCCGGTGTACGTCGGCGGCGAGGGGCCACACATGTGCCGGATGGCCGGCAAGCACGCCGACGGACTGCTGTTCAACGGCTCCCACCCGGACGACCTCGCGTGGGCGCGCGAGCAGGTCGAGCGGGGGACGGCCGACTGCCCCGACGCCCGCGGCGGGTTCGACCTGGCGGCGTACGCGGCCGTCAGCGTCGCCGCCGACGCCGAGGCCGCCCGGGAGGCCGCGCGCCCGCCCGTGGCGTTCATCGCCGCCGGCGCCGCGCCGCCTGTGCTGGACCGCCACGACATCGACCCCGAACTGGCGGGCGACATCGGCGACCGCATCTCGGCGGGCGAGTTCTCGGAGGCGTTCGAGCTGGTGACGCCGGCGATGGTGGACGCGTTCTGTATGGCCGGCGACGTCGAGGCGGTCGCCGAGCGGACGGCCGCGGTGCTCGAGCACGCCGACTCGCTGGTCGTGGGGTCGCCGCTGGGGCCGGATCTGGACGAGGCGCTCCGGCTCGCGAGCAAGGCGGCCGACCGCGCGACGGAGTGAGCCGGCGAGGCGACCCCGGCCGACTGGAGCACTGACGACCGAGAACTGGAGGACCGGCGTCGATCCGGCGGGCGACGTCGGGGGTCGAAGTGCGATTCGGCGACGGTCCGCTGCGAATCGGCTCAGCTCAGCGCCTCCTCGTCGACCGTGGGTCCGCTCTCGGTCTCGGGGCCGCCGATGCCGAGTTCGCGGGCGAGCGCCCCGAGCGCGAGGTAGCCCAGGACGCCGACGGAGGCCGTGGTGAGCGCCGCGCCGACGAGGAAGGAGACGAACGTCAGCGGGTCGCTCAGCGCCACCCTGGTGACGAAGATGACGATCAGGTCGAGGACGCTGGTGACCAGCCTGACGAGGAAGTCGATGACGGTTACCACGTCCAGGACTCGGTTCCGCGGGAACTTGAGCGTTGATGTGTCGACGGCCGCGACGGTGTTATGTCCGCGGCGACCGGTGAATTACCCGTGCCGGAGGACCGCTCGCTGGAGGAGTTCGCCCGCGCCGACCCGGACGACGTATCCGACGACGCCGACTCGGACGGCTCGTCCGAGGGACCCCGGTCGACCGACGGGGAGCGGCCGGATGAGGCCCCGAACGACTCGACCCCGGGCGACGACGTGGGTCCGAGCCGGAACGCCGGCGCGTCCCCCGACGACGCGCCGTCGCCGGACGGCGTCGCCCCCGCGGAGCCGACGTTCGCGGTCTCGCCGGGGGGCGCGCCCTGTTCGGCCTGCGGCGACCCGGTGACGCGCCGCTGGCGCGCCGACGGGGCGTACGTCTGTGCCGACTGCAAGGAGTGGTAGGGGCGGCCGCGACGCCCGGGTCCCCTCGCCGCGACCCGCGAGGGCCGCGACCGCCCCGGCGGCTCACCGACGCTCGAACCCGGCGGCGAGCGTCTCGTCGTCGATCGTCAGCACCGTCGGCCGGCCGTGCGGGCAGGCGTACGGCCGCTCGCACTCGCCCAGCCGCTCGACCAGCCGGGCGGCGGTCCCGTCGTCGATCGCGTCGCCCGCCTTCAGCGACGGGTGACACGCCAGATCCGCGAGCAGATCCTCCCGGAGGGCGGCCGCCGTTCCGCCCCCGTCCGTCGTGCCCGCCTCGGCCAGCTCCGAGGCCACCGTCCGCAGTGCCCCGGCGTCGGCGACCCGCCCCAGCGGCGCGGGCACCGCGGTCACCCGGTAGGCCGTCCCGCCGAACGGCTCCACGGCGAAGCCGAGCCGTCGGAGCTCGTCGCCGTGCGCCTCGACGGCCGCCGCCGTCGGCGGGGAAAGCGTCAGCGTCTCCGCCGGATCGAGCTCGACCGACGGCACCGCCGCCTCCGCGAGCGCGTCGCGCAGCCGCTCGAAGTTCACCCGCTCGTGGGCGGCGTGCTGGTCGACCACGAGCAGCTCACCCCCGGACTCACAGACGACGTACAGCTCCCGGAACGTGCCCAGCACCGTCGCGTCCGCGAACTCGGAGTCGCCCCCCTCGACGGGCGACAGCGAGGCGTCGAGGTCCATCGCCACCTCGCCCGAGCGCCGGAGGTCGGCGGTCGTCAGCGCCTCCCGCACCCCCGTCTCGACCGCCTCGGCGACCGCGTCGCCGCCGCGCAGCGCCACCCGCGCCTTCGCCGGGTGGACGTTCGCGTCGACGGCCCACGCCGGCAGGTCCAGCCGGACGGCCGCGACCGGCTCGCGGTCCCCGGGAAGCAGCCGGCCGTACCCCCGGGAGACGGCCCGCCGGAGGGCGTCGTTGCCCACCGGCCGGCCGTTCACCGAGACGTGGACGTGGTCGCGGTTCGCGCGCGTCGTCGAGGGGTAACAGAGTCGACCGTCGACCGCGAGGTCGGCCGCCCGGTCGCCCAGGTCGAGTCCGACCCGGTGGGCGAACGCGGTCGACTCGCCGCCCGTCTCCCGCCCGTACAGCGAGACGAGCGCGTCCCGCGTGCCCGTACCGGGCGTCGACGCCGTCTCCCGGCCGTCGTGGCGCAGCGAGAACGCCACCTCCGGCGCCGCGAGCGCGTACGCCGTGACCAGCTCCGACACGCGGCCGAACTCCCGCGCGGGCGACGCCAGCGACTCCCGGCGGGCGGGCCGGTCCCCGAACAGCCCCGTGACGACGGCCGTGGTGCCGCGGGCGCGGCCGGCGTCCTCAACGGTCTTGCCCCCCTCGACGACGACCCGGGTCCCGACGTCGCCCCCGTCGTTCGTCACGAGCTCCAGCCGGCCGGCGTCCGCGATCGCCGCCAGCGCCTCGCCGCGGAAGCCGAGCGTCGCGGCGGTCCGGAGCTCCTCTGCCGCGCGGATCTTGCTCGTTGTGTGGGGCTCGACCGCGCGGACGGCGTCCGCCCTGGCCATCCCGCGGCCGTCGTCGGCGACGCGGACCCGCTCGGTCCCGTCGCCGTCAACCGCCACGTCGATCCGGTCGGCGCCGGCGTCGAGGGCGTTCTCCACCAGCTCCGCGACGACCCGGGCGGGCCGGGCGATCACCTCGCCCGCGGCGATCCGCTCGACGGTCGCTTCCGGGAGCACCCGCACCTCCCGCCCGTCGTCGCCTCCGGTGCAGTCGGCGCTTCTCCTGCCGTCGCTCCCGGCGCGGTCGGCGCCCTCCCCGTCACCGTCGGCGTGGCCGGCGCCGTCCCCGTCCTCGCGGGGAGGGTCGGCGTCGGTCACGGCCCCTCACCGGCGTCGTCGCCGTCGCCGTCGGCCGCCGCCTCGGCCCGCCTTCGGAGGTCGTGGAGCGTGTTCAGCGCCTCCAGCGGCGTCGTCTCCGCGAGGCGGAGCGACCGGATCTCGGCGAGCAGGTCGGCGGCCGCGGCGTCGTCGCCCGCGGCGGTCGGCGAGGCCGCGTCGTCCCCGGCGGCCGCGTCGCCTCCGACGGAACGGCCGTCCGCGCCGTCGTCCTCGGGTCCGTTCGCGCCGTCGTCCCCGCCGGCGTGGTCGTTCGTCCGGCCGCCCGCCGGTCCCGCGAGGTCGTCGAGCGTCCGCTGTGGCGGACCGTCTCCGGCGTCGGCGGTCGCTCCCCGCCTCGCGCCGCCCGCATCGCCCGCATCGGTCGCGCCGCCGTCGCGTTCGGCGGCGACGAGCGCGTGTGCCCGGTCGACGACCGACGCCGGCACGCCCGCGAGCTCCGCGACCTCGACGCCGTATGAGGAGGAGGCGGCGCCCTTGCCCACGCGGTGGAGGAACGTCACCTCGTTGTCGCGTTCGGTTGCCGCGAAGTGGCGGTTCAGGACGCGCTCGCGTCCGTCGGCCAGGTCGGTCAGCCCGTGGTAGTGGGTCGCGAACAGCGTCGTCGCCCCCACCTCGTCGTGGAGGAACTCGACGGCGGCGCGGGCGATCGCCCGGCCGTCCGTGGTGGCGGTGCCGCGGCCCACCTCGTCGAGCAGCACCAGCGACTCGGCGGTCGCGTCGTGGAGCACGTCCGTCAGCTCGCGCATCTCCCGCATGAACGTCGACTCCCCGCCGGCGATGTCGTCGCTGGCGCCGACGCGGGTGAACACCCGGTCGACCACGGGAAGGCGGGCGGCGTCGGCGGGGACGAACGACCCCGCCTGCGCGAGTACGACCGCAAGCGCCACCTGCCGCATGTACGTCGACTTCCCGCTCATGTTCGGCCCCGTGATCAGCGCCACGGTCCCCCGCGGGAGGGCGGCGTCGTTGGGGACGAACTCCGGCTCGGTCGCCTCGACGACGGGGTGACGCGACCGCTCCAGGTGGACGCCGGCCCCGTCGGCGTCGGCGTCGACCAGCTCCGGGCGGACGTAGTCGCGCTCGACGGCGACGGTCGCAAGCGCCGAGAGCGCGTCCGCGCGGGCGACGGCGTCGGCCAGCTCGCCGATCCGGTCGGACTCCGCGGCGACCTCCGCCCGGAGCGCGGCGAACAGCTCGTACTCCAGGGCGTCGGCGCGCTCCTCGGCGCCGAGGATCTCGTCCTCGCGCCGCTTCAGCTCCGGCGTGTAGAAGCGCTCGGCGTTCTTCAGCGTCTGCCGGCGCGTGTAGTCGTCGGGCACCTTCCCGAGCTGCCCGTTCGTCACCTCGATGTAGTAGCCGTGGACCTGGGTGTACCCCACCTCCAGGTTGTCGATGCCGGTGCGCTCGCGCTCGCCGGCCTCCAGCTCCGCCACCCACTCCCGGCCCGCTCGGGCGGTGTCGCGGAGGTCGTCCAGCTCCTCGTCGTAGCCCGCGCGGATCACCCCGCCCTCGGTGATCTCCTGGGGCGGGTCCGCCACGACCGCGCCGTCGATCGTCTCCCTGAGGTCGGCCAGCGGGTCGAGCGCCCCGCGCAGGTCCGCGAGCGCCCCGACGCCCGACAGCGCCTCGCGGATCTCGGGGACGGCCGCGAGCGTGTCGTGCAGCGAGCGGAGGTCGCGGGCGTTCGCCCGGCCGCGGGCGATCCGGCCGACGAGCCGCTCCAGGTCGTACGCCGTCGACAGCGCCCCGCGGACGTCCTCGCGGACGAGCGTCCGCTCGGCCAGCGCCGCCACCGCGTCGTGCCGCTCCCGGATCGCGTCGGCGTCGACGAGCGGCCGCCGCAGCCACGCGCGCAGGCGCCGCCGGCCCAGCGCCGACCGCGTCTCGTCGACCGTCTCGAACAGCGTCCGGCCGGAGCCGACGTCGTTCTCGAACAGCTCCAGCCCCCGCAGCGCGGTCGCGTCGAGCCGCAGCGAGCGCCGGGGGTCGTACCGCCGGACGCGCCGGACGTACTCCAGCGGCCCGTCGTCGCCCTGAGTGTACTCGGCGTACGCGAGGAGGGCGCCGCAGGCGACGCGCTCGGCGGGCGCGAACCGCTCGGGGCCGGCGTACGCCGCGAG
>PXRU01000019.1:0-66530 GCA_003020945.1 Halobacteriales archaeon QS_6_71_20
GCCGAGCGCGACCGCGCCCGGGAGGCGCTGCGGGAGGCGCGCGAGCAGCTGGACGCCTCCGAGGCGGCCCTGAGCCGGCTACGGGAGGAGAACGACCGGCTCACGGACCGCGTCGACGAGCTGGAGGCCGAGCTCGAACGGGTTCGCGAGGAGCTGGCGACCGCGCGCTCGGACGGCGACGGGGCGGACGCGCCGACCCGGACGGTGTCGCCCGACCGCGCGCTCGCCGGGACGAACCTGTTCGTCCGCTACGACTCGAAGGGTGGCGCGACGCTGGGGGAGGCCCACGCGGGCGGCGCCGGCCGGTCGGAGGTGAACGACAACCTCCGGCTGGAGCTGCACACCGACTTCGACTCCGCGGAGACGGCCGTCGACGGCCGGCCGTTCCGGGAGTTCCTCACGGACACCATCGAGTACGGCTTCGTCGAGTGGGTCGTCAGACGGCTGCTGTACGAGATCCAGAGCACCGGAAACGAGTCCGCGCTGCGGGACCTCTTCGACGCCGTCCCCGAGATCGACCGCGCCGAACTCGACGGCACCGTCGAGGTGGGCGAGGGCGCCGACGCCGAGGAGCGCGGCTTCGACGTGGTGTTGCGCGACCGCATGGGCAACCCGCTGGTCGTCGCCGACGTCACCGAGGGGCGCGACGCCACCACCGAGTCGATGCTCGACGGCCTCGTGGGCGACGCCGGCGCCGTCGCCGACCGCGACGACCACCTCGCGGCCGGCTTCTACGTCACCGCCTCCTTCTTCGACCCCGGGGCGCTGGAGGCGGCCGCCGACGCGACCGGCGGCGGCCTGCTCAGCCGCGGCAAGCGCAAGAGCTTCGTGAAGCTCTCGCGCAAGCAGGGGTTCCACCTCTGTCTGGTCGAGTCGCGCGAGGGGGAGTTCCACGTGAACGTCCCCGAACTGTAGCTCGGGCGCGCCGCCGTCACTCGGCCGGGGAGGGAACGCGCGGTCGGGCGAGCGGGTGAAAACGGACGGGGCGCACGGCCGGCCACGCCGTGCGTGACTGTCGCTGTCGAGTCACCGGAGAGAGCCGCTGTCGAGTCGTCGTCATAGAGAACCGCTGCGAGCGTCGCGGTCGGATCCTGCGCGTCGCTATGTGAGCGAACGTAGACGTGACGTCGTCACCCGACCGGGTTCAGCTCTCGAGCTCCGGGGCCTCCTCGATCCGCATCCCGCCGATCTTGTCGACGATCTCGTCGAGCTTCTCGTCGAGCTCGTCGACGAACTCCGCCGTTCGCTCGGTGGTGATCGCGCCCTGACTGGAGGGCTCGATGAGGTTCTCCTCCTCCAGCACGCGCAGGGAGTACCGAACCTTGTGATGGGGGTAGCCGGTCTCGTTGGACATCTTGACGATACCGATGGGCTCGTTCTCGATCACCATCCGGAGGACCTGGAGGTGCCGCTCCAGCATGTCTACCTCCTTCTCCAGTCTGTCTATCATGGCACGTGTTAACTCGTGTGTGTGGGGGTTAAAAGTTCTCCTCTGGACCGGAGCCGCTCCGTCCGACGGCCGCCGCGTCGGGCGGATCGCGGATGCGACTGCGGCGTGATGGTGGTTAACGCTTACGCCCAACGGCGATCGTAATACGCGGACGCGGATACACCGACTCGGGCATCGTGACTCCTGTACACGTGGGTGGATATATTTTGTCGGCGGACCGTAATCGGTTTACGGGGGCGCGCGGAACGGAAGTCCGGTATGACAGTCACCATCGTCGGCTCCCAGCTCGGCGACGAGGGCAAGGGTGCCCTCGTCGACCTCTGGGGCGGGGACGCCGACGTCGTCGTGCGGTATCAGGGCGGCGACAACGCCGGGCACACAGTCGTCGAGGGCGGCGAGGAGTACGCGCTCTCGCTGGTCCCCTCCGGCGCCGTCCGCGGCAAGGTCGGCGTGCTCGGCAACGGCTGCGTCGTGAACCCACGGACGCTGTTCGACGAGCTGGAGACGCTGCGCGAGCGCGGGCTCGACCCCGACGTCCGCGTCGCCGAGCGCGCCCACGTGATCCTCCCGTACCATCGGCGCCTCGACTCAGTCGAGGAGGAGACGAAGGCGGAGTCTGGCGACGAGGTCGGCACCACCGGACGCGGGATCGGCCCTACCTACGAGGACAAGGCCGGTCGCCGCGGCGTCCGGGTCGGCGACCTGCTCGACCCGGCGGTGCTGCGCGACCGTCTGGAGTACGTCGTCCCACGGAAGCGCGCGGCGATCGAGGAGGTGTACGGGCTGGAGGCCGGCGAGGAGTGCGACGTAGGCGCCCTCCACGAGGAGTTCGCCGAGTTCGGCCGCCGTCTCCGCGAGGAGGGGATGACGGTCGACTGCTCGGCGTTCCTCCACGAGCGCCGCGCCGCCGGCGACGCCGTCATGTTCGAGGGCGCGCAGGGCACGCTCATCGACGTCGACCACGGCAGCTACCCGTACGTGACCTCCTCGAACCCGACCGCCGGCGGCGCCGCGGTCGGCTCGGGCGTCGGCCCGACCGTCACCGGCCGCGGCGAGGTCGTCGGCGTCGTGAAGGCGTACCTCTCCCGGGTCGGCGAGGGGCCGATGCCGACGGAGCTCGACGGCGACCGGCGGGAGGAGGCGCTCGCGGGCGACATCCGGGAGAAGGGCAGCGAGTTCGGCACCGTCACGGGTCGCCCGCGTCGCATCGGCTGGCTCGACGTGCCGATGCTCCGCCACGCCGCCCGGACCAACGGCTACACGGGCGTCGCCGTCAACCACGTCGACGTGCTCGCCGGGCTCGACGAGCTCCGCGTGGGCCACGCCTACGAGCTCGACGGCGAGGAGCTACGCACCGTCCCCTCGACGACCGAGCGGTGGGCGGAGTGCGAGCCGGTGTTGCGCGAACTCGAGCCGTGGCCGGCGGTCGACTGGGCGGCCGTCGCCGAGTCGGGGTACGACGCGCTCCCGGACGCCGCCGCCGACTACCTGGAGTACCTGGAGGCGCAGATCGACACGCCGGTGTACGCCGTCGGCGTCGGCCCCGACCGCGAGCGGACGGTCGTCCGGCACGACCCCTGGGCGTAGCGGCTCACGCCGGCCCGGCGACAGCCGCGCCGTCGCGGAGAACCCGCACGCTTTTGCCCGGCCCGCGCCACCGCGTAGGTAATGAAGGAGTCCCTGTTGGACATCGTCTGCTGTCCGCTGGACAAACACGACCTCGACCTCGACGTGACCGAGCGCGAGGCCGACGAGGACGGCGAGATCATCGCGGGGACGCTCACCTGCACCGACTGCGGGGAGACGTACCCGATCGAGGACGGCATCCCGAACCTCCTGCCGCCCGACATGCGGGAGTGAGGCGGTCGCCCGGCGACGCCCGCGCCCGACGCGTGTGAGCGCCCGGTGCCGCGCCCGCCGGACGGTCCCGCGCCGGGGAATCTTTTTGTCCCGACCGGGGGCAGAGGGTGACGTGTCGTCAGAGGCGTCCGTCCTGGGGGTGACGCTGAACCGGGACCGGCTGAACCAGGCGCTCGCGCCGGCGTCGTTCGCGGCCGCCGACGACTTCGTCGTCGTGCTCCGCAATGAGGGGGAGCCGGTGCACGTCCACCTGCGGTTCGACGGCCCGCTCGCCGCGGCCGCGTCCGTGTCGACGTCGAACCACTTCGTCGACGCGGACGCGACCCGTCGGGTCCGGGTGTCGGTCCCGTCGGTCGGGGACCCCGTCGAGGGAACCCTCGAGGTCGTCGTCGGTCACGGCGCGGCCGGGACCGAGGTCCCCGTTACGCTGACCCCGGCGCCCGAGCCCGCCGACGAGTCGGCCGTGTCGCCGGCGTCCGACTCCGCCGGCTCGCCCCCTGCGGCGGCCGCGAACGATCCCTCTGCGTCGCGGGTGCCCGCCGACCCCGGCGACGGAACGCCGGCCGTAGACGCCGTGGCGAGCGCGGCGACGCCCGCGATCGACCGTCTCCGGAACGTGCCGCTGGATCTGGCGACGGTTGGGGTCGTCGTCGTCGCCGCCGCGGCGCTGGTCGGCGCGCTCGTCGTCGGCCTCGCGTTCGACGGCCTCGCCGTCTCGCTGGGCGTCGCCGCCGTCGTCGTCGCCGTCGCCGTGGCGCTGTGGCTGCTGGTCGGATAGCCCGACGGTATCGGTTGCCGCCGCGGATCGAAGTCCCCTCGGGAGGCTACTCCTCGTCGTCGTGATCGTCGTGCTCTTCGCCGTCGTGGTCACCGTGAGCTTCGCTGTCGTGATCGCCGTGATCGCCGTCGTCGTGGCCATCGTGATCGTCGTCGCCGTGGTCGCCGTGATCCTCCTCGTCGTGGTCGTCGTGATCTTCGCCGTGGTGATCTTCGCCGTCGTGGCCGTGTTCCGCGGGGTCGGTCGGAACGCCGGCGAGGTCGCCGTCGTCGTCGAACAGCTTCGCGCGGAGGTAGCGCGTCCGGTAGCGGTTCGCGTCCTCGTACACGTCGGCCTCCCGGATCCCGTCGACGCGACCGTCCGCGACGGCGTCGAGTATCCCCTCGATCTGCTCCTTCTCGCTGGGCGTGAGGCGGAACGTGTACTCGCGGGGGTCCTCCTCCTCCAGCTTCGTCCACCGGCGGGCGGCCGCGACGACCAGCGAACACGGCTCCCGGCAGGGGAACGCGCCGTCGCCGCCGTCGGCGGCCAGCTCGTCGTCCTCGTCGTACTGCCACTCCCGGCGCTTGACGCACTGGGAGTCGTCGCAGGCCGCCTCGGCGACCCACTCGACGGCCTCGCGGGGGAGCTCCTCGACGACCCCGTAGATCCCGGTCTGTCGCTCGGCGGTGTCGCTCCAGTGGTCGATGTCGAGGGTGCCCTCGCGCTCGCGGTACCAGTTCGCCACCGTCGCGGGGTACAGCGTCTCGACCGTCTCCACCGCGTCGCGCCAGCCGAGGTCGTGGAACGCCCACCCGGTCGGTGCGTTCGTCGCGGTCTTCAGCGGGCGGTACATCCCGTCGTCGTCGTACTTCGCGAGTTCGCGGGCGTCGAGCGGGTCGCGGTACGTCTCCAGATCGTCGACCGCGCGGCCGGCGTCGGCGACGTGGCGCACGTCGTAGCGACGGGCGCCGTCGTCCGCGTCCGGGAGCGTCGCCTCGATGCGGAGCTGTCCCCACTCCGTGACCAGCCCCTCGGCCAGCGCCTCGTAGCGCTCGTGGACCGCGTGTTCGTCGGCGGCCTCGGCGCGGCGAAGGAACGCCCGTCGGGGGGAGTCGTGCCGCCGCACCTCGTGCTCCCAGAAGTACCAGTTCGTGACGTACGGGCTCCCCTCGGCGTGGGCGCGGAGCTCCGACTCCGAGAGGTCGGCCGCCTCGTGTTCGGGCGTGACGAACGTGTAGCCGCCGCCGGAGGCGGCTTCGCCGCCCGCGCGCGAGACGCGGAGGCCGTCGAACTCGACCCCGCCGTCGGCGTCGGCCGCCTCGATGAGCGCGTCGAACTGCCGCGCCGGCATTCAGTCGTCCGCCTCCGGGGCGGCGACCCGGGTCGTCTCCCGGACGGTCTCGATGGCGCCCGACACGTCGGCGCCGGCGTCGGCCGCCCGCTCCAGCACCACGTCGGCCATCAGCGCCTCGGTGCCGACGGCGCCGGCGTACCAGACCCGATGGCCGTCGACGGCGGCGGGCACGTCGTAGCCCGTGCGGTAGTCGTCGGTCAGCCCCATGTCCTCGGGGATGTCCTCCTGGGTGTGGAAGCCGTCGGAGACGAACAGCGGGACGACGACCACGTCCTCGCTCTCGAAGAAGTCGGTCACGTCGTCGACCTCCGGCTCCTCGTCCATGTACAGCGCCTGCACCTCCTCGAAGCGGTCGAGGTCGCGGACGCGGTCGGCGTGGTACTCGATCGCCTTCGCGGAGTTCTCGTTGCGCTCGGTGCCGTGGCCGACGACGGCGAAGCCGAACCCCTCGCCGACGTCGGGGTCGCCGGTGACGCTCTCCGCGCGCCGCACCAGCACGTCCGTCATCGACCCGTGGGTGCCGACCGGCCCGCAGTAGTGGACCGTCTGCCCGGTGTCGGCGGCGGTGTAGGTGGCGACGTCGGCCGAGAGCCCGTCGGAGTCCCAGTCCTCGACGTCCCAGCCCTCCAGCCGGAGCTCCCGGGGGATCACCTGCTCGGTGAAGTACCCCTCCGAGATGAACATCGGGACGACGTACACCTCGTCGGCCTCGCAGGTGCGAAGCACCTCCCTGAGGCTCGGCTCCTCCTTCCAGAACCCGGTGCGGACCTCCTCGAACGCGCCGGCCGCGCGGATCGTGTCCGCGTGTTCGTACGTCGGTGCGCTCGATCCGGGGTTGAGATGCGACCCGTGGGCGACGACGACCAGCGCCTGACTCATATACGAACCGAGGGGTGGGGCGACCTTATCGGCTTCGGAGGGGACCGACCGCCGACGCTCGGAACTGGATGAGCGGACCGATCCGGAACCGCTGGCCCGGTCAGATCTCCAGGCAGGCCTGAGTCCCGGGAAGGCAGAGCCGACGACCGCGCCGGCGCGAGAGTCGGGATCGGAGCGTCGCCAGGAGCCGTCGTCCGACCGCGACCGCGACCCCGCCCGTCACCGCCGCGGCGACGAGCGGGACCGCGGCCGCCAGCAACGCCGTGACCGCCAGCAGCGCGACCGCCGCCGTCGGACCGGCCGATACGTCCGTGTCGGGGACGCCGCGTCCCCCGTAGAGTGGGCGTCTCATGCACGTGAACGCGGGGGCTCCGACGCCTAAACTGTACTCTGAACGATGTTTCTGTTCGCTCGGTTACCGAAACGAGATTCAGCGGCGCCCCGAGCGGCGACGCCGACGCGGGGGACCGCCGGCGTTATAGCCGTCGCCGCCGCGCCTCCTCCCATGACCGTCGCCGAGGAGACGCGCGCCGCCGTCCGCGAGCGACCGTTCCTGTACGACGCGCTGGCGGCGGGCGTGGTCAACTACGCCGCCGCCGCCACGACGCTGGGGCTCGACGCCGACCCGGACGCGGTGGCGACGGCGCTGCGACGCTTCGCCGAGGAGCTCGACGCGGACGACCCGGCGACGCCGGACGGGGACGTCCGAGTGACGATGCGTCGCGGCCTGGCGCGCGTCGACGGGGACGACGGCGACAGCGACAGCGGTGGCGGCGCCTCCGGGGGGGACGGGCCGCTGCTGTCGGTCGCCGGGGCCGCCTACGCCGAGGGGGCGGGCGACGCGACCGCCGTGCTCGCCCGCGGCGACGTCGACCCGGCGGCGCTGGAGCGCGTGCTCGGCCGGCTCCGGACCGCCGGCGTCGCGCCCGAGGCCGCGGGCGCGACACACCGGGGGCTGGCGGTCGTCGTCGGTCGGCGGGCGGGCGCGGACGCGCTCCGCGCGGTCGAGGCGGCGCTGGACGGCTGACCGGCCCGTCCGACGACGCCGTCGGCGGGGACCGCGCGCCCCGGGGCGTTTCTGACGGTTTAACACGGAGGGGTTCGTACGGCCGCCCGACATGGGTCTGTCCGTGACCAACACCCTGACGGGCGAGCGCGAGGCGTTCGAGCCGGCCGACGACGGCGAGGTCCTGCTGTACGTCTGCGGGCTGACGGTCTCGGACGACGCGCATCTCGGTCACGCGCGGCTGTGGTTCCACGCCGACGTCCTCCACCGCTGGCTCGACTGGCTCGGCTACGACGTGCGCCACGTCGAGAACGTCACCGACGTGAACGAGAAGATCGCTGCCCGCGTGGGCGAGCGCGAGGGGTGGGAGACGGAGGCCGACGTGGCCCGCCACTTCACCCGCGAGGTGCTGGCGGACATGCGGGGGCTCAACCTCAAGCGCGCGGCGGTGTACCCCCGCGTCTCCGAGCACATCCCGGAGATCGTCGCCCTCGTCGAGCGGCTGATCGAGGCGGGTCACGCCTACGAGACGAACGGCTCCGTCTACTTCGACGTCACCTCCTTCGAGGGGTACGGCGGGCTCTCGAACCAGGACCCCGGGGAGCTGGAGGCCGACGAGGCGGCCGCGCTCGCGGAGAAGCGCCATCCCGCCGACTTCGCGCTGTGGAAGGCCGGCGGGGTCGGCGCCGACGCCGTCCGCGAGCACCGCAAACACGACCACGGGGGCGACCTCCCGTCCGGGCGGACGTGGGAGTCACCGTGGGGCGAGGGCCGGCCCGGCTGGCACATCGAGTGCTCGGCGATGTCGACGACCCACCTCGGCGACGGCCTCGACGTGCACATGGGCGGGCGCGACCTCGTGTTCCCCCACCACGAGAACGAGATCGCCCAAAGCGAGGCGGCGACGGGCGGGACGTTCGCGCGCTACTGGCTCCACAGCGGCCTCCTGGAGACCGGCGAGGACAAGATGTCCTCCAGTCTGGGCAACTTCTTCGCCGTCGAGGACGCGCTGGAGGAGTTCGGCGTGAACGTGGTCCGCACCTTCTATCTCGGGGCGCGGTACCGCGGCGACCAGGCGTTCTCCGAGGCCGCGATCGCCGAGGCCGAGGAGCGCTGGGAGCGGCTGGAGCGCGCCTACGAGACAGCCGCCGAGGCGTGCGACTCCGTCGACGCCCGCGCGAAGGCGACCGACGACGATCTCCGGACGGCGGTCGACGACGCACACGGGGCGTTCGTGACGGCGATGAACGACGACCTGAACGTCCGCGAGGCGTTCGGCGCCCTGCTCGACCTGGGAACGGCGGTGAACCGCCACGTCGAGCGCGTCGACGCCGCGGACGGCGGGAACGCCGACGCGTACGACTACCCCGGGCTCCGCCGCGCGGTCGAGACGTTCGAGACGTTCGGCGGCGACGTGTTCGGGCTCGAACTCGGCCGCCGGGCCGGCGGCGACGCAGAACTGGTCGGCGACCTCGCCGACCTCGTGTTGGACGTGCGCGAGGCCGAACGGGCGGCCGGCAACTACGAGCGCGCCGACCGCCTCCGCGACGACCTGGAGGCGCTCGGTCTCTCGGTCGAGGACGGCGAGGACGGCCCGGAGGTCCGGTTCGACTGAGCGCCGTCGAGCCGTTCCGCCGGCTCACTCCGTGGCGAAAAGCGCCGTCCCCTCGGGGATCGCGAACAGCCCCATGCGGACGCCGCAGTCGAGCCAGCCGTAGCCGTACGAGTACGACGCCAGCGCGTTCACCGGGTCGCCGCGCTCGCGGAAATGCCGCCCGTCCTCCAGATAGGAGACGGCCATCTCCTCGCACTCCTCGGCCATCCCGTACAGCGGCGTCCCCTCGGGGACGCGGATCTCGGCGGCCTCGACGGCGTCGGCGAGCATCTCCCCGTACCGGGTCGTCTTCTCGTCGAGATCGGCGGGCATGTCAGGCGGGGCCCGGTCGGGGGTGCCCGAGCGTGTCGCCGTCGCGGCGACGGCACGCCCCGTCGCGACGCCGCGCGCGATCGCGGCCGCATCCCGCGATCACAACGCGTCCCCTCCCGGCTCCGTCTCCGGGTCCTCGTCCGGGTCGAGGAAGCCGCGGTACGGGCAGACGTGCTCGTCGCGGATGAGCTGCTCGTCGATTATCTCCAGCCCCAACCGGTCCAGCTCCCGGTTGATCCGGTTGAGGTCGTCGTGGTCGCGACCGATCGCGTTCACGTATACGTTCCGCTCGCCGGTCATGATCTCGCGGACCGCCGTCACGCCGCGGATCTCCCGGGCCTTCCTGCCCAGGTCGTCGCGTTCGGGGATGCGCGCGGTACAGACGATCTTCGTGTACAGCGGGTAGCCCGCGAGGTCGTAGTCGATGTCGATGTGGTAGCCGCGGACGATCCCGGACTCCTCGAGCTTGTTGAGCCGCGTCCGAACCGTGCTCGGCGACAGGTCGAGCTTCTCGGCGATGTCGCTCGACGACGTCCCCCGCGCGTCCTGTTGGAGGTAATAGAGGATGTGTCGGTCCACCGAGTCCAGCTCGCCGTCGTTCATCTCTACCGTCGGGTGCCGGGGGAGCCTGATTAGTCTTGTTCCGCCGCGTCGCCGCCGCCGCCACGGAGAGCCAGTGACGGTAACGGTAAATGTGGCCTCTCGTTTGACGATCCGTCAATCAGATCGCGCCGTTTATGGACTACCGTCACCAACGACCGGTATCCGCGCCCGCGGCGACGTCGATCGAACCCGCGTGCGTCACACGACCATGACCGACCCACGACCTCCCGGCGATCCCGGGACAGCGGCGGACGAACAGCCGTACTACGTGCTCGGCGGCCGAGCGATGAGCCGCTCGCTCGCCCGCCGGCTCCGGGCGAAGGGCCACGACGTCGAACTGCTCGGCGGGACGAACGGGGCCAACTCCGGGACGGGCGATGCCGTCGAGAGCGACGCGACCGCGACGGCGGCGGTGCCGCCCGGGTCGACCGTCGTCGTGGCGACGCGCTCGGACGGCCGGAACCTCCGGGTTGCGAACCTCCTCCGTGCGCGCGCCGACGTCGACCGGGTGCTCGTGCTGGTGAACTCGCCGGGACGCGTCGAGGCGTTCTCCGAGGCGGGACACGAGCCCGTCTGTGCGACGACCGCCCTCTCGAAGACGCTGGTGGACTGCCTATGAAGGAGCTCGAACGCGACCTCGGCCTCCCGTCCGTCCTCGCGATCAGCATCGGGGCGATGATCGGCAGCGGCATCTTCATCCTTCCCGCGCTGGCGCTGAAGATCGCCGGACCCGCGGTGATCCTCGCGTACGCCCTCGCGGGCCTGCTGGTCGTCCCGGCGGCGCTCTCGAAGTCGGAGATGGCGACCGCGATGCCGGAGGCCGGCGGAACGTACATCTACATCGAACGCGGGATGGGCCCGCTGCCGGGCACCGTCGCGGGGGTCGGCACCTGGTTCTCGCTGTCGTTCAAGGGCGCGCTCGCGCTCGTGGGCGGGGTTCCGTACCTGCTCCTGCTGTTCGACCTCCCGCTCAAGCCGGTCGCGCTCGGGCTGGCGGCCGTGTTGATCCTCGTGAACGTCGTCGGGGCGAAACAGACCGGCCGACTCCAGGTCGCCATCGTCGCGATCATGCTGGCGGCCCTGGGCTGGTTCGTGGCGGGGAGCGCCCCGAGCGTCCAGTCCGCCAACTACGTGGACTTCTTCGGCTCCGGCGTCGGGGGCGTCCTCGCGGCGACCGGGCTGGTGTTCGTCTCCTACGCCGGCGTCACCAAGGTCGCGAGCGTCGCCGAGGAGGTGGAAGACCCCGGCCGGAACATCCCGCTGGGGATCCTCGGCTCGCTGGCGTTCACCACGGTTCTGTACGTCGCCGTCGTCGCGGTGCTGATCGGGATCACCGACCCGGGCACCGTCGCGGGCTCGCTGACCCCGGTCGCCGTCGGCGCCGAGCGGACGCTCGGCCGGGCGGGCGTCGTCGCCGTCATCGTCGCGGCCGTGCTCGCGCTGGTCTCGACGGCGAACGCGGGGATCCTCTCGTCGTCGCGGTACCCGTTCGCGATGAGCCGCGATCGACTGGCGCCGCCGTCGCTGTCGTCGGTCAGCGAGCGGTTCGGCACGCCCGTCGCCTCGATCACGCTGACGGGCGCGGTGTTGCTGCTGCTGATCGCGTTCGTCCCGATCCTCGACATCGCGAAGCTCGCCAGCGCCTTCCAGATCATGGTGTTCGCCATGATCAACCTCGCGGTCGTCGCCTTCCGCGAGGGAAGCGTCGAGTACGAGCCGGAGTTCACGTCGCCGCTGTACCCGTGGGTGCAGGTGTTCGGCGCGGTGTCGGGGCTGCTCCTGTTGACGCAGATGGGGACGGTCGCGCTCGCGGGCGCGGTGGCCATCGTCGTCGGGAGCGTGCTCTGGTATCTCGGCTACGTCCGCCCGCGGGTGGACCGCGAGGGCGCGGCGACCGACGCGATCCGCCGGCAGGTGGGTCGCGACGCGCTCGCGGACATCGAGTCGGCCGTCGCCGAGCGTCCCGACACCCGCGAGGTGCTCGTCGCGCTCACCCGGAACGTCGACCAGGAGCGCGAACGGGCGCTGCTGGCGCTTGCGGCCGACCTCGTCCGCGGGGACGACGGCCGCGTCGTCGCCGTCCGCTTCGAGGAGGTGCCCGACCAGGCGCCGCTCACCGAGGGCGTGACCGTCCAGTCGGACGCCGATCGATCGTTCGAGACGCGCGTGGAGGCGCTCGCCGAGGAGCTCGGCGTCGACGTCGAGCCCGACGAGATCGTCAGTCACGACACCAAACACGCGATCGTCAACTTCGCCGACGACCGCGGCGTCGACACGATCGTAGGCGAGCACGAGCCGCTCCGGCTCCGCTCGCGGCTGCTCGGCGACCCGATCGACTGGGTCGTCCGCCACGCCCCCTGCGACGTGCTGCTGGTCGACGCACTCGAGTACGACCGACCGCGGCGGGTCGTCCTCTCGGGCGACGTGGGACCGTCCCCGCCGCTTGCGGTCGACGTCGCCGAGGCGGTCGCGGCCGCCAACGACGGCGACCTCTCGCTGTGGTATCCCGACGCCGACGGCGATCCCGAGAAACACCGCCGGCTGGTCGAGGACTACCGGACGGAGCTGTCGGAGCTGCTCTCGGTTCCGGTCGCCGCCGAGTCCGCTCGGACCGACGGCGGGCGGCTGGAGGCGCCGGACCTGCTCGTGCGCCGGGGGGCCGACCACCGGCTCCGGACCGTCCTGTTCGACGAGCGCCCGGCGTTCCCCAACCCCGGCTGCACGACGGTCACGGCGTACCCCCACGAGTCGCAGCGGCCGGGGTTCACACGCCGGCTGGTCGAGCGGCTGGCGTTCTGAGGGGCGCGTCGCCGCCGCGGCGACGCGCCGGCGGTTCGATCCGGCGCCGGTGGTCGCCCTTCGGACACAACAGCACAATGTACAAGCCACGTAGCCTCCTACCGGGAGACAATGACGGACTCCGCCGACATCGTCGAACACCGGCCGTTGATCATCGCCGGAACCGGCTCCGCGGGCCTCACCGCCGCTATCTACGCCGCCCGCTCGAACAACGACCCGCTGGTTCTCGAGGGCGACGAGCCCGGGGGGCAGCTCACCCTCACCTCCGAGGTGGAGAACTTCCCCGGCTTCCCCGAGGGGATCGGCGGCGCCGAGTTCATCGACGACGCGAAAGCGCAGGCGGAACGCTTCGGCGCCGAGGTGGAGAACGGCGTCGTCGAGTCGGTCGACGATTCGACCCGACCGTTTCGCGTCGAACTGACGAACGGCGACGTGTACGCCGCCGACGCCGTCATCGCCGCCTCGGGCGCCTCCGCACGGACGCTGGGCGTTCCCGGCGAGGACGAGCTGATGGGGTACGGCCTGTCGACGTGTGCCACCTGCGACGGCGCGTTCTTCCGCGGCGAGGACATGATCGTCGTCGGCGGCGGCGACGCCGCCATGGAGGAGGCCAGCTTCCTCACGAAGTTCGCCGACACCGTCTACATCGTCCACCGCCGCGAGGAGTTCCGCGCGGAGGACTACTGGGTCGACCACGTGAGCGAGCACGTCGAGGCGGGCGACGTCGAGATCATGCGCAACACGGAGGTGACGGAGATCCACGGCTCCCGCGAGGACGGCGTCGAGTCGGTGACGCTCGTCTCCCATCCCGAGGGCCACCCCACCGACAGGCTCGACGACCCAGAGACCGACGAGCGGGAGTTCCCCGTCGGCGCGGCGTTCTACGCCATCGGCCACACGCCGAACACCGAGTACCTCGCGGACACGGGCGTCGAACTGGACGAGGAGGGGTACATCCAGACGACGGGCGGCCACGGCGGCGGCCAGACGGAGACGGCCGTTCCGGGGCTGTTCGGCGCCGGCGACGTGGTCGACTACCACTACCAGCAGGCAGTCACGGCCGCCGGCATGGGCTGTAAGGCCGCCATCGACGCCGACGACTACCTGGAGGACCTGTCGCGCGCCGAGGCGACGACGGGCGAGCCGGCGGCCGCCGACGACTGAGCCGCCGGCCGGCGCGTTCGACCGAGACTGACCGTGGACGGTTCGTGCGTGGAGGGCGCCTCGTTCACGGAGGACGTTTCGTTCGCCGGGATCCCGAGTCGGTCGGAACCGCGAGATCCGCCGCGACGACGTCGCCGTCCCCCGACCTGACGGCGTGTCCCCGGGACCCACGGACCTTTACGTCCGCCTCGCCACCGCCATAGCATGGTCGGAACTGAAACCTACACGGTCACGGATCCGAACGGCGGCAGCGACGAGGTCGACCTCCCCGAGGGGCTCGTCGACATGCTCGCCGAGCAGGGCGAGGAGCCCAGCCAGATCATCACCGATGTCGTGCTACAGGCGTTCGCCCAGCAGGCCCACGCCATCGCCCACCACAGCGAGGGGGAGCCGCCCCAGGACGTCGTCGACATCAATCAGAAGGCCGAGGAGCTGTTCGAGGAGCGGTTCGGACGCAGCCTCTCGGACGCGATGGGTCACTCGCACTGACGCGGACGGCCGCCCATCCCTCCGTTCTCCGGCGCGTTCGCCGACGTGAGCGCCCGCCGACGAGCGCGGTTCCCCGCGCCCGCGATCACCCCGTCCTCCAGCCGCGGTCGGTGCGGTTGAGCCGCACGCAGCCGTCGTCGGTGACGACGACCAGGTCCTCGATCCGGACGCCGAACTCCCCCGACAGGTAGACGCCGGGCTCGACGCTGAACACCATCCCCGGCTCCAGTTCCCGGTCGCTTCCCGACACGATATACGGCTCCTCGTGGACGTCGAGGCCGACGCCGTGGCCGGTGCGGTGGACGAACTCGTCGCCGTACCCGCCCGACTCGATCGCCTCGCGGGCGGCGGCGTCGACCTCGCCGGCGGTCGCGCCGGGCTCGACCGCCCCGACGGCGGCCTCCTGTGCCTCCCGGACGAGGCGGTGGACCTCGCGGAACCCCTCGGGCGGCGACTCGTCGCC
This sequence comes from Halobacteriales archaeon QS_6_71_20, assembly GCA_003020945.1. Lineage (GTDB taxonomy): Archaea > Halobacteriota > Halobacteria > Halobacteriales > Haloferacaceae > Halobaculum. The sequence continues at coordinate 14,755 of PXRU01000019.1, forward strand.
GAACACGAGCGTCCGGGTCTGGTCGGAGGGGTAGCCGTCGACGCGCGTGCCGAAGTCGAGGACGACCGGGTCGCCCGCTTCGACGGTCCGGTCGCCGTGGGTGTGATGGGGCATCGCGCCGTTCGGCCCGGAGCCGACGATCGTTTCGAAAGAGACGCCCCCGCCGCCGTTCGCCGCCAGTCGGTCCTCGACGCGCCGGGCCAGTTCGGCCTCGGTGGTGCCGACGACGTCGTCGCCGTCGGCGCGCAGTTCGCGGACCACGGCGTCGGCGGCCTCGCCCGCCCGACGCAGCGCCCCGACCTCGGCGTCGTCCTTGCGGACGCGGAGGCCGGCGAGCAGCTCGCTCGCGAGCCCGAACTCGGCCCCCGGACACAGCTCGCGGAGGTCCAGCGTGAACCGCGCGTGCATCGTGTCGTCGACGAGGAGGCGGGGGGCGTCCGCGGCGTCGCTCCCCGCGGAGTCGTGGCCAGTGAAGTCGTCGCCGCCGGAATCGCTGTCGCCGGCAGAATCGCCGCCGCCGGAGTCGCCGTCGCCGGCGGGATCGCCGCCGCCCGGAACGCCAAGCTCCGACAGCACCGACCCGACGGCGGCGACGGGGTCCTCGTCGTCGGCCCACGTCCGCACGTCGTCGACGGCCGACGCCGCGCGCACCTGCTCGCCGGACAGTTCGGGGACGAGGAACACGGGGTCGGCGTCGGGGACGACGAACAGGAGCAGGTGGCGCTCGCTCGGCTCCTCGGCGTACCCCGTCAGATAGCGCGTGTTCGTGCTCGGGAACAGCGCCAGCGCGTCGGCCCCGGCGTCGCGGAGTCGGTCGCGGACCGCCCGGATCCGTCCCTCGTACGGGTCGTCGGCGTCGCTCATGCCCCGGCGTTCCGTCGCCGCCGAGAAGAACGCGTCGGAGCCGCGGTCCGCGGTCCGCGCCGGCCGCGGGCGCGAGGTCGGTCCCGGGCGACGGCGTCAGTCCGCCCGGGTCGCGTCGCCGTCGCCGCCGCGGACGAAGCGGTCGTACGCCGACAGGAAGTCCTCGTCGGCCTCGGCGGTGCGCTCCCAGTCGTCGAGGCCGCGCTCGGCGTCGGTGCCGGGGATCAGGTTGTCGAGGGCGAACGCGACGACGCCGCCGACGGCGATGCCGGTCGAGCCGACGACGAACACGGTGTTCGCGACCGCGTCGGCGCCCAGCACCGCGCCGAACACGGGGACGGCGGCCATACTCCGCGCGAAGTAGGTGGCGCCGCCGACGCCGTCGGGCGCCGCCGCGGCGACGTTCGAGAAGTACTCCGGGACGAACAGGCCGGCGAACAGCGACACGCCGAGCACGAACAGGTTCCGCTGGGAGTCGAGGTCGACGTACTTCAGGTTCGCGAGGCCGACGCCGACGATCTGGCCGAACATGGCGACGTAGAGCCCGCCGATCACCGGGTCGGGGACCGTCGAGATGAGCGCGCCGAACGGCCCGAAGAAGCCGACGACGAGCATCGCCGCCGCGCCGACCTGGACGACGTAGCGGGAGGCGACGCCCGTGAGGCCGATCGCGCCGATGTTCTCGGAGTAGGAGGTCGACCCGCCCGCGCCCATGGCGCCCGCGAACACGTTCGCGAGCCCCTCCATCCCGATGCCGTGGGTGATGCGCCGCTCGGAGGGGGCGCCCGTCCCGGAGAGCCGCGCGACGGCGTGGTAGTCGCCGAGCGACTCCACGATGGAGGCGATCACGCCCGCGAGCATCCCGACGACGAAGCCCGTCGTCACCCGCGGCACTCCCCACTGGAAGGGGTAGATCGCGACCGAGAGCGGCGCCTCCGCCACCGGCGTCAGCGAGACGTGGCCGGGCGTTCCGGGGGCGTACACGCCCGACAGCGACAGCGCGAGCGCGACGCAGTAGGCGACGACGATCCCCAGCAACACCGGGAACAGCCGGAACGCCCGCGCCCGGTCGCCGAGCAGCTGCGAGAAGACGGCGATGAGCCCGAACGTGAACAGCAGCAGCGGCCAGTTCTGGGTCGCGTTCGCCACCTGCGGCGCGGTGAACAGCGTCAGCCCGATGAGGACGATCACCGGCGCGATCACCACCGGGGAGAAGAACCGCCGGAGGCGACCCACCAGCCCGAGGTAGCCCAGCGCCACCTCGAACAGCGCGGCGACGACGATCGCGCCCTGGAGCTGCAGCAGCGCCGCGCGCCACGCCGCCACGCCGCCGTCGGGCGGGTTCGCGACGACGACGCCGACGATGGCCAGCGCCGGCGCCAACATCGAGAACGGCGCTCCCTGGACGATGGGGTAGCGGTTCCCGAGCGTCGTCTGCGCGAGCGTCGCCACCCCCGAGACGACGAAGAACGTCCCGACGAACCGCGGGACGAACTCGTCGGGCATCCCCATCGCGCCCGCCAGGATCAGCGGGACGGCGATGTTCGCGCCGACCATCGTGAGGTAGTGTTGGATCCCCAGCCCCAGCGACCGGAGCAGCGGCGGCCTGTCGTCGATCCCGTAGGTGAGCAGCGATCCGCCCTCGCCGTCGCCCCCATTGGTGTCCCCTGGCATCTCGCTCGTCCCTTCTCGCTATTGGACTTCAGGCTGCCGTTCCAGCGACCCTCGTATCGACCGGCGGCCGAGACCGGCGGCGGTCGTGTGCCGCCCGACAGCCGTCGACGCCGCCGACCCTGCGGGGAGTCACGCTCCGTCCAGCAGCGACTCGACGGCCGCCCGCGTCGGCAGCGCCGCCATCGCGCCCTGGGCGGTCGTCGCCCGCGCGCCGACGGCGTCGCCGAAGCGGAGCGCGGCCGCGAGCCCCTCGCCGCCGTCCAGCGCCTCGATCGCGCCGGCGGTGAACGCGTCGCCCGCGCCGGTCGTGTCGACCACGTCGGCGTCGAACCCCGGATGTGCGGCGGCGTCGGCGCCCCACGGCGCCGCGGCCGTCGAGCGGCCCACCGCCCCCGCCGCGCCGCGGGTGACAAGCGCCGTGTGGGGGCCGTCGGCGACGACGGCCTCGGCGAGCGCGGCGGCGTCGCCCGCGTAGCCGGCCGGCTCCAGGTCCTCCGCGGAGGCGACGACCACGTCCACGCCCGAGAGCGCGCGCGCCAGCGTCTCCGCGTAGTCGAACTCCCGCCACAGCGACGGCCGCGCGTTCGGGTCGAACGAGACGGTCACGCCGGCCGGGGCGCGCTCGAGCAGGTCGAACACGGCCGAGCGGGCCGGCTCGCGGGCGAGCGCGACCCCGCCGACGTGGAGCCACTCCAGCCCCGACAGCGTCGCGTCGTCGACCCGCCCCGCCGCCAGGCGGGTGCTCGCGGTCCCGTCGAGGTACAGCGAGAAGGAGCGGTCGCCCGCGGCGTCGAGCGCGACGACCGCCAGCCCGGTCGGCTCCTCGGGGTCGCGCTCGACGTACGCGTCGGGCAGCCCCGCCTCGCGCAGCGTCGCCGCGAGGAAGTCGCCGAAGCCGTCGGCGCCCAGCCGGGTCCACAGGCCGGGCGCGTCGCCGAGGCGGGCCAGCCCGACGGCGACGTTCGCGGGCGCGCCGCCGGGCCGGCGGACGTACGCGTCCGCGTCGCCGGGGTCGCCCGCGGCGGCCGCCTCGGGGTGGAGGTCGACGATGCACTCGCCGACGACGAGCCGCCTCACGCCTCCACCCCGACGGCTGCGAGCACCGAGTCGAGGCGGGCGGCGCTGTGGCCGAGATAGTCGACGTCGCGGGTGAACACCTCCGCCGAGAGCGTCCCCGTCCAGTCGGCCGGGAGCGTCCCGAGCACGCGCTCGAAGTCGAGAAAGCCCGCGCCCAGCGGGAGGTGTTCGTCGTCGGCGCCGCGCACGTCGTTGAGGTGGAAATGCGAGATCCGGTCGGCGTGCTCCCCGACGAGCGCCGCGATGCCGTCGTCGTCGCGGCCGTCGACGCGGGCGTGGCCGGTGTCGAGACACATCGACACGTCCGTCCGCTCCAGCAGCTCCGGCATCCCGTTCGTGTCGAAGCGGCCGCGCGGAACGTTCTCGGCGACGATCTCGACGCCGCGGTCGCGCGCGAACTCGTCGAGCCGGCGCACCGACTCGACGATACGGTCGCCGAGCGCGTCGGCGTCGTGTGCGGGCGACCACGCCGACGAAGTGGGATGCAGCGTCGCCGTCCGGGCGCCGAGGTCGGCCGCCAGTTCGACGTGGGCCTCGAGCTCCGCGAGCGAGCCCGAGCGGACCGCGTCGAACGGCGACCCCGGGTCGATCGAGCCGAACGGTAGGTGGACGGCGAGTCCGACCCCGTGGGTCGACAGCGCCTCGCGGACGGCGTCGCGCCGGGGGGCCAGCCGGTCGCGGGCGCCCGCGCCGTCAAGCATCAGCTCGACGAAGTCGTAGCTGTGGTCGGCGGCGGCGGCGACCGCCTCGCGGTGGTCCATGCCGATCTGCGTGACGAACCCGGTGTCGACGTCCATACTGGACGTAGCGCGGGGGCGACACTTCGACCCACCGGACCGCTCATGTCGACGGCTCCCGATGGCCGCGTATGGACGCGCTCGGTCCGCTCGACGACCACGTCGCCGAGGTAGCGGCCACGGCCGACCTGGACGAGTCGGCGCTGCGGGAGACGCTCGCGCGGATGCAGTCGGACGTACGCTCGTACCCCGGCGTCGCCGACATCGTCCTCGAGTACCGCCGAGCCTTCGCGTACGACCCGCTGGTCCGCCGCGACGGCCGGCGCTACTTCCTGCTGGTGCCGCCGCGGGTGTGGACGGAGTTCGCCGCGACGCTGGACGCCAGCGCGGCCGTGGTGGCCGCCGCGAGGGCGGTCCACGACCGCGTGTTCGCGGAGGCGACGGAGCTGTCGCCCGGGGAGCGCGGCGACTGGGAGCCGCTGGTGTTCGTCGCCGAGTCGGCGCCGTGAGTCGCCGCGGAGGAGCCGCACGGCCGTGAGCGTCGTCCCGGCCGGCAGTCGGACCCCGAACGGGGCCGTCCACAGCGACACACACACACCGGCATGACCGCCAGCGCGACGCCAGCGTGGTCCGCGCGCCCGCGGGTCCGGAGGCACGCGAGCGGCCCCGTGACCGTCGAGACCGCGGCGGATCCGAAGGTGACGGCCACGAGTGCGGTGAACAGGTGCTCGATCGCCGATCGTTGTCGGACGGTCGCCGGGGTGGCGTCACGGGTTCGGCCCCGGAACCATCAGCCGAGATCCTGGGCGGCGGCTACAGCCCCAGCTCGCGGCCGATGACGAGATGCTGGATCTCGCTGGTGCCGCTCGAAAGCCCTCGCTCGCTCCGCTCGCTCGCCCTTTTCATGTCCACCAGGTCAGAGACCGAGCTCGCGGCCGATGACGAGATGCTGGATCTCGCTCGTGCCCTCGCCGATCTCCATCAGCTTCGCGTCGCGGTAGAAGCGCTGGGGCGGGAAGTCGGTGGTGTAGCCGTAGCCGCCGTGGACCTGGACGGCGTCCTCGGCGACCTCGCGGGCGGCCTCGCTGGCGTCGAGCTTCGCCAGCGACGACGCCCGCGTCACGTCCTCGCCGGCGTCGTACATCGCCGCCGCCTTGTGAGTGAGCAGGCGCGCGCGCTCGGTCTTCCGGTGCATGTCCACGACCGTGTCGCGGACGGCGTCGAACGACGAGATCGGCCTGCCGAACTGCTCGCGCTCGCCCGAGTACTCCCTGGCCGCCTCGTAGGCGCCCTGCGCGAGCCCCGTCGACAGCGCGGCGATGGAGATGCGCCCGCCGTCGAGCGTCTTCATCGTCTGCTCCCACCCCTCGCCCTCCGCGCCGAGCAGGCGGTCCTCCGGGACGCGCACCTCGTCGAGCCGGATCTCGCAGGTGGGCGAACAGTTCAGCCCCATCTTGTCCCACACCGTCGTCACCTCGAAGCCGTCGTCGTTCTCGGGGTCGACGACGAACGTCGAGATGCCGTCGTACCCCGCGTCCGGGTCGGTGACGGCCTTCACGAGGATCGAGTCGGCGACGGTGGCGTTCGTGATGAACTGCTTGGTCCCGTCGATGACGTACTCGTCGCCCTCCTTCCGGGCCGTCGTGTCCATGTCGGAGGCGTCCGACCCCGAGCCGGGCTCGGTGAGCGCCCACGCGCCCAGCCCCTCCCCCTCGGCCAGCGGGCGGAGCCACTCCTGCTTCTGCTCGTCGGTGCCGAACAGCTCGATCGGCTTCGCCCCCAGCGAGGTGTGAGCCACGTACGAGAGGCCGACGCCGCCGGAGACGCGGCCGAGCTCCTCGGCGACGACCGCGTACATGAGCGTGTCGCCGCCGAGCCCGCCGTACTCCTCGGCGATCGGGACGCCGAGCACGTCGAGCTCCGCGAGCCGGTCGAAGATCCCCGCCGGGAACCGGTGCTCGTCCTCGATCTCCTGGGCGATGGGGGCGATCTCCTCCTCGCAGAACTCCCGCACCTGGTCGCGGATCATGCGGTGTTCCGCGGGCAGATCGAAGTCCATAGGCAAGTCTTGCGAGGGGCGGGGTATAATTGATGGGGAGTCGCCGGCGCTGGCTGCGGGCCGACGCTACTCGTCGGAGATCTCGATCGAGACCGGGCCCTCGTCGTCCGTCTCGTCGTCCGCGACGGCGACGTCCTCGGGCTCGTCGTCGGTCGCGCCGACGAACGTCTCGATGTGGGAGACGTTCCACTTGTTCGCCCTGATCGTCGCGTCGAACAGGGGGCCGATGACCGGGATCGAGCCGACGGCGGCATCGAGCGCGACGTTCGCGAGCATCCGGGCGACCGTCGACAGCGGCACGCCGAGGTACGCCGCCTCCGCGACGATGTACAGGGAGACGCCCGCGGACACGAGGTCGCCCGCGCCCGGGATCGCGCCCACCACCGGGTCGAGCCCGACCCACGTGTCCGTCCCGGGGATGCGGACCGCCTCGTCCATGGCGCGGGCGACCGTTCGGACGCGCCGGAGCACCGGCTCGTCGGCCGATTCGGGCAGGTCCATCGTGAACGGCTCTCGGTCGCTCATCACCGCGAGGGAAACGACTCCGAGGAAAGTGTCTTGCGTCCACACCGGGCCTCCGGGAATCCGGCCCGCCGAGCGGTCGCCGCGACCCTCGCGACGCGACCGGGACGAGCCGTCGGTCCCGCCGCGTCGGCGGCTTCCCCGCACCTATATCACGCCGGTGATGCAAGTTTTGCCCATGAGTCGAGACGACGACGTCTACCGGCAGTACATCGACGGCGAGTGGACCGACGGGACGGGCGAGGAGACGTTCCACAGCGAGAACCCCGCCACGGGCGAGCGGATCGGCGAGTTCCGCCGCGGGACGGAGGCGGACGTCGACCGGGCGGTCGCCGCCGCCGAGGCGGCGTTCGAGGAGTGGAGCGCGCTGAGCCACGTCGACCGCGCGGAGTACCTCTGGGACATCTACCACGAGCTGAAGCAGCGCCACGAGGAGCTCGGCGAGATCGTCTCCAAGGAGTGCGGCAAGGAGATCAGCGAGGGGAAGGCGGACGTGACGGAGGCGTGGCACATGGTCGAGTGGGCCGCGGGCGACGCGCGCCACCCGAAGGGGGACGTGGTCCCCTCGGAGATCCCCAGCAAGGACGCGTACATGCGGCGCCGGCCGCGGGGCGTCGTCGGCTGCATCACGCCGTGGAACTTCCCGGTCGCGATCCCCTTCTGGCACATGGCCGTCGCCCTGGTCGAGGGCAACACGGTCGTCTGGAAGCCGGCCGAGCAGACGCCGTGGTGCGCCCAGGTCGTCGCCGAGATGTTCGAGGACGCGGGGATCCCCGACGGCGTGTTCAACATGGTCCAGGGGTACGGCGACGCCGGCAGCGCAGTCGTCGAGGACGACCGCGTCGACACGGTCCTGTTCACCGGCTCCGCGGAGGTCGGCCAGGGGATCGCGAGCAAAGTCGGCGGCGAGCCCGGCAAGCTCGCGGCCTGTGAGATGGGCGGCAAGAACGGGATCGTGATCACCGAGGAGGCCGACCTCGACGTCGCGGTCCACTCGGCGGTGATGAGCTCGTTCAAGACGACCGGCCAGCGCTGCGTCTCCTCCGAGCGGCTGATCGTCCACGAGGAGGTGTACGACGAGTTCAAGCAGCGGTTCGTCGCCAACGCCGAGCGCGTCGCCGTCGGCGACCCCCTCGACGAGGACACGTTCATGGGCCCGCTCATCGAGGCCGAGCACGTCGAGAAGGTGTCCCGCTACAACCAGCTCGCGAGAGACGAGGGCGTGAACGTGCTCGTCGACCGCGAGGAGCTGGAGCCCGAGGAGATCCCCGAAGGCCACGAGGACGGCCACTGGGTCGGGCCGTTCGTGTACGAGGCCGACGCCCACGAGAACCTCCGGTGCACCCACGAGGAGGTGTTCGGCCCGCACGTCGCCCTGCTGAAGTACGGCGGCGACATCGACGAGGCCGTCGAGATCCACAACGACACCGACTACGGGCTCGCGGGGGCGATCATCTCCGAGGACTACCGACAGATCAACCGCTACCGCGACACCGCCGAGGTCGGGCTGGCGTACGGCAACCTCCCGTGTATCGGCGCGGAGGTCCAGCTGCCGTTCGGCGGCGTGAAGAAGTCCGGCAACGGCTACCCGAGCGCGCGGGAGGTCATCGAGGCGGTGACCGAGCGGACGGCGTGGACGCTCAACAACTCCACGGAGATCGAGATGGCACAGGGCCTCTCGGCCGACATCAAGACCCGGGAGGACTGAACGCACGGGACGGCCCGCGACTCCCCCCGCGCGGTCGACGCCGATGCCGAGCGACGGAGCCTCGACTCCCTGCCCGTGCGCCCGAAAGGGATGGATCTGCTCCCGGCTGCAGTCCGGAACGGCGGTCCGACCCACCCGCCGCGACGCGACCGGCGCGGTGTGGAACGCCGACGCGGCACGGTGGGGGGGGGTGAGGTGGTACGGTGTGGATGCGATCCGCGGGGGAGCCATCGGCCGGAAGCGGGAGCGGGAGCGGGAGTTGCTCCGGCCGTCCCGGGCGGATGGGCGAAACGCCGTCGCCCGGCCGGTCCCCGATTCGCGCGGTACGTGACGTCCCATGGCCCGCGAAGCCGAACCGATCGACCGGGTAGTCGAACCGACCGGGCACGCTGGGGGGAGTGGCCGGTCGGGGTTCGAGCCCGCGGTATCACGAGAAGGACGCGTCCGACACTTCAACGCTCCGCCCGAGTTATCGCTCGTGATTCTCGCGTGGCCGGTAGGGTTTCCCCGGTCCACCCCGTCCGGGCCGTATGTTCGACAGGACCCTGGCCGATGTCGGCCGTCGCGACTGGGCGGACGACGGCGACGGGGGGACCGCCCGGTTCGCGACGGTCGGCTGCGGCACCTACGCCCGCGACGTCTCGATCCCCGCGATGGCGGCCGGCGAGTACGCCGAGCCGACGGTCGTCGTCAGCGGCGACGCCGAGAAGCGCGCGGCCCTGACCGGGGAGTTCGGTGTGACCGCCCTCGACTACGACGAGTTCGAGGCGGGCGTGGCGACCGACGAGTACGACGCCGTCTACGTCGCGACGCCGAACCGGCTCCACCTCCCACACGCGGAGACGGCCGCGGGCCACGGCAAGGACGTGATCTGTGAGAAGCCGCTGGAGGCGACCGTCGACCGCGCCGAGTCGCTGGTCGCCGCCTGCGAGGACGCGGGCGTTCGCCTGATGACCGCCTACCGCATGCAGACGGACCCCGTGATGCGTCGACTCCGGGAGTTCGTCGCCGGCGGCGGCATCGGCGAACTCCGGCGGGCGACCGGCGATTTCACCTTCCCCGTCCTCGCCGGCGACGCGGGCCCCGAACAGTGGCGCCTCGACGGCCGCCTCGCGGGCGGGGGCGCGCTGTTCGACGTGGGGGTGTACCCGCTCAACACCGCGCGCTTCCTCTCGGGCGACGACCCCGTCGCGGTGTCGGCGACGACCCGGTCGCCGGACCCCGCCTTCGACGAGGTGGAGCAGCACGCCGACGCCCGCGTCGAGTTCGACGGCTGGGTCGGCGGCTTCTCCGGCTCGTACACGGGACGGCCGAACACGCGACTGGAGCTGCTCGGCGCCGACGGCCGGATCGCCGTCCGGTCGGCGTTCGAGCCGGACGCCGACCGCGAGGTGGTCGTCGAGACGCCCGAGGGGACGCTGGAGGCGACCGGGGCCGGCGCCGACGAGACGGTCGAGGAGTTCGACTACTTCGCGCACGCGACGGCGACCGGGGGAGCGATCGACCCGGACGGACGCGACGGGCTGGTCGACGTGCGGACGCTCGCGGCCGCGCTGCGGTCGGCGGACGCCGGCGAGCGGGTCGAACTGTAGCGGTCGGCCGGAAGGCTTCTCGCCGTCGAGAGGGGTCGCCGCGGGCGACCGGGTGTTCCCCCGCCGGTCCGGCGAGCGGGCGACGCCGGGCGTGGCGGGCGGGAGCCCGTCGCGATGTCCGAGTCGAAACGAGGTGTGGGGAGGCGGTGGTGCGCACGTCCGGCGCGATGGACCCCTGATCGCGGGGCGGACGTGCGCTGTCGCGTCGGGTGCGGCGGCGCGAATCCGTCGGTTCGCCAGCGTACGACGAGAAAAGCGTCGGTCCGCTGGCGGCTCTACGTATCGTCCTGACAGGGATAAAAGCACCGGGACGGAGCCGCGGTGAGAAGGGGGAGCGACGGAACAGTTAGTTCCCGAACGGGACAGTATCGGCATAGCTCGTCTCAGGGCCGAGTCGCTGGCCGGCGGCGCCGAGGACCTGCTGTCACGGCCGCGTCGCGTCGTCGACCACCGGCGACTCGGCGACCCCGGCGACTCGCTGGATGCGCCCGGGGCCGTCGGCCGACCGCTTCGCGTCGAGGAGGTCCCCCTCGTCCACGCGGACGTCGCGCCCGACGTGCGCGAGCGGCTCTCCCACCTGACGGACGGCGACGGCACCGTCTTCGTCCACTACCTCGAGTAGTCGCGCCGGTCGTCCAGCGCGGGGAACTCCTCGCGGACGGCCGCGACCCGCTCCGGGTCGAGGTCGGTGGTCACGAGCGCGGGCTCGTCGCCAGCGGACGCCACCGTTGTCCCCCACGGGTCGTACACGGCGGAGCGACCCACCAGCTCGGCCTCCTCGAACCGTCCCGAGCCGTTCGCCGTCGCCACGTACGAGAGGTTCTCGATGGCCCGTGCCCGGGGGAGCGTCCGCCAGTGTTCGACCCGGGGGTACGGCCACGCGCTCGGGACGAGCACGAGGTTCGCGCCCTCCGCCGCGAGCCGCCGGAACTGTTCGGGGAAGCGCAGGTCGTAACACGTCGTCACCGCCACCCGAAAGCCCAGCAGGTCGACCACCGGAAGCGACTCTCCGGGGGTGAGCAGCCGGGTCTCGGCCGACTGGTAGCCGAACAGGTGGTGCTTCCGGTAGACGGCGCGGCGCTCGCCCTCCTCGTCGAACAGCACGGCCGCGTTGGCCAGCCCCTCCTCGGCGGGGACGGACGCGCCGTCTGCGGCGCTGGCCGCGAGGTCCTCGACGATCGACCCCGCCAGCAGCGCCACGCCGTGGTCGGCGGCCGCCTCGGCGACCCGCGCGAGCGTCGGTCCCGACAGCGGCTCGGCGCCGCGCTCGTACGCGTCGAACGCGAAGTAGCCGACGTTCCACAGCTCGGGGAGCACGACGAGGTCGGCGCCGCGCTCGGCCGCCCGGTCGACCGCCGCGAGCGCCCGCTCCAGGTTGCCGTCGCGGTCGGCGGCGCGCACCTCGATCTGGGCGAGTGCGAGCTTCACGCGCGGATCACTCGATCCCGAGGTCCCGACGCAGCGCCGCGTCGAGGTTGTCCAGTTCGTCGCCGAACTTCCGCTCGAAGAACGACTCCACGCCCGGGACGCGGCCGTCGACGACGAACTCGTTGGCGAGGCGGGCGCGGCCCTCCTCCGTCTCCGAGACGGTGTGTTCGCCGGTGACCCGGAACGCCCGCGACTTCCCCACGAACTCGACGTACTCCGGCGGGTCCTTCCGTACCTCCTCCGTCTCGACGGCGATCGTGGACCGGATCACCGGGACCGGCAGGCTGACGTGCCACGTCGCGGTCCTGTCGCCGGTCAGCTCGTACTCGTCGACGACGCTGATGGCGCCGGCCCGCTTCGCCGGGTCGGAGATGAACGCCCAGACGTCCGCCGGGTCGGCGTCGAAGCCCAGTTCGCGGCGTACACGCACGGTCATCGGCTCTCCCTACGCCTTGGGGGCGAAAAAACGGGAGGGTTCGGCGTCCGGCTCGGAGCGGGACCGCGGCGGGCGTCCCGGCCCTCTCGCGCCCACCGGCGACCGGTGGACGGTCCGGCGTCCACGGGAGTTCGGGGTGTCGAGACGGCATCGACGACTCCGGAGACGTCGGGAAGTCGAGGACGCATCGGCGACCCGGGAGTGTTCCGGGGATTCGGAGGGTCCGGAAACTCAGAGGAGTCTCGGAAACTCAGGAGAGGTCCGGGAGTTCGGGGGAGTTCCGGGAACTCAGGAGAGCTCCGGAAACTCAGGAGAGTTCCACACGCCACGTGGTGGACCGCGCGCGACCCCACTTCTCGATGTCGACCTCCTCGGCCTTCTCGGCGAGCGTCGGGAGGCGCGAGCCGACCTGCTTGGCGGAGAGCCCGATCGCCTCCGCGATGTTTTTCGCGCGGAAGTACTCCTCCCCCCGGGAAACGCTGTCGCGCAGGTACGCGAGGATGCGTTTCTCCTCGTCGGTGTACTCGCTCATTCGTTCACGCGAACGTACGGTCCGTGCCGTCTTAACGCTTCCCTCGGCGGGTCCGGCCCTCGACGGGCGAGCTAAGAGTCGTACACCTGCACCGCGACAACCGACAGCGTCGCAGCGACCATCGCGACCGCGAACCCCCACGCCATCGCCGACTGGGACCCGCCGACGAGCATGAACCCCGCGCCGACGGCCGCGAGCGCGGCGAACACCAGCGCGAGCCCGACCGACATGTCGCTTTCGACCGTCTCAGTTGCCATGTTGGAGGCTCCGACGGAACGTACCTAACGCTTGCGAAAGCGCCGACCGTCGCTCGCGCCGGTGCGGTCCGTTTTAATCCCCCTGGGAACAACGGGGGCGCAATGAGGAGCGCGAGGACGGACGCGACAGGGAACGGGGACGATCGCGGACTGTCGACGGTTCGGACGCTCGTGGTCGCAGTCGTCGTGATGGCGGCCGCCGTCGGGGGCGCGTTCGCGCTCGGCGTCGTGGGCGCGCCGTCGGTCGTCGGGATCGAGAACCGCTTCGGCGAGGTGACCGACGAGACGACCGTCATCGAGAGCGAACTGGTGGTGAACAACCCGAACCCCGTCGGCGTCACGCTCGGGGGGCTCACCGCCGAGTACGGCATCACGATGAACGGGATCGCGATGGCCGACGGCACGAAGGAGGGGGTCGAGGTCGACACGGGCAACAGCTCGATCCCGCTGACGACGGAGCTGGACAACGAGCGGATCCCCGCGTGGTGGGTGAGTCACATCGAGAACGACGAACACACCGAGCTCCGGGTGAACGCCGACGTGCACTCCTCGCTCATCGACCGGGAGTTCTCGACGGCCGTGACCCGCGACGTGAACACCTCGATCATCGAGGCGTTCCGCACGAGCGAGCCGAAGCCGCTGAACGCGGAGGCGCCGGTCGTCTCCGACCCCGTGCTGTACCTCAACCGCACGGAGGCCGACTGGGGGGCCGTCGACAACGAGACGACCGAGGTCGAGATGACGCTGTACCTCCACAACCCCAAGTCGTACCCGATCACGATCTCGGAGATCGGCTACGACATCCGGATGAACAACATCAGCATGGGCAGCGGCGAGGCGGGCCGGACGACGACGATCCCGCCCGGGGAGACGGTGCCGGTCGAGGCGACGACGGAGATCCGCACCCAGCGGCTCGACGACTGGTGGGTGTCGCATCTCCAGCGGAACCAGGTGACGAACCTCACGATGCCGTTCTACCTCGTCGTCGACCTTTCTGAGGGCGGCGCGGGCGAGCAACGGATCGAGCTCGACGGCTACCAGCGGACGGTCGAGACCGACGTGTTCGGGAGCAAGAACGACGCCGCCGGCGACGGGGGAGACGCCGCGGGCGACTCCGACGGCTCCGGAGACGCCGACGGCTCCGGGAGCGAGGACACGGCGACGCCGAGCGACACGACGACCGACGACGGGACGAGGACGCCGACCCCCACCGCGACGCCGACGGGCACTCCCGAGAACGGGACGACCACCGACGACGGCGGCGTCTTGGGGTGAGTTCGCCGGCTACACGATCGTCACGAACTCGTTCTCCCGGTTGAGCGCGAGGTTCGCGGACACCTCCCCGATCCGCATGGCGTACTGGGCGGTCTCCTGCAGGCTGACGAGCACCTCACGCACCTGCAGCAACTGCGCGTTGGACATCTCCGGCAGGTCGGTGAGGATCTCCGCCTCGCGGTCCTTCAGCCTGCGGAACAGGTGCTTCACCTCGATGGTGAGCGCGTAATCGCGCGTGACGGCGGCCTCGACGGCCATCTCGGTGACCTCGTTCACCTGGTCGGTGAAATCGCGGATGCGCCGCATCGTCGTGTCGTCGACGTCGAGGGTGTTGCCCTCGGCCTCCATGGCGATGTCGGCGATGTCCTCGGCGTTGTCCGCGATCAGTTCGAGGTTCTTCGCGATCGAGCGGTAGCCGATCAGCGGGAACCCGGAGTCGAGGTCCACCGCGCGCGCGAGGTTGGGGTTCTGATACGCCGTGAAGATGAGCCGCAGCAGCAGCACGAAGATCTTGTTCGCCTGGCGCTCGCGATTGAGCGCCCGCTGTGCGAGGTCCGGGTTGCCGTGCGCGAGCGCCTTCACCGCCTCCCCCCGCATCGTGGAGCCGGTGTTCTCCAGGCGTTCCAGGAGATTGTCGAGCGTGAAGTCCTCCGGGTCGACCGAACAGCGGATGGCGATGTTCTCGGGGGTCTCCTCGATGACGCCCAGCCCCATCAGCTGCGTCTCCGCCTTGTACACGGCGTTGATGTGGTCGGAGCCGAGCGCGCCCTCCTCGGTGGTGATGTTGATGACGCGCCGGCCGAGCACGTACTGCGCGAGGATCGCCCGTTCCAAGGCGTCGGCGTCGAGGTTGTCGGCGTGCAGCGTCGCCTCGGCGTCCTCGGTGCTCGCGGACTCCGGCAGCACCGTCAGTGTCCCCTTACCGCCCATCCGCAGCGACACCTCGTCGCCCTTCTCGACGTGTTGTTCCTTCGCCCACTCCGCCGGCAGTGTCATCGCCAGCGTCGAGGGGCCAAGCCGCTGGACCTTCCGGGTTTCCATGCTGCACCGGATGCACCATACGGCCTTAGCCTTACCCCCATGACCCTAATACTCGCCAGCAAATATGAAAGGTCACCCGAGGACGCAGGCAACTCGGCCCCGTCGCGGTCGGGCTCGACGCTCTCAGACGACCTTCATCATCCGGCGCTCGAAGCGACCGACGCGCACCTTCATCCAGCCCCGGAGCGCCTCGTCCAACTCGGGGTCGTCGGTGTCGACGCGCAGCACCCGGAGGTCGTCGAGTTTGTCGCGAGAGGCGACGATCTCCAGCTCGCACTCGCGGATCACCGCCGGCGAGAGCTGGGGGTTGCCGCGGCCGAAGACGAACCCCTGGCCGCCGATGGGCGTGACGACGATAGCGTTGTCCGCGCCCAGCGACGCCAGGATCTCCGACTCGGCGGCGTCGCGTGCCAGCACCCCGCCGTCGCGATAGATGTCGACCCCGATGGGCGACCCCTCGAACCCCAGCGTCGCCTTCACCTCGCCGACGGTCGACCCCGGGCCGAGCACCCACGTCGTCTCCGGGCGGGCGCGCACATCGTCGGCGACGCCGGCCGCCAGCGACTCGACGGTGCCGCTGCCGGTCTGTTTGCCCGACTGGAGCGCCTCGGCGACGGGGACGTGCGCCACCGCCCGCAGTTCCGGGTGGACCTCCCCCGCGCGGTAGTCGTCCTCGTCGATGTCCATCACCTCCCGTCGCTCGGCGCGCTCGAACGTCGCGGCGACGGCGGCGGCGTCCTCCGGCGAGACGCCGAACACCGACGAGTACACCTTCACGCCCGCGGGCACGCCTAGCATCGGCGTGTCGGTCCCCGCCAGCGCCTCGGCCACATCGGCGGCGGTGCCGTCGCCGCCGACGAACAGGACGAGGTCGACGCCGGCGTCGCGGAACGCCGCGACGGCCCGGCGGGTGTCGGCGGCGACGGTCGCCGTGCCGTCGCCGCCCTCGGGGTCGCCCGGCACCTCGGGGTCGAAGCCGGCCCCGCGGGCGAGGCTTGCACCCATCGGGTCGCCCCACGCGAGCAGGTCGGCGTCGGGGGCGCGCTCGGCGAGCGCGTCGAGGGCGCGACGGGCGCGGTCGGGAGCGCGCGGCTCCGCGCCGCGGGCGCGCGCCTCCTCGACCTTCCCGTCGGTACCCTTCAGCCCGACCCGGCCGCCCATCCCGGCGACGGGGTTGAGGAGGAAGCCGACTCGCATACCCGATCCGGGGAACGCACACGGCAAAAGGTCGCCGACTCCCCGGAACCGGACCGGAACTACGGACGCGGAAGGTGTCGTATCGGACGGCCGGTCCCGGCTTACAGCAGGCCCAGGTCCAGCGCGTACGGCCACGGCACGGAGGTGAGACCGAGGAGCGCGGTCGCGCCGCCGGCCATGACGGCGTTCTTGAGGAAGGCGGTCATCTCGTCTCGCTGCTGGTCCTCGGGCACCGCCCAGAAGTCGTGGAAGACGACCGCGGACACGAACAGGAACGTCGCGAGCGCGCCGGCCGCGAGCGTCACGAACGCGCCGGCGGCGATCCCGAGACCGCCGAACGCCAGCAGGCCGCCGGAGAACAGGACGCCGAACCGGGGCGCCGGCAGCCCCTTCGCCTCGGCGTACCCCGCCATCGCGTCGGTCTGCATGAAGTGGTTCAGTCCCATGAACGCGAGGACGAAGCCGAACAGCAGGCGACCGAGGAGGAACGCCTCGGCGGCGCCGGCGGAGTCGAACAGGTCCGACGCACCCTGAAGCAGGAGTGTCTCCGACATCGCCTGTCCGTACGACCTCCGGACAATTATAATTTTGCTGATACTAATGCCACCGGGTTACGTCCGTGTCACCGACGACGAAGGGCCGTATGGTAACGGAACGCGCGGCCGGACAGGTTGATCGCTCCTCGAACTATCGCCGAACGGACTGAAACATCCGGCCGTCCGCTCGGGCGTCGCATCCGCCGGGAGCGACGGAGGTTTGTCCGAGCGACCCCTCCGTTCGGGTATGTACACTGGGCGGACGGAGCAGCCGTGTTGCCTCTGTGGGTCCGAGGAGACGACCGCCCGGATCGACATCCCGCCGCGGGCCGTCCAACTGATGAAGAACTCCGCGCCGATCGCCTGGCGCGACATCGTCGGGGAGGTGTCGATCCACTTCTGTGCCGCCGACTGGGAGACGGTGACGGACCTGGTCGTGAACCTCGGGCTGAACCCGCTGTCGCGGTGCAACGTCGCGCGCGCCTCTTTCGACCTCCGGGCGGACTTCGAGGCGCTGCTGAACGACACGAAGGCGGAGCCGGACCAGACGGAGCTGGAGCGACGGATGCTGGCGGCCGCCGACGAGACGCTGGCGAACGCGGACGACCCGATGACCGAGGAGCGCGACGTGGTGGAGGCGCGCGTCGTCGTCGACGCGCTCGCGGAACTGGGAGTCGCTTCGGCCTGACGGTGGAAGGCTTTTATAGGTACCCGTCGTACTCCGAACAACTCAGATGTCTCTCCGGGCAGTCATCGGGTCCGTCGAACGACGCGAGAAGCGCCTGACGGTGTTCGACCCGCCGGACGAGTCGGCGGTGGAGGAGCTTCGGGAGTACTTCGACTCCCAGTCGGTCCGGATCGAGGCCGGCACCACCGACAGCGACCTCTCCGGATACGCGGTGCTGTCGGACGAGAACGACGACGAGGTGCTCGCGGCGGTCGACCTCCGACACCTGCGGGGCGACCTCACGGCGGCGCCCGGCGAGGAGCGGGCGTTCACGCCGATCCTCGAACACCTCGACGGGACGACGTTCACCTCCTACAGCCTCGGGCAGATGATGGCGGCCACCCGGGAGATGGAGGACCGCGCCTGGCGCGTCGGCACCGGCGAACTCCACGCGGGGTTCCAGCACGTCGGCGCGATCCGCGAGCAGACGGAGGTGTACGAGAACCTCGCGAGGAGCGACCTCGACGTCCACACCTACTGCGCTCCCAGCGACGAGCACCCCGAGATCGAGGGCGTGACGATCCACCAGGAGGACACCGACGAGATCCGCGAGTCGTGGTTCGTCGTCTTCGACGGCGGCGACGACGACGCCGCCGCCTGCGCCCTGCTCGCGGAGGAGCGCGGCGAGACGGGATCGCGGGACTTCTACGGTTTCTGGACGTACGACACGGAGATCGTGACCGAGGTGCTCACCCATCTGAACGGGCGGTACGCGCTGACGGCGTGACTCGGAGGAACCCGCCGGCGGTTTCCGACCGTTCCCAACAGATTATATACGACGCTGACTGAACGGTCATACAGCCACATGTCACACCGCCTTTTCGCGTCGGTTCTCGCGGCCGCGATCTGTCTGTCGGCCGTTGCCACCGGCGCCGTCGGTCTCGTCGGGGTCGCCTCGGCCACGGAGGACCCGCGGTTCGAGGCGAGCGTCCCCGAGCCCGTCCTCGAACCGGGGACGACCCAGGAGCTGACCGTGGAGCTGACGAACGACGCCGCCGACTACGACGACGAGGCGGAGCGGGCGCTCGACGCGAACGCGACCGTCGCGGGCGCCTCCGGGATCGAGGTGCTCTCGGGCTCCCGGGAACTGGGCACCGTCGGCGACGAGGAGACGCGGACGGTGACCGTCAGGGTCGACGTGCCCGCGGACATCGCCGGCGGCACCCACGAGATCCCGATCACCGTCGCGTACCGCGACGTCGACGACAGGGACGAGGTCGTCACGACCACCGTGACCGCCACGGTTCGCGTGCAGGAGCGCGCCAGGTTCGTCGTCGACTCCGTCGAGTCGGCCGCACCCGTCGGGAGCACCGGCACGGTCGCGGTGACGTTTCGGAACGCCGGCCGGCGGCCAGCGACGGACGCGGTCGTGCAGTTCGAGTCGGGGAACGCCGGCCTCACGTTCGACGAGTCGGCGACCGCGCGCCGCTTCGTCGGCGACCTCGCCCCCAACGAGAGTCGCACCGTCGAGGTCGACGCGTCGTTCGCCTCCTCGGCGAAGACGCGCGAGTACGCCGTCGACGCGACCGTCGAGTACGAGGACGCCGGCGGCACCGACGCGACCTCGCGGCGGCTCTCCTTCGGCGTGACGCCGACCCCCGAGCAGACGTTCGCCGTCGGCGACCTGGAGAGCACGCTCCGCGTCGGCAAAGAGGGAGAGCTGCGCGGGACGGTGACGAACACGGGCGATCGACCCGTGACGAACGCGGTCGTGCTGTTCGAGACGGAGAACCCGAACGTCTCGCCGCTGGAGCCCGAGCTCGCCGTCGGCTCGCTGGCTCCCGACGAGTCCGCCGAGTTCGCCTTCGACATCGAGGTGTCCGACGCCGCCGTGGCCGGCCTCCGGCAGTTCACCCTGCGCGTGCAGTACCGGGACGACGAGGGGACGCGACGGACCGGCGACGACCTCGACGCGCCCGTCTCCGTCGCGGAGCCGCGCGACGAGTTCGGCGTCGAGGTGACGGACGGCCGCTTCGCGGTCGGCGAGGGCGGCACGCTCGTCATCTCGGTGACGAACCGGCGCGAGGAAGCCGTGAGCGACGTCTCCGCGAAGCTGTTCCTCGACGCGCCGCTGTCCTCGACCGACGACGAGGGGTTCGTCGACGAGCTCGCGCCCGGCGAGACCGCCGAGGTGACGTTCGACCTCTCGGTCGCCGGGAGCGCGATCGTCGGCAAGACGTACCCCGCCGACGTCGACTTCCGCTACGAGACGGCCGATGGCGACACGCTCCTCTCGGACACGTACCGGGTGCCGGTGACGACGACGGAGTCCGACAGCGGCGGCCTCTCGCTGGGCGTCATCGGGGTCGGAGCGGTCGTCGTCGTCGGGCTCCTCGGGGCGGTGTACGTCCGCCGCAACCGATGAACCACGAACGGGTCGTCGACGCGGTCGCCACGGAGATCACCGAGCGTCCGGCCCGGATCGTGGCGGCGTTCCTGTTGGTGACGCTGCTTTTCGCCGGCGGGCTCGCCGGCGTCTCCACCTCGGCCGGCACCGAGCAGTTCACCTCCGGCATCCCCGCCGAGGAGGCGCTCTCGGACGTCCAGCGGGAGTTCGGTCCCGCCTTCGCCGCCGACACCGGCTCGACGCAGCTCGTCCAGCGGGACCGGAACGTGTTGTCGAGGTCGGCGATGATCCGAATGCTGGAGGCACAGAAGCGGCTCCAAGAGACGGACGGGCTTCGAGTGACGAGCGTTTCCTCGCCCGGCGCGACGGTCGCGCGGACGATCGACCCGAGCGCGACGACGACCGAGGCGCAGATCCGGACGCTCGAACGGGCGACCGACGGCGAGATCGAGACGGCGGTCCGGGAGAACGCCGATAACCCCGCGCTCACCGGCGCAGTGTCGAACGACTTCAACGCCGAGTCCGCGTCCGCCTCCGCGGCGATCGGCGTCGTCACCCACGAGGTGCCCGGCTCCGGCGGCGGCGGGGCGGCCGCCGGACAGGGCGGCTCCAGCCCCCTGATCGACATCCAGCAACGGAGCCAGCGCGTCGTCGACACCGTCGACGGCGACATCACCGTCTTCGGCTCCGGGATCGTCTCCGCGGAGTTCTCGACGGTGACCACCGACTCGCTGCTCATCGTCACGCCGGCGGCGGTCCTGCTCATCGCGGTGTTCCTGATCGTCGCGTACCGCGAGCTGCTCGACCTGCTGTTGGGGACGTTCACGCTCCTCCTGTCGGTCATGTGGACGTTCGGGTTCCTCGGGCTGGTCGGCATCCCGTTCAGTCAGCTGATGATCTCCGTGCCGCCGCTGCTGCTGGCAGTCGGGATCGATTTCGGCATCCACTCAGTGAACCGCTACCGCGAGGACCGCGAGGCCGGCCGCGGCGTCGACGGCGCGATGGACCGCGCCGTCCGCCAGCTGCTCGTCGCGTTCTTCATCGTCACTGGGACGACCGTGATCGGCTTTCTCGCCAACCTCACCTCGGACCTCACGCCGATCCGGGAGTTCGGGCTGGTCGCCGCCGCGGGGATCGTGTTCACGTTCCTGCTGTTCGGGGTGTTCCTCCCCGCCGCGAAGGTGCTGGTGGACCGCCGTCGCGACCGGGTGCCGTTCCCGACCGGGTCACAGTCGCCGCTGGGCGCGGAGGGGAGCCGCCTCGCCGGCCTGTTGCGCGTCGGCGTCGCCATCAGCGAGCGCGGCCCCCGCGTGTTCCTCGCGCTCGTGGTCGTGTTAACGGTCGTCTCCGGCGGCTACGCGGCCGGCATCTCCACGACGTTCTCACAGGAGGACTTCCTCCCGCCCGAGGAGACGCCGGAGTACCTGAACGAGCTGCCCGAGCCGTTCGCGCCCGGCGACTACTCGGCGGTGTCGACGCTCAACTTCCTCGAGGCGGAGTTCACCGCGAGCCAGGGCGGCTCCGTCACGGTGTACGTCGAGGGCGACATGGAGGACCCGACGACGTTGGAGGAGTTACACCGGATGGGCGAGGACCCCCCCGACTCTTTCGTCTCCGAGGACGGTCACGCCGAGGAGGAGAGCATCGTCACCGTCATCCGGTCCCGCGCCGAGCGGGACTCCGAGTTCCGCGAACTCGTCCGGCGGAACGACCGCGACGCGAACGGGATCCCCGACGACAACCTCGGCGAGGTGTACGACTACCTGCTTGCCTCCTCCTCGCGCGACCGCGCGCTACGGTACCTCGCGGAGGACCGCCGGAGCGCGCAGGTCGTCTACTCCACGGAGGCCGACGCCGACCAGTCCGCCGTCGCCGCCGACGGCCGCGCGGTCGCCGACCGCTACCGCGGGACGGCGATCGCGACCGGCGGCACCGTCGTGTTCGCGGCGGTGTCGGACCTCATCTTCGAGTCGGCCGTCCAGAGCCTCGCGGTCGCGCTGTCGCTGACGGTCGTGTTCCTCGTCGTCATTTACGGACTGTTGGAGGGGTGGCCCACCCTGGGGCTGGTCAACACCGTCCCCATCGTCGCGTCGGTCGCGTCGGTCGCGGCGACGATGCGGCTCGCGGGCATCGCGTTCAACGCCTTCACCGCGACGATCCTCGCGCTCACGATCGGGCTGGGGATCGACTACTCGGTCCACGTCGTCCACCGCTTCGTCGACGAGCGCGGCGAGCACGACCTCGCCACGTCGCTGGAGCGGACGGTGCGCGGCACCGGCGGCGCGCTGCTGGGCAGCATGCTCACGACGACGACCGGGATCGGCGTGCTCGTGTTCGCGGTGTTGAGCATCCTCGGGCAGTTCGGGCTGTTGACCGCGCTGTCGATCCTCTACTCGTTTCTCACGTCGCTGCTCGTGTTGCCGTCGGCGCTCGTCGTCTGGGACGGCCTCAAGGGACACGACCCGGACGCCCCCGTCGAGACGAGGGAGTCGGTCGGGTTCCCGTTCCGGGGGCGCGGTCGCTCGGATCCGACACGCACCGACTGACAGCCGGACTACCGTCGGATCTCGAACCCCGTCTTCCCCTCCGGATCGACGTACTCGACGCTCACGTCGTCGACGATCGCGCTCGGGCTCCCGGTGTGACACCACTCGACCAGCCCCTCGACGGCCGCGCGCGGCCCCTCGAACGCCGCCTCCACCCGACCGTCGTCGCGGTTCCGGACCCAGCCGTCGACGCCGCGCTCGCGGGCCGCGTCACGGGTGTTCGCCCGGTAGTGGACGCCCTGGACCCGCCCCGAGACGAACACGTGTGCGCGGACCCGGTCGCCCAAGTCGTCCGTCTCGGCGCCCTCCTCCCCGTCGGTGCCGCCGTGGCCGTCAGTGCCGTTGTGGCCCGTGTTATCGCTCACGTGTGGCGATCCCGTCGCGAGGGCCGAAAAGCCGGCGACGGTCGCGCCGCTGCTCGGCGGTCGCGGGCTGACAGGCGACGACTCGGCGACCCCCGGGTCGCCTCCGCGGCGGGGTCTCCCGCCATCCGGCGCGTGCCGTCGCACACCCGCTCGCGCGCCGGAGCCGTGCTCACCGCATCGGCGCGACTGCCCCCGTCACCCGACAAAAACGTTCGTGAGGCGGGGGCGGGGAAGCCGCGCCGCGGGCGGGACCGAGGGAGTCTTGATGCTTCCCGCGGACTCGGTGGTATGGAGCTGTTCGGAACCGCCGGCATCCGCGGGAGCGCCGAGACGCGCGTCACGCCGGAACTCGTTCTCGACGTGGCGCGTGCGCTCGGCGCCCACGCCCGCGAGTCCGGCGACCGCGAGTTCGTGGTCGGGCGCGACGGCCGCGTCACCGGTCCGGCGCTTTCCGCCGCCGCGGAGGCGGGGCTGGAGTCGGCGGGCGCGGACGTCCGCCGGGTCGGGCGGGTGCCGACGCCGGCGCTGGCGTTCGCCTCCCGGGGACGGCGCGGCCTCATGCTCACCGCCTCCCACAACCCCCCGACGGACAACGGTTTGAAGGCGTTCGTCGACGGCGTCGAGTACGGCGAGGCCGCGGAACGCGCCGTCGAGGAGCGCGTCGCCGCGGACGGGAGCCCCGCCGGCTGGGACGAGTGGGGCGACGGTGCCCGCGAGGGCGTGCTCGACGCCTACCGCGCGGCCGTCGTCGAGTACGCCGCCGACTACGGCGCCGACCCCGAGGGCGTCCGCGTCGCCGTCGACTGCGGCAACGGCGTGGCCGCCGCGGCGACGCCGCAGGTGCTGCGCGAGTCGGGGGCCGACGTGGTGACGCTCAACGCCACCGTCGACGGCCACTTCCCCGGCCGGGAGTCGAAACCGACGGCCGAGTCGCTGGCCGACCTCCGGGCGTTCGTCCGCGACGGGGACGCCGACTTCGGCGTCGGTCACGACGGCGACGGCGACCGGATCGTCGTCGTCGACGGCGACGGCGAGGTGGTCCACGAGGACACCGTGCTCGCGGTGCTGGCCGAGCGATACGTGCGCGCGAGCGACGCCGCCGACCCGGTGGTCGTGACGACGCCGAACGCCTCCGGCCGCATCGACGAGCGGGTCGAGGCCGCGGACGGCCGCGTCGAGCGGGTCGCGCTGGGCTACCTCCACGACGGGATCGCCGCCGCGCGCGCCGGCGGCGGCGACGTGACGTTTGCCGCCGAGCCGTGGAAACACGTCCACACGGGCTTCGGCGACTGGATCGACGCCGTCGTCAGCGCGGCCGTCCTCACCCGACTCGTCGCCGACGAGGGGCTCGACGGCCTCCGCGGCCCCGTCGCCGAGCGCCCGTACCGCAAGGTGAGCGTCGACTGCCCCGACGACGCCAAGGCGGCGACGATGGAACGGCTCGGCGAGGCGCTCCCGGCGGCGTTCCCGGAGGCGACCGTCAACGACGAGTACGGCGTCCGGCTCACGCTCCCGGACGCCTCCTGGACGCTCGTGCGACCGTCGGGCACGGAGCCGTACGTCCGCGTGTACGCCGAGCACGACGACGTGGAGCCGTTCGTCGAGGAGGTCGCCGACGTCGTCGAGACGGCGGTCGAGGCTGTCAGCGCTCGGTAACGCCCCTCTCGCCGCGATCACGACGCTTTTAAACCCCTCTCGGCCGGGTATCGGGCCATGGACGCTGACCGACTCGACAGGCGGACGATCGTGAAGGGCGTCGGCGCGGCCGGGATCGCGGGACTGGCGGGCTGTGCCGGCGGCCCGGACTCGGGCGGCTCCGGCGGGGAGGAGAGCGACGAAGACTCGGGCGGCTCCGAGACCGCAGAAACCGAGACGACCGGCGAGGGCGGCGGCGCCGAGGGCTCGGCGGACGTGAACGTCGGCATGGTGTACGCGACCGGGGGCCTGGGCGACGGGTCGTTCAACGACCAGGCGCAGACGGGGATCCAGCGGGCGGCCGAGGAGTTCGGCCTCTCGTTCGACGAGTCCGAGCCCGATTCCGTCTCGGAGTTCGGCACCTTCCAGAGCCAGTACGCGCAGTCGTCGGACCCGGACTACGACCTCGTCTCCTGCATCGGCTTCCTGCAGGCGGACGCGCTCTCACAGACCGCGCCCGACTACCCCGACCAGGACTTCACGGTCGTCGACAGCGTCGTCGACGCCGACAACGTCCGCTCGTACACGTTCAAGGAGCACGAGGGCTCGTACCTCGTCGGCCAGCTCGCCGGCCTGCTCACGAGCCGGTCGTTCTCCGCGGGCGAGTCCTCGACGCAAAGCGACTCCACGAACGTCGGCTTCGTCGGCGGCGTCGAGAGCGCGCTCATCGAGAAGTTCGAGGCCGGCTTCACCGCCGGCGCGAAGGCCGCGAACTCCGACATCGACGTGCAGACGACGTACACGGGGAGCTTCTCCGACCCCTCGGCCGGCCAGGAGGCCGCGCTGTCGATGTTCAGCTCGGGGGCGGACGTCATCTACCACGCGGCCGGCAACACGGGCAACGGCGTCTTCCAGGCCGCACGCGACCGGGGTCGGTTCGCGATCGGCGTCGACCGCGACCAGTCGGTGACGACCGACTACGCCGACGTGATCCTCGCGTCGATGGTCAAGCGCGTTGACACCGCGGTGTACACCGCCGCCCAGGCGACCGTCGAGGGGAGCTTCGAGGGCGGCACGGCGACGAGCCTCGGTCTCCAGGAGGAGGGCGTCGCGGCCGTCTACGGCGGCAAACTCGGCGCGGAGATCTCCTCGGAGGTCAAATCCGAGATCGAGGCCTCCCGCCAGGGGATCGTCGACGGCGAGATCTCGGTGCCGACCGACCCCGGCCAGGTGTCGGACTACTCCC
Source organism: Halobacteriales archaeon QS_6_71_20 (assembly GCA_003020945.1). Lineage (GTDB taxonomy): Archaea > Halobacteriota > Halobacteria > Halobacteriales > Haloferacaceae > Halobaculum. The sequence goes on from PXRU01000019.1 coordinate 40,556, forward strand.
GATAGCGCGGCGTCGCCGGTCGCAATCGCGGGGACGGCCTGCGCATCGTGCGTCGCCGCCGTGACCCCCGCGCCGTGCGTCACGGCCGGGGTTCGGCCGATACCGGGTGCCGTTCCGCCTGACGAGCCGATTTCCTGAACCGTCGTTCCGACGAAACGCGCCGTTTATGCCCTCACCGCCGAAACGGCGACGACATGACGGAGGCCGTCCGCCTCGACTCGATCACGAAGCGCTTCCCCGGCGTCGTCGCCAACGACGACGTCACGCTGTCGGTCGAGCGGGGGACGGTCCACGCCCTCCTCGGCGAGAACGGCGCCGGCAAGACCACCCTGATGAACGTGCTGTACGGGCTGTACGAGCCCACGGAGGGGGCGGTGTACGTCGACGGTGACGGGCTGGCGACGGACGCCGACGGGGGGATCGCGGCCGCGCCCCGGCGGTTCGACTCCCCCCGGGACGCCATCGACGCCGGCGTCGGGATGATCCACCAGCACTTCATGCTGGTCGACCCGATGACGGTCGCCGAGAACATCACCCTCGGCAACGAGCCCCGCAAGTGGGGCGGGCTCGCCGTCGACCGCGACGCCGCCCGCGAGGCCGTGGTCGACCTCTCGCGGCGGTACGGCTTCGACGTCGACCCCGACGCGCGGATCGCGGACGTCGGCGTCGGCGTCCAGCAGCGCGTGGAGATCCTCAAGGCGCTGTACCGCGGCGCGGAGGTGCTCGTCCTCGACGAGCCGACGGCCGTCCTCACCCCGCAGGAGGTGGAGGACCTGTTCGAGGTGCTGGCGGAGCTGACCGACGCCGGGAAGACGATCGTCTTCATCACGCACAAGCTGGGCGAGGCGCTGTCGGCCGCCGACGAGGTGACGGTGCTGCGCGACGGGCGGAACGTGGGGACCGTCGAGACCGCGGGGACGAGCCGCGAGGAGCTCGCGGAGCTGATGGTCGGGCGCGAGGTCGTCCTCGACACGGAGACGCCGCCGGCGACGCCGGGCGACCCGGCGCTGACGGTCGACGGCGTCACCGCCCGCGACGACCGCGACGTGGTCGCCGTCGACGACGTGTCGTTCGCCGTCCGCGAGGGGGAGGTGTTCGGCATCGCCGGCGTGGACGGCAACGGCCAGTCGGAGCTCGTCGAGGCGATCACCGGGCTCCACGACCCCGACGCGGGCCGGATCGAGCTGGCCGGCACGGACGTGACCGACGCCTCCCGCCGGGAGCGCGCCCGCGCCGGCATGGCGTACGTCCCCGAGGACCGCCAGGAGCGCGGGCTGGTGATGTCGTTCGACCTGACGGAGAACGGCGTCCTCGGCTCCCAGCACGACGCCCCCTTCTCCCGGGGCGGCCGACTCGACTGGGACCGCGTCGACGAGCACGCCCGGGGGGTCATCGACGAGTACGACGTCCGCCCGCCCGACCCCGGCGCCGACGCGCGGTCGCTGTCGGGGGGGAACCAGCAGAAGTTCATCGTCGGCCGGGAGTTCGCCCGCGACCCCGTCTGCATGGTCGCCTCCCACCCCACCCGCGGCGTCGACATCGGCTCGACGGAGTTCATCCACGACCGCCTCGTCGGGCTCCGCGACGAGGGACACGCGGTGCTTCTGGTCTCCTCGAAGCTCGACGAGGTGCGGAGCCTCTCGGACCGCCTCGCGGTGATGTACCGCGGCCGCGTCGTCGCCGTGGTCGACCCCGAGGCGGTGACCGAGGAACAGCTCGGGCTGCTGATGGCCGGTGAGACGCCCGCGGACCTCCCCCGCGCCGGGCGCGTCGTCGGCGGGGACGGGGGGACCCCGGACGCCGACGCCCGCCGGACGACCGCCGTGGACGACGTCGACGCGGAGGCGACCGATGACTGACGGCGACCGCGGCGACGGCATCGACGCCGACGGCCCCGACGACGGCGACGGCGCGGACGACGCCGTCGCCGCCGCCGACGGCGGCCGCCCGCCCCTGCTGCTGTCGGTCGCCATCGGCTTCCTGCTCGTGCTGCTTGCCGGTCGGATGACCACCTGCGCGTCGGCGGCGTACTCGCTGCTGGGCGTCGGCTTCTGTTACGACCCGTTCGTCGTGTACGAGAGCCTCTTTCTCGGCGCGTTCGGCGACGTCGCGTCGGACCCGCTGAACGGCCAGCTCGCGACGACCCTCTCGGAGACGACGGTGCTCGTGTTCACGGGCGTCGCCGTCGCGGTGGCGTTCAAGGCCGGCGTGTTCAACATCGGCGGACAGGGCCAGCTCGTGTTCGGGGCGCTCGCGAGCGCGCTGGCGGTGGTCGCGGTCGCGGACCCGGTGTCGGGGGTGGCGGGAACGCTCGTGCTCGTCCCGCTCGCGCTGGCGGTGGGGGCGCTCGTCGGCGGGATCTACGGCGCGATCCCGGGTGCGCTGAAGGCGTACGCCGACGCCAACGAGGTGATCACGACGATCATGCTCAACTTCGTCGCCACCTCCGTCGCGCTGTATCTCGCGGGCGGCCCGTTCAAGGACCCCGACAGCTTCGCCAACCAGACGCGCGCGCTCCCGGAGTACGCGCTGTTCCCGAAGGCGCTGTTCCCCGGGCGGGCCGACGCCTCGCTGCCGGCGCTGGCGCTCGCGGTCCTCGTCGCCGTGGCGGTCGCGTACCTGCTGCGACGCACCGCCTTCGGCTACGACGTGCGCACGAGCGGGCTCCAGCCGGAGGCCGCGGAGTACGGCGGCGTCGACGCCGCCCGCACCGTGGTCGCGTCGATGGCGCTGTCGGGCGCGCTCGCGGGCCTGGGCGGCGCGGTGTACGTGCTCACCATCGCGGGCAACTTTCAGACGGGCGTTCCCGACTACGGCTTCGACGGGATCACCGTCTCGATCCTCGCGGGCAACAACCCCGTCGGCGCGGTCGCCGCGGCGCTACTGTTCGGCGTCCTGAAGTCCGGCAGTATCGTCGTCGACGTGGGGACGGACGTCCCCCCGCAGCTGGTGGGGGTGCTCCGGGGGCTGATCGTCCTGTTCGTGGCGATGCCGGAGTTCTTCCGGATGATCGGCCGGCGCGTCGACGTGCGCGACCGGTTCGGGGGGAGCCGCGACGCCGTCGCGACCGACGGGGGTGAGGAGGCGTGAGCGCGGCGTCGCGGCTCCGCGAGCGCGTCGACGGGCTCGGGACGCGCGCGACCGTCGCGCTCGGGGCGGCGGCGCTGCTCGCGGTCGCGCTCGCGGGCGCCGTCGCGGCGGGCGCGGGCGACGTCGTGGCGGCGGTGCTGGGCCTGCTGTTCCAGCGGTCGACGCTCTCGGCCGCGCTCCGGCTCTCGGTGCCGATCGCGTTCGCGGCGCTGGGTGGCATCTTCGCCGAGAAGGCCGGCGTGATCAACATCGGGCTTGAGGGGCTGCTCATCGTCTCGGCGTTCGGCGGGGTGTACGGCACCCACGTCACCGGCTCCGTCTGGCTGGGGCTGCTCGGCGGCGTCGTCGCGGCCGTCCTGCTGGCGCTTCTGTTCGCGGTCGTCTGCATCGAGTTCCGCGCCGACCAGATCATCGCGGGACTCGCCATCTGGCTGATCGCGCTCGGGCTCGCGCCGTTCGCCTCCAAGGTCGTCTTCGGGTCGAAGAACTCCGCGACCGTCGGGACCGTGCCGGGCCTCCGCGGACTCGTTGCGAACAGCGGGCTCCCGTTCGTCGCGACCGTCGGCGGCGACGCGCTCGACGCGCTCGCGGGGATCCCCTTCTTCGGCGCGCTGTTCGACGCCTCGCCGATGGTGTACCTGATGTTCCTGGCGGTGGGGGCGTCGTGGTGGACGCTCAACCGCACCGCCTTCGGGCGCCGGGTGCGCGCCTCCGGGGAGAACCCCCGGGCGCTCGACACCGCCGGCGTCGACGTCTCCCGGGTGCGGTACGCGGCCGTCCTGCTGTCGGGCGTGCTGGCGGGCGTCGGCGGCGCGGCGCTGTCGCTGTCGCTGGGGCAGTTCATCGGCAACGGCCCGACGATGGTCAACGGGAAGGGGTTCATCGCCATCGTCACCTACCTGCTGGGCAACTACAACCCGGTCGGCGCGCTGCTGTCGACGCTGCTTTTCGCGGGCCTGGACGCGCTCCAGCTCACCCTCCAGGGGCAGGACGTGCTCGCGGTGCCGCGGCCGCTCGTGCGCACCATCCCGTACGTCTCCGTCGTCGTCGTGCTCGCGCTGTTCGGCCGGACGCGACTGCCCGAGGCCGCCGGGGAGCACTACGAGTCCGGCGAGGAGTAGCGCCGTCGAGCGGTGCGCGGTCGAACGAGCGTGAGACCGCGACGGCCGACGGCGAGCGAAGCGAGCCGTGGGCAGCGCGAAGCGCGAGGGATCGACCGGAACGAACGGCCGAGCAGTTCGGCCGTCGGCCGACGAACGGCTGGCTTTTTGACGCCCGGCGCGTGAGAGAGGGCAATGACAACGCACGAGCCCGACATCGCCGTCGTCGGCGCGGGCACGGCGGGCTGTTACGCGGCCGCGACGGCGGCGGACGCGGGCCTCGACGCCGTCGTCGTCGAGCGAAAAGACGAGGAGGAGGCGGGCCACATCGCCTGCGGCGACGCGCTGAAGGGCGCCGACGAGTTCCCCGCGTCGATCCCGAAAGCGGAGATCGAGTCGGCGTTCACCAACACGGGCGTCGACCACGGGCGCTTCGAGATCCCCAGCCACGACACCGTCCTGGAGATCCCGATCCCCGGCGAACTGGCCGTCATCGACCGGCTGGAGTACGGCAAGCGGCTCATCGAGGGGGCCGAACGCCGCGGCGTCGAGTTCCACTACGACACGGTCGTCCAGGACGTGACCCAGACGGACTCCGGACGGGTGACGGGCGTGCGCGCCAAGCGGGACGGCGACGTCGTCACCTACGAGGCCGACGTGACGATCGACGCGGCGGGAGCGCTGTCGATCCTCCAGGACAAGGCCGACCTCGGCGACGCTAGCTTCGACACGAACGTCTCCTACTCGCAGTTCTGCTCGGCGTACCGCGAGGTCGTCGACGTGCCCGAGCCTGTCGACTACGACGACGCGCTCGTGTTCAAGCCGACGAAGCGCGCGGCGGGGTACCTCTGGTACTTCCCGCGGACCGACACCGAGATCAACGCCGGCCTCGGCTTCCAGATGAACGAGGAGCCGATGAAGCTCGTCGACGATCTGAAACGCGACATGCGGGAGCGCCCGGAGTTCGAGGGCGCGACCGTCACCGACAAGCTGGGAGCCGCGCTGCCCACCCGCCGTCCGTACGACTCCGCGGTCGCGCCGGGGTTCATCGCCGCCGGCGACGCCGCGGGCCACGTCAACCCCACCACCGGCGGCGGCATCGCGGGCGCCGCCTACGCCGGGACGTACGCCGCCGAGCAGGCGATCGAGGCGATCGACGCCGGCGACGTGGGCGAGGACGCCCTCTGGCACTACAACGAGCGCGTGATGAGCCACTTCGGCTCCCGATTCGCCGCCCTCGACGTGTACAACATCCTCTCGACGGCGGTCGACGTCGACGAGCTGATGGGGCTGCTGGCCGCGCTCCCGGGCGAGAGCCTCGCGGAGGCGCTGTACTCCGGGAGCGCCTCGGTGAAGCCGCGGCTCGTCGCCGAGGTGATCCGCGACAGCTACGGCCACTGGAAGCAGATCTGGGAGTTCTACAGGACGAAGCGCGTCGCCGACGACCTGATGGACCACTACGGCCGGTACCCCGCCCGCCCGGGCGGGTTCGAGGGGTGGACGGCGGAGCGCGACCGGATCATGGACCGCGTGTACGACGTGACCGGCGCCGAGGCGAAGTACTGACGAATCGCTTCCGGATGATGGTTTCCTCGGCCGCCTTCGGAAGACTCGCTTCGCTCGTCTTCCGCGCTCTCGTTCGCTCCGCTCACGAGAACTTCGGCGGCCCGCGGGAACCCTCATTGCAAACCCGTTCATGACAGAACTGCCGCTCGCTCGGTCGCTCCGCTCCCTCGCTCGCGGTGGACTGCGTAGTGACGACCGCCCGAACCGCGGCTGGAAGTCGTTACTTGCTCGGGCCGTCGCGTCGACGATCGGCCCGACATCCGACTCCTCATCGGCGTTGTCGTCCGCCTCAACGTAGACGTTCGCCACGGCCACCGTGATGATCGGGATGGAAACGGTAGTCGGGAGTCCCGGTGTGCGGGACCGCCCTCAGGGCCGTCTCTCCGCGATCTCAAGCACCGCCGCGGTGAGGAAGTCGACGCCGATGTCGAGGCTCTCCTCGGCCACGTCGAAGGTGCCGGTGTGGTGGCCGCCGGGGTGGTCGGTGCCGACGCCGACGTAGGTGGCGTAGCCGCCGTTCTCCTGCACCGCCCGCATCATGTAGGTCGCGTCCTCGCTGCCGCCGAGTTCGTCGCGCTCGATCACGGTCGTCACGCCGTCGACGTCGCCGGCGACCTCGGCGATCGGGCCGACGAGCTCCTCGTCGCTGCTCGCGGAGGGGGCCCGTCCCAGTTGTTCGATCTCTACGTCGACCTCGTGCATGTCGGCGGCCGAATCGATCACGGTCCGGGCCTTCCCGTCCATGTACTCCATCAGCTCCGTGGTGCCGCCGCGCACCTCGCCCTCGACGAACGCCTCCTCGGGGACGATGTTCGTCGCCGTCCCGCCGCCGACGACGCCGGCGTTCACCCGGGTCGGCCCGTCGGCGTGGCGGGGGATCGAGTAGAGGTTCTGGATCGCCGCCGCGGCCGCCTGCACGGCGTTGCGCCCCTGCTCGGGGTGGCCGCCGGCGTGGGCGGGCTCGCCGTCGAACGCCGCGTGGAAGTGCGAGACCGCGAGGAAGCCGTCGATACCGGCGACGACCTCGCCGGTCGGGTGGTCGAGGCCGACGTGGGCCGCCAGGAAGTACTCCACGTCGTCGATCAGCTCGGAGTCGGCCATCGGCTTCCCGCCGACGATCTGCTCCTCGCCGGGCTGGAAGAACACCTTCAGCGTCCCCTCGAAGTCGGACGCGAGTATCTCGTCGATCACGCCGACGCCGAACGTCGCGTGGGCGTCGTGGCCGCAGGCGTGCATGTACCCCTCGTGCTCCGACCGGAACCCCGCCTCGGCGGGGGCGTGCTCGCCGTCCTCGGACTCCGGGATCGGCAGGCCGTCGATGTCGACGCGGACGCCGACCACCGGCCCCTCGCCGCGTTCGAGCACGGCGACCGCGCCGGTGTACCCGCCCTCGATCTCCGCGAGGATGTCCTCGCGGGCGCCCGCATCTCGCGCGCGCTCGAACCACTCGTCGAGCTCCCCGTCGTCGGGGAGGTTCATCCGCTCGGAGCCGAGGATCCCCGGGCCGTAGTGGAGCGCGTCCAGATCGCGCGTCTCCAGCTCGTCGACGATGCGGGCGGTGGTGTAGAACTCACACCAGGCGGGCTCGGGGTGGCGGTGGAGCTCCCGGCGGAGCGCTGACAGCTCCTCGTGAGCGACGGTTCGGCTCATACCGGCGTGTCCCACGCCGTCCGGTTAAAGCCGGTCCTCGCGGAAGCCGGCGCCGCCTCGGACCGCTCGCCCCGTCACCCGTCGGGCTGTCGGACGGTGAGCACCGGCTGGTCGGCCGAGCGGACGACCCGCTCGGTGACCGAGCCGAGGAGGTAGCGGTCGATCCCCTGGCGCCCGTGGGTTCCCATCACGATCATGTCGATCCCCTCCTCGTCGGCGTACTCCAGGATCGAGCGGTAGGCGGTGCCGGAGACGACCGCCTCGATCACCGGAAGCCCCTCGTCGTCGGCGGCCTCGGCGATGCGGGCGACCGCGTCCTCGCCCTCGCCCTCCAGCGCGTCGGAGACGAGGTCGGTGCCCGACTCCAGCGCGGAGTACGCCGTCGCGTCGACGACGTACAGCGCGTGGATCGTCGAGTCGAAGCGGTCGGCCAGCCGCACCGCGTGCTCGACGGCCGCGTCGGCGGCCGGGCTCCCGTCGGTCGGCACCAGGACGTCGTCGTACATACCGCCCCGACCTACGGCGGCCAGCGGAAAAGTTCGAGGGGGAGCCGGCCCGTCCCCGGCGGCTACCCGGCGTCGTTCGCGCGGACGGCGTCCTCGCAGTCGCGGAGCGCGTCGTAGCGGTCCCCGTCGCTCTCGATGGCGACGGTTTCGACGACCTCCCACGCGCCGCCGAGGAAGTCCAGCCCCTTCACCCACGACTCCGTGGCGAGCAACAGCCCCTCCGCGCCGGCGGCGGCGTTCCCGGCGGTCGCCTCGTCGTCGGTCTCGCCGTCGACGGCGACGGCCAACTCCACCGAGTCGGCCCGGTTCAGCGCGGCGATCTCGGCGTCGGAGAGCGGACGCCCCGGCAGGGATGCGACCAGCGACATGTCCGCGATCGGCGGTCGCCGAGAAAGAGCGTGTCGCCTCGGCCGCCCGCCCCCCGACCGCCGGCGCGGCGATGGAAAATCCGAAGACATACTACCGCGGCGGGGACACGCCCGGGCATGTCGGACGGCGACGGGAACGGCGGGACGCGGCGGGGGCGCCCCGACCGCGTCGCGCTCGCGGTCGCCGCCGTCGTCGCGCTCGCGCTGCTGGCCCGCTTCGCCCTCCTCGGCGCCCGCCCGTTCCACTGGAGCGAGGGGCGAGTCGGCTACTGGACGCTCCGCTACCTCGACACCGGCGTCCTCGAATACCGGCCCGTCGCCGGCGGGCCGCTGCTGTACCTCCTCAACCGCTGGGTGTTCGCCGCCGTCGGCGCCTCCGACGCGACCGCCCGGGGCGTCGTCGCGCTCGGGGGCGGCCTGCTGCCCGCCGCGGCGCTTTTGTTCCGGGGGACGCTGCGCGACGACGAGACGGTCGCGCTGGCGGCGCTTCTGGCGGGGTCGCCGCTTCTGATCTACTACTCGCGGTTCCTCCGCGGCGACGTGCTCGCGGCCGGGTTCGGCCTGCTCGTCGTCGGCGGCGTCGTCCGCCACCGCGACACGGGCGCGCGGTGGCCGATCTACCTCGCCGCGGCGGCGCTGGCGCTGGCGCTGGGCGCCTCCGGCTTCGCGGTCCTGTACGTCCCGCTGTGGCTCGTCGCCGGCGGGCTCGTCCTCGACGAGGCGCGGGTGCGCGGCGCGCCCGCGGCCGCGCTGGAGCGCGTCGGCGGCGGCGCGGCGTGGCTCTCGGGGAGCGCCACGCCGCTGGCGCGGGCGCTTTTCGTCTTCCTCGGCGTCGCGCTCCTGCTTTTCGCCCCCCGAAGCGGCGGCGTCGGTCCGGGCCTGTGGGACCCCTCCACGCTCCCCGCCGCGGTGTCGTTCGCGTTCGTCGAGGCGCCGACACGGTTCGTCGGGCTTCGGCTGGCGGAGCGCCTCGCGCCGCCGGCCGCCGGGAACCAGTTCGTCCCGGCGGTCGTCGGCTACGCGCGCACGCTCGCGGCGACGGCGTGGCCCGCGCTGGCGTTCGGGCTCGTCGGCTTCCTCGCGGAGCGCTACCGCGCGGACTCGCGGGGCGTCGTCGCGTTCGGCGGCTACGCCGCCGGCCTCGGGCTGCTCGCGTTCCCGATCGCCTCGATGGGCGTCGAGCCGTGGACCGTCGTCCACGTCGTCCCCCTGCTGGCGCTGCCGGGCGCAGTCGGACTCGCGTGGGTCGCCCGCGGACTGGGCTCGCGGGCGCGGGGGGCCGACCCCGACTCCGCGTTCGCGCAGTACGGCCAGCCGTCCGACGACCTCGACCCGATGCTCGCGGCCGCCTCGACCGCGATCGCGGACAACGAGGGGACGGACGTCCTCTACGTCGGGGACCGCCTCCACACGCGCCGGGCGTACGCGCTCCCGCCGGTCGACGCGGCCGATAGCGACGCGTGGGGGGCGCGGCTCCCGCTGCAGTGGTACTTCGAGCGGCTCGACGCGGAGGTCGACAGCGCCCGCGCACCCGACGACCTGTCCGCGGACGCGCCGCCGGTCGTCGTCACCACGCCAGACCGGCGCGTCGCCGTCGCCGCGGCGCTGGACGGCCACCGCCAGTACGACCTGAAGCTGGGGCTGTGGGACCGCAGCGTCGTCGTGTTCGTCGAGACGTAGGCGCGCGGCAGGGGCGACGGAGAGTCCTCGTCGGGTCGTTCACGGAGGGCCTCGCCGGCGGGCGGCTCGACGAGCTGGTTGACGGGTCGGCGTCGCCGGAGCTAGCGGAACCCCATCGCCTCGATCTGCTCTTGGTAACGGTTGCGGATGGTGACTTCGGTGACCTGGGCGACGTCGGCGACCTCGCGCTGGGTTTTCTTCTCGTTACACAGCAGGGAGGCGGCGTAGATGGCGGCGGCCGCAAAGCCCGTCGGCGACTTCCCCGACAGCAGGCCCTGCTCGGCGGACACGTCGATGATCTCCGTCGCCTTCGCCTGCGTCTCCTCGCTGAGGCCCAGCGCCGACGCGAACCGTGGGACGAACTGCTTGGGGTCGACGGGCTTCAGCTCCAGGCCGAGCTCCTGGGAGATGTAGCGGTAGGTCCGGCCGATCTCCTTCTGCTCGACGCGGGACACCTCCGCGACCTCGTCGAGCGAGCGGGGGATCCCCTCCTGGCGACAGGCGGCGTACAGCGCCGCGGTGGCGACGCCCTCGATGGAGCGCCCCCGGATGAGGTCCTCCTTCAGCGCCCGTCGGTAGATGACGGAGGCGACCTCCCGAACCGAGCGGGGGACGCCCAGCGCGGAGGCCATGCGGTCGATCTCCGAGAGCGCGAACTGGAGGTTGCGTTCGCCCGCGTCCTTCGTCCGGATGCGCTCCTGCCACTTCCGCAGCCGGTGCATCTGTGACCGCTTCTCCGAGGAGAGGCTCCGGCCGTAGGCGTCCTTGTCCTTCCAGTCGATGGTGGTAGTGAGCCCCTTGTCGTGCATCGTCTCCGTCACCGGAGCGCCGACACGCGACTTCGACTGCCGCTCGGAGTGGTTGAACGCCCGCCACTCCGGCCCCCGGTCGATCTGGCGCTCGTCGAGCACCAGCCCGCAGTCGTCACACACCAACTCCCCCTGGTCCGCGTCCATCACCACGCTGTCGCTGGAACACTCCGGGCAGGCGAGCGTCTCGTCCGACCGGGTCTCCGACTCCTCGCTCTCACGCTGCCGCTGTCGGCTCGGACCTTCCATTGATAAGTTTTGTGTCGCGGCTCGTGTTTAAGGGTTTCGTCGGTGTCGTTTCCGGGAAACGGCGCTGTCGGCCGCGAAGACGGATGATTTCCGTCGATACCGGGTGTCGGACCGGATCGACAGCTATGTAACCCGTTCGCTCCTCCGGCGGACAACAGATCGTCTCGCGTCGCCGGCCACGGCCGCGCCCGCCGCGGCCCCGCTCGCCCGCCGCCCGATAACCACGGCGTATCCAAAAACGCTTTTGTATTACCGGAACGTCGAACAGTCTATGAGCACGCACGCGACCTCGCGCGTCGGCCGGGCCGTCGAAGCCGCGGAGCCGGTGGACGCGACGCCGGTCACCCTCGACGCAGACGCCCTGGAGTCGACCGCGCCCGCGGACCTGCGGGAGCTACGGGCGGCGCTCGCCGACGCGGGGTACGTCCCCGCCGGCGTACGCGTCGAGGCCGACTTCTCGGCGGACTGTTCGATCGAGACGCAGCGGGAGGCCGACCGCCTCCGGTCGCTGCTGCGGGCGACGACCCACCTGGGCGCCGGCGAGCTCGTCGTCGAGCCGGGCGCCCTCGCGGCGCCCGCGAAGGTGCGGCCGGCGCTTGCGGCGCTGGCCGAGCGGGCCGAGCGCGAGGGTGTCTCCCTCACCGTCGACAGCGACGCCCTCGGGGACGACGCGCCCGGCGCCTGACGCCGGTGGCGAGCCGCCGAGCGTTGGAGGGGGAACTGGCCGTCGTCGCCGGCTTCGCCGATCCGACCGTCGACCTCGAACAGTACCCCACGCCCGCGGATGTCGCCGCCCACGTCGTCCACCTCGCGGACCTCCGCGGCGACGTGGCCGACCGGACCGTCGTCGACCTCGGCGCCGGCACCGGGATGTTCGCGCTCGGCGCCGCCCTCCGCGGCGCCCGACGGGTCGTCGGCGTCGAACTGGACGCCGGCGCGCTCGGCGTCGCCCGCGCCAACGAGCGCCGCGTCGGCGCCCGCACCGACGTCCACTGGGTACACGCCGACGCGACACACCCTCCGCTGACCCGCGAGCGACTCGTCGCTACGGGACGAGACGAGTTGGAAGGGGTCGACGCCGACGGAGCCCGGCCGTCCGCCGGCGACGCCGGCACGGTCACCGCGATCATGAACCCCCCGTTCGGTGCCCGGACCGGCAACGAGCACGCCGACCGCGCGTTCCTGGCGACGGTCGCGGCGCTCGCGGACGTTTCCTACTCCGTCCACAACGAGGGAAGCCGCGAGTTCGTCGAGTCGTTCGCCGCGGACAACGGCGGGACGGTGACGGACGCGTTCGCCGCGACGCTCACCCTCGACCGGACGTACGCCCACCAGACCGACGAGGCCGCCGACATCGACGCCGAGGCGTTCCGGATCGAGTGGACGCGCGACGCCGGGAGCGCGGACGGCGACGCGTCCGACGCCGCGGACGAGCCGAGCGAGGCGGGCGATACGGACGGGACCGCAGACGACGGCGGCGACGACTGACGCTCGGCCGCACCGTCTCAGCCGTCCCGACCGCCGTACCGCTCCTCCGCCGCCACGCGCACCCGCGTCGGCGCCGTCGCGTTCCCGGTCGAGTCGTTCGCCCCGCCGGCGAGCGCGTACACCGCGCGGCCGTCCCGCTCGAACGTGAGACCGCCCGCGGCGACCGTCTCGTTCGCCTCCGGGATCGGCGCGCGGACGCTCCGGTTGTCCCCCTCGACCAGCAGTTCGAACCCCGTCTCGGTGGGGACGACCGAGACGGTCCGGCCCGCGATCCGGGGGTCGGCGACGCTCTCGTTCGACAGGAACGCGAGCCGCGTGTCGCCGTCGTACGACAGCGTCAGCCGGTAGGCCGGGTCGGCGTCGCCGACGGTCGTCCACCCCCGACGGGTGACCGTGACGACCTCGCGCCAGCCGACCCCGCCGGGCACGACCCGCCGCTCGCCGGCGAACGCGAGCTGCCCCTTCGAGACGACGGTCGTCCACACCCCGCGGTCGGGGTTGCGCACGACGACGCCGGAGGTGTCGACCGTCGTCGTCTCGCCGAAGGCGTCGACGTCGACCACCGACACCATCCCGTTCTCGACGCCCTCGGCGTAGGTGACGGTGTAGCCGCGCACCTCGACGGGGTCGCCCGGGAGGGGGTCGTCGTTCACGGCCGCGAGGTTGACGAACACGGCCGGCCCCGACAGCGTGGCGAGCACGACCAGCAGCGCCGCGGCGGCGCCGCGTCGCGGGGTGAGCGTCCGCAACGCCCCGCGGACGGAGTCGGCGGCGGGGGCGTCGCGGTCGACCGCGAGCGCCGCGACCGGCACCGCCGCAAGCGCCACGAGCGCGACGCCGACCCCGCGGTACAGCACGAACGTCTCCCCGCCGCGGAACCAGTACACCGCCCACAGCGCCTGCTCGGTGCCGACAAGCAGCGCGCCGGCCGCGAGCCGGCGGGGGCGGGGGAGCGCGTCGCCGCGGGCGGCCGCCAGCCACGTCGCCGCCAGGACCCCGAGGAGCAGCCCCAGCGCGTGCCCCTGGATCGCGACGTCGGCCCACCACGGCGTGACGTACGTCGCGCGACCGGAGGCGACGACGACGGGGTTCGCCAGCGCGCGGTACACTGTCGACACGAGCCCCGACGCCGACAGCGCGACGACGGTGCCCAGCGGGTAGTACACCAGCGCGGCGCCGACGAACGCGAACACGACGCCCGAGAAGCCGATCACCGGCCCGAGCGCGAACGCGCCCGAGCAGATGCCGACCGCGACCGCGGCCGCCGGGAACAGCAGGAACGCCCGGACGAACGGATTGTCGCGCGCGGCGCCGAACGACGACGCGCCGCGCCGGCGGGGGAAATGGCCGACCGCGTACTCGATCACCGGCGCGACCGCGAGCGTCCCGAACAGGTTCCCGAGGAGGTGGCCCGGTCCCGCGTGGGCGAACGGGGAGACGACGACGCCCAGCGGCGCGACGTACGTCCACGCCCGGAACGGGACGACGACGGGGCCGTTCCAGTGGCTCCACCCCCCCTGGACGAACAGGTACACCGCGAGGACGACCCCCGCGGTCGTCAGCGTCCCCCACGGGACGCCGAGCAGCAGCCGGCGTCGGAGGCCCGGCCCGCGGTCCCGGCGGGCGAGGCGGTCGAGCGCGACCGTCGACGCGACCGCAAGCAGCGCCGCCGCGACGACCGCCGCCCGGGAGACGAGCGCGAGGTCGGGCGCGAAGTTCACACCGACGCTGTGGCCGGGGTCCACTTGACCGTGCCGCCGCGGCGGCGCGGATCGGTACGTCGAGCGCCGCGGGGACGCCGTCGGCGCCACCCGGGTCGCGCCCGCGGTCGCCGGGGTCAGCCCTCGCGCTCCAGTTCGTCCACGATCGGCCGCACCTTCGGCTGGAGTTCGTCCCACTCGGCCTCGGGGTCGGAGTCGCCGACGATGCCGTTGCCGGCGAAAAGCACCGCCTCGCGGCCGCCGGCGACGCCCGAGCGGATGCCGACCGCGAACTCGCCGTCGCCGGCGGCGTCGAACCAGCCCACCGGGGAGGCGTACCAGCCGCGGTCGAACGTCTCCGTCCCGTCGATGGTCGACAGCGCCGCCGACAGCGGGAGCCCGCCGACCGCCGGCGTCGGGTGCAGCGCCTCCACGAGTTCGAGGACGTGGGTGTCCCCGTCGAGAACGGCGGTGATCGGTGTCTGGAGGTGCTGGATGTTCGTCAGCTTCCGGACGCCCTGCTCGCCCTCGCCGACGGTGCCGAACGCGTCGAGCTGCTCGCAGACGGTGTCGACGACGAGCCGCTGTTCGTGCTGGAGCTTCTCGGACTCCAGCAGCGACCGGGCGTGCTCGGCGTCGGCCTCGGGGGTGTCGCCGCGGGGCATCGACCCCGCCAGCGCCTCCGTCTCGACCACCTCTCCCTCCCGGCGAACCAGCCGCTCGGGCGGCGGGCCGAAGAAGCCGTCGCCGTCGGTCGGCTGGACGAGGAAGCGGTAACACTCCGGGTACGTCCGGCGGAGGCGCCCCAGCGTGTCGGGGATGTCCACCTCCGACGCGAGGTCGACCCTGAGTGCCGTCGCCAGCACCGTCTTCAGCAGGTCGCCGTCGCGGATGCGGTCGACCACGCTCGACACCTGCTCGACCCACTCCGCCCGGTCGACGAGCCACTCCGTGCCGGCGACGCCGGGCTTCTCGCCGAAGGGTCGCATCATCGGGAGGTCGTCGACCCGATCGCGAGCGTCCGAGAGCGCCGCCTCCGCGGCCGCGGCGTCGGCGTCGGGGCCGTAGCGGTTCACCGTGAGGTACGTGCCGTCCTCGGCGCGGGTGAGCTGGACCGCCGGGAGCGTGAAGCAGGCGGCCGGGAAGCCGGCCCACGCGCCGTCGGGCTCGTGGTCGGGGCCGAACGAGAGGCCGCCGAACACGCGGGGGCGCGTCGCCGCCGGCCCCTCGTGGTCGACCGTCGCGAACAGCGCGCCGGCCTCGGCCCGCAGCGACTCGAAGCGGTCGGCGCCGTCGGCCGCCGGCGACCCGCCGTCACGGGAGTCGGCGGCGGAACCGGCGACGAGGCGTGCGGCCGCGCCGCCGCCGACCACCTCCAGCCCGTCCGGGGCCGCCCAGTGGACCCGGTGGCGGTCCCCGGCCGCGAGAAACGATCCGAACGAGACGTCCGCCACCTCACAGCTCCGACTGACGAGCGCCGCGTCGGCGTCGGGACGCAGCGCCGCCCGCGCCTCGCCGTCCGGCGGGTTCATTACCGCCGGTAGGTGCGGGGCGCTCTTTACGCCGTTGGTTTCGACGACCGCCGCCGGTCGGCTCCGGCCGTCGGTCGGGGTCGCCCTCCTTCCGGGCGGCTCGGCCCTCGACCTCGCTGCCGTCCGTCGAGGTGTTTCCCGCTTCGCTCGCTCGGCTCGGTCCAACTGTAGACGGCTCGGCCCTTCGGACCTCGCCGTCGTCCTTCGAGCCCTCCCTCGCTACGCTCGGTCGGGCTCGCACTAACTGTACCGCTCCTCGTTCCACGGGTTCGCGGTGTCGGAGTAGCCCCGCTTCTCCCAGTAGCCGCGCTCCGGTTCGGTGAGGAACTCGACGCCGGTGACCCACTTCGCGCCCTTGTACGCGTACTTGTGGGGCGTGACGACCCGCAGGGGACCGCCGTGGTCGTCCGGGAGCCGCTCGCCCCCGTGGTCGTACACGAACATGACCTCCTCGCGGTCGCACGCCGCGAGCGGGAGGTCGGTCGTGTAGCCGTCGAGCGCGTGGAACATGACCCACTCGGCGTCGTCGCGGACGCCGACGCGGTCGGCGAGTTCGGGGAAGGTGACGCCGGTGAACTCGCAGTCGAACTTCGACCAGCCGGTGACGCAGTGGAAGTCCTGCCGCTGGGTGTCGGCGGGCAGTTCGCGGAACTCGTCGTAGCCGAGCGACAGCTCCTCCTCGACGGCGCCCCATACCTCGAACCGCCAGTCGTCGCGGGTCCAGTCCGGCGTCCCCGACTTCGAGAGGACGGGGAAGCGGTCCGTCTTCCGCTGCCCCGGCGGCAGGCGCTCCTCGCCGAACTCCTCGAAGAGGTCCGTCCGGTCGGTGAGCTCGCTGCTCATACCACACGCACGCGCCGGGGTCACCTGAGACTGTCGCCTTCGGCGGGCGACTCGGCGCGCTCGATTGCGGATCGACACAACTCCGATTAGATATTCTGAAACCAAACTGCTCTATCGGCGAACGTCGGTTTCCGGAGTCGCAAACGATCCCCGCAGGTTTTAAATACTGCGTCCGTCAACCCCCGCGTAGATGCCGACAGTCGAGATCACCGTCCCGGAGCACCTCGAGATGCAGATCGCTCAGATGGTCGAGCAGGGTGAGTTCGTCACCCGGGAGGAGGCGATCGAGGAGCTGATCTCCACGGGGATGAAGGCGTACAAAACGAGCGGCCCGCAGGACAGCGAGGCGGAGCCGGGGTTCGAGGACGACGGGATGATGGGCCACGACGACGAGTACGTCTTCTGAGTCTCGCGTCGGCGACGCCGACCCGGCCCGGCCGGCCCGGTCCCCGCCATCGTCGTGTCCTCCCGCCCCCGCTTGCTCCTCCGACCGCCGGATCCGCGGCCGCTCGCCGCGCCTCTGGGGGCTGTGCGACCGAGCCACGAACAACGCTTAACCGGGAGAGTCGCCAAGCGGCGCGTATGCACAAAGAGGAGCTCCTCGAACTCCACGAACAGATGGTGACGATCATGGAGCAGTTTTCCGCCCGGGAGGAGGTCGACGAGACGCTGTTCGAGCCGTACCACGAGCTGAGCGTCGACCCCTCGCACGTCCACAAGTCGAAAAGCGAGCACAAACACGCGGTGTTCGTCCTCGGGAACGCGCTGGCGGGCGCCATGTCCGACGACGAGTTCTCGAACGCCGGCCGCGTCGGCAAGCGGATGGAGGAGCTCGCCGACGACGCCGAGTCCAAGCTCTGATCTCCCGCCCCGCAGACGCCGAGGGCGACGCCGTCGCGGCGGCGCTCTCGCTGGTCGCCGGCGACCTGCTCAATGCGGCGGCGAAGCTCGACTTCCGGAACGTCCGCCTGCTCGAACGCGAGCTAGCCCGGCGCGGCTGACCCGCCCTCCCCGCTCGCGCGGCCGCGACCGGCACCCGTTGCGAGCGCGCTCGACCGCGTCGCAGCCGCGATCGCCGTCCGGCCGCGCCGCGACTCCTCACCCCTGCCACTCCTCGAACGGCCGGTAAACTCCTTTCGAGAGGTAGCGCTCGCTGGAGTCACAGAACACCGTCACCACCGTCTCGTGGGGGGCGTCCACGTCGCCGTCGCGGATCGCCGCCGCCACCTCCAGCGCCGCCAGCGAGTTCGCGGCGGCGCTGGAGGCGACGAGGTGACCCTCCTCGCTCGCGAGGCGCGCCATCTCCTCGTGGATCGCCCGGTCGGAGATCGTCTTCAGGTCGTCCAGCCGCTCCGGGTCGACCAGCTCGTTCGTCGACACGTCGTGGGTGCCGATCCCCTCGGTCTTGTACTCCCCCTCCTCCGTCTCCTCGCCGAGGAGGTCGCCGTACGTCGACCCCTCGGGCTGGACGCCGACCATCAGCGCGTCCGAGCCGCGTTCGGCGGCGTAGTCGGCGATCCCCATCAGCGTCCCGCCGGTGCCCATCCCGGCGACGACGGCGCCCACCTCGCCGTCGAGCGCGTCGTAGATCTCCGGCGCGGTGGTCGCGTAGTGCGACTCCGCGTTCAGCGGGTTCGAGAACTGCTGGGGGACGACCGCGCCGTCCAGCTCCTCGGCGAGCTCGTGGGCCCGCTCGATCGCCCGGCTCATCCCGTCCTCGCTGGGGGTGTTCACCACCTCCGCGCCGAGCGCGCGCATGAGCTGCTGCTTCTCGACGCTGAAACGCTCGGGAACGACGAACACCGCCTCCAGGTCGAGTCGCCCGGCGGCGACGGCGAGGCCGATCCCCGTGTTGCCCGCCGTCGGCTCGATCACCGTCCCCCCGGGAGAGACCGTCCCCTCTTCGAGCATCCGTTCGAGCATGTGCTTGCCGATGCGGTCCTTCACCGAGGCGCCGGGGTTGAACGTCTCCAGCTTCGCGTACACCGGCACCTCCTCGGGCGCGGCGTGCACCCGGACGAGCGGCGTCTCGCCGACTGCCTCCAGCACGGAGTCGAGCGGTTCGCGGTGGGTGGTCACACGCTGGCAACGATTGCCGACGACCACATATCTTTCCCTCCCGAGCGGTCGGCGAGCGCGCCGCCTCACTGGCCGGATTCGGGGGCGGAAGCGGCCCGTTCGGCCCCGAGCGCGGACTTCAGACGCTCTCCCCGGTCGTCCCGTCCGTCCCCTCCGTCGCGTTCGCCGCGTCGGCGCCGTCGGCGTTCCCGGCGTCGTCGGTCTTCTCAGCGCCGTCGACCGCCGCATCACGGTCGAGGTCCTCCAGCGCCGCCGCCACGTCGACCCCCTCGGCCGTCGCGAGCGCCTCGACGATCGCCCGCTGCTCGGCGACTTCGCGTTCGAGCCGCTCGACGCGTTCCTCCGTGGTGTCGACCGCCTCCTGCATCGAGACGACCCGCTCGCGGATCTCGTTGACCTTCGTGTACAGCTTCTCGGCGATGTCGGCCACCGTCTGGACCTTCTTCGCCGTGCTTCCGAGTCCCATGTCGCGTCGAACGCGGCGCGGCTCCCTGTGCGTTGCGGTCGGCGGCCGACTCCCGGCGTCGGACCGTCCGGATCGCCCCGTGATGGTCACGGATTCCCGCTCCCTGAGAAGACATTAAGTGACACGACGAAAAGCCTTCGACAGTCATGCCATCGGACCCTACTCCCGTCACCGCGCTCGCGGGGAAGGAGGTGTTCGCCGCCGACGGCGCCCGCGTCGGTCGCGTCGTCGACGTCGTCGTCGACCTCCGGGCCGGCGAGGCGGTCGCGCTCGCGCTCGGCGACGTCGCCGAGCGGACGGTCGGCGGGCTTCCCGCCGACGCCTCGGGGGTACGGGTCCCCGTCCGGCTGGTTCGGGGCGTCGGCGACGTGGTCGTCCTCTCGGTCGACGCGGGCGAGGCGGCGCTCCCGCTGCCCGGGTCGCGGGCGGACGCCGGCGACGCCCCGGCGGCGGACGACGAGAGCGGCGCGCTTTTGGAGCCGCCGACCCAGACGGAGACAATGACCGCGAGCGACGACCCCCGCTTCCTCCTGACGAACGACGACGGCATCGACAGCCCCGGCTTCCGCGCGCTGTACGACGAACTGTCAGCGCTCGGGGAGGTCGTCGCCGTCGCGCCCGACGACGACCAGTCGGCGGTCGGCCGCACGCTCTCGGCCCGCGTCGAGGTGCGCGAACACGACCTCGGCTACGCCGTCCGGGGCACCCCGGCGGACTGCGTGGTCGCGGGGCTGGGATCGGTGTGTCCCGACGTGGACATGGTGGTCGCGGGCTGCAACAAGGGCGCGAACATCGGCGCGTACGTGCTGGGCCGCTCGGGCACCGTCTCGGCGGCGGTCGAGGCGGCGTTCTTCGACGTGCCCGCGATCGCCGTCTCGCTGTACGTCCCCGGGGGCGCGGGCACCGACTGGCGCGAGCAGGCGTCGGAGCCGTCGGACTACCGCGAGGCCGCGGCGGCGGCGCGACACCTCGCGGAGGGCGCCGAGGACGCCGGCGTGTTCGAGGAGGCGGAGTACCTGAACGTGAACGCGCCGTGGTCCGGCGACGGCGGGGCGACGGGGATGGAGGTCACCCGGCCGTCGACGCTGTACGACATGACTGCCGAGCGCGACGGCGACCACGTCGACCTCGTCGACCGCACATGGGAGCGGATGGCGTCGGGCGACATCCCCGACCCCGTCGGCACCGACCGGCGGGCGGTCGTCGAGGGGCGCGTCTCCGTGTCGCCGCTGACCGCGCCCCACACGACCCGCCACCACGAGGCGCTCGACGGGCTGGCGGCGGCGTACGAGCCGACGAGCGCCCGCGCGGCCGACCTCGGGGAGGAGTGAGCGACCCCCGCCCGTCCCGGAGTTCGGCCCGCCGCCCGGTCGGGGCGACGGGCGATATACACGCTTTTAGCCCGGTCGCTCCCAGGGCCGGGCATGAACACGGCTCCGCTGCTCGTCGAGTCCGGCTCGGAGGTCGCGCTTCCGACGACGGCCTCCGCGTCCGTCGTGCTGGTGGTCAGCGTTCTGATCGTCGTCGGCTGGCTGGCGTACCTCTACCGCTGACCCCGAAGCGCCGACGCCGGCCGACCCGACCGCGTGACGGCCCCGCCGCTGTCGGAACGCTGTCGAGCACGCGGGCGCCGACGTCACGGTTCGAGATCGCCCGCATCGACCCCGTCCAGGAGTGACCGGCGATCAGTCCTCGTCGGCGTGGACGGCGTCGTCGGCCGCCGGCGACTCGACGCGTTCGCGGAGCCACGCGGCCGCCTCGCCGACGAGCGCCTCGTCGGCGCCGGTGATCTTCACGCGGACGTGTTCCCCGGGGTAGCTCCCGACGGAGACGTCGTAGCGGTCGCGGACCGTCGCGAGTCGGTCGAGCAGTCGCGACTCCGGCTCCGCCGTCCGCACCGTCTCCGTGTACGTCGTCGCGCCCGCGAACTCGTCGGCGACCGACTCGAACATCGCCCGCATCTCCGACGGGACGCCCGGAAACACGTACACCGCGCCGATCACGCAGCCGGGAGCGACCCCGACCTCGTTGTGGACGACGCGGGCGCCGGCCGGGAGGTGGGCAGTGCCCTCCGCGAGGTCGTCGGCCGCGTAGCCGCCGTGCTCGGTGAGGTGCGCGAGCGCCTCCTCGCTTTCGGCCAGTTCGACGCCGACCGCGGCGGCGACGCCGTCCATCGTCACGTCGTCGTGGGTCGGACCGACGCCGCCGGTCACGATCACGGCGTCGTAGGCGTCGCGGTACTCCCGCACCACGCCCGCGATGTCGGGCACACGGTCGGGCACGGTCGTCACGCGCTCGACGGCGACGCCGCGGCCCGTCAGCCGCTCGGCGAGCCACGAGGCGTTCGTGTTCGCCGTGTCGCCGGCGAGCAGTTCGTCGCCGACGGTAACGAGTGCGACTTCCATCGACCACGAGAAGGCGGCTCGCGAGGATAAGTCCCGGGGCCCGTCGGCCGCGGCGGCGACGCGTCGGCGGGTCGATGTGCGTCCCGGAGCGGGCGTGAGAGGTCCGCCGGGTCTCCTCACACCCGGAAGCCCGCCGATGACGCCGAGGGCGCCGGTCGCCAATGACGCGATGAACAGCAGGGCGAACGTCTCTCACTCCATGCCGATGACCGGAGCCTGCGGCGGCGCGTCGGACGTCGGTCAGTCCTCCCGTGCCCAGTCGAGCGACCGCTCGACGGCGTCGCTCCAGCGGTCGTACAGCTCGTCGACCGCCTCGCGCTCCCGCTCGGGGGCGAACTCGCGGTCGACCCGCCGGTTCTCCCGCAGTTCGTCGACGGTGTCCCAGTAGCCGACGGCGAGTCCGGCGGCGTACGCGGCGCCGAGCGCGGTCGTCTCGTCGACCTTCGGGCGCGCGATCTCCGTCCGGATGATGTCCGACTGGAGCTGACACAGGAAGTCGTTGTTCACCGCGCCGCCGTCGACCCGCAGCGTCGTCGTCTCGACGCCGGAGTCGGCCTCCATCGCCTCCGCCACGTCGCGGGTCCGGTAGGCGATCGACTCGAGCGTCGCCCGGACGACGTGCTCCTTCCGGGTGCCGCGGGTCATCCCCACGATCGTTCCGCGCGCACGGCCGTCCCAGTGGGGGGCGCCGAGCCCGGTGAACGCCGGCACCACGTAGACGCCGTCGGTCGAGTCGACCGACCGGGCAAGCTCCGCGGTCTGGGCGGCGTTGTTGATGAGGTCGACGTCCTCCAGCCACTCGATGGCCGCGCCGGTGACGAAGATCGCCCCCTCCAGCGCGTACTGGACGGGCTCGCCGGACAGCTGGAAGCCGACCGTGGTGAGCAGGCCGTGGTCGGACTCGACGGCCTCGGTGCCCGTGTTCATCAGGTAGAACGACCCCGTGCCGTAGGTGTTCTTCGCGTCGCCCTCGTCGAAGCAGGTCTGCCCGAACATCGCGGCCTGCTGGTCGCCCAGCGCGCCCGCGACGGGCACCGACTCGCCGAGGAAGCCGTCCGGGTCCGTGTGCCCGTACAGTGACTCGTCGGAGGAGGGGCGGACCTCCGGCAGCATCGACGCGGGCACGTCGAACTCCTCCAGCAGCTCGGCGTCCCACGCCATGTCGTGGATGTCGTACAGCATCGTCCGCGAGGCGTTCGTCACGTCGGTGATGTGGTTGCCCGTGAGGTTGTAGACGAGCCAGCTGTCGATCGTCCCCATCAGCAGCTCGCCGTTCTCGGCGCGGTCGCGGACGTCCTCGCCCCGCGACGCCCGCAGCTTCAGCGGCTCCGCGTTGTCGAGGATCCACTCGGTCTTCGTCGCCGAGAAGTACGCGTCCGCCTCCAGCCCGGTCTTCCCGCGGATCCACTCGACCTTCCCGGCCGCCCGGAGCTCCTCGACGCGGTCGGTCGTCCGCCGGTCCTGCCAGACGAGCGCGTTGTGGACCGGCCTGCCGGTCTCGGCGTCCCACACGACCGTCGTCTCGCGCTGGTTCGTGATGCCTAGCGCCTCCAACTGACTCGCCGCGAGCCCTGCCTCCTCCAGGCCGTCGACCACGACCTTCCGGGTGTTCTCCCAGATCTCCGTCGGGTCGTGCTCCACCCACCCCGGCTCCGGGTACACCTGTTCGTGTGTCTCGTACGCGTTCGCGACGACCCGCCCGCCGTGGTCGAACACCATGAAACGGGTCCCGGTCGTCCCTTGATCGATCGCACCGACGTATGTGTCCGGCATTGGGTTGTCCTCCGTTCGACGGGCCTCGACCGACCGGGCCCCTCATGGGTCCGACCAACACAGTGAACGACATAACACCGTCGAGGTGGCGAAGGCGCTCGTCCGCGTGTACGAGCCGTTCGGCTACGAGATCCTCGTCCTCTGCCAGCGCCGTCCAGGCACGCGGCACGCGGAAGCCGGGACGGGCATGACCGAGTGTCCGATCTGCTCGATGCGGATGGAACACGGCACCGGCCACGAGATCGACCACCCGCTGCGGGTGCTGGAGGCCGCGCCGGTCGACACGGACGCCGAGGTCTAAGCCGCCTCGCTGCTCCGTCGGTCCCCGGCACTTGACCGCAGGCGGGCGGTAGCACTCGTCCGCCGTCAGTCGTCGGAGGAGGTTTCGGCCGCGGCGCTCCCGCGACCGTCGTCGCGGCCGGCCCAGCCGAAGCGGCGGCGGAAGTACAGCGCGACGTTGACGAGCGCGAGCAACACCGGCACCTCGATGAGCGGGCCGACGACCGTCGCGAACGCGACGCCCGAGCCGACGCCGAAGACCGCGACCGCGACCGCGATGGCGAGTTCGAAGTTGTTCGAGGCGGCGGTGAAGCCGATCGCGGTCGTCGTCGAGTAGTCCGCGCCGATGCCGCGGCCCATCCCGAAGCTCACGAGGAACATCGCGACGAAGTAGATCGTCAGCGGGACCGCGATCACCAGTACGTCGCCCGGCGAGGCGACGATGGTGCCGCCCTGCGTCGCGAACATCACGATGACGGTGAAAAGCAGCGCGACGAGCGTCAGCGGGTCGACGCGCGGTACGAACTCCTCCTCGTACCACGCCTCGCTCCCGAGGCGGGTGCCGACGTAGCGGCTCAGGAACCCGGCCGCGAAGGGGATCCCCAGGAACACGACGATCGCCTCGAACACCTGCATCGGCGTGACGTCGAACGTCGTGATGCCGGCGACGAGCGACTCCATTCCGAGCGCCGGCGGGAGAACGAGCGCGAAGAACCAGACGTACACTCCGTAGGTGACGATCTGAAAGAGGCTGTTGAACGCGACCAGCCCGGTGACGTACTCCGTGGAGCCGTCGGCCAGCTCGTTCCACACGAGGACCATCGCGATACAGCGGGCCATCCCGATGAACACGAGCCCGAGGAAGTACTCCGGCCGCGCGGGGAGGCCGGGGACGACCCCGCCGAAGAACACGACCGCCAGCCCGAACATCAGGGTCGGCCCGATGAGCCAGTTCTGGACGAGGCTCAGGCTCAGCACGCGCCAGTTGCTGAAGACGGTCCGCAGCCGCGAGTAGTCGGCCTTCGCCAGCGGCGGATACATCATCGCGATCAGCCCGATCTCGACGAGGCGGAGGTTCCGTATCGGCCCCGTCACCGACGGCGCGACGAAGCCGAGGCCGACGCCGACCGCCATCGCCCCGAAGATCCAGACGGTGAGGTACTTGTCGAGGAAGTCCATCGACCGGGGGTCGCCGCAGGCCTCGCAGCCGCAGTCGGGGCCGTGCTCGTGGGCGCCGACCGGCTCCTCACTCACGGTCGATCACCGCCTCAGTGTCGCTACCGACTCTCGTTCCCGCTTTGCCGTCGAACTCCCCGAAAACCTCGTCGAACAGCGCGACCACCCGCGACTCGATCTCGTCGCGGATCGCCGCCACCGCCTCGGGCGACTTCCCGCCCGGGTCGGCGAGCGCCCAGTCGCGCGCCTCGACCCCCTCGCCCAGCGAGAGCGTCGAACAGCCCATCGTCGCCACGTAGTCGCACCCGTTCAACTCGGCGTCCGTGACCTCCTGCGGGGTGCGCCCCGACACGTCGATGTCGAGTTCCGCCATCGCCTCGACCACCGCCTCGTGGACGCGTTCCGCGGGGCGCGTCCCCCCGGTCAGCAGTTCGACGCGGTCGTCCAGTCCGCGGCGCTGGGCTTCGCGCCGGGCGAACGCGTACGACATCTGCGAGCGCCCGGCGTTCCGGACACAGACGAACGCGATCCGGACTGGGTCGCCGCCGGCGTCGCTCGCGTTCGCGTCGGCGTTGGCGTTCGGGGTCGCCTCGCCGCCTCGGCCGTCATCGCTCACTCGCCGGCCCCCCGGGTCGAATCCAGCGCGGCCAACAGCGCCTCCGCGCGCTCGGTGGCGTCGTAGTAGCGCCACTTGCCGTCCTTCCGGCGGGTCGCCAGCCCCGTGTCGGTCAGCGTCGACAGCGCGTGGCTGACGGCGGACTCGCTGACGTCGACGAGTCGCTCCACCTCACAGACGCACAGCTCCCCGTCGGCGGCCGCGAGCAGCCGCGCGAGCCGGTAGCGCGTGTCGCTCCCTAGCGCCGAGAGGGCGTCCGCGTCCTCCTCGGGCTCGCTCACGGTCGCGCGGTCCGCCAGCGCGCGCAGGCCCGCGAGCCGGTCGTCCACGTCGCCCGCGCAGCACTCGCCCACCTCGTCCGCGATGAGCCGCTCCAGCCGGTCGGTCGTCGCCATACGAACGATTGTGCGAGCGTTCAATTGATTCTGTCGATCCGGGCACGTCCGTCCGGGCCGACGGGTCGACCCCGACAACGCTTCCCGAGATCCGGGAAGTGTCGCCGCAGTTGTCATGACGGGTATCGAACGTCCCGTCGCCGTCGCGGCGGGTGTCCTCCCCGCGTACGGCAAACAGTTCGGCGATCCAGTGCACGCCCGGCGC
>PXRU01000019.1:66736-121901 GCA_003020945.1 Halobacteriales archaeon QS_6_71_20
TCGCTCGCCCTCGCGTCAATTTCTGCGCGGCTCGGCACGAAGACCTCGCCGCGGTCCGGCCGAGGGCTCGCTTCGCTCGCCCTCGCGTCAGTCGTCAGCGGGGGTCTCCACCCCTACGCGCGCGACGCCGATGGTGACGGCGACGTCCTCGACGGTCCACTCCTCGACGAGGTCGAACGCCCCCTCGGTACCGTCCTCGCCCTCGGCGTCACCGACCCCGTCGACGAACGCGTCCGTTCGCGTCTCCTCGGCGACGTGCTTCCGGTGGTCGTCAACGAAGCCGGCGACGCGGTCGTCGCCGACGTCCAGCGAGACGCGGATGCGCTCGTCCACGTCGAGGTCGAGCTCCTTACGCATCTCCTGGATCCGGCGGACTACGTCGCGGGCGTACCCCTCGGACTCCACGCCCTCGGTGAGCTCGGTGTCGACGTACACCGTCCCGGAGTCGAACCCGGCGCCGACGACGCCGTCGGGCGCCCGCGAGCGGAACGACACCATCTCCGGGTCGAGCTCGTACGTCTCGCCGTCGACCGCGACCGCGAGGCCGTCGCCGGTCTCCAGCTCCGCCCGGGTCGCCCCCTCGACGGCGGCCATGACCGCCTGGGCGTCGCCGCCGAACGCCGGCCCGAGCTTCGACATCTCCGGCTCGGCGACCTCGACGAGCTCGCCGTAGGAGTCGACGACCTCGACCGAGCGGCTGTTCACCCGGTCGGCCAGCAGGTCGCGGAGCCGCGACACCGACTCCCGCGTCGCCGCGTCGCCGCTCTCGACGACGACCCGGGTGACGGGCCAGCGGAGCTTCCGCTCGGCGCGCTGCCGGGCGTTCGCCGCGGCCTCCTCCACGTCGCGCAGCACCGCCATGTCCGTCTCCAGCCGCTCGTCGCGCAGCGACGCGTCCGCTTCGGGGTAGTCGAGCTGGTGGACGGTCGTCGCCTCGCCGTCGAGATGCTGGTACATCCGCTCGGTGATGTACGGCGCGTACGGCGCGAGCAGGCGGGTGACCTCGTTCAGGACGGTCGCCGTCGTCGCGTAGGCGGCGCGCTTGCTCGCGGAGTCGGCGTCCTCCCACATGCGCTCGCGGATCGCCTTCACGTAGAAGCGGGAGACGTCGCCGGTGACGAACTCCAGCAGCGCGTTCAGGGCGTCGTCGACCTCGTAGTCGGACCAGGCGTCGGCCATCTCGGCCTCGACGGTCTGCAGGCGCGAGAGCACCCACTCGTCGACGACCTCCAGTTCCGCGGCGTCGACGTCCGGGGACGCCGGGTCGTAGCCGTCGAGCCGCATGTACGGCAGCGGGAACCGGAAGACGTTCCAGAGGATGTTCAGCGTGGACTGCATCTCGTGGAGGCCGTCCCACTCGAACGCGAGGTTCTTCTCCTGCTGCTCGTGGCTGAGGAGGTAACACCGCAGCGGGTCGCGCCCGGCGGCGTCGATCGCCTCCTGCGGCTCGACGATGTTCCCCCTGCTCTTGGACATCTTCGAGCCGTCGCCCATCGTCGTGAAGCCGTGCATCAGCACCTCGTCGTACGGCGACTCGCCGACGGCGGCGGTGCCCATGCCGAGCTGTGACCAGAACCACCCGCGGGTCTGGTCGTGCGCCTCGACGATGAGGTCGGCGGGCCACAGCTCCTCGAACTCCGCCTCGTCGCTCGGGTAGTCGATCGTGCCGAGGCTGGCGACCGAGGAGTCGAACCACACGTCGAACACGTCGGGTACGCGCTCGTAGGTGGTCCCGTCCTCCGTGATCGTGAGGCCGTCGACCGAGGGCCGGTGGAGGTCGATCGCCTCGGGGTCGACGTCCTGGTCGACGCGCTCGGCCAGTTCCTCGCGCGTGCCGACCACGACCGGGTCGTCGTCGTCCGACTCGGCGTCCTCGGGCACCCAGATGGGGAGGGGGATCCCCCAGTAGCGCTGCCGGGAGACGTTCCAGTCGGGCGCCTCCTCGACGAAGTTGCGGAAGCGTCCGTCCCGCGCCGACTGCGGGTGCCACTCGGCGTCGTCGATGTTGTCGAGGAGCTCGTCTTTGATCTCGGTGATCCGGATGAACCACTGGTCGGTCGCGAGGAAGACGATCGGCGTGTCACACCGCCAGCAGTGGCCGTAGCTGTGCTCGTGCGTCTCGCTCGCGAGCAGATGGCCCCGTTCGTCGAGGTCCGCGATGATCTCGTCGTTGGCGTCGCGGACGAACTGCCCGGCGTACTTGCCGCCGGCTTCCGTGTAGACGCCGTCGCTGCCGACGGGGCAGAACGGCTCCATCCCGAGCTCCTCGCCGCGCTCGAAGTCCTCCTGGCCGTGGCCGGGCGCGGAGTGGACCAGCCCCGTGCGGTCGGCCTCGACGTACTCGGCGGTGTACACCTGTCCGGCGCCCTCGTAGTCGGGGTGCTCGGGCACTTCCTCCGCGAGCGGGTGGTCGTACCCCCAGCCCACTAGCTCCTCGCCGTCGAACTCCTCGACGACCTCGTAGTCGTCGTAGCGACCGCGCGAGAGCGCGTCCTCGACGGTCGAGGCCGCGAGATACAGCGTCTCCGTCTCGCCGTCGTTCGTGGCCTCGACCCGCTGGTAGGTGAGGTCGCTCCCGACGGCGACGAACGTGTTGGCGGGGATCGTCCACGGCGTTGTCGTCCAGATGACGAGGCTCCCCTCGCGGTCGGAGAGGGGGAATGTCACGTAGATCGAGGGGGACTCGATCTCCTCGTACTCCACCTCGTTGTTGGCGATGGCGGTCTCACACCGGGGGCACTGGGAGATGGAGCGTTTCCCCTGCTCGACGAGGCCGCGCTCGTGGACCTGCCGGAGCGCCCACCAGGCGGCCTCCATGTACTCCGGCTCGATGGTCTGGTACGGGTTGTCCCAGTCCATCCACGCGCCGATCGACCGGAAGTCCTCGTCCATCTTCTCGCGGTTGCGCAGGGCGAACTCCCGGCACTCCTCGATGAAGTTCTCCATGCCGAACTCCTCGATGTCGCGCTTCGTGTCGAAGCCCAGCTCCTGCTCGACTTTCGTCTCGATCGGGAGCCCGTGCATGTCGTAGCCGGGCCGGTCCGTCACGTCGTGGCCCTGCATCCGGGTGTAGCGGATGACGGTGTCCTTCAGCGTCTTGTTCCAGGCCGTCCCCAGGTGCATCTGCCCGGTCGTGTACGGCGGACCGTCGACGAAGAAGAACGACGGGTCGTCGGCGTGTGCCTCCTTCGTCGCCTCGTAGGCGTTCGTCTCGTCCCAGCGCTCGGAGACGGCGGTCTCCACCGCCTCCGGCGCGTACTGGTCCGAGATGTCGCTGTCGTCCATACGCGAGGTGAGCCGCCCGGCGTACATCAAGTCGGTGGTCTGGCAGAGCGTGTGTCGAGGGGGGCGAGGTCGAACGGAGTGAGACCTCGATGCGAGCGGCGAACGCAGTGAGCCGTGAGCGAAGCGAACGACCGAGACACACGGAGGGGCGGCGGGCTTGCGGACTCAGATCTCGACCTCCCGCGGTCGGATCGGCGGGGTGGTGTGACACCCACATCGGCACGGGCGTCGGCGCCGCCGATCGCGTGAAAAGCGGTAAGCCCCGCGATGCCGAAGCGAGGGCATGAGCGACGACGAGGGACTGGCGCTGACGGTCCGGGGCGCGGCCAAGCGCGACGCGGGGCGCGGCATCGCCAGGCTCTCCGACGCGACGATGAGCCGGCTCGGCGTACTCTCGGGCGAGACGGTCGTCGTCGCCGGCGACGACGAGACGGCGGCGAAGGTGTGGCCCGCCGGCGCCGAGGCCGGCGACGACGAGCTGTTGATCGACGCCGAGACCCGCGCCAACGCCGGCGCGCGGATCGGCGAGCGGGTGCGCGTCCACGAGGAGCGGGTCGGCGAGGCGGACGCGGTGACGCTGACGGCCCCGGCGGCGCTGGACGGCGTCGCCATCGCCGACGACACGCTGTCGCGCGCCGCGAAGCGCGACCTCGACGGGCGCCCGGTCCGGGCGGGCGAGCAGGTCCGGCTCTCGCATCTCGGGGGCAACGTGTTCGTCGTCGACGAGACCCGACCGGAGGGACCGGCGCGGGTCACCGCCGACACCCGGGTGTCGGTCCGACGACCGGACGGCGACGGCGGAGCCGGGAGTGCCGACGGCGACGACCGCGCCGCCGACTCCCGGACGGGGACCGGCGCGTCGGTCGACCTCCCGGTCGGGAACCAGCGTGGGGGTGGCGATGCGAGCGACCCCGCCGACGCAGGCGACCTCGGGGGGACTGCCCCCGGGCCGACGGCGCCCGCCGGCGGCGTCACCTACGAGGACATCGGCGGCCTCGACGAGGAGCTCGACCTCGTACGCGAGACGATCGAGCTCCCCCTCTCGGAGCCGGAGGTCGCGAAGGCCGTCGCCAACGAGGTGGACGCCACCTTCATGTCGGTGTCGGGCCCGGAGATCACCTCGAAGTACAAGGGGGAAAGCGAGGAGCGGCTCCGCGAGATCTTCGAGGAGGCCGACGAGAACGCGCCGGCGATCGTCTTCTTCGACGAGATCGACTCCATCGCCGGCGAGCGCGACGACGGCGGCGACATGGAGAGCCGGATCGTGGGGCAACTACTCTCGCTGATGGACGGGCTCGACGCCCGCGAGGACGTGATCGTCATCGGCGCGACCAACCGCGTGGACTCGATCGACCCGGCGCTGCGCCGCGGCGGCCGCTTCGACCGCGAGATCGAGATCGGCGTCCCCGGCGAGGCCGGACGCCGGGAGATCCTGGAGGTACACGTCCGGCGGATGCCGCTCTCGGACGACGTGGACGTGGACCGCCTCGCGGCCCGCACGTACGGGTTCGTCGGCGCCGACGTCGACTCGCTGACGACGGAGGCGGCGCTGACGGCGCTGCGGCGCGCGCGGCGGGACGACAGCGCGGTCGACCTGGCGACGGTGGCGGTGACGCGGGCGGACTTCGAGTCGGCGCTGTCGGCGGTCGAGCCGTCCGCGATGCGGGAGTACGTCGCCGAACAGCCCGACACAACCTTCGACGACGTGGGCGGGCTCGCGGAGGCGAAGGCGACGCTGGAGCGGGCGGTGACGTGGCCGCTCACCTACGGGCCGCTGTTCGACGCCGCGGGCGCCGACCCGCCGACCGGCGTCCTCCTGTACGGCCCCCCCGGCACCGGGAAGACGCTGCTGGCGCGGGCCATCGCGGGCGAGTCGGAGGTGAACTTCATCGAGGTCGCGGGGCCGGAGCTGCTCGACCGCTACGTCGGCGAGTCCGAGAAGGCGGTGCGGGAGGTGTTCGAGCGCGCCCGCCAGTCGGCTCCCTCGATCCTCTTTTTCGACGAGATCGACGCCATCGCGACCGCCCGCGGCGGCATGGGCGACGCCTCGGGCGTCGGCGAACGGGTCGTCTCCCAGCTGCTGACGGAGCTCGACCGCGCGGGCGACAACCCCAACCTCGCGGTGGTCGCGGCAACGAACCGGCGGGACGCGCTCGACGACGCGCTCGTGCGCCCCGGCCGCCTGGAGAGCCACGTCGAGGTCCCGCTGCCGGATGCGGCGGGTCGCCGGAAGATCCTCGCCGTCCACACTGAGCACACCCCGATCGCCGACGACGTCGACCTCGACGCCGTCGCCGCCGACACAGAGGGGTACTCCGGGGCGGAGCTGACGGCGGTCGTCCGCGAGGCGACGATGCGGGCGGTCGAGCGCGTCGCCGACGAGTTCGGCGCCGAGGCGAACGACCACGCCGACGCGCTCTCGATGACGACGGCCGACCTCGATGCGGCACTGGAGCGGGTGAGTCCGCCCGAGTCGCTCGACTGACCGGGCCGAGACCGGACGGCAGTCGGGGGGTCACCCCTTCCGCAACACCGCCTCGTAGTGGTGGTCGTTCGTGTATCGCACCGCCGAGACCGTCCACGCGGAGCCGACGCACGCCGCCCGGAGCACGTCCGGCGCGAACGGACGGAACAGCAGGGTATCCCCCACGTCGCCCTCGTACTCGAAGTGCATCACGCGGTAGCCCGTCCCCGGCGTCGGGTCCGGCCGGTAGCCGAGCAGCTCCCGAGCCGACTCGGCCTCGGGGTCGTAGTTGTCGAGCACGGCGACGGCCCCGTCCGTCGTCACGAACGCGAGGTCGGCGAGGAATTCGCGGAGGCGGCGGCGCGAACGGGCGAGGCCGAGCTGGGTGCCGTGGGCGTGGACCGCCCGAAAGCGGTCGCGCTCGAACGACTCCCGGAGCGCGACCATGTCGCCCGCGACGGCGCGCTCGACGCCCCGCTCGCGCATCGTCTCGACGAGGTGTGTGGACGGTTCCAGTCCAACCACCGGTCCGTCGTACCGCTTCTGGAACCGCAGCACGTCCCGGCCGGCACCCGCGCCCAGGTCGAGCAGCGGCGCCGCGAGCCTGTCGGCGTCGAGGGTGTCGTACACGGACTCCTCTCGCCGCGCGAAGTAGAACCGCTCGATCGGGTGTTCGAGTCGGTCGTCGCCGTCGACGCACCACAGCGGCTCCTCCTGCTCGCGGCGGTGGAACTCGCGGATCGCGCGGCCGAACGGGTCGGTCACGGGCGAGACGTCGGCTCTCGGGAGGATAACGGTGCGTGAGACTCGGTACCGCCCCCCGCGCCGCTGCCGGCAATACTGACTGGCAACCGCACGGTTGAACACGCGCGACCGAGGGTGGGAGGTATGTCACAACTGCTGCCCGACGAGGCCGCCGACCGACTCGTCTCGACGTGCCGGACCACGGTCGGCGACAACGCGCGGTCGGTGACGTACTTCTCCCGGACCGACCACGAGCAGCTGTACCTCCGCGACGACCTGGAGCAGGACGCCGACCTGATGGCGTTCATCGGCACCGAGCGCCAGGACTTCGCGATGGCCAGCGACGGCTACTCCGGCACCGAGCTCGGCGACTACCGCTACACGATGCGCGTGTTCGAGAACGGCTACGCGGTCCGCATCGACGGCGAGGACAAGGGCGTGCTCGTCACCAGCGACGGGATGGAGCTGCGGGACTTCAACCACCTCGCCAGCGCCGTCTCCGCGACGCTCTCGGAGTGGGCGGGCGAGGACTGAACGCGACCCACGAAGACGATGCAGAACGCTCGCTTCGCAGACGTAGTGGTCACAAGTTCGCCGTCGTGACTGCCGACCGTCTTCCGGAACGTCCGAGGAACGTTGAGGGGCAGAACCCGCAACTCAAGATGAGACTGAACAGACGGCCTCCATGTCGGCAACGAGCTCTCGGGTTCGAGAATGGAGCGCGTCGACGTTCTCATCGAGTTCCTCGTAGCCGTAGCCGGCCTGTCGACGGAGTTCGGCGAGTTTGCTGAAGAACCGTCCGTCGCGGCGTGGGGCGTCGCCGTCGGCGATTATTTCGGATCCGAAGAGTGAGAGTACGCCGCCGTGAGAGGCCGGTTCAAACCCACGGTCGTAGAGAGCCGCCTGAACGGCGTGAAATGCGGCGTAGTAGAGTCTGTTGATCACTGTAGTGTCCGAAGCTCCGGCATCTCTCGTCTTCGTTGCGTCGTCGAGGGCTCGGTGTGCCTACTCGATCGAGTTCCTGCTCGACGAACGGAGCTGAATCGTCAGCAGTCATACGAGCGACCTTCGGAGAGAACGGTACGGACGAACGGATTTCCATCCCGGCGATAGCGGTCGAACGTGGCTTCCGAAAGTATGTGGAGTTCGACGGCCGGGCCGTACTCGATCGTCACGTCGAGGGCGATATCACGGAGCGACTCGGCGACCGTCTCGCGGTCGATATCGTCCCCGAGGATCACGAGAACATCGATATCGCTCGACCGACCGGACGCCTCACCGCGTACTGTCGAGCCGAACACGTACAGCGCCACCAGTTCCTCCGTGTGTTGAGACCGCGCACGGTCGGCAAACGCAGCCGCTGCTTCCTGATGCACCCCATCAGGAAGCGGTTCGTGAGTGGTCTCGCCGCCCATATCGACGGATAGGCGGCCCGCCTTCATTATACTTCTCCACCTGTGGGAGCGTCGAGTCCTACTTGCCGTACGCCTGCACGGGGTTCACAGGACGTAACTTCAGGAACGGGACGGGGGCCGGATACCCGAAACCACATTTGAGACGAGAGAAACGATCCTCTCCCCGAACCCACCTGCGAGGAGCACGACCCCACCCAATGCACACAGGTACACTCCGATCCCGGGGAGAATGCCGTCGACGGCATTGATCCGGACGAACTCCCCAACAGCGACAGCGATACTCGCTACGCCGTATCCCGCAGCGATGACCGCGAGGCGGGATCCGAGATCCGACAGCACGGAGGCGGTTAGAACGATCACTCCGCCTACGACGAGAAACTCGCCATATAGCTCGAGACCGGATCGCATCCCGAAGAAGTAGCCACCCAGCCAACTCTGTGGGGCCACCGTTATCCACGGGGCGATCCCACCGGTGATCGTGAGAAGCGCCCCAATTCTCACGAGCGGACCTTTGTGGCCAGGCATACTATTGGAACCTCACCGCTGCCAGTACAAATATTATGATTAACGACGCGATTGATACATGAACAATTTAACGATCGCGGAGCGCTGTATGTTCAATTCGAGAGTTATTCAGCCAGACGTGTCTCTACCACTTTCTTCGACCGCCGGCTCGCTCGATACCGTCGGTCGATATCGAATCCGGACGCAACTATGGGACTCGTACTCCTGGGTTCAACTTTTGGCACCGAACAGACTCCGCCCGTTCCACAGCTCTCTAACAGGCGTTGTTATTCCCAGAACTGCTTCGTGCGGGCGTACTGGCGCTCCTGTTTGAGGATGTCGCGGTAGAAGTCGTCCTCGTTCTCGCGCAGCTTCCCGATGATGCGGGCGGCGTTGTGCGGTCCGACGCCCCGGGCCGCCAGCGCGATCACGGCCCGCTTGCCGTGCGCCTGCACGAGGTTGGCCGAGCGGTTCGCCTTCCGGGTGAGCTTCTCCTGTTCCTCGTCCTTCTCGTCGGCCCGGACGGCCCGCACGACCTCGTCGGCCCAGGGATTCAGCGCCGCGATGCGGGTGGAGCCGCACTCGGGGCACTCCGGGGAGTCGCGGACGCGCCGGACCTTCGTCCGCCGGTCCCACTCCCCGCAGTGGACGCACAGCTGGATCACGCGGTCGTCCATGATCCGGTCGCGGATCGTCTCGATCACGGAGGCGTCGGCGTTCTCGGGCACGAGGAACTCCCGGCCCGACGAGCGACCGGCGGTGCCGAGCGGCGTGCGCTCGCGGGCGGCGGTCACCTCGACGTCGCCGGCGTCGACGGCGTCGAGCAGGTCGGCGGTCTCCTCGACGGCCAGTTCGGTGTGGAACACCTCCCGCACGGCCTCGTCGAAGACGGGCGTGTCCTCGAGCGCCGCCATGAGTCGGTCGCCGCCGAAGCGCCGGTTCCCCTGATACCGCTTCAGCGCGCCGAACTTCGCGGCGACGTGCGCGAGCGTGAACTTCAGCGTGTCCGAGTTCTTCAGCGCCAGCTCCAGCAGCGCCTCGACGTGCTCGGGGTCGGTCCCCTCCAGCACCTCGATCACCGTGCCGGGGGTGACACCGCTCGGCACCTCCAACTCGACGCGGTAGGGGTCGGCCTCCATCCCGACCGAGGAGCCGGTGCGCTGGCCGATCAGCGCCGAGAGCAGTCGTCCGAGGGTCCGGTTCACCCGGTGGCCGAACGCGGCGTTGACGGCGATCGACCGCCCGCGACCCTCGACGACGATGCGGTCGTCGGTCGGCATCGGGTGGCCCGCCGCCGCGTGGCGCCGCACGGCGTCCAGTCCCACCTCGACCGTCCCGGGATCGGCGGGATAGCGGGCGGCGAACTCCCGGGCGACCGCCGCGGCGTCGGCGCCGCCGGCGAACTGCGGGTCGGCGACGCCGCGCATCTCCCCCACCTCGCCCGCGACCGCGCGGGGGACGGGGATCTCCTGGCCCGTCCAGGAGGGCACCTCGCCGGCGGGGTCCTCGATCGGCGCGACGTTCACCTCCGACTCCTCCTCGTCGATGTCGTTGATCCGCCACAGCTCCCCGCGCTGGATGAACGCCTCGCCCGGCTGGGCGAAGTTGACGACGAACCGCTCGTCGAGGGTGCCGATCTGCCGGCGCGAGGAGATGTCGTACACCTCGTACGTCTCCTCGTCGGGGATCATCGAGAGGTTCCGGTAGTAGTACTGCCAGGTGCCGCCGGACGTCTCCAACACGTCGCGCTCCTCGTCGATCCACAGCAGCCGGTTGCCCGACAGCTCCCGCGTGACCTCCCGGAACGTGGCCTCGGGGAGGTCGCGAAACGGGTACGCCCGGGTGATCAGCTCGTATGCCTCGCGGGCGTCGACCTCGCCCATGTCCATCAGCAGGCCGACGATCTGATTGGCGAGCGTGTCGAGGCTGCCGTGGTGGATGCCGGACGCCTCGACGTCGCCGTCGACCGCCCGGCGGGCGATCGCCAGCGCCTCCATCGTGTCGTCGGCGCCGTCGGCGACGACCGTCCCGCGGCTGGTCTCGTCGCGCCGGTGACCCGCGCGGCCGACGCGCTGGAGCAGGCGCGCCACCTCGCGCGGGGAGTTGTACTGCACCACGTGGTCGACGCGACCCACGTCGATCCCCAGCTCCATCGAGGAGGTGCAGACGAGGCCGTCGATCTCGCCCGACTTGAACGCGTCCTCCACCTCGATCCGGGCGTCCGTCGACAGCGAGCCGTGGTGGACGCCGATCGGCTCGCCGAGCGTCTTGAACCGCGATCCGAGCGCCTCCGCGGTCTGGCGCGTGTTGACGAAGACCAGCGTCGACTCGTGGTCGCGGACGATGTCGCGGATGAGCCGGACGTGGCTCGCGATCTCCGGGTCCGTCGCCAGCTTCCCGGCCAGCCGCTCGTCCTCGTCGGCCACCTCGGGCGACACCACCTCGAACTCCACCTCGCTGCCGGCGTCGACCTCGACGATCTCACAGCCCCGGTCGCCGGTGAGGAACCTCCCCACCTCCTCGGGGTCGCCGACCGTCGCCGACAGCCCGATGCGCTGGAACCCGCCCGCGAGCCGGCGGACGCGCTCTAGTCCGACCGTCAGCTGGGCGCCGCGCTTCGAGGCGGCCAGTTCGTGGACCTCGTCGACGACGACGTGGGCTACGTCCGACAGCGCCGCCCGGAGCTTCTCCCCCGTCAACATCGCCTGCAGCGTCTCGGGAGTCGTCACTAGCACGTCGGGCGGGTCGTCCGCCTGCTTGCTCCGTCGGTAGTCAGAGGTGTCGCCGTGGCGGACCTGCACGTCGAGGTCGAGGTACTCGCCCCACCACTCCAGCCGCTCGCGCATGTCGCGGTTGAGCGCCCGCAGCGGCGTCACGTACAGCGCGCCCAGCCCCTCGGGTCGCGTCTCCGAGAGCGCAGAGAGGACGGGTAGCATCGCCGTCTCCGTCTTGCCGGTGCCGGTCGGGGCGACGACCAGCGCGTCGCGGCCGTCGGCCAGCGGTGGGATCGCCCCGCGCTGCGGGGCCGTCGGCGTCGAGAACCCCCGCTCGGACAGCGCCGCCCGAACCTCCTCCCCGAGCGCCGCGAAGGCGTCCATTCCCGTCGCTCGCGGCGTGTCACTCATCGTGCACGGTAGCGGCCGGACGGTGTTAAGCGTCGCGCTCGCGGGCGCGACGGCGGCCGCTCCGACCACCCGCCGCCGGGTCCCTTAGGGTCACGCCGGACCGTCGCGGTGCGGCCTACTCACTCGCGACTGACGGCGATGTTGCGGACCTCGCCGCCGCAGTCCGGGCACTCGCCCGGACGACTCGCCGCTCGCTGTCGGCTCCCGCAGCCGACACACTCGAACAGTCCCTCGGAACTGCTGTACGGATCGATGTCGTTCGCTGGCATTGGCCACAACGTTCCGGGCGGGAGAACAAAACGCTGTCTGGGGTCGTGTTCCATCGATCATAGGTCCTAGTAGCGGATAATATTCCGGATGGACAGATATACGCGACGAGCGGAAACGATCGTTTCGTTTCCGCTCGATCAGAGCAGTTCCTCCTCGACGAGGTCGAGGGCGCTGTCGACGGCACCGACGGAGGTGAGGTAGCCGGCCCCGACGGACGCCTTCGACGCCCGTGCGGGGGCGCCGGTGAGGACCGTCGGCCCGAGCTGTGCGACCGCGCCGTCGCCGACGGAGACGAGCCAGCCGGGCACGTCGAAACGGTAGCGGGTCAGCCGGGGCCGGAAGTCGTCGGGCGCGGCGGCCAGTTCGTGGTCGACGAGCCTGCCGATGTTCTCGGCGGCCGTCTTCGCCTCGCGGACGGCCGCGGAGGCGGATGCCGGGACCGGCTCGCCGTTCGCGTCGACGGCGCGGGCGGCGTCGCCGAGCGCGAACGTGCGGTCCGCGAGCCGCAGGTCCGCCCGGACGGTCGGCCGGTCGCCGGCGAGCGCGTCGTCGCCGGCGATGCCGCCGGTCCAGACGAGCCGGTCGTACTCGACCGCGCCCGCGTCGGTGTGGAGACGGTCGCCGGTCACGCGCTCGACGGCGGTGTCCGTGCGCACCTCGACGCCGCGGTCGACCAGTTGTTCGCGGACGGCCCGCCGGAAGTTCTCCGGGAAGTTCGGGGCGACCTCCGACAGCTGCTCGACCAGCAGCACCTCGACGTCGCCGGGGACCGTCGCGCCCTCCTCGTCGGCCAGCGCGGCGAGCTCGCCGGCGACCTGGACGCCCGAGAGCCCGGCGCCGCCGACGACGACCCGGCCGCCCGCCGGGAGGAGGTCGAGGAACGCCTCGCGGACGGCCGCGGCGTCGTCGAGCGACTTCATCGGCGTCGCGTACTCGCGGAGGCCGTCGATGCCGTAGTAGGCCGTCTCGGAGCCGAGACAGACGGCGCCGTAGTCCCACTCGACCGGGTCGCCCGAGGCCAGCTCGGCCCGGCCGGCCTCGGCGTCCACGTCGACGACGCGGTCGACGACCAGCT
This sequence comes from Halobacteriales archaeon QS_6_71_20, assembly GCA_003020945.1. Lineage (GTDB taxonomy): Archaea > Halobacteriota > Halobacteria > Halobacteriales > Haloferacaceae > Halobaculum. Next base: position 79,619 of record PXRU01000019.1, read on the forward strand.
CCGCGCGGTCCAGCAGGTCCGCTAGCGGCACCGAGACGGCGTCGGCGACGGCCGGTCGGCGGATCGCGCGGTGGGTCTCGTGGACGAGGACGTGCTCCGCGTGTTCGTTGACGAGGGTGATGTCGACCTCCGGCGGCAGGCGGGACTCGAGGCGGCGGGTCAGGGCGACGCCGGCGTAGCCGGCGCCGAGAACGGCGACGTGCATCGGTACCGTTCCTAAAGGGTGGGAAGGTAAGGGCGTGACGCAGTCGGGAGGCCACCCGAGCGGTCGTCGGCCGACCCGAGGGCCGTCACACCGCGACACGAGGGTTCAAATACGGAGCCGGGGCCAACCCCTCCGTGACGTGACCGTCGTCCGCGGGCGACGAGCGGGTGTGCGGCGCACCGCCCGCGGAACCGGGGAGCGACCGGGGACTCCCCGCCATACGACCGCGCCGCCTGTCAGCAACCGTCGGAAGCGACACCCCAGCGGCGGCTCAGAACAGCGACTTCGACTCCCCGAGGACGCGCGCCGGGCCGCCGACCTCCCAGATGTCGGTCTCGACGCCGACCTCGGCGATCCGCTCCTCGACGTGTTCGGCGTGTTCGGCGGGCGTATTGATGTAGACACTTGCGCCGGTGTCCGTCGAGAAGTAGACGGGGACGCCCTCCTCCTCCCGGAGCTCGCGCACGACGTTGAACACGGCGACGGTCTCGGGCTGCCAGTACACCCAGCCCGCGGGGCCGGTCATCGTCGTCGCCGTCAGCGACAGCGAGTCGTGTTCGGCGATCTCGAAGATCTCCCCGAACTCGCCGACGCGGAGGCGATCGCGCATGCGCTGGAGCTGCTCGTGAACGTGAGCCATCCGGGCGTCGAACATGTGACTCGCCTCGGCCTCGCGGTGGGCCTCCTCCGTCTCCTTGTACGAGGGGACAAGCGCCGTCACCACGCGCAGGTCCGCCTCGGGGTCGAAGCCGTCCGGGCCGACGCCCACGTCGAGCCGTTCGGCGCGGCAGTCGTCGTCGTTCATGCCGGCGTACAGCACGGAGTAGGCGCCGGTGACCGCGCGGGCCGCCGAGGAGGAGCCGCGCCGCGCGACCGTCGAGATCTCCGGCCGCGTCATGTCGAGCCCCGCGGCCTCGACCAGCGACGTCGCCAGCGCGGCGAACCCCGAGGAGGAGGAGCCGAAGCCGACGTTCGACGGGAAGGAGTTCTCGGACTCGACGCGCACCGCGGCGTCGAGGTCGGCGAGCTCGCGGACGTGGTCGGCGACCAGTTCGACGCGCTCGGCGCCGCGCCCCTCGACGATCTCGCCGTCGATCCGGTACTCGTCGTCGGCGGGCGTCGCGTCGGGCTCCCACTCGACGGTCGTCGTGGTGCGCGAGGGGGCCGTACAGAGGCTGATCGAGTCGTGGTACGGCAGACGGCGCTCCGTGTCGCGCATCCCGTGGTACTTCACGAGCCCCTGGATGGGGTGGGCCACGGCGGTGGCTTTCATATCCGCCGAACGGGCGGGGCGTGGGTTAGTCGTTCCGAATAGGACGGGCGAGTCCGCGGTCAGTCGTACTCGTAGAACCCCTTGCCGGTCTTCTTCCCGAGGTCGCCGGCGTCGACCTTCCGCTTCAGCAGGTAGGCGGGCTTGTAGCGGTCGCCCAGTTCCTCGTGGAGCGTCCGGCTGGCGTCGAGACAGATGTCGAGGCCGATGTGGTCGGCCAGCTCCAGCGGCCCCATCGGGACGTTCGTGCCGAGCTTCATCCCCTTGTCCATGTCCTCCTTCGTCGCGACGCCCTCGTCGTACGCCCGGATCCCCTCGTTGATCCACGGCATGAGCACGCGGTTCGTCACGAACCCCGGCTTGTCGTCGCTCTCCCACGTCTCCTTGCCGAGGTCCTCGGCGAAGGCGTGGGCGAGCTCCCCGACCGCGGGGTCGGTCTTCTCGCCGATGACGACCTCCACGCCCCTCATCACCGGGACGGGGTTCATGAAGTGGAGGCCGACGACGAGCTCCTCTCGGTCGGTGACGGAGGCGATGGTGGTGATCGACAGCGTCGAGGTGTTCGTCGCGAGCACGACGTCGTCGTCGGTGATCCGCTCCAGCTCCCCGAAGACGTCCTGCTTGATCTCCATGTCCTCCAGCGCGGCCTCCACCACGAGGTCCGCGTCCGTCAGGTCCGCGAGGTCGGTCGTGCCGGCGATCCGGTCGCGGATCGTCGACGGCGCCTCATCGAGTTCGCCCTTCGCGTCGAGACGCGACAGCGACGACTCGATCGCGTCGAACCCGTTCTCCACGAACTCCTGCTCGATGTCGCGCATCACCACGTCGTAGCCCGCGGCCGCGGCGACCTGTGCGATGCCGTTGCCCATCGTTCCGGCGCCGACGACGCCCACGGTGTCGACGGTCGAGAGCTCGCGCATACCCGTTCTGACTCGGCGCCGCCCGTAAGCGTAGCGGAGCCGCCGGTGCCGGGGGGAATTATCCGCGGGCGAGAACTGCCGCAGAAACGTTAAAGGGTTCGGCTCCGAGGCCACGCACAGGTGAGCGTGAATGGGGGATGAGCGCGTCAGCGCGGTGAAGTACGTGGGGCCGGCGACGGCCGAGACGCTCGCGGAGGCGTCGTTCGGGGTCGACGACATCCGCGAGAAGGCCGTCTCCTACCGGATGCTGGTCGACGCCGGCGTCAATCCCGGCGTCGCCGCCCGGATCCGGCGGGAGCACTCGCTGGCCTGGTCGTTCGAGTCCGAGGGCGACGACCTCGGCCGGCGCTCCTCGCAGGTCCGCGGCCTCGGCGACGCCGAGCGGGCGTGGGTGGCGGCGTCGTCGGGCGACTGGCAGGAGGAGGAGTCGAAGCCGGAGCCGGACGGGGAGGCGGCATGGGTCGCCGCCTCCGGCGGGGACGGCGCGAAGGCGGACGGTTCCGGCGACCCGGTCGCCGCCGAGTCGGCGTGGCGCGACCGCTCGCGGCCCACCCCCGTCGGCTCGCTCGACGGCGTGGGCGCGACCGAGGCGGCCGACCTCGCGGAGGCGGGCATCACCTCGGTGCGCGCGCTCGCCTCGGCGGACCCCGAGGCCGTGGCCGCGGCGCTCGACCGGGACGCCGACCGGGTGGCGGAACTCCGGGACGCCGCCGTCGACCATGCCGGCCGCTCTCCGTGATCGGCTACTCGCCCCCGAGTAAATATCAGTTCGAATACACCATTCGATTTATGAACGATGGCGTGCGCGTTCCGGTATGCTCCCCGACGCGACCGACGCCATCAGCAGGGACGGAAACGTACTGATCCTGGCGTACGATCACGGGATCGAGCACGGTCCCGTGGACTTCGAGCCGAACCCGGAGACCGCGGACCCGGAGCGGGTGTTCGAGTTGGCGACCCACGACGCCGTCACCGCGCTCGCGGTCGGCAAGGGGGTCGCCGAGGCGTACTACCCGCGCTACGAGGACCGCGTGACGCTGTTGGCGAAGCTCAACGGCACCTCGAACCTCTGGATGGGCGAGCCGGACTCGGCCGTGAACTGGTCGGTCGAGTACGCCGCCGAGCTGGGCGCGGACGCGATCGGGTTCACGCTGTACGGCGGCTCCAACCACGAGGTCGAGATGGCCGAGGAGTTCCGCCGGGCCCAGGAGGCCGCCCGCGACCACGACATGGGCGTCGTCATGTGGTCGTACCCCCGCGGACAGGGGCTGAAGAACGACACCGGCGCCGACACCGTCGCGTACGCGGCGCGGCTCGGGCTGGAGCTCGGCGCCGACGTCGCGAAGGTGAAGTACCCCGGCTCGCCGGAGGCGATGGGCCACGCCGCGAACCTGGCCGGCCCCGCCAAGGTGGTGATGTCCGGCGGTTCCAAGACCGACGACCGGGCGTTCCTGGAGACGGTCTCGGAGGCGCTTGCGGGCGGCGCGGACGGACTCGCCGTCGGCCGCAACGTGTTCCAGCGGGACAACCCCGAGGAGATCCTCGACGCGCTGGAGGCGGTGATCTTCGAGGACGCGAGCGTCGAGGAGGCGCTGAAACACACGTCGAGCGCCGCCGTGGCGGACGACTGATGGTCGCCGTCGCGGAGCGGGTGCTCGACGCCGTCGCCGACATCGCCCCGGACATCCGCGCGGGGTTGCCCGGCAGGCGGCGCTACCTCGACGGGGAGAACCCCTCCGGCGAGGAGGTGCTCGCGGCGGACGTCTTCGCCGACGAGACGATCGAGTCCGCCCTCGCCGCGGTGGAGGGCGTGGGGACGTACGCGAGCGAGGAGCGCGAGTCGGCCGTCGACCTCGGCGAGGGGCGGGTGTCGGTCGCGGTCGACCCGCTCGACGGCTCCTCGAACCTCCAGTCGAACAACCCCATGGGCACCGTCGTCGCGGTCTACGACGGCGACCTGCCCGCCCCCGGACGGGACCTGGTCGGCGCGGGCTACGTGCTGTACGGTCCCGTGACGACGATGGTCGCCGGCGTCGGCGCGCCGGCGGACGCGACGGTCCGGGAGTACCTCGTCGAGGACGGCGAGCGCGAGCCGGTGGAGACGGTCGAGCTCCCCGAGGAGCCGACGGTGTACGGCTTCGGCGGCCGGGTGCCGGACTGGCCCGACGACGTCGCCGCCTACGTCGAGGCGGTCGAGGCGGAGCTCAAGCTCCGCTACGGCGGCGCGATGATCGCCGACGTGAGCCAGGTGCTCTCCTACGGCGGGGTGTTCGCCTACCCGACGCTCGCGTCGTCGCCGGAGGGGAAGCTCCGGCTCCAGTTCGAGGGCAACCCGGTCGCGTATCTCGTCGAGGGGGCGGGCGGGCGCTCCTCGGACGGCGAGCGCTCGCTGCTGGACGTGCCGGCCACGGGGCTCCACCAGCGCGTGCCGGTCTACGTCGGGAACGATGCCCTGATCGAGCGGCTGGAGTCGACGCTGGCGTAGCGCCGGGAACCGACAGACCCACACCTCCCGGGACGTGAACGCGGACGATGAGAGACCGGTACAAGGCGCTCATGCTGCGGAGCTTCAAGGACGCCATGGACGTCGTCGACGAGTACAACACCTGGACCGACGACGCGTTCGAGGAGTCGTCGCCGGTGCCGCCGCAGGCGGTTCCGCAGGTGGCGCTAATGTTGTACCAGAGCCGCGTGATGGACGGCTGGGGCGGCGAGGGCGGCTTCGACGTGCCGGAGTTCGACGACAAGATGTTCGACTAGCGAGGCCGACCGGAGGGAGGCCTCGGAACACGGCGGCGAGCTCGTGGGCGAGCCGCCAAGCGACGTAGCGGGATACATGACGGAGCGAGGCGAGCGACCGGCGGAGACGGCGGTCCGCGGCGTCCGGAAGTCGCTGCGCGGTTTTCGAGCTCGTGATACCTGCGGTCTCGTGAACGGGGAGGTCCGGCGGGCCGAGCCGCGGAGGCGCAGCGGGAGGCGAACGGAGCCGGCGACGGGGTGGCCGGGTACCAGCTGCGAGGTCCGAGGGGCCGACGGGGTGGGACGGCACCCCGACCGCCGCTCAGTCGTCGCCGGCGACGATCCCCGCCTCGGCGGTGCCCACCCGACGGTCGAGGAAGTCGTCGAGCAGTTCGAGGCTGCGGAGCTTGTCCGCGATGTCCGAGGACCCGTGGCCCTCCTCCCCGAGCTCCTCGTACTCAAAGTCCTCCCCCGCCTCGAAGCCGGCCTCGACCAGCGCGTCGCGGAGGAGCCGCGCCTGCGACACCGGCACGCGGGGGTCGTTCACGCCGTGGACGATCAGAAGCGGCGCGTCGAGGTTCGCAGCGTGGGTGACCGGCGACCGCTCCTCGTAGACGTCGGCGTTCTCGTCGGGCTCGCCGAGGTACTTCACCATCAGCTCCGACCGGAAGTGCGGCATCGTGTTCTCGGCCATGTCGAACAGGTCGCTCACGCCGACCCAGGCGATGCCGGCGTCATAGAGGTCCGGGTACTGGACGAGCTGCCAGTTCGCCGAGTAGCCGCCGTAGGAGCCGCCGTAGACGACGACCCGGTCGTCGTCGAGCCAGTCGTACTCCGCGAGGACGTGCTCGGCGGCGGTCGCAACGTCGCCCTGTTCGGCCCCGCCCCAGTCGTCGTACAGCGCCTCGACGAACTCGCGGCCCCGGCCCGTGGAGCCGCGGTAGTTCACCTGAAGGACCGAGAAGCCGCGCGAGACGAGGAACTGCGTACGGTAGCCGAACGAGAGGGTGTCGCGGTGACGCGGACCGCCGTGGGGGTTGACGATCAGCGGCGAGGGACGCTCGCCGGAGTCATAGAGGATCGCGCCGACCTCCAGTTCCTCGTAAGGGTCGTGCTCGACCGCGCGCTGCGGCGTCTCGGGGACCCCGTCGGACTCGACGGTGAGGTACTCCGCGTCCGCGAAGTCCGCGGGGGAGAAGGGGCCGTACTCCGCCTCCAGGACCGTCTCCGACTCGTCGGCGTCGAGGTCGTACGCGAGCAGTTCCGGCCGCCGTGTCGGCGTCGTGTGCCGGATCAGGACGCGCCCGTCGGCGAGAGGGGTGTCGTCCGCCAGCGAGGCGACGCCGCCGGGGAGGTCGAGCACGCGCCCCTCGCCGGAGCCGACGTCGTAGACGACCGGAACCTCCTCGGCGTCGCGCGAGCGCGTGGTGAGGAAGCGGTCGCCGTCCGGGAGGAAGAACGCGGGCGTCTCCTCGTACTCGCCGGCGCCGTACCACCGCACCTCGTCGGTGTCGAGGTCGTACACGCCACAGCGGCTCCTGTCGGGCGTGTTGTCCGAAACGAGCAGCGCGTCGCCGTCGGGGTGCCAGTCGGCGGGGGCGGACTCCGCCCCCGTCTCGCCGATCCCGAGGTTGCGGCGGTTCGAGCCGTCGACGTCGGCGACGAACACGTCGGCGTTGTCGTAGTCCGCCGAGGCGTTCGTCATGAACGCGAACCGGTCGCAGTCGGGCGACAACTCCGCCGTCCAGACGGCACGGTCGTGGTCGGTCAGCCTCGTCGTCTCGCCGGTCGGGAGGTCGTGCCGGTAGACGTTCATCTGGCCGCCGTGGTTCGAGCCGTACAGCAGCGTCTCGCCGTCGTCGCCGACGGACTGCAGCGTCACCTGGCCGTCGTGTTCGATCACGACCTCGGTGTCGCCGTCGCGGTCGATGGCGTGGACGTCGTTCTGTTCGTCGCCGGCCTCGTCGAGGTGGAAGAGGACCCGGTCGCCGTCGGCGTCCCAGGCGAAGCCGTGGCGGGCGTCCTTCGGCACCTGACCGTCCGACCACCGCGTGAGGTCGCCCGTGTCGGGATCGAGGAGGTACAGTTCGTTTCGACCGTCGACGTCGTAGTACAGCGCCACCTCCTCGCCGTCGGGGCTCGGCGCGGGGTGGGCCATCGTCGGCAGTTCCGCGAGGGCTCGGAGGGTCTCGTCGTGATCGTCGCTCACGATACCCCGTTCGGCGCCGCCGACTTGAGTCTGTCCTGAACGACCGTTCGGAACGGCGGGGCCGACGGGGGCGACTCGTGCCGCCGTCATGGAAAACCCTTTCCGCAATTCTTGCGATCCCCCCGTATGAGAGTCCACGTGGGCGCGGCGGCGACCGACGAGGAGGCCGCCGCCATCGCCGAGGCGATGGCCGAGCACTTCGGCGTCGCCGTCGACGTGTACGCCGGTGACGACGACGGGACGGCGGCCGAGCTGCTCGCGAGCGCGGAGCCGCCCGCGGTCGAGCATCCGCTGGACGACGACCTCGGCCCCACCGACCGGGAGCGGGCGCTCCGGGCCGAGATCGACGACATCCTCCAGGGCGGCCCCGAGAAGTACCGGGAGCGCCTCCCCGACCGGGGGAAGCTGTTCGTCCGCGACCGCCTCGACCTCTGGTTCGGGGACGGCGGCGCGGGCGGCCCGGGCGACGCCGACCGCGAGGGCGCCGCCGACGGCGTGAGGTTCGAGGACGGCAGGTTCGCCAACTTCGATTCCTGGCACCCGAACTCGCCGGATGTCGACGAGGCGGACCCAGGGAACCGTCTCCCCGCCGACGGGCTCGTCACCGGCGCCGCCGAGTTCGAGGGCCGCGACCTCCACTTCATGGCCAACGACTTCACGGTGAAGGCGGGGTCGATGGCCGGCCGCGGCGTCGAGAAGTTCCTCCGGATGCAGCAGCGCGCGCTCAAGAACGGGAAGCCGGTCCTCTACCTGATGGACTCCTCGGGTGGGCGGATCGACCAGCAGACGGGCTTTTTCGCCAACCGGGAGGGGATCGGGAAGTACTACTACAACCACTCGATGCTCTCCGGGCGCGTCCCGCAGATCTGCGTCCTCTACGGCCCCTGCATCGCCGGCGCGGCGTACACGCCGGTGTTCGCCGACTTCACCGTCATGGTCGAGGGGATGTCCGCGATGGCGATCGCGTCGCCGCGGATGGTGAAGATGGTCACCGGCGAGGAGATCGAGATGGACGAGCTCGGCGGGCCGGACGTCCACGCGAAGCACTCGGGCAGCGCCGACCTCGTCGCCGAGGACGAACGACACGCCCGCGAGCTCGTCGCGGACCTGATGAGCTACCTGCCGGACAGGGCGGGCGAGACGCCGCCCCGGAGCGACCCGACGCCCCCGACGTACTCCCCCGACGGCGTCGACGAGCTGATCCCGGCGGCGCCGAACCGCCCGTACGACGTCCACGACCTGCTCGACCGGGTCGCCGACGCCGAGTCCGTCCTCGAGCTGAAGCCCGACTACGGCACGGAGATCGTCACGGCGTTCGCCCGCATCGACGGCCGTCCGGTCGGCGTCGTCGCCAACCAGCCGACCGAGCGCTCGGGCGCCATCTTCCCGGACGCCGCCGAGAAGGCCGCGGAGTTCATCTGGACGTGTGACGCCTACGAGATCCCGCTGCTGTATCTCTGTGACACGCCGGGGTTCATGGCCGGCTCCCAGGTCGAGCGGGACGCGATCCTCGAGAAGGGGAAGAAGTTCATCTACGCCACCTCCTCGGCGACGGTACCCAAACAGACCGTCGTCGTCCGCAAGGCGTACGGCGCCGGCATCTACGCGATGGGCGGCCCCGCCTACGAGCCGGAGTCCGTCATCGGTCTCCCCTCGGGAGAGATCGGAATCATGGGGCCGGAGGCGGCGATCAACGCCGTGTACGCCAACGAGCTCGCCGAGATCGACGACGAGGACGAGCGGCGGGCGACCGAGGACGAACTCCGCGAGGAGTACCGCCGCGACATCGACGTCCATCGGATGGCCAGCGAGGTCGTCATCGACGAGATCGTCGCGCCCTCGCGGCTCCGCGAGGAGCTCGTCGGGCGGTTCGACTTCTACGCGGACATCGAGAAGTCGGTGCCCGACAAGAAGCACGGAACGATCCTCTGAGCGACGCGGGCCGACGAGGATTCAAATAGGAGTACGCGACCACCCCCGGCCGTGACCTGACGAGTCGACGGATGGGGGTCAGCGGGTGTACGGCGCCCCGCCGTCCGCGCGACAAGCGCCGTCTGTTCGCCATTCGCCCGTCGCCAGCAGTGCCGCCGACCCCGGCGTGAGACGGTTCCCCCGCTCCGCCCCGCGGACCGGACGGTCTCGCCGTGGCGCTTCACCCCTCGCCGACCAGCGACGCCCGCAGCACCGCCCACCCCAGCCCTGCGAGGCCCAGGTCCCGCGCCAGCACGTCGCCGAACGCGCCGGCGGTCGCCCACACCACTGCCAGGTAGACACACGTCGCCGACAGCGATGCCGCGGCGACGAACGACGCGAACGGGACGTACCGGTCCGCGAGGAGGGCGACGCCGAAGCCGACCTCCAGATACCCGTTGATCAGCATGAACGCGGTGGGTGAGACGACCAGCAGCGGCGCCAGCCAGTCGGTCACGTAGACGGTCCACGCGGCCGGCTCCAGCAGCTTGTGGACGCCCGCCGCGAGCACCATCGCGCCGAGCGCCCATCGGGCGAGCGTCGCCGCCGGCGGGAGCCGTCGGGTCAGCCGCTCGGCCGCCGCCGTGGCTCGTTCGATCACGGTCGCCGTTGGGCTGTCGACCCGAAGTACCCCTCGCCCGACCCCGTGCCGCTCACCCCTCCCGGCGCGCCGGCAGAATCTGCCGGCAGCACGGCGTCGTCGTCCGGACCGCCTCCCGCCACTGCTTCGGGTCGTGCATGTCGTGGAGTCCGACGCCCGGCAGGTACCGCACGGAGGCCGGACCGATCCCCGTCTCCCAGTCGCTCGGCTTCCGCGGGTAGTCGCCGTCGTCGACGGCCGCTCAGAAATCGATTATCTGTACGCGCAGTCGCCCTCACGAACGGTTGTCGCCTGTCGAGCGGAGTCGAATTCAGCCTGCGAGATACGAATCGACCCGGTCGAGGCACTTCCGTCGGTCCGTCGCTACTCCGCGTTCGCCCGCTTGAGCGACAGCACCGTCCGCTCGAACGTGCACACGAGCGTGTCGTCGGCGTCCTCGCTCCCCAGCTTGTACGCGTCCACCCGCATCGTCACGACGCCGCGCTCGCCGTCGCTGGTCTCGCGTTTGTCCAGCACCGTCGACTCCGCGCGGATCGTGTCGCCGTGGACGACCGGGTTCGGGTGTTCCACGTCGTCGTACGAGAGGTTCGCGACGATGGTGCCGTCGGTCGTCTCCGGGATCGACAGCCCGGTTGCCAGCGACATCGTGTACAGCCCGTTGACGAGGCGCTCGCCGAACTGCGTGCCCGCCGCGAACGCCGCGTCGAGGTGGAGCGGCTGTTGGTTCATCGTCAGGTCGCAGAACGCCTGGTTGTCGCGCTCGGACACCGTCCGGCGCTTCCCGTGCCGGATGGTCTCGCCGACGGTGAACTCCTCGTAGTACTTGCCGGTCACGTGCCGAGCGTCGCCGCGAGCCCTCAAAACCGTGGGGGACCCGCGGTCGGACGCCGCGGGAGCGCCAGCGATGTCGCGACGACGACCCCCGTGCGCCTGGGCGACGGCGGGATTGATACGCCGCCCGGTCGAACGACCGTCCGTGCCCAGACGCAGCGTCATGTTCTCGCCCGGCGACCGCCCGGATCTCATGCGGAAGGCGCCCGGCGCCGGCGCGGACACCATCGTGTTCGACCTGGAGGACGCCGTCGCGCCCGGGCGCAAGGCGGAGGCCCGCGCGGCCGTCCGCGAACTGCTGACCGACCCGTCGTTCGACCCCGACGCCGAGCTGTGCGTCCGCGTCACCGGGACCGACACCGAGCGCGACCTGGCGGCGCTAGTCGGCGACGGCGACGACGGTGACGGGGGGGCTGAGGGGGCCGACGGCACCGGCGGTAACCCCCCGTTCGACGCGGTGATGCTTCCCAAGGCGGAATCGGGGGCGGCCGTCGACCGGCTCGGCGACCGACTCCGCGACTACGGCTATCCGGTCCCTGTGATCGCGCTGATCGAGACCGCACGCGGGGTGCTCGACGCCGCGGCCGTCGCCGACGCCGGGCCGACCGACGCCGTCGCGTTCGGCGCGGAGGACCTCTCGGCGGACCTGGGCGCGACCCGGACCGACGAGGGGACGGAGGTGCTGTACGCCCGCGAGAAGGTGGCGACCACGGCCGCCGCGGCCGACGTCGACGCGATCGACACCGTGTTCACCGACTTCGAGGACGAGGCGGGGCTCCGCGAGGAGACGCGGTTCGCGGCGACGCTCGGCTACGACGGCAAGATGGCGATCCACCCGGCGCAGGTGCCCGTAATCAACGCGGCGTTCACGCCCGACGACGAGGAGATCGCGTGGGCCGAGCGGGTGCTCGCGGCGCGGGACGCGGCGGCGACCGAGGGACGCGGCGTGTTCGAGGTGGACGGCGAGATGGTCGACGCGCCCCTGATCGCGCGGGCCGAGCGGATCCGCGACCGGGCGCTGGCCGCCGGCGTCGACGTCTGCACCGAGTAGTCGGCGGCGGTACGTCCCGGTACGGCTCGGCGGTACGTCCCGGTGGCTCACCCGGTCCGCTCGACGTGCACGAGCGCGACGGGGTCGTCCCAGCCGAACCGGTCGGGGTCGAGGTCGCCGTCGCCGGAGAGCCCCGGGTGAGGCGAGACGACGCCGCCCTCGTCGAGTTCCGGCTGCGGGCTCGCGATGCCGTCGGCGTCGGCGTCGATGCCCGCCAGCGCCTGCGCCGGCGGGACGATGTCGGCGAACCGCTCGGTGTTCCTCTCGGTGCCGGCGTCGTAGCTCGCCGCGAGGTACGAGCGCGACTCGTTCACCGCCGTCGGCAGCGGCACCGTGTCGAGGCCGGCGAAGCCGTCGTTGGTGGCGATGAGCATCGCGACGAACGTGAGGAAGTTCGACCTCCCGGCGGGCGTCCCCTCGGGAGCACCCCGTTCTCCGGGTACCGACAGCTCCAGCTCGACGGTGTACGGCAGGCCGGTGCTGCCCGGGTCCGCGGACGGCACCAGCGGCTCGGCCCCGATGGCCGCGGCCCGGATCTCGTCCGTCCCCTCGATCAGCTCGGCGAGCGGGTCGAGGTTCCCGTTCTCGGCGACCTCGCGGGTGGCCTCGTTGGCCTCGTCGCCGACCGAGAACACCCCGACGCTCGGGTCGTGGACCGCGACCGCGGGCGGGGTGAGGAACTGCCCCGAGGTGAGGTTCGCGACCGTCACCCGGTAGCGCCGCCCCGATCCGCCCTCGGCGTCGTCGTCTGCTGCGTCCTCGTCTCCCTGTCGGCTCGCGCCGACGCCCGTACTGCCGAGGCCGAGCGCGCCGACGGCCGCGCCGGACGCCGCCAGCGCCGTTCTTCGTGTCGTTACCAGTCGTGTGTCGTCGTCGGTCGTGTCGTCTTCCATTGGGTGGTCCGGAGGCCGACCCTCCGGTCGATCCGAACGGCGACCGGCATGTATCGATTTTTCAAGATCCCTTCAGGATCGGGCGGACTCCGTTCGGACTCCGTACAAACTCCGGCACCGCGTCGGCGACGCGTGATCTGACGTACGGTCGGCCGCAAGCGACGGACCGACCGATCCCCAAAATCGACCCGCCGCAGCGGGACGACCTCCCGTCACGCCGCGGTGGTGTATAATGACGTACCGAGAATACCTATGGTATTGATGCGGCACGGTTAAGAACGGTCACGGTCCCGGGTACAGTATGTCGAGTGACGAGGCGAACCCCTTCGAAAGCCTCCAGGAACAGATCGACGACGCGGCGGCATATCTCGACGTCGACGCCGACGTCATCGAGCGGCTCAAACACCCCGAGCGCGTGCTGGAGCTGAACCTCTCGGTCGACATGGACGACGGCTCCATGGAGCGGTTCACCGCGTTCCGCTCGGAGTTCAACGGCGACCGCGGCCCGTACAAGGGGGGGATCCGCTATCACCCGGGCGTCACCCGCGACGAGGTGAAGGCGCTGTCGGGCTGGATGGTGTACAAGTGCGCCGTCGTCGACATCCCCTACGGCGGCGGGAAGGGCGGCATCGTCGTCGACCCCGCCGACCACTCCGCCGCTGAGATCGAACGCCTCACTCGCTCGTTCGCGGAGGAGCTGCGCCCGCTCATCGGCGAGGACTCCGACATCCCCGCGCCCGACGTGAACACCGGCCAGCGGGAGATGAACTGGATCAAAGACACCTACGAGACGCTGGAGCACACGACCGAGCCGGGCGTCGTCACGGGGAAGTCGCTGGAGGCCGGCGGCTCGGAGGGTCGCGTCGAGGCGACGGGTCGCTCGACGATGCTCACCGCCCGCGAGGCGTTCGAATACCTCGGGAAGGAGATGACGGGCGCCTCAGTCGCCGTACAGGGGTTCGGCAACGCCGGCCACATCGCCGCGTACCTCCTCGAGGACCTGGGCGCCGACGTCGTCGCCGTCTCGGACTCCTCGGGCGCCGTGTACGCCGAGGACGGCTTCGACGTCCGCGACGTGAAGGCCCACAAGAACGAGACGGGCGCGGTCGCGAACTACCCCGACGCCGACGAGGAGCTCTCCAACGAGGGGCTGCTCACCCTCGACGTCGACCTGCTCGTCCCCGCGGCCCTGGAGAACGCCATCGACGCGGAACTGGCCCGCGACGTGCGGGCGGACGTGATCGTCGAGGCCGCGAACGGTCCGCTCACGCCCGACGCCGACGACGTGCTCACAGACGCCGACGTCCACGTGTTCCCCGACATCCTCGCGAACGCCGGCGGCGTCACCGTCAGCTACTTCGAGTGGGTGCAGAACCGCCAGCGCTTCTACTGGACCGAGGAGCGGGTCAACGAGGAGCTGGAACGCCACATCGTCTCCGCGTTCGACGACCTCACCGCGTGTTACGAGGCCCGCGACGTGCCGAACTTCCGCACCGCCGCCTACGTCGTCGCGATCCGCCGGGTCGTCGACGCCTTCACCGGCAACGGCAACTGGCCCTGAGCGGTCGGCCCCGCGGCGACTCCCCGACCCCGTCGCCGTCGAGGCGGCCGCGCCGTGGACTTTTGTCGCCCGAGCCCGTCGATCCGGCGTGACCGGCCGCGTCGAGACGCTGTACACCGCGCCCGAGGGCTCCGCGCCGATGGTCGAACACGACCGCGTCCGCCTCCTGGAGGGCGGGATCGAGGGGGACCGCTACCGCGACGGATCGGGCTACTACTCCCCGTTCGACGTCTGCGAGGTGACGTTCGTCGCCGCCGAGGCGCTGGCGACGATCCGCGACGACCTCGGGATCGACCTCACCGACGGGCGCCACCGCCGCAACGTCGTCCTGCGGGACGCGGACCTGGACGACCTGCTGGAGGCCACCTTCCGCGTCGGCGACGCCGACACGGGGGCCGTGCTCCGCGGGACCCGTCCCCGACCGCCGTGTGCCCACGTCGAGCGGGTCGCCGGCGAGAAGGGCGTCGCCAGCGCCCTGAAGGGGCGACGTGGCGGGATCTGTGCGGACGTAGTCGAGCCCGGCGATGTCGCCGTCGGCGACGGGGTCGAGCTGTCGGAGGCGGACCCCCGCAGCGAGGGCCGGCGGATCGTCGACCGACTCCGCGATTCGCTGTCCGGCGGCTGACCCCGACGGCGACGACCGGACCGGCGGGTCAGTCGTCGCTCGACAGTCCGTCCGGGTCGAGCGATTCGAGCTCGTCGTCGGCGTCGGTGAACAGCTCCCGCTGTTTGCGCTCGCGCTCGTCGCGCCGCTCCTCCATGTCGCGTTTCACCGTCCGCGCGCGCTGCTTCAGGTCGTCGATCCGACGGGCGGTGCCGACGTTCGAGAACAGCACGGCGGCGGACACCTCCCGCGCGTTCTCTCGGGGTGCGTCGCCGTGGGCGATCCGCTTCGCGCCGGTGCGCTCCGCGAGATATCGGCGCGCCTCGTCGATCCCCCGCTGCGTCAGCTCCGCGGGCGGCCCCGACACCAGCAGCACGACCCCCTCGGCCGACCCGAGCTCCGCGTCCATGGTGAGGTCGTTGGTCGCGGTCTTGACCGTCTCGACGAGGTTCCGCGTCGCCGTGTCCCGGTCGACGCCGTGGCCGTTCGTCCGGAGCCGGTCGAGCAGGCCCCCGCCCGCCGCCTCGGCGCGCTTGGCCGCGTAGCCCAGCACCGACACCCCGCCCATCTCCAGGACGGCCTGCAGGTCGGCGACATCGACGTACATCTCGGCGCTGTCGGGCGACTGCTCGCCGGCGCTGAGGAACGTGACCCACCGGCGGGCGATGTCGCGGTTGATCCGCACGTAGTTCTCCTGGATCGACTCCTCCGGGCTCAGGTACCGCGCGTTGTCGACGAGGAGCAGGTTGTCCGTCGCCGTGCCGAGGTCCATGAACGAGCGCGCGGCGTTGCGCTCCATGTGGCCGCTCTCGTTGGGCAGGATGCCGAGCCCGAACACCGGCACGTCGTAGCGCTCGCGCAGGCGCCGCGCGAGGACGGGCGCGCCCCCGCTCCCGGTGCCGCCGCCCAGCGCCGCGACCACGACCACCGCGTCGGTCGAGTGCCACGGCACCGACGCGAGTTCGTTGCGCGCGATGGTGAGGTTCTGCTCCATCAGCCTCGCGCCCAGGTCCGGCTTGTTTCCCGTCCCCGCGGCGGGCATGTCCGGCGAGGTGAGCAGCACGCGGTTGGACTCCGGAACCCGATCCAGCGCTCGCAGGTCCGACTCCGCGGTGTTGAGCGCGTACGCCTCGCTGACGACGTCCCGCCCGAACGCCTCGCTCGTCTCGAGGAACGCGTCGACCACCTTGCTTCCGCCGTTGCCGATCCCGATCGTCGCGACTTCCATTGCAGATGATCGGCGGCCACGCCGCTTTGTAACCCGCTCCGTACAAGCAATAGACTGCTCTTACTCGGCGACAGAGGGCGGTTCGATCTCCACGTCGCGTCGTCGAGTGCCGTGCGACTCGTTCGCACGACCGGCCCACGTCTTTGAGGGGCTCGGGCCTACCGGTCGGTATGTCAACACATCCCGATCGCCGGGAGCTCCTCCGGGGCGTTGCCCTCGCGGGGGCGGCCGCGCTCGCCGGCTGCTCGGGCCGCTCCGTTTCGGGCGGCGACGTCGAGGCGATGGTCGGCGGAGGGGACGGCCTGTTGCGGTCTGATACCGTTCGCCGTACTCGGGCTTCAGGCGACCGGCGCGGCGCTGACGGCGGTCGCGTGGCTCCGCCCCGCCGCGGCGGTCCTCCTGGTCGCCTCGCTGGGGTGGGCGGGGTGGCGCCTCGACGTTCAGTCCGCGTCGGTCCCCGAGTGAGGGAAGACGCTCTCGGGGACGTAGGCGGTGACCGTCCAGTTGGGCGCGTCGACCACCTCGCTGACCTTCAGGTCCATCGCGGCCGAGCAGAGGAGGTACGCCTCCCCGCGGGTGAGCCCCCGGTGTTCGTGGAGGTGGGTGATCATGTGGCGGGTCGCCTTCTTCGTCGCCTCCATCAGGTCCGAGTCGATGCCGGTGGTGGCGTACATCGGCTCGTCGCCGCCGGTCGGCGTGAACGGGCCCGAGGTCCGCAGCTCCGGCTGCTCGATGTCGAGGTCCGTCCGGACGCGAAAGCGGGCGGTGACGAACATCGGCGCCTCGACGCCCGT
Source organism: Halobacteriales archaeon QS_6_71_20 (assembly GCA_003020945.1). Taxonomy (GTDB): domain Archaea; phylum Halobacteriota; class Halobacteria; order Halobacteriales; family Haloferacaceae; genus Halobaculum. Next base: position 96,496 of record PXRU01000019.1, read on the forward strand.
GACGCACACCTCGCCGTCGCCCTGGGCCGCGTGGCAGTCGCCCGTCGAGAACAGCGCGCCGTCGACCTCCACGGGGAGATAGACCGTCGAGCCGGCGGTCATGTGCTTCACGTCCATGTTGCCGCCGGTCGAGCGCGGCGGGAGCGTGTCGTGGGCGCCCTCCTCGGCGGGGGCGTTGCCGATGACGCCGGGGAACGGGGAAAGCGGCACCTCGATGCCGTTCACGAACGTCCCGACGTCGCCCTCCAGGTCCCAGATGTGGATGCCCGGCTCGTCGAAGTCCTCCGGGAGCAGCCCCAGCTCCATGTCGCCGGGGAAGTAGAGGTTGTACCCCCACCCCTTGTGCTGGAGGTCGAGCAGCTCCACTTCCAGCACGTCGCCCGGCTCGGCCCCCTCGACGCGCACCGGGCCGGTCAGCGGGTGGACCGGGTCGAAGCTCACGTCCGTCACGTCCTCGGCGGTCGTCTCCACGTCGACCTGTCCGTCGACGGCGTCGCGGCACTCGAACCGGACCACGTCGCCGTCCGCGACCGTGAGCACCGGGTCGAGGGAGTTGTCGAACGCCGAGTGGACGTTGCGGTCGGCGTCGGAGAGCCGGTGGTCGACGGTGTACTCCTCGTGGCCGACTGCGTGCCCGTGTTGTGGCATGCTCTCACAGTCCACGTGACACGATAAAAGTACACACGGTCCGGGCGATTGCACCGGCGTTCGCGGCCCGGTGGCGGTACTCTGCCCGGGACTGAAGCTGTCCCTCGGACCTGACAGCCGGCCGCCCGTCGCCACCCCCGTCGGCGTCGCGGTCGCCGTCACGCTCACGAGCCCTGTGGGACTCGACGTGCCGACGACGTCGACGCGTCGACCGGACCCCGTGTCTCGGTCAGTGACGACCTCGACAGATCAGCCGGCGACAGCGTCGGCGTCGTGATGAAGGAGTTCGTCGAGGTCGTAGTCGAGATGCTCGTCGCGGCCGTGGTGGAGGTCGTCGTCGTGGTGGAGGTGTTCGTCGCGGTCGTAATGGAGGTGTTCGTCGATGTCGTGACGGAAGTGTTCGTCTCGGTCGTGACGGAGTCCGTCGACGACGGCGTCGCAGTCGCCGTGTTCGTCGTCTCCGGGGATCCGGTTTCCGTCGTCCCGGGGGGTTCCGTCCCCGTCGCCGACGCGGTCGAACCGGTCGAGCCGGTCGTCTCCCCGCTCGGGAACTCGCCCGACGACCCGGACTCCGTCCCCGTCGCGTCCGGCGGGTCCGTCGTCGACTCGGGGGGCGTCCGCGTCGGCGTCGGGCTCTCACTCGGTGTGGCGGAGGGACTCGCGGTCGGCGTCGTGGTCCGACGGTCGGCGGTCCCGGAGGCGTTCGACGTCCCGTTGTCGGCACCCGTCGCCCCGACCGGCTGTTCGATGTCCGATACGGCGTCGAGCGGCATCACCGGCGTCCCCCCGAAGACGGCCCATCCGATAAACGGTGACGCGACCAACACGAGGGCGAACACGATGACCTGTGACGGACTCAGATCGCCCGGCTGCATACCGGCCCCACCCGCGCCGCCGGTTATTGTTATCCGTTCGGCATCGCCGCGGCTCGCCCGGTAGCGTGACCGTACGCATCCGTCCGTGGACCGTCGTCGGGCCGCCGACGGTCGGATACTTCGACCGTCAGTGCGGCCGGTATCGAGTGGGTATCCTCACGCCGCGGCCTACGCCCCGTCGAACGAGTCGGGACGACGTCCCGCCGGTTCAATCGGCTCACGCCGGATCGAATCACGAAAGCCTCCGGCTTTCGAACTCGACTTCGGCTTACGCCTCGTCGAACGAGTCGGGATGAAGTCCCGCCGGCTCAATCGGCTCACGCCGGATCGAACAGGGTCTCGCCGTCGACCATGTACTCCTCCACGATGTCCATGTCGACCGTGACGCCGATGCCCGGCTCCTCGGGGACGGTGATGTACCCCTCCTCGATCACGTCCTCCTCGACGAGGTCCGACCACCAGTCCAGCTCGTAGGAGTGGAACTCGACCGCCAGCGAGTTCGGAACCGACGCGCCGACGTGGGCGGCCGCCATCGTCGCGACGGGCGAGGCGACGTTGTGCATCGCGACGGGGACGTAGTACTGGTTCGCTACGTCCGCGATCTTCCGGGTCTCGCGCATCCCCCCCACCTTCGGCATGTCGGGCGCGACGATGTCGACCGCCCCGTTCTCGATGAGCCGGCGTTCCTCGGTCACCCGATACCGGTTCTCGCCGACGGCGATGGGCGTGACGGTGGACTCGGTGACCGCCTCCTGGACCTCGAGGTTCTCCGGCGGGACGGGGTCCTCCAGCCACCAGACGTCGTACTCCTCGACCTCGTCGGCGAGGCGCTTGGCGCTGCCCGCCGAGAAGCTCCAGTGGCAGTCGAACGCCACGTCGGCCCTGTCGCGCACCCGCTCGGTCACCTGCTCGACGATGTCGACCTTGTGTCGGATCTGGCCGGGCCGGAGGTGGCGGTTCGCGCGGTCCATCTCGAAGCCGGCCGGCACGTCGAGGTCGAACTTCAGCGCGTCGTACCCCAGTTCGTCGACGACGCGCTCGGCCTCGTCCGCGCACGCCTCCGGGTTCGCCTCCTGCTCGGTGTGGCAGTCGCAGTAGACGCGCATCTCGTCGCGGTACTTCCCGCCGAGCAGCTGGTATGCGGGCACCTCGAGGATCTTGCCCGCGAGGTCGTGGAGCGCGACCTCGATGCCGGAGATGGCGGTGACCGTGACCCCCTCGATTGACCCCTCGCCGGACATCTTCTGGATCAGGTGCTCGTACAGGCGGTCGATGTCGAGGGGGTTCTCGCCGACGACGAACGGCGTCATCCGCTCGATCAGCTCCGGCACGCCGGCGCCCCAGTACGCCTCGCCCGTGCCGACGATGCCCGCGTCCGTGTACACGCGCACGAGCGTCCACGGGAAGTTGCCGTCGACCATCGTACACTGCACGTCGGTGATCTCCACGTCGCGCCCGCCGCCGCGCTTCGCGGTCACGTCCATCGCCTCCGCGGAGAGCTCCCGCATCGTGTACTCCGCGTTCGGGTCGTGCAGCGACTCGTAGTTCCTACTCATGACGTGTAGTTTACTCTCGTCGGTGTAAAGCCTGGTCGTCCGGCGGCGTCGCGGCGGCGATCTCAGCGGCCGCCCGCCGAGCGCACCAGCTCGATCGCTCGGTAGGTGCCGTACGAGAGCGCGGCGACGCCGCCCACGAGGACGGCCGCGCCGGCCGCGAGCCCGTAGTCGCGCCACACGACGTTGACGACCACGAGAAGGACGTACACCAGCACCGAAAGCGCCGGCACTCCGAGCACGACCGCGATCAGCGACTTCGTCTCGTCGAACGGGCGGCGCGAGGGCACGTCGGAGCGATCGAGCGAAGTCGAGTAAACGGCGTCGGTATCGCCGCGGCCTCGGACGGCTCAGCCGTCGGTCGAGCCGGCGGACCCGCCACCGTTCCCGACAGACCGGGGACAGGACGACTTCTCGAACACGCCCCGCGTGACGCCGGTGCCGAACCCGCCGAGGCTCGCGTACGCCGCCCCGAGGGAGGACCTCGCGCTCTCGGAGACGGAGCGGGCGCGCCTGGGGTACCTCGACGACCGCGCGGAGTTCGACGAGTGGATCGTCTCGCCCCGACGGCCGAGGACGACGGCGTCGCCGAGGCGAGTTCGCTGGCGGACCTGGCGAACCTCGCGATCGACCCTGACGCCGCGGTCGTGGAGGACCCGGACGACGGCGTGTTTTACGTCCACGTCGGCGAGTACCGCTATACGTACCGGCCGCCGACCCCGAAGTCGCGCGCCGGGGCCGGAGGGAGGGCAACCGTGTCGCCTCGACGGCGTCACCGGGAGAATCGCCGGACGCTCCCGATACGCTCGGGGATGATGACGGGGGTCGCCGGATCAGAATCAACGACATCGGCCGACGCTGCGGACGTGCCGCAAGCGAGGACCCGGCCGCAAGGACTGAAACCCGACGGACGCCGACCCGGAACGAGGAGCAGTAGGCTGCCGGCGCGCCGTGTGCCCTCCCCCGGGTGTCGCTGGCATGCTCGAACGTCTCCGCGGCCCCCGTGTCCGTTTCGACGACAGGGGCGTCGACGCGGCCGATGAGTGGGTCGAACACCGCACGCATGCCGGTGCGGGCGTGATCGTCATCCGCACCGAGGACGGCCCTGCCGGAGTGAAGAAGCCGTGGACTGCGTCCCCTCATCGAGGAACCCCGGATCGTCCCGATACCGGTCGGCTCGTTTCTCGGCTCGTCGGTCGCGTCCCCGGTCGCCGGGGCGATGACGTCGGCCGTCGACCCGGGGATGACCGTGCTCTCGACGACTACCGTGTGGCGGTATGGCGGTAAGCGTTTCTCTGAGCCGTCCCGCCCCCCTCCTTCACGATCGAGGGGTCGATGCCTCCCTCCTCCCGTCGGGGAGCGGAGGAACGTGACGTCGGCATCGAAGATCGCCCCGCAGTCCTGTATCGCGCGCAGCTGATCGGTTCCCTTCCGCCTCGCGTGTCGCCCTATGAGTCCCAGGAGTCCCTGTTCGCACAGCAGGCCCCCCGTCGTCGATCGTGGCGACGACCTCCTCGCAGCGGTCGACGTCGATGACCTCGTGACCGAGATCGGCTGTACACGCGGCGATCGTCGTCTCCATCCATCCGCTGCCGACGACGAAGAGTTTCATACCGTCACTCCGGTGGTCCGTACCTATCGAGAGAGTCTCTCTCGAATACGACAGTCGTCCGGCAGACTGCCGGAGTTCCGGGGGAGAGTAGCCCTTTCGGGGCCCGGTCCGTCCGCCAGTACCGTTTCCTGTCGGCTTGTAACCGTTTGATGTGTTTACGTGTTACTCCGCCGATCGGGGGACCATGCAGGCCGTAGTACTGGCGGCGGGCGAAGGGACGCGGCTCCGCCCGCTCACCGAGGAAAAGCCGAAGGGAATGGTCGAGGTCGACGGGAGACCGATCCTGTCGCACTGTTTCGACAACCTGGTCGAGTTGGACGCCGACGAACTCATCGTCGTCGTCGGCTACAAGAAACAGGAGATCATCGACTACTACGAGGACGAGTACAGGGGTGTCCCCATCACGTACGCCCACCAGCGCGAGCAGAGAGGGATCGCCCACGCGCTGTTGACCGTCGAGGACGACATCGACGACGACTTCATGCTGATCCTCGGCGACAACGTCTTCGAGGCGAACCTCGCGAACGTCGTTCGGCGCCAACAGGAGGACCGCGCGGACGCGACGTTCCTCGTCGAGGAGGTGCCGACGGAGGAGGCCTCGCGGTACGGGGTGTGTGACACGAACAAATACGGCGAGATCGTCGACGTCGTCGAGAAGCCCGAGGACCCCCCGTCGAACCTCGTGATGACCGGATTCTACACGTTCTCGCCGGAGATCTTTCACGCCTGCCATCTGGTCCAGCCGAGCGACCGCGGGGAGTACGAGATCTCCGAGGCCGTCGGGCTACTGATCGCCAGCGGGCGAACGATCGACGCGATCCCGCTCGACGGATGGCGGATCGACATCGGCTATCCGGAGGACCGCGACGAGGCCGAGGAGCGGCTGCTGGCGTCCTCGGAAGTGCGCGTCTGATGTCGATGGGTCACGGCGCCGCTCTCGGGACCGGTTCGCCCGCGCACCCGATGAATCCCGGGTTCGCCGCGCCGTGAGGGTACTCATCACGGGCGGAACCGGATTCATCGGCGGAAACCTCGCCGAGGCGTTCGTCGATGACGGCCACGACGTGACCGTCGTCGACAGCTTCGAGCCGTTCTACGACCTCGGGATCAAACGACGCACCGTCGAGATCTGTCGGGCGGCCGCCGAGGGGAGCGACGGGACCTACTCGCTCGTCCGGGGCGACATCCGTAACGCGGAACTGGTGGACGATCTCGTCGAGGGATCGGACGCGGTCGTCCACCAGGCCGCACAGGCGGGCGTGCGGACGAGCGTCGACGAACCGCGAAAGGTTACCGAGATCAACGTCGACGGCACGGTGAACCTCCTCCAGTCGAGCGTGGACGCCGACGTCGACCGGGTGATCGTCGCGAGTTCCTCCTCCGTTTACGGTAAGCCCGAGTACCTCCCGTACGACGAGGCGCACCCGACCGAGCCGGTGAGTCCCTACGGCGTGACCAAGCGGGCGACCGAACACTACGCGAGGGTCTACCACGAGTTACACGGCCTCTCGACGGTCTGTCTCCGATATTTCACGGTGTACGGGCCGCGGATGCGGCCGAACATGGCGATCTCGAACTTCGTCTCCCGGTGCCTGAACGGCGAGCCCCCCGTCATCTACGGCGACGGCGAGCAGACCCGCGACTTCACGTACGTCTCGGATGTGGTGGAGGCGAACCGGGCGCTGCTGTGCGACGACGCCCCCGACGGAGAGGTGTTGAACATCGGCAGCACCGACAACATCAGGATCGCCGAACTCGCGGCGGAGATCCGGGATCAACTCGACCCCGGTCTCGACCTCGTCTACGAGGAGACACGCGAGGCCGACGCGCGCCACACCCACGCGGACGTCTCGAAGGCCCGGGAGGTCATCGGCTACGAGCCGACGTACGACATCGCCGAGGGCGTCGAGGCGTTCATCGACTGGTACCGCGGCAACCGGGAGTGGTACGGGGAACTGGTCCGAACGTCGTGAGGTGACGGGCGTCGCGCCGTCCCGTTCGGTCCTACGGCGACCGCTCCACGCCGGCCCCGTACGCCGATCGAGTCGATCCGTCCTCGGTCGGGTTCGCATCCGCGATCGACCCGTAGACGTCGCGTATCTCCTCGTACACGCGCTCCCATGAGTACCGTCGTTCCACGACCTCGCGGTTGTGTGCCGCGTGTTCGGCACGGACCTCGGGGTTCTCGAGGTAGCGCTCGAGCGTCTCGGCGACCCGCGAGGGGGTCACGTCGCCGAGGACGACGCCGCCGCCCTCGAGCACCTCCGGCATCGCGCCGGCCTCCGTTCCGATGACGGCCGTCTCGAGGTACATCGCCTCCAGCACCACCGTCGGCAACCCCTCGGCCTCCGAGAGCATCGCGAACACGTCCGAGAGCGCGTAGACCGCACACAGCTCCTTGAACGGCAACCCCCGCAGGAACGTGAACCGCTCGTCGCTGCGGTCCCGGAGGGAGTCGATGTAGTCCTCGTCACCCCCGCCCACGACGAGGACGTCGGCCCGCGCCTCGGGGAGGGACTCGACGAACGCGTCGATCAGCGCCTCCGGGCGCTTCTTCGGGACGAGCCGACTGACGAACGACACGGTGGGGACGTCCGGTCTGAGGTCGTACTTCTCGCGGAACCGCTCTCGGTCGCCGCTCGAGACGTCGTACTCGGCGAGGTCGATCCCGTTCGGGATCGTCCGGACGACCGCGGGGTCGACGTCGTAGCGCTCGAGGAGCCGCTCGCGCTCGCGCTCGCCGAGCACGATGACCGCCGAGCATCGGTCGAAGACGTAGTTCGCGAACGGCCGGTAGAGCCTCTCGAGGTGGCCCGTCAGTTGGGTCTCCCCGTACGGGCGCACGCCGTGCATCGTCACTACTACCGGTGTCTCGTCGCGCATCGCGGCGGCCGCCTCGAGCGACACGAGCGAGAAGGGGCTGTGAAGGTGATAGAGGTCGGCCGGAGTCTCCTTGACGCCCTTGTACAGCCCCCACGAGAACGGGTTCCTGAACAGCGAGAAGTTCGTCCCGTAGTAGCGGACGCCGTCCGGGGGGCTGTACGGCGCCGACTCCGACAGGCTGTGGTCCGTCGTCAGCGTTCGGGTTCCGTGGCCGTCGGCCCGCAACGACTCGTTCAGCCGGAAGACGTAGTTCTCGATCCCGCCGTACGACGGCCGATAGAGGTGGGTGACTTGGGCGACGTTCATGTCGGCTGCCCGGATCGTCGACCCCCGTATCCGACCGGCGCCGCGACCGGCGGACGGGACGACCGTCGGTGTCCAGTTGTCGATCCGGCCCGTCCAACACGACCGACACGCGCGAGGTTCGAGACCGCCCCCTTGGAACGTGACGCGGAGCGAAAACGGTGTGTAGCTGACATGATCGCGTAAGGGGTTAGCGGTACGGCTCAGCTCGACCTAAGAGTACCGTCAGCTCGGTGTAATCGTCCGCAAGTGGTACGAACGTTGCAGCATCGTCCCGACCGAGGGGCCAGCGGCCACGTCGGGGGCGGGCCCCGGGAGGCGGCGACGAGGGGCACAGGGCCGTCGTCGCACGCATCGGTATCTCCGACGGTGGCTCGGCTGGCCTCGTCCGCGGTGACACGGCGGCGACCGTCCGGGATAAGCCGACCATACGTGCGGACGCTACGCGTGCCCTCGGCGGAGAGGCCCGTCCTCCGTCAGTTCGGCGTGTATAACTTTACCGGTCTCCTCGATACGAACACAGAGTGTCAACGGCCACCGTCGAGAAGCTATACGACCGCCTCGGCATGCTGTTCTTCCCGCTCTCGATCGGCGGCCTGCTGCTGGTGTTACTCGGTCTGTGGTTGTCGGGACCGCTCCGGTACGTCATCTTCGGCCTCTATCCGGTCCTCGGACTCGCTGTCGGCGCCGCGATCTACTACTCCCTGAGCGAGGACTCCGCGAGCGACACGGCCGAGCGGATCGAACCGAGCACGGGGGAACCGCTCTACGGTGCGGGAGTCTACGCCACGGTCGCGATCACGCTTGCCGCCGTCTCCCTAACCGGACGGCCGCTGGCGGTAGGCGTCGGCCTCGGAGTCGGATACGTGCTCGTCCTCGCGCAACTGGTCGCGGACCCGACGCCCGAACGGGTCGTGCCACAACTGGTGGCGCTGTTTCTCCTCTCGCCGGCGACGAAGTACCTCACTGCGGGGCGCTACATCGGTCACGGCGACCTCATGATCCACGTCAGGATCATCGAAGACCTCCTCGTCGGCAACTCTCTCGGGGCGATCTCGTACACGTCGTACCAGTATTACCCCGGGACACACCTCCTCGCGACGACCGTCAGCTCCCTTTCGGGGCTCGGTGCTTACGACGGGATGATGCTCGTAGGACTGGTCGTCTACGCACTTCTGATCCCGACCGTGTACCTGATCGCACACCGGATCACGGGGAACCGGTCGCTCGCGCTGTCGGTCGCCTTCGCGGCGGTCGTGCTCGACGACCTGTCCTTCTACGCCTCGTACGTGTTCCCGCAGGCGATCGCGACGGTCCTCGTCCTCCTGCTCGTGCTCCTCGCGGGGATGGTCTCGCGGGACGCGATCAAACGGCCCGTCGCGGCAGCGTTCGCGGTCGTCACCGTCGCGCTCTCGGTGACGCATCACTTCACGCAGGTGCTGTTTCTCCCCGTTCTCGGGGTCGGCTGCGTCGTCTACGTCGCCCACGGACGGGAGAAGCTGGTCTCGCTGTTCACGAGCCGCCAGTTGACCCTGTTCGTGTTCGCCGCGGCGGTGAACCTGCTGTGGCTCCGACGTACCGGGTTCTTCGATCGGCTCTCCTCCAAGGCGGCGCTGTTGTGGCGATCCGGGCCGAGCGGCGGCTACACGAGCGGCCTGTCGCGCGGCTTCGGGCGGATGCCGCGGTCGGCCTCGACGGAGGCCGCCTTCGAGTGGCTGGCGAGCCCCTACGCGCTCTACCTGATCGTCCTCCTCGTCGTCTTCTCCGTCGGCGTCGTGACGTTCCTCCGCTGGCGGTCGCGGCCCGCGACGACCGCCGCGGTCGTCTGGACCGGTATCCTCGGCGCCGTCCTCGTCTTCGAGACCCCCCTATCGATCAAGTCGCTGATCCGGATCCGGTTCCCGTGGCAGTTCGTGTTCGCGTTCGTCATCGGGATCGGGATCCTCCGGATCCGTCGAGTGTTGGGAGCTCCGGACGGTCGTCGGTCGGTGTTCGCCCTCCTGTTCGTGATCGTGGTCGTGCTGGCCGCCTCCGCGCCCCTCGTCACGGCGGACAACTACTACGGACTCGACCCCAGACCGACGGCCCAGTCGTCGATCCCCGACCAGGAGTACGCCGAACTGGAGTCGGCGGCGTCGTTCGTCGGGGCGACCGACGAACCGACGACGACGTTGTTCATGACTCGATTGGTCCTGGAACGGTTCGGGCCCACCGACCTTCGCCACGCGAACGTACGGGGCGGGGATATCGTACTGCCGGCCGGTTACTTCGTCTACCGCTCGTCGTGGCCGGACTACAAGGTGAACTTCGAGATCGAGCGGGAGGGCACCCTCTACGGGAACAGCCTCTACGTCTCCTCGGGGTGGCTCTCCGACCGGGCCGGCGCCGGGAACAAGGTCTACACCGCCGGGGGAACCGGCGTGTTGTGGAGCCCGCGGGAACGGCCGTTCGACCACCGTGCCAACGAGAGCGGGACGGGATGACGGCGGGGATATCGGACGGCACGACGGCGGTCCGTGTGACTTCGATTCCGGACCCGACAGCTTCGCTCAGGCGGGCCGGGGATAGTTCGGTCACCTCGGGTCCGATTATAGATGAGTAAGGTTGTCGTGGACGATATAAATACTGCTTCGGTGAACCCGTCTCCATGGTCCTCCCACGGTCGGCGTCCCCTCGCGAACTGGTCACGAGGCTCGCTCGGGGGAGTCCGGTCGCTCGCCGGGCGGTTCAGCATCCAGCCGTCCTCGCGGCTCACCGGCACTACTTCACGGCGCGGTTGCACGCTCGTCGTCTCCGGCACGACCTGACACACGCTGCCGGCATCGACCCCCTGCGGCTCTACTGGATCTCGCCGGACCGGATCTCGAGGAAGATGTGGGGCGGGAGGGAGTTCGGGAAACCGATGGCCGGCCGCGTCGTCGGGGGCGACTGGGACCGCGACGTGCAACGGTTGGAGGACTACGACCTGTACGGGATGCTGAGGGCGCACTTCGAGGACGGCGTTCCCTGGGAGTCCACCGCCCACTATCGGAGCCTCCTAGAGCGGGTCCGAGCGGGTGAGACCGTATGGCATCGGTGCTCCAGCAGGGCGGACATCGACGCCCGCTGTGCCGGCCTGGACGACCTGTATCGGCGGATCGATCGGGACGGGGTTCTCGCTCCCCGGGCGGTCGAGTCCTCCGGCTCCGGAGACCCGCTGTCCGACGACCTCCTGAACCGGTTCCCCGTCGACCTGGGTGCGATCTCCGTCGACGTCGGCCGGGACGGCGACCCGATCCTCGACGACGGGAGGCATCGACTCATCGTTGCGAAGCTCTGTGACGTCGCCGAGATCCCGGTCACGGTCCTCGTTCGACACCGTCAGTGGCAGGCGAAACGGAACGAGTGGGCGAACGGACGGGAGTCGTTCGATCACTTCGACCGCCCGCTTTAGGGGACCCGTGCCGGTCGACCCGTCGGGACAGTCGTCGGCGACGCGCCGTTCGCGGTCCCCGGCGGGCCCGTCCGTGTCGAGTTCAGAGGTCCTCCTCGAGGTACCCCATCTTCCTGAGGTTGGCCCTCGCTCCCTCGGAGAGGTCGCCGCTCCTGTCCCGCTCGCGGGCCGGGGATATCGCTCGACGGTCGGCCTGCCAGTCGTCGAGCGTCGCGTCGAGGTCCACGACCACGTCCTCCCTGTGGCCGGACACGTCACGCGATTCGTCCGGGAGCGCGAACAGCGCCCGCGTCCCGTCGTCGCCGCGGACGTAGCGGTACTCGGCGGTCCGGACCGCCGTCCGCTTGGGAAGGGTCCGATCGGCCCCCGGGAAGAACTGGGAGGCGTCGAAGCGGGGGTTCGTCCCGTAGATCCGGTCCAGCGACCGCGGGCCATCCTGGCTGACGGCGAACTCCCTGGATTCCCGGCGCAGGTCGACCCCGTCGACGAACCCCGTCTCCGCGCCGGCCTCAGCCAGGAGAGTCTTCATCAGGTCGCTGTGTTGGACCGGCTTGTCCGTCGGGGGGACCCGCAAGCCGGACGTCACCAGGGGGACGCGGAGCAACGCGTCGTCGAGTGCGTACTTGTGGCCGAGCGCGCCGCGCTCCCCGAAGTGTTCGCCGTGGTCGCTCGTCACGACGACGACAGTGTCGCCGAGGTCGCGTCGGATCCGCTCGAAGAGCCTTCCGACGAACGTGTCGGTGTACTCCAGTTGCGCGTCGTACAACGCGTTGAGCGTCGCCCACTGGTCGTCCGTGAACGGACACCCCTTCGCGACGTACTCCTCGAGGTTGTTGTGGACGTCCATCGAGAAGTCGCCGGCCTCGCCCCGCGACATCTCGTAGGCGTCGTACCTGTCGAACCACGCCAACGGCGGGTAGTAGGGCCGGTGTGGCTGGTTGTAGTGAGCGTACAGGAAGAACGGGTCGGACCGTTCGGACAGCGAGTCCAGCTGTCGCTCGACGAGCGCCGTCGTCAGGTAGGCACTGGAGTGGCGATACTTGTCCGGTTCGAGGCCCGCCGAGTGGCGACGGATGTTCGCGGTCCACTTCGCCAGCGGACCGACCCCGACGGTTCGGAGGAGGTCGGCGGGGGAGTTCGGGAGGAGTTGTGACCGGTCGAACCCCCGGTCGAGTCCCGTCTCGGCGCTCACGAAGTGGTTGCTCGACACCATTGCCGTCGAGTAGCCCGCCTCCCGAAACGCCTCCGCGACCGTGGGGACGGTCGCGTCGAGCTCGTTCGACCCGAACCCGACGCCGTGGTCCCCCGGATATCGCCCGGTGAGAATCGACGCGCTCGACGGGAGCGTGTATCGGGTGTGCGCGATGGCCGCCCCGAAGGACCGCCCGCCGGCGCCCTCGGCGATGTCGCGGAGGTTCGGCGTCGTCTCCCGGCCGTAGCCGCCGACCGACGTCCGATCGAGGCGGACGCTGTCGAGGACGAGTACGACGACGTTCGGTCGCTCCGCATCGCTCATGTCGGGGAACCCGCGCGGGCTTCGGTCGGTCGCCCGTTCGGCTCGGCCGGTCTGTCGTGGGTACACCGCCGTTCCCGGATCATCAGTCGTGTGCCCCGCCGGCCAGCCGGCTGCGGATCTGCCGACGCGAGAGGCGGTAGACGGCCGTCAGGAGCGTCAGTCCGATGCCGCCGACGCCCTTGACGCTCACGCCGTACCCGAGCGACTCGACGAAGTACCGGAGGGCGGCCGGATACTCCCCGTCCTCGAGCCGCAACCGCCCGAGATAGATGAGGGAGTTCTGGAAGTAGGGCCGGCGGAACCGCTCCGCCTCCGGCACGCGGCCGGTCACCTTCCGAAAGAACTCCACGATCTGTTCGTACGACGAGTCCACGTGTTTGCTCAGACCGTCCTCGTTGTCGCGAGCGATGAACGTGTCCGGCGTGAAACAGACGCCGCCCTGCGATGCGGCCTCGATCATGTAGAGGTGGTCCTCGCGGCGTTCGAGCGACTCGTCGAAGCGGGCATCCACCTGTTCGGTGTCGATCGTGATGGAGGAGGTGAGCCCGAACGTCTCGGCGGTCAACAGCGCGCCGACGAACTCGACGGGCGAGTACTCCTCGCGACCGTCGACGCACATGCCGGCCCCCGTCTCCTTCATCTCGCGGAGCTGCCGGCGGAGCTTTCCCTGCCGCCAGACGTCGTCCGCGTCGAGGAACGCCGCGTACCGCGTGTCGGCGCGTTCGAGACCCGCGTTACGAGCCCACGCCGGCCCGCGCTCGTCCGGATCCTCGACGACGATGACCTCGGTCTCGACGCCCGACTGTTCCTCGACGCTTCGGAGCGCCTGTGTCAGCATCTCGTCGGACGTGTACACGTCACAGAACGGGATGATGACCGAGACCGTTTCGTCCTCGAACCCGTCCTGAGCCGCCGCAGTTCGTTGCATAGTAGCTGCCTCCGGAGACGACCGATCACGCCCGTCGAACGCGTCGTGACGTCCTCGCGGACCTTCCTCCCCCCTCGTCAAAAGTTATTTATCCCGATCGAACTGACTCGCGAGATACGGACCCGAACAAGCCCGCCCTACGAGTTCAGTCTGCCCGACGTCGGTGAGGGGGATCGCGGTAACTGATTTATAACTACACCGCGGGACGGCGTAGGGGTATCGAACTATGGACGAACTCACACGCCGGCGTCTTCTCGGGGGGGTTTCGGGCATCCTCGGAGCGACTGCCGGCTGCCAGTCGCTCGGCGGAGCGGCGGAGGACACCTCACAGACGGGGCCTCAAGACGGCGTCCCGGGTGGCGAGATCTACGTTCGAGCCTCGCCCTCCGAGTTGCCGGACGCGCCGTCTTCCCCCTCCTTCGGCGTCACCGGGACCGGCGTCTACGAGTTCCGAGAGCAGGGCGACGGCTGGCGACACGTCCGACACGGATCGCCGGACCGGCGGGTTCCTAGGATCGACGCCGCCGAGGCCGCCGTCGGCGCCTCGCCCACGAGCAGGCCGCTGATCAGCAACGGCGACCGAACCGTCTACGTCGACCCGAACGGGGGCGACGACACGGCGGCCGGTACACGGAGCGATCCGCTCGCGACTATCCAGCAGGCGGTCTCTCGAGTGCCGATCTATCTTCGCCATCAGTACACGATCGACCTCGCGACGGTTCCCGAGACCCCAGTCGCGTATGACGAGGACGTCCTCGTCCCGGCCGTGGTCGGGACGGGGATGGCAGGGAGAGAGGAGGAGGCGGCCGGGCCCGGGCCGTTCCTGAACCTGGTCATACGGGGCGAACCGGGGAACCCGAGCGCCGTCGATGTCGGGAGCATCATGTTCGGAAACGTGCTCGGGACTGCCGCGGGGAACCTCTACCACGTGCGCATTTCACGGGACAGTCCGTACGACGACGAGGGGTACGGACTGTCCGCGTACGGGGACGGGGAGCTGAAGCTGTACGACATCCGGTTCACCGACGGTCCGACGAACGGCGTCCTCATCTACGGCGCACGCACGAAGGCGTCTCTCGTGGACTTCGGCGAGGACAACGTCGCTATCGGCCTGAAAGCGAAACGCCACGCGAGCGTGATCATGCACCAGTCCCAGGGCGTCCTCGAGAGCGACGCGTTCCGGGCGACCGGGAACTCCCTGATAAGCGTCGTACGGAACAGCCAGGTGACGGGGAGCCCGATGTACAACACGCTACGCGGCGGTCTCATCTTCGACGACGAGCTGGACTCGTGGGTCGGCCTCGCCGGTAACGCGAACGTGACATCCGGCGAGGCGGACCAGCAGACCGACTCGCCGGCCGACAACTCCACCGAGGGATCCGGAAACCGGAGCGTCGACGTCTACCGGGACCACCCCGACGACAAGTCGATCGGCGACATCTGGTACGTCGACGGGTCCGGAGAGGCGTCCGAGGGCTTCTACGGCCAGGTGGAGGACGGCCCCGTGAAGATCGGTTGATGATCTGTCGGCGCTCCTCCGCCGGCCGTGCCACCATGCCCACTGGTCCCACCGTACCTCCGGTGGGGGGATCTCTCCCGCACGCGTCGTTCACTCGATCCGTCGAACCGAATCGTCACGCCCGAACCCAGCTCGACACAGCCTCGCTCACATGTCTCCCGGAACGCTTCGACCTCTCCAGTCCCGTCCCGCCCGCCCACCGGTCGACCGCCCGAACCGGGTGATCGGCGGTGGGTAAGTCCATCGTCCAGCGCTTCCTGGCTATCTTCGGGTCGAGCGTGATCGGGATCGTCGCGACGTTCCTCGCGACGCCGATCATCGTCCGTATCCTGGGCAGCAGCCGGTACGGGGACTACGCTTTCATGCTCTCGGTACTCAGTATTCTGATGCTGTTCGTCAACGCGGGCATATACGACGGCATCAGGAAATACCTGAAAGAATCCGACCGCCCGGAGCAGTGGGCCGACCACGTGTTCGGGTTCTACACCCGGGTCGGCGTCGTCCTCGCGACCCTCGTCGTCGTCTTCCTCGTCGCCCTCGTCGAAGGCGGGTTCGTCGAGCGGTACCTCGGCGCGCGGTTCGACCTCTATTTCCTTCTCATCGCGGGAACGGTCGTCACCCAGCAGGCGTTCTCCATCGGCCGGAGCACGCTGATGGGGTTCGATCGCGAGGACGTCTCCGAGAAACTGGTGGTGGCAAACAAACTGTCCACCGTCGTCGTCGGACTGGGGCTGATCACGTTCGGGTACGGCATCCCGGGACTCATCGCCGCCAAACTGCTGGCTAACCTGCTCACCGCCGCCGCCGGCGCCGTCGTCATCGGGCGGTTCGTCGGCTACTCGCACCTGTTCTCGGTGACGCCGGACGACTTCCCCCGCCGTCGATTGATGACGTTCAACGTCATGAGTATCGGCCTGTTCGCGCTCTTCCTGTCGATCAAACACGCCGACATACTCCTGATACAGTTCTACCGAGGGAGCGATGCCACCGGATACTACAAGGCGGCGCTCAACCTCGCGGAGTTCATCTGGTTCGTCCCCCGCATCGTCCAGATGTCGCTCCTGCACTCGACATCCGAGCTGTGGTCCGAGGAGCGAACCGACGCGATCACCGACATCTCGGCGCGGGTGACTCGCTACTCGCTCCTGTTCACGATGCTCCTCGTCATCGGTCTGAGCGTCCTCGCGGAGCCAACGATCACCGTCTACTACGGGCCGGAGTTCCGGCCGGCTATCCTCCCGCTGATAATCCTGCTGCCGGGCGCGATGGGCTTCGCGGTCGCACGCCCCATCTTGGCCATCGGCCAGGGGAAGGGCGCGTTCCGATACCTGATCTACGCGACGGGCGCCGCGGCGCTCGTCAACCTCGTGCTCAACGTCGTCCTGATCCCGCGATACGGTATCGTGGGCGCCGCGGTGGCGACGAGCATCGGGTACTTCTCGATGCTGATCTTCCACGTCGGCAGCGCGCGTGCCATCGGCTTCGACCCGATCGCTGACCTCCGGCTTCCGAACGTCGTGACGACCATGGTCGTCGCCGCCGTGGCCATCGTCCTCCTCTCCAGGGTCATCGACTCGGTAGTGCTGTCGTTCCTCGTCGTCCCGCCGACCGGGTTCGTCATCTACTGGGCCGTCGCGCTGGCGGCGGACGCCGTCTCGGTCGACGAGCTCCGCGAGCTCCGCGATGAGGTCCCGTTGTGACTCGCAGCGGTTGAGGAACACTGACCCGTGTCACTGACGACCGGTATCGGGAGTCCCCCCGACGAGAACACGGACGCTGACCGGGATATCCCTCGACGACCTCCGCGGATACGTCGTCGATGCGGTCACTCTCGTCGACGCAACACCGTAGCCGTAGACAGTCTGTCACCGTCGTGGGCCTCGACTCGTACACGAGACCACGGGATCGGACTCGCGTCGAACGGACGTTCCACGAGGTGAGCGAAAGCGTTCACCCCCGTGGGATCGGCTAATTCGAACGCTACCCGCCGGTACGGCGTTTTTACTTTTGCCCCTCGGGGGAGTCGGAGCGGACGATGGCCGTCAGAAACGTCCTGATGTACGTCTGCGATGCCCTCCGCTGGGACGAGTTGCCGGCCGAGGTCGCCGAACGGGGCGTAACGTTCAAGACGGTCGCCCAGTCCACGTGGAGTCCGCCCTGCTTCGCGACGCTCTCGACCGGTCTCTACCCCGAACAGCACGGCGTCCTTGAGTTCACCCACGACCTGGCGGACGGCGTCGGGACCGTCTACGACGTCGACGGACTCGACGGCGCCTACTACAACAAACACCCGAACGACAGGCTCGCGGACGTCTTCGGCGTCCCCCAGGACCGGACGGTGGACGACCTCTCTGAGCCGTTCTTCTACGTCGAACGCGACCTGACTACACACGCTCCCTACGACGAGGTGGAGTCGACGGACGCGAGCGCCTACCTCCGGGACGTGGGGAGCGACTGGGACCGGATGATCGACGACTACCGCGGCGGCGTCCGGAAGAGCGTCGCCATCTTCGAGGACCGCCTCGACGCCCTCCGCGAGCGGGGGGTGCTGTCGGACACGCTCGTGATCTTCACCGCCGACCACGGCGAGATCCTCGGCGAACACGGCGATGTCGCGCACTCCAACCCGACCTGCCCGGAGTTGGCGTACGTGCCGACCGTACTCGTCCACCCGTCCGTCTCGGCGGACGACTTTCACGTGGATCCCGAATCGGCGGTGATCGAGCATGTCGACCTCGTCGAGACTGCGCTCTCTCTCATCGACTTCGACGACGTTCCGACCCAAGGGGTCGATCTCACGTCCCGACCGCGTGACGGACCGCTGGGGTACAACTACGTCCGCGTCTCGAAGCGCGGGATCCCCTTCTATGAGACCAAGAGCGCCTGGGCGTACGACGGCGGATACGTCTTCCCCACGAACCGGCGTGCGGCCCGTCTGGTTTACTACTGTTACCGCCAGCTCCGCAGCGCCTCCCGCCACGCGATACGGGAGAACTGGCGCGCGGTCCTCGCCCAGTACGTCCACGACTCGTACCGCTACGGCGACCCGTCGGTCTCCCTCGATGATGCCAGCGAGCACATCGAGGCGATGGACGAGCGGATCGAACGCGTGGAGCTCGAGGAGACGACGCTCAGCGAGGAGACGGAGGAACGACTCCGGGACATGGGGTACATGACGTAACGCCGAACCCGCCGGTCGACCACGAACCGACTCGGAACACGTCGCCGTCGGACGGTGGGTGCTACGGCTGATACCCGACGCGTAGACGTTTCCATCGCGTCGAGGCGCTCAGGTAGCTAGGATTCGTCGAGATACCTTTCGTTCACCCCACGGCACGGGGGTGACGACTACGAGGCGGTCAACCGCCTTCGACGGGTATCGGCACCCGCGGCTGCTTCGCGCTCTCGCCGGCGGAGATGGCGGAGGCGACCGGAACGAGGGGCCGATAACCGGCGATAGCGACGGGACGCTATCGGCTCAGTTCAGTGAACCGATCTGATCCCACTGGGACCCGTCGCCGACGTACACCGCACCTGTATCGAGGGCCACGTAGAGCGCACGCTCGGTCGGCGTGTACTCCCCTTTCACGCCGTCTTGGTCCACGATCGGGACGTCGGCGTCGATGGACCTGAAGTTCTCGTTCACGGGGACGTGCCAGTCCTTTGCACTCTCCTCGGGGATCACGTACCCGTGGTTCGCCGTCTGGCCATCGCCGGCGGGTTCCGACCGTGTCGCCGTCGAGTCGTCGGTCGAGCTCGTCTCAAAGGCACCCAGGTCGGGTGCCCCGCCGTTGTAGTCGAGACCGACGTCGACGCCGGTGTCGATGCAGGGACTCGCCTGCTCCGGGCGTAGGAAGTCGTCGGAGGAGGGGTCGGTACTCCGGAACCGCGGGTCGGAGATGCCCAGGTTCCAGGTGTTGGCCTCCTCGACGACGGCCTCGGACGTGTCGACGGGACCCTCGAACGAGATGTTGTTCTTCAACACGTGGGCGATGTCCTGGAACGCGAAGTTGACGCCGTTGTCCCACGCGGTGCAGTTGTACACCTCGATCACGTTGTCGTCCTCGCCGTTCCACCAGAACCCACTCCCCGGGCTATAGCTGTCGTTGTCGACGTGGTTGCCGTAGGAGACGCAGTGATGCACGAGGTGGCCACCGCCGACGCCGGTATTCGAGGACCCGAGTTTGAAGCCGTTCCCGTTGCCGTTGGCACCCTGGCCGTTGTTCCACGACCAGCAGTAGCGGACGGTGTGGTTCTCGGAGACCCACAGGTCGTACCCGTCGTCGCCGTTGTTCCAGGAACGGCAGCCCTCGATGAGGCCGTTCTTCGCCGGCCCCGTCATGTTGATGCCGTCCGCGTTCTGCCCCTCGTTCTGGGGATCCATGTTGTCGTGGGAGTCACAGTTACGGAACGTGACGTTGTCGTTGCCGTTGTTCATGATCCCCCAGACGTTGTTGTGGTGAACGTTCAGGTTCTCGAACGTGACGTCGTGACCGTTGCTCCCCGCGAAAATGCCCTTGTAGCCGGAGTCGGAGATCTCGAAGCCGCGAATCGTCACGTAGGGTTCGACGACCTTGATCCCGCTGTCGTCGGTCGGGCTGTTCAGGCCCGCGGCGAACTGGATGTGGGGGTTCTCACCGTTAGCGGCCCGAACGAGGATCCGGTTGCCCTCCTCGCCGCGACTGTCGATGTTCCACCGACCGGACATCTCGTACGTTCCGCCGCGGGCGACGATCTCGTCGCCCGGTCCCGCGTTCGCAACCGCGTCTTTCAACTCGCCCGCGTTCGTGACTGTCGTAACCATTTAATCTTGTACCTCGATATCCTCAGCTCCGTCGTTCCATCGACCGATACTGCCGCCCTCTCGTCGCCCCCTCCTGGCACCGGAATCGAACCGTTCGATGCCCGTTCTCTCGTCGCTACCGTGACCGTCTCGTCTCGGTTTATGAGGTTCTTTCTCGTCCGTCACAGCGGGTAGATTCTCCTTACAGTAAAGACCGTTACTGCAGGATTCGCCGCGACTACCCCGAGATTCCGATCCGATGATAACCGGTCAATATCGGAAAGGTGCCGTATTATTGCAGAGGCCGGTCGAGAGGCCGGCCCTCGATAATCAGCTCCTACCGCGGTTCTACCTGGAGTAAGGCTGCCTTACACTCGTTCTCGCCATCTGCTGGCGTCGTAACGGACCTGTCATCGGGGCGAACGGATACGGCGCGCACTACTACCGATCGCGCTCACAGCGAGTGGGCACGGTCTGCCGATCACGATCCACGTGGCCCGAAACGGCTATCACTTGGGTATCGAGCGCGAGCTCGTGAGCGTCGCGGAAAAGTCGCTCCGTCTCGCCCGGTAGAGGAAGTACCTTCCGTAGAAACGAGGACTCGATCGAGGGGCGACCGGTGGCTGGCCGATCGGCAGAACGAACGCGATCCGCTGCAGTTCGAGTCGAGGACCGCCGTGCGGAGAACGCTCCCCCCTCAGTCGGACACGAGCCGAGACCCTGGTAGCGTCCACAGCGACCGGCACGAGATCGTAGTGAACGACGGACTCGACCGTCCCCGACCGAACTTCATCTACCGATAACAAGTGCCGTCCCCCGGAGCTACTGTGCTTGTGGAACCGACCCGTCCTCTGTCGGTCGGCGATCGGTGGTTTCCCCGTCGAGTTCGCGGTAGAACGCCTCGAAGCGGTCGACCATCGCGTCGATCGTGAGCGTCGTCCTCGCGTGTCGCTGCGCCGCGTTCCCGAGCGCCCAGCGAAGCGACGGCGACTCCACGAGGCGCGTGATCGCCCAGCCCAAGTCCGTCGGCGCTTCGACCGGCACGAACAACCCCGTCCGATAGCTCTCGAGGAGTTCCGCGGTCCCGTCGACGGGCGTGGCGACGATCGGCAAGCCGGCGGCCATCGCCTCGATGACTGAGCCCGGCATCCCCTCGTAGTGGGAGGGGAACGCGAACACGTCCATCGCCGCCAACACGTCGGGCACGTCGTCGCGCATCCCGGGGAACTCGACCGAGTCGGCACAGCCGAGTTCCTCGGCGCGGGCCTCCAGTGCCTCGCGGTCCGCGCCGTCGCCGACGAGCACGAGGCGGGCGTCGATCCCCCGCTCTCGCACCTGTGCCCACGCCGTGAGCAGTTCGAAGTGGCCCTTTCGCTCGAGCAGCCGTCCGACGGTTCCGACGACGAGTTCGTCCTCTCCGACGTCGAGTTCCGATCTCACCGCGGCTCCGGACCCCGCGTGATACCGGGAGACGTCTCGGCCGTTCCCGATCACCGTGACGCGCTCGGGGTCGGCGCCGCGGTCGACGGCGAGGTCCCGCCCGGTCTCCGAGTTCGAAACGATCCGGTCCGAGAGCCGGACGGCCACACGACGGAAGAGCGTTCGAACGCGACCCTCGTCGTCAGGGACGAGCCTGACGCCGGTCACGACCGTCGAGGGAACGATCAGTCCGGCGACGCCGGCGATCAGGTTGTCGAAAAGGAGGAAGGAGTGGATGACGTCCGGACGTTCCCTGTACGCCGCATAGCAGAACCGGAGGGGAACGGTCAGGTACGCGGTCCTGTCGGTCACGGCGACGACGGCGCCGTTCTCGACACGACCGCACGACGTCAACGTCCGGACGGGTATCCCCGACCGGAGCTCCGCCGCCAACGGGTTCGTCTCGAAGACGGTCCAGACAGTCACGTCGTACCCGTCCGCGTCGAGGCCGTTCGCGAGTTCGACGAGCGTTTTCTCGGCCCCGCCGACGCAGAGGGCGGTGATGAACAGCCAGACGTCCGTCCGCTCCGAGGGTAGATCCGGGTTCATGTCGTCTGGTCTCTCGGTCACGTCACGCTCGCACGTCGATCCAGAGGTGCACCTCACGGTACGAGTTGTCGATCCGAGGGTTCCGCGGGGCCTCGCCGCGGTAGAGGAGATACACCATCCGATAGCTGCCGGTCCGGTTCGGCGTCGCCGTCGTTTCGATCACTCGCCGTCCGTCCGGCGGCACCTGGAGACCGGTCGTGGCGATCCGGCGGCGGTCGAGTACCTCGGTCCCGTTCCCGCGGCGCTCGACCCGTTGCAGTTGCGCGACGACCGTGTACGTCACCGGCGCGCCCTCGTGGTTCTCCACGACGGCCGGGAACCGGGTGGACGTCCCGCGGGTGACGTTCGTCGGATACGCCGGCGACTCGGGTCCGCCGTTCACCGCGTTCGGCTGGAAGTAGAGCTCGGTGAGCGACGGCGACTGGCGGGCGTCGCTCTGGGAGTACGCGACCGCGGCGCCGCTGAGTACCACGCACAGGACGACCGCGAGCGTCAGCACGGTCGGACGATATCGACGTGTCGACGATGCTCCGGACCCACGTCGGCCGAGTGTGGGTGCGTATCTGACCAACGGCGGGACTCGACTGCGCCGCCAGGCCGCAGTCGCGGCCGACCCGACCGTCACGACGGCGATTCCCCCCAGAAGTGTTCCCGACGAAACGGTGCCGACGACCCGATCCAGCCCGAATCCGACGATGACCACGCTGCCGAGGCTGATTCCGATCGAGAGGACGGCACGCTCCATGAGGGTGATCCCGCGGTCGGAGGGGTCGTTTTCCCTCGGGTCGGGGGTCGAGGCCACGGCCGGGAACAGGGCCGCGGTGACCGCGTATCCCGGCGCGAGCAACGCCGCGAGGAGTGCGAGCGGCAGACGCACGGCCGTCGGGGCGCCGAGGAGGACGACGACGACGGTCGCCGCGACGACGGCGAGGACGACGACGAGGTCGGTCGCGTCCCGCAGGGCGCTCGCCGGGTTCGAGGGGGGTCGTCGAGACATCGATCGGGGATCGGCTGACTGGGACGGTCCGCAGTGTAGCTTCCGGAAGGCCGACCACCAGTAAAGCTATATGCCGATTACCGAAGCTATGGCGACCCCTCTGGGATGAGTCGTCGCCGTTGCGTCGGCGGCGGTTCCACCGAAGGAGCGCCTATGCACGATCGGTCCTCTATCGAGTCATCGTCGGGTACCGCTGATCTCTGTCCCACCGCGGAGGAAGGGGGTCCCGCAACCGCTTCCCGGGGCGTAGCGACACCGAGACCGACTATCGCTATCCGCATGGTACCGCCGATAGCCACGTATCTCCGATAGACTCCGAGTAATCCCTTCTTCGCGTTCGGGTAGACTGCACTTACTGATAAAGGCGTTATTTCGGCGTGGAGTACCGTGCGTAACGATCGAATCGGATTGCGGTCTTTGGCTTCCGCTTCTTTTGCTGCCGGTCGTGCGCCTGTGATGAGGCCGGACCCCACCGTTCCCCGACCGCCGGACTGCCGGTGGTCCCCGAGAGCCCCGGCGCCGACGCCCCTTCGGTCGACGAGAGTACCGAGCAGTACCTTCCTGTCGCCCGTTTCCGGAGCGGGGGCTGCCGGGCGCCGGGAATCGACTCTCGGAGTGATGTGCCTCGAACGCGACGACTGGACCATGTGGCCTTGGGGGCATGCGGCGGTCGCGTATCTGTGTTATCTCGTGTTCGTCAGGGCGACGGACCGACTACGGGAGACGCCGGCCGCGCTCGCGGCTGTCCTCGTCGGTAGCCAGTTCCCGGACCTCGTCGACAAGCCGCTCGCGTGGTCGTTCGCGGTCCTCCCCTCCGGCCGGTCGCTCACACACTCGCTCATCACCGCGGCGCTCGTCCTCTCGGTCCTCTACTGGCTCGCCGGCGGACCCGAGCGACGCAACGCCGTCGCGGCGTTCGGCCTCGGATGGATAACGCACTCGCTGTCGGACCTCGGGGCGGACACCGTCGTCGGATTGCTGCTGGGCGACACGTCCCAACTCCGGTGGACCACGTATCTCGTCTGGCCCCTCCTCCCGCCGCCACCGTACGAGAGCGACGACTCACTGATCGCACACCTGCAAGCGTTCGAACTGTCCGGCTCCGTCCGCCTCCAGATCGGTCTGTTCGGCCTCGCGGTCGTGTTCTGGGTCGTAAAGAGCGCACTCGGGGCATACGCCGCTCGGACGTGGCTCGAACGGATCGTCCGGATCGGCGGACGGCGGAGATCGCGTTGACTATCGGGCGCACGGGCGGGTCGCCCTCCGCACTGTCGTCGGTACCCGCTCCAGTCGTCGACTCCCGAACCCCCGATCGACTCCTCGGGGACGAAGCCTACTCGAGCGCCGTGACCGACGTTCGCGGGACGAAACGGGGACGGCGATCTCCGAGCCGTCGACCCCGTCCTGTTAGGAATCATGGAGTTACTCGGCGACTGGTTACCAATAACAAATACTTGACCTCCCGTCGCTCCGCCAGACCGGAGACCGGCCTCCAAGGACTCGCCTCTAAAGATGGCTGATGTGTGATATTTCCCATTCCGACAACGAACGCGCTTTCGAACGAGTCGGGTCACGACCCGTGCGCTCGACCCGCGATCCGTTTCTCAGTCGGCAGGACAGTCGGTACGGCGCCCGGGCACGCCGGATCCCGCTCCTTGCGGCCCCGCGCTCGTCTCTCGGAGTGAACGATGGAACGTAGGCGCTCGCTCGATGAACTCCCGGTCGATCGGGACCTGTACGCTCGCCCCGCGATCGGCCTCCTCGCGACGCCGCGAAACGCCGACGCGATCGCCGCCTCCGTGCTGCGAGCGCAACGCGACGGGTACCACGTGCTCGTGGCGTCCCGCCGCGGGGACTCCGAGGCGGCCTCGTTCGCGCGGACGCTCGGCGCGACTCTCGTCTCCACCGGCGACCCGGAGGCGGACAGCAGGCCCCCGAGAGAACAGCTGGCCCTGGTCGCCCGGAACCAGGGCCACCCCGGACTGGTATATCACGACGACCCCGAGGCGCGGATCGACTTCTCGGCCAGCGAGGAGACCCTCCTCGCGGAGAACCGGTTCGTCGTCGACGCGGAGGTCGAGTCCCCCGTCAGCCCGGAACCGACGGTGCTTGCCGGCATCCCGGCGTACAACGAGGGTACGACGATCGAGCCGTTGGTCGCCGCGACGAGGCGGCACGCCGACGACGTGATCGTCGTCGACGACGGAAGCGACGACGACACGGCCGAGGCCGCCGAGGCGGCCGGGGCGACGGTCATCGGCCACGAGACCAACCGCGGCTACGGCGCGGCCCTCAAGACCATCTTCGAAGCCGCCGACTCCAGCCGGG
>PXRU01000020.1 GCA_003020945.1 Halobacteriales archaeon QS_6_71_20
GGCGACTGAGGTCGACCTACCCGCCGGTCGCCCCCATCAGGTCGAACAGCTCCTCGCGGAACCGCTCGGGGTCCAGCGCCGCGGCGATCGCCGACTCCGTCTCCGCGTCGGGCGCCTCCCGAACCGCGGTCGGATACGCGCCGCCGACGAGGAGGTACGCGCGGTCGACCGGGACGACCGCCGCACAGCCGCGGGCGCGGACACCGACACCGTCGAGACGACACAGCGCCTCGTAGCCCGCGATCCGGGCGTCGTCGCCGAGCCCGAGCACGGCCCCGGGTCCGGTCGCGCCCTCCGCGCGCCGGACGCCCTCGAAGCCGCGCTCCGCGAGCGTCTCCGCGAAGCCGGCGTGGGCCCGGTCGGCGACCAGTCGGGTGAGCGAGTCGGAGGTGGGCGTCGACGGCGACAGCGCGAGCCGACTGGCGACGAAGAAACGCCAGGGCCGGTCGAGGTCGGTCGCCTCGCGGATCCGCTCGCGGAGCTCGACGTCCTCGAACACGACCGTCGCCGCCTCGACCGTGACGACCGCCGCGTCGAAGGCGGTGTGCGCGCGGCGCTCGCGCTCGCGCCAGCCGCTCGCGGAGAGCGACTCGGTCGGGAGCGACGGGAACCGGGCCGACATGCGGTGTGTCCGACTGTGGATGGCGACCGAGTTAACTCCCCGTGAGGCGGTGACACGGAGCGCGAGCGGGTCGCCGGGGCGGCCGCGGCGACCCGACGAGTCGGAGACTTTAACCGATATCCTCCCCCACATCGGACAAATGGCTTTTGAGGACCTGCTGGAGGACCCCGTTATCCAGAAGTACCTCCACGAGCTCGTCGGTCCGACCGGGATGCCAGTCGCCGCGGCGCCGCCGGACGGCGAGGTGACCGACGAGGAGCTCGCCGAGGAGATGGGACTGGAGCTGAACGACGTGCGCCGCGCGCTGTTCATCCTCTACGAGAACGACCTGGCGTCGTACCGCCGTGTGCGCGACGAGGACTCGGGGTGGCTCACCTACCTGTGGACGTTCCACTACGAGAACATCCCCGAGAACCTGGAGGAGGAGATGCACCGCCTGCTGGAGGGGCTGGAGAAGCGTCGCTCCTACGAGTCCGACCACCAGTTCTACCTCTGTGAGGTGGACTCCATCCGCTTCGAGTTCGAGGAGGCGATGGAGTTCGGCTTCGAGTGTCCCGAGTGCGGCTCCCCGCTTGAGTCGATGGAGAACTCCCGGCTCGTCGAGGCGATGGAGTGGCGCCTCGACCAGCTCCGCGAGGAGCTCAACGTCGACCGCGAGATCGAGGCGGAAGCGTAGATGGTCGTCCTCGCGACCAAGTGTTACATCGGGGGGGAGGCCCGCGAGCGCGCGCTCGACGGCATGACGTCGCTCGTCGCCGACGAGATCGGCGAACTCGACGTCGAGTGGGAGGTGGGCGTCCGCCGCGACGACTTCGTCTCCGTCACCGTCTCCGGCGCCGACGAGACGGTCGCCCGCAACGCCCTCCGCGAGCGGTGGGGGGAGGTGACCGACCACTTCACCGACGGCGAGACGTACGTCGGCACGCTCGACGCCTGGGACGAGGACGGGTTCGTCCTCGACGCCGGCACGGAGATCCGGATCGACGCCGACGGCCTCGGGCTCGGCGCCGGCTCGCCGTCGCAGGTGCGCGACCGCTTCGGGATCGTCCAGCACCTCCCCATGCGCTTCGTCCACGACGCGGACGGGGGCCACCGCCTCGCCGACGAGGAGGTCGACCGACTGTACGACTGGACGCGCGGCACGGGGCGCGTGAACGCCAACTCCGCCACCCGCGCGGGGGTGCGCGCCACCGTCAATCGGGCGGGCCACGCGAACGATATCGTCACCGTCGAGCGCCTCGGCCTGCTGGAACAGAGCGTCGTCTGCCGAGAGGACACGGACGCGCCCGGCCTGCTCGCGTCCATCGGCGGCTACCTCCCCGCCGAGCTGAAGGCCGTCATCCCGTAACCCCACCATGACGAGGCGAAGACGGCTCCTCGCGTTCGCCGCGGTCGCGGCGATGCTCGCGCTGTCGGGGTGTACGGGGCTGTTGGGCGGCGGCTCCGTCTCCGACGACCGGCTCGACGCCGAACCCCCGGGCGGCGAGTACGCGTGGAACGACAGCGTCGAGTCGGAGCTCGACGCCCGGATCACCGTCCACGACGACGCCACCTTCTCGGCGGTGTACGCGGTCGACGGCGACCGGATCGAGCTGTACCGCCGCGACGGCCTCGGGGGACAGAATCCCCTCGATGTCCGGGCGGTGCGCTACCGCTACCCCAACGGGACGGTGATCACCGGCACCGAACTCCGCGAGCGGGGCGCCGTCGAGCAGACGCGCGACGAGGTGCGGATCGAGCTGCCCGGCGAGGGCGACGTCGAGGGCGATCGCGTGGCGTTCTCCGCGGAGTCGACGCCGAAGCGCTTCTCGCTGCCGACGTACGTGGAGGGGTCCTACGAGGTCGTGTTGCCGCCGAACCGCCGCGCCTCCCTCCCGGTGTTCGGCGACGTGAACCCGAACGGGGCGACCACCGCCGTCGACGACCGCGACCGCCTGCACGTCAGTTGGGACGGGGTGGAAAGCGACTCCGTGATCGTCCAGTTCTACCTCCCGCAGGACATCCGGATCTTCGGAGGGGTACTCGCCCTGCTGCTGGTCGCCGGCGGCGGCGGCCTGCTGTACTACCGCCGGCAGATCGACCGGCTGCGGGAGCGACGCGAGGAGATGGGGCTCGACGTCGACACCGACACGGACGACCTCGGCGACGACGGGCCGCCGCCGGGGATGGGCTGACGGGCGCCGAACCGACGCCCCTTTTCGCCGCGGCGCCCACCGTCGGACGATGACCGCGGACACGCCGCCGGACGTGCCGGACGTGCCGGGCGACGCCGACCTCCCGCCGCTGGCGCTGGATATCGACGGAACGCTGACGACGCCGGAGGGCGCCGTCGACCCGCGCGCGCTGCGCGTCCTCCCCGAGTGGCCCGCCCCGGTCGTGCTGGCGACCGGGAAGGCGTTCCCGTACCCGGTGGCGCTGTGTCACTTCGCGGGGATCCCCGAGCGCGTCGTCGCGGAGAACGGCGGCGTCGTCTGCGTGGACGAGACGGTCCGGGTCGAGGGCGAAGCCGACCGCGTCGCGGCGGCGGTCGAGGCCGTCCGCGAGCGCGGCGGCGACCTGGGCTGGGGGGCCGCCGACACGGTGAACCGCTGGCGCGAGACGGAGGTCGCCGCGCGTCTCACCGCCGACGAGGCGCTGCTGCGGGCGGTCGCCGCGGAGTTCGACCTGCGGTTCCTCGACACGGGGTACGCCTACCACCTGACCGACCCCGACGTGAGCAAGGGGCGGGCGCTCGGGGAGGCGGCGGCGGTGCTCGATCGCGACCCCGAGGCGTTCGTCGCCGTCGGCGACTCGATGAACGACGCCTCAACGTTCGAGACGGTCGGCGAGAGCTACGCGGTCGCGAACGCCGACGACGCCGCGCGGGCGGCGGCCGACGCGGTCGTCGACGCGGGGTACATGGACGGGACGCTGTCGGTGCTTGCCGACCTGGTCGCGCGCGCCGACGGCGGGTGAGCGGCGGGACGGGGAAGGCTACGCGCTGGTGCTGTCGTGGTTCGGGTCCTCGAACGGAACGAACGAGCCGTTGATGTCCCACTCGTGGATACAGTAGACGCCGCCGACCGCGTCGCCGTCGGCGACGATCCAACTCCCGGTCGTTTCGTCGAACCGCTCCTCCCGGCCGCACCGCTCGCAGGTCCGCTCGGTCGGGTGACGGATCCGGACTGGCATGTGCAGTGCGGGGCGGCCCGCGAACTTAATCCCGTCGGGCGGTGCGGTCGCCGCGCCGTCGCGTCGACGCCGACGGCCCGGGGACGCCGCCACGGGTCCGGGCACGCCGCCGCTCGCTCCCGATCGGGCGTCGGGAAGGGTTTAGCAGGGCGGGACCGAACCGGCCGACGATGGGACATCACACTTTCGACGTGGATCGGGCCGACGCGCTGGAGGACCCGGGCCGCTTCCGGTACTGCTCGGCCGAGGAGCTGATCGCGGCGCTCGCGGCCTCCCCGGACGCGGTCGTCGCCGACCTCGGCTCCGGAACGGGCTTTTACACCGACGCCGTCGCGCCCCACGTCGGCACCTGTTACGCGGTCGACGTGCAGTCGGCGATGCACGACCTGTACCGCGAGAAGGGGCTCCCGGCGAACGTCGAGACGCTGACGGCCGGCGTCGGGGATCTCCCCCTCGCGGACGACGCGCTCGACGCGGCCTTCTCGACGATGACGTACCACGAGTACGCGGGCGAGGCGGCGCTTGCCGAACTCGCGCGCGTCGTCCGCCCGGGCGGCCGCGTCGTCACCGTCGACTGGAGCCGTCACGCCGCCGGCGACGCAGGGCCGCCGACCGCGGAGCGGTTCGGCGTCGGTGACGCCGCGACGGCGTTCGCGGACGCCGGCTTCGCCGTCGAGCGCGCGGCGACGCGCCGGGAGACGTTCGTCTGCGTCGCGCGGCGCTGAGGCCCGAACGAGCCGAATCGACGGATTACCTGTCGGGGAATCTCGACGCGAGCGAAGCAAGCGAAAGCAATGAAGGCAACGCGGCGTACTATCGCTGCACACCACGCGCACCAAGCGCGGGCAACTAAGTCTCTCCAACGAGCATCGTCACGCTGTCTGTGCGACTAGGCGAAGCTCTTTGACCGCCGCTCGTGTACAGAACGTATAAGCGAGACTAGGTCGTCGAACGGGGGCAATTCCGCTCGAATAATGACGACTGGGGACGTACTCGGAGGTGAACCCCGGATCGAGGGCACCCGGATCGGTGTGCTGTTGCTGTACGAGCGCATCGAGGGGCGTGGCCTGCAACCGCAGACGGTCGCCGACCGCCACGATCTCGACGTGGCGGATGTCTACCGGGCGCTGGCGTACTACCACGACTAACCCCCGCGAGATGGAGGAGGTCAGGCGGCGGCGCGAGGCGGCGATCGAGGAGTTCAGCGAGAGTATCGCCCGCCCTGAGGGAGTGTCGCCCGAGCGACGGCAGCGGAGCGCAGGTGGGCGTTCCTCCTCGATGAGAACATGGAGCCGAAGTAAGCGACTTCCTGCGGAAGGAAGGATACGATGCCGTTCACGTGCAGGATGTGCTATCGAAGGGAGCCAAGGATACGTCCGATGTCCTTCCGTATGCGGTGGACAACGACCTAATCTTCTCATCTCCGACGTGAACGACTTCTCGGGCGTCTCGCCGTCCGACCACGAAGGGATGATGCTGCTTCACGACCAGCGTCACTCGGCGTACGCCGTGGCGAACGCCGTTCTGGATGTGATCGATGCGTACTGCTCTCGCGACCAGTTCTCCGAAGAAGTGCTCGACAGCTGGCTGTAGTCCTATAATCGGCCCAGAGGAAGTCACAGAACAGTTCACACACCGTCTCGCCTTCGTAGCGGGAACGGTTTAGATACAGCGAATATAGTGATCGATCAGGCGGAGAGCGTGTCTCTTAGAAAATTTCAAACTGGCAGGCGTTCAAGCGCCTGGTCGACTGAGATTTCTCGGAATTGCTGGAGTATCCAGTCGTCATCGGGACCAAATGATGGGACACACGTCGTGGAGTCGCCGTGGAGCGACTCGACAGTCGTTTTGAACCAGTCATGTGCTGGCTGGCGTGGATGACGGATCGAAAAATCCACACTGCTTGGGTACCCGTCCGGAGCATACGTATAACAGTGGTCTATCCGCCGATGAGCACTCTGGAGGGTAAGATCAGCTACGTCCTGTGATGTTGGTGATATATCCGGAACCAGGAGCGTCGTTATCGCCCGGTCATTGATCGCTCGCAGGAGCTGCTCTGCAGTAGGTTCGACACTGACGTTCTTGTGATCAGGATAGATGTCGAGCATCCGGTAATCCGCCAGGTCGGCGGACGTCTGAAAGGTATAGTAGTCCGGATACTCGAAGAAATCCTCTCTACGTGTTTCTCTGAGATGATCATAGAACGCGGTGATACATGAAAGAATGAAGCTACCAGCGCCGAGCCCCTCACCCCCTGTCCCCATCACGACACCTAAGCGGTCTTCAGAGGTCACGGATGGCATCACCGTTTCTCGAGAGACGACATCCCCATCAACTCGATACTCGAACGAGGCACTCTCCAATTCTTGTGTTGTGTGCATCTATCACGGGTATATAGCATCAGTTATCCTAAATACTTCGAGGAGGACTGGAACCAACTATCAGTACGCACAAGCTATCTAACGGCTGATTCATCTGACTATGGATGAAAACAGTTCCCTTGTGCATCGTTCTATGACACCCTTGATCCACTTTATCCCAAGCCCGCCGCCGCGACGATGCCCGATAACCGCCGCAACGACGACGCCCGACACGGAATCGGGCGGGACTGAAAGGGGCCGCGGGAGCTTTCGTGGTCGTATCCATCACCGCCGTCATCCCGCGGACGGAACCGACGGTGATCACTCCCGATCCGACCAGAAGCGCTCCAGCCCGAAGCGCAGCATGTCCGAGCTGACCGGGCGGAACTCCTCGCGCTCGTGTTCGGGCAGGTGCTCGCGGACGCCGTTCCACGACTCCCTGGCGTACCGGGCGTCGACGAGACAGCGCACGCCGACCTCCTCGGGGCCGCGGATCACCCGGCCGATCGCCTGACGGGCCTTCCGCACCGCCGGCACGGTGAGGGCGGTCTCGAACCCCTCCCCGAACTCGCGGTCGTAGGCGGTCCGCACCGCCCGCGTCCGCGGCGACGACGTGTCGATGATCGGAACGCCACACACCGCCGCGGCCGCGAGGCGGTCGCCCTCGTAGTCGACGCCCTCCGTCAGGGTGCCGCGGATGCTCGTCACGAGCAGCTTCGCCTCGCCCTCGAAGAAATCGGCCTTCAGCGCCTCCGTCGCGGTGTCGTCGCTGGACTCGTCGAGCAGGACCGGCTTCTCCACCCGGGCGTCCGCCTCCAGTTCGCCGGCCATCCACTCCGCCTCGCCGTAGCTGGGCATCCCGACGAGGACGTTCCCCGGCGTCGTGGCGGCGACCTCCGAGACGGCGTCGACGTGCGCCCGGCGCGTCTGGTTGTCCTCGCCGGGGGCACCCCGGTTCGAATAGGTGAACTTCGGGACGTCGACCGCGAACGACGCGCGGTTCGCCTCGGGAAAGCCCAGGCCGTAGGTCCGCGTCTCGACCGGGCGGCCCCGGGACTCCAGGTAGTTGAGGCCCGTGACCTCCGCGAACACGTCAAGCGGCGCCAGCGTCGCCGACATGAGCACGCCGCCGCCGAACTCGGCGAGCCGCTCGCCGATGGTGTCGGCCGGCACGCAGTTGTGCAGCGCGAGCCGGGCGTTGTACGCGCGGCGCCACGACTCCGGCGCCTCCGTCCGGTCCCAGGTCCGCAGCAGCTCCAGCTCCCGGAAGTACGTCTCGTGGTCCCGGCGGTACCACTCGTTGAGCGTCCGTCCGACGCCGGGCGCGGCGCGCTGGCGGTCTCGCGAACCCCCGCCGTTCGACGAGTCGGAGCCGTCTCCCCCTCCCCCGTCCGTCGCCTCGGCCTCGTCGAGGATTCGTGCGACGACGGCGCCCACCTGCTCGGCGCGCGCCCAGACCGCCTCGCCGTAGCCGGCTTCGCGTGCCCAGGCGGTGATCTCGTCCTCGCCGGGCACCTCGGGGTCGCGGAGGGGCAGCTCCTCGTCGCGCAGCTCCGTAAGGTCGTCGCGCCATCCGCGGCGCTCGGCGTCGAGGAACGCCTCGACGCGGCGGTCGATCTCCTCCCGGAGGTCGCGCACGAACTCCCGGAGCCGCTCCACCTCCTCCAGACTCACCTCCGCGTCGGCGAGCTCGCCGCGCACCAAGTCGGCGTCGGTGGTCCCCTCGGTCGTCTTCCCGGCGTTCTCGAACCGGACCGGCTGGATCACCCGCGTCAGCTCGCTTTCGGCGTCCCGGAGGCTCGCGTCCGCGACGCCGTCGGAGACGAGATCCCTGACGCGGGGCTCCAGCATGTGCGCCTCGTCACACACCACGAACGTCGAGTCGTCGACGAGCGCGCCGGTGAAGCCGCCGACGGTCGTCGGGTCGAACGCGTGGTAGTAGTTGGCGACGACGACCTCCGTCTCGGGCAGCAGCGCGCCCATCACCGAGTGCGGGCAGGTGCCGCGGCCCGCCGACAGTCGCACGAGCTCCTCGGCGTCGACGAACCCCCGGTCCGTGAAGTCGAACGGCACCGCCTCCGCGGCGTCGCCCTCCTCGGGCAGGTCGTCGAGATACTGAGCGTAGAAGGGGCAGTACTCGACCCCCTCCCGGGTCGCGCTGCCCCCGTGTTCGGGCGTCTCCGGGAGGTAGGGAGTGGGCTCGCCGCCGGTCTCCAGGTAGTCGACGCCGTCGCCACCGGCGTCGGCGAAGCCGGTCTGTGCCCGGCGGGCCCCGTCGACGAGCGCGCCGGGGGTGGTCTCCCCGCCGTCGCCGACGAGGTTCCGGGTGCGCTCCCGTAGCCCCTCGCAGCGCTCGTACACGTTCTCCGCGTCGACCCCGCCCCTGTTCTCGCGGGCGTACGGACAGACATCGGCCTTCCCGACGAGCGTCAGCCCGGAGACGGGGCGCCAGTCGTCGGGCAGCGTCTCGTTGATCGTCCGGAGGTCCGACTCGAACTGGCGGAGCTGCTGTTTGACGCTCGTGAGGACGACCACGCGCTCGTAGTCGCTGTCGGGGTCCCGCACCAGGTCGATCCCGGCGGTGAGCGCCAGCATCGTCTTCCCGGTACCGCAAGCGCCTTCTAACGCGAGGAATCCATTTTTGCCGGCGACGGTCCGGGCGGCGTCGATGCCGTCCGCCTGGTCGGGGTACGGCTCGGCGTGCCCGAACACGGTTCGCCACGGCTCCTCGGTCGCCTCGCTCACGGTGGATTCGGTGGGTGCCACGGGTTTCAGTCCGTCGATGGGGCCGCTATCGTACCTGAACGTTCGCCCTCGCCCGGGGGGAGCGGCGTCGCGGGTCGGCATCGTCGTCGCCGTCCTCGCCGGCGGCGTCGCGGTCGCCGACCGAGCGGAGCCTGTCGCGGTGGGCGGCCGCGGCGACGGCGGCGTCCCGGTTCACGCCGGCGTCGTCGGCGGTCGCCCGCAGGAGCCGTCCGACGGCCGCGGGCGGGAGGTCGCCGTCGTCGACCGCGGCGGTCATCTCGACGGCGACGCCCGCGACGACCGGGGCGGCCGCGGACGTCCCCGAGAGCGTCGTGCCGTCGTCGAGGCGTACGGTGCCGGCGGCCCGGACGTCGGTGTCGGTCGGCGAGTAGTCGGCGACCGCGCCGTCGGCGTCGACCGCGCCCACCGAGACCACGCCGGGGGTCGCCGGCGTCGCGTGCGCGCCGCCGCCCGGGGCCGTGTGAGCGAGCCGGTGGCGCGCCGCGAACAGGTCGACCGGCGCGTCGCCGTCGCCGGGGTCGCGGGCGTACACCGCGACGTAGTAGTCGCCGCCGGGGAGCGACGCGTCGATCGCCTCCGCGGTGCCGGCGTCGCGGGCCGACCGCGCGACCACCGGGTCGTCCGCGCCGGGCGTGTCGCGGTAGAGGTAGAGGTCGTAGTCGGCCGCCCCCGTCCAGTAGAGTCGCAGCGTGACGCGCCCCGAGATCGGTCCCTCGCCGAGTCGGTTCCCCTCGGTGCCGTTCCCGTCGAACGCCAGCCAGCCGGGCCCGTCGGCGCCGCCCCGCCAGTGGCGCCGCGCCGTGTTCCCGCCGGACGTGACGACGACGGCGCCGGCGTCGGCGGCGTCCTCGGCGGCGGCGGCGATCCGGGCGGCGCCGTCGGCGGTCCGCGGGTAGTAGCTGCCCGCGTCGACGATCACGTCGACGTCGTTGGCGACGAGCCACCGGATCGCCCGCTCGTACTGCCCGGGCGTCGGCTCGGCGCCGACGGTCGCGAGGTACAGCAACGCGTCTTCCGTCCGCTCGGCGACGACGCGCGCCACCGCGGCGTCGTGGTCGCCCGCGGGCCGGCCGACCGCCGGGGGATCGAGGCGACCGTCGGCGGCGACGCGGTGCCGGGCGGCGATACGGCCGTCGAGCGCCGCCGCGTCCGCGGCGCCGAACGCGCTTCCGATCACGCCGACTCGAACGGTGTCGGGGCCGGTCTCCGCGCGGTCGCCGTCGGCCCGGTCGGATCCGTCGTCCCCGCGGACCGCCGGGTCGACCGCCGAGTCGGCGATCCCGACCGGCGCGCCGACCACTCCCGGGCCGGCGGCGTCCCGCGGCGGCGCGTCCGCCGAACGGGGACCCGGGGCGTCCCGGGCGTCGGTCACCGTCGCGCCGACGAGCCCGGCGGCGACGACCACGACGACGACGGCGAGCACGAGGGGCGGGCGCGACACCGTCTCACCGGCCGCGGAGGCGGTCGGCCGCGAGCACCGTCGCGAGCACGAGCAGGCCGCCCGCGAGGAACGCCATCCCGGGCGGGAGCACGCCCAACAGCGCCCCGCCGGCGTCCGTCGCGCTCGCCGCGTCGCCGACGCGCGGGGCGGTCCCCGGCTCCGACAGCGTCGCGGCGCCGGCGCCGAACAGCGCCTGGACGAGCAGGCTGGCCCCCGCGAGGACGGCGGCGGCGCCCAGCAGGCTCCGCAGCGAGTCGACCAGCGACGACCGCTCGTCGTCGCCGCCGACGGCGACGACCACCCGCTCGTCGGCGGGGCCGTACACCGTCATCTCGCGGCCCTTCACCGAGTACTCGGTGTCCGCGGCCTCGACCAGCTCCGCGTCGACGAGCTTCGAGACGTGGTGGCGGACGTTCTGTACGGAGGTGTCGGCGTGGTCGGCGAGCTCGGAGGCGGTGCGCGGCTCCTCGTGGACCGCCGAGAGGATCGACCGGGCGGTCCCCGGCGCGAGCGCGCCGATCAGATCGTCGGCGTCGTCGTCGTCGAGCCAGCAGACGCGCACGTCGTCCCCGTCGCCGGCGGCGTCCGAGTCGCCCGGCCCGACCGGCTCCGGGGGCGATCCCGCGGCGCCCGCGGCGTCGGCGGCCGCCGTCCCGCCGTCCGACCGCGGATCGGCGGCGTCGCCGGACGCGTCGTCGGCGTCGGAGTCGCCCGACCCCGGCGGGCGGGTTCCTGACATGGGCTTCGGTTTTATACACACGACCAAAACTGTTCGGGCCCCGTCACGTCGGCGTCCGCTCGCCCGGCGGCGCGGGGAAGCGGCCGGCGAGGTACAGCAGGCTCGCCGCCAGCAGGAGCGCGGCTACGGCGGCCGCGAACAGGCGGAACACCCAGTCGAAGGCGATCCCGGCGTCGGTGAGCGCGCCGACGACGCCGGAGCCGTTCGCCTCCAGCAGCAGCGACGCGCCCGAGAACACGGCGTAGGCGCTGGCGCGGTCGGCCGCCGGCAGCGTCGCCAGCATGTACGTGTCGACGGCGGGGAACAGCGAGTGGGCGGCGTAGCCCAGCACCGCGGAGACGACGCCGAACGCCAGCAACGACCCCGAGAGCGTGAGCGCGACCAGCGAGAGGAGAAACAGCGCGTTGAGCGCCAGCAGGTACGGCACCTTCGGGAGGCTGTCGGCCAGTCGCCCCCCGAGCCAGAACGCGGGGACGCCGGCCGCGAACGCGACGGTGAGCAGGAGGTTCGCGTTCGACGCCGACAGTCCCTCCGAGATCAGGTAGCTCACGTAGAAGTTGAACACGCCCTGCCAGGCGAACCCGGCGACGGCGACCAGCGACATCCCCGCGAGGACGGTCCGCCAGTGGGACAGCGCCGCGCGGAAGTCGCGGCCCCCGTCGACGGGATCTGCCGTCGGATCGTCGCCGACCTCCGTCTCGGGGTCGGCATCCGCCGCGTCGCCGGTGTCGTGGGGGTCGGCATCCGCCACGTCGCCGGTGTCGTGGGGGTCGGCGCCTCCCCCGCTCCCGCCGTCGGCGACGACGCCGTCCGCGTTCCGGGGGCCGATCCCGCCGCGGCGCCGCAGTACGGCGACCAGCACGGCGGTGAGCGCGAGCGCGCCGACGGACAGCCCCACGAAGACGACGCGCCAGTCGCCGGCCCGGGCGATGGCGACGACTACGAGCGTCGGCGCGACGACGCCGGCGACCTGGCTCGCGGTGCCGTGGACGCCGACGGCCCGGCCGGTCGTGTCGGGATACAGCAGCCCGATCAGCGGGATCGAGGCGACGAAGTAGCCGCCGGAGGCGAGTCCGACGGCGAAGGCGCCGGCCCGCAGCGCCCCCAGCGAGTCGGCGGTGGCGGTGAACGCCGCCGAAAGCGAGAGCGCGACGCCAGTCGCGAGGACGACCCGCTCGCGGCGCACCTTCGTGAGCACCCACCCGACCGGGATGCGCGGCGCGGCGGTGCCGACCCACACGAGCGTGGTGACGGAGCCGACCGCCGCCGCCGAGATGCCCAGTTCCTGCTGGAACTCGGGGACGAGGGGGGCGAACGCGACCCGGCCGAAGTTGACCAGGAAGACGAGCCCGCAGAGGGTGGTGAACAGACGACGTGTCACGTGGCGGGTCGGAGGTGGGTCGCCCGGAGGCTCAAGCGTTGTGGAATCGGCGGACCGGTCCGGGGTGGGCCGCCCGCCGGTCCCCGTACCGAGGCCCCCGAGCGCGGATCCATCACGCTCAAATCCCGACCCGACGAACGCGGCGACGACTCACCGTGCGCGTCCTCGACTACCTCGAACTCTCCTCGCGGCTCGACCGCGCGGGCATCGGCACCGCCCACGACCAGCAGGTCGCGGCGCTGGAGCGCGCCCGCGCGGCCGGCGCCGACGTCGAGGTGGTCACCTCGCCGTGGCCCGACGGCGACGCGCTCGGAGGCCTGTACGCGGGACTTCGCGGCCGCGGCGTCCTCGCCGACGTCGACGTGGTCCACCTGAACCTCATCGGCCCGGCCAGCGTCGCGCTCGCGCGGTACGCGCGCCGCACCGACACCCCGCTGGTGCTCCACTGCCACGTCACGAGCGAGGACTTCCGCGAGAGCTTTCGCGGGTCCGACGCCGTCGCGCCGGCGCTGCGGCGCTACCTCCGCTGGTTCTACTCGCAGGCCGACCTCGTCGTCACCCCCTCCGAGTACACCCGCCGCCAGCTCCTCGACTACCCGGTCGACGCCCCCGTGCGGGCGCTGTCGAACGGCGTCGACCACGACTCCGTCGCGGGTCACGAGTCCCTCCGGAAGCCGTACCGCGACCGGTTCGACCTCGACGGCGTCGTGATGTTCGCGGTCGGCTCCGTCTTCGAGCGGAAGGGGCTCACCGACTTCTGTGCGGTCGCCGAGCGGACCGACCACGAGTTCGCGTGGTTCGGCACCGTCGACTCCGGGCCGCAGGCCTCGCCGACGGTGCGGCGGCTGACGGGCGACCCCCCAGACAACGTCACCTTCACCGGCTGGGTCGACGACAAGCCCGGCGCGTTCGGCGCCGGCGACGTGTTCTTCTTCCCGACGAAAGAGGAGAACCAGGGGATCGTCGTGCTGGAGGCGATGGCCTGCGGGAGGCCGTGCGTCCTCCGCGACATTCCGGTGTTCCGGGAGTACTTCGAGGACGGTCACGACTGCCTGCTGTGTTCCTCCCGCGAGGAGTTCGTCGCGGCGCTGGAGCGGCTGGCCGACGACCCCGACCTCAGGCGCCGGCTCGGGGAGAACGGCCGGGAGACGGCCGCCGAGCACTCGCTGGAGCGCGTCGGCGAGGAGCTGGTGGCGACGTACGAGGAGCTGGTCGGGTAGCCGCCGGCCGGCCGCGACGGGCGAGGAGCCGCCGACAACCGGATCGCCGAGACGCAAGGCATTACCGGTGGCCCTCGGAACGGCCGACGGATGCAGACCGTCGCCGCGTTCACCGACACGTACCTCCCCACGGTGAACGGAGTCACCTACACCCTGCAGTCGTGGCGCGAGCGGTGGGAAGCCCGCGGCGGCCGCATGGACGTGGTGTTCCCCGGCGCGCCCGACCACGACCCCGCCGACGGCGAGCACACGACCCGCAGCGTCGGCTTCCCCTTCTACGACGGCTTCCGGATGGGGCTGCCCGGCGTGCCCGACGCCGTCCGCGACGTCGACGTGGTCCACGCCCACACCCCGTTCGCGCTCGGGCTCTCCGGCCTCTACCTCTCGCGGCAGGTCGACGCGCCGCTGGTCGCCTCCTACCACACGCCGACCGCCGAGTACGCCGACTACCTCGCGGCCGGCCCCGTGGCGGCCGTCGTCGAGGGCGCCGCCCGACGCTACGAGCGCCGATACCTGAATGCCGCCGACGCGGTGGTCGTGCCGAGCGGTCCCGCCGGCGACCACCTCCGGAACATCGGCGTCCGCTCGCGGGTGGAGGTCGTCCCCAACGGCGTCGACACGGCGTTCTTCAGCCGGCCGGACGACGACGAGGTCGCCGCCTTCCGCGCGAGGTACGACCTCCCGGAGCCGGAGGAGGGCCCCCTCGTCGGCTACACCGGGCGACACGGCTTCGAGAAGGAACTCGACGAGATCCCGCCCGCCGTCGCCGCCGCCGACGCCGACGCGACGCTCGTGTTCGGCGGCGACGGTCCCGCGCGGGAGACGACGGCGGCCGCCTGCGACGCCCACGACGTCGACGCCCGGTTCCTCGGCTTCCTCCCGCGCGAGGAGCTCCCGGCCTTCTACTCGTGTCTCGACGCGTTCGTGTTCCCCTCGCCCGTCGAGACGCAGGGGCTCGTCGCGCTGGAGGCGAACGCCTGCGGCACGCCCGTCGTCGGCGTCAACGCCGGCGCGCTCGCGGACACGGTCATCGAGGGCGAGACCGGCTACCGCTACCCCCGCGGCGACACCGCCGGCTTCGCCGCGGCGCTCGACCGGACGCTCGCGGAGCGGGCGACGCTCTCGCGGCTGTGTCTCGACCGGCGCGAGCGGACGAGCGTCGACCACGCGGTCCGGCGGCTCGCCGAGGTGTACGACCGGGTCACCGCGTGAGCCTCCCGGTCGGTCGGCGGCCGGCCGCCCGCGCCGCGTCGCCTACTCGTCCAGCAGGCCCATCTCCTCGGCCGCGAGGTCGGCGATGCGGTCGGCCAGCTCCGGCTCGACGCCGGCGACCTCCGCTCCGTCGTGGCGAGTCTCGTTGTGGCGGTCGAGCAGCCCGGCGAGCTCCGACAGCGGGACCCGGGTTCGGGTGTCACACTCCTCGCAGACGATCGGTACGGTCGGGTCGTCGTCGCCGGTCATGCCATCGGATCCCGTCGGCGCCGGCGTAAACGGGTCGGTTCGGCGACACCGACGCCGGGCTCGCCGACCGCACGGCTCGGCGGCTCACCCGAGCCGCGTCGGGTCGGCCGACTCCTCAATCGCCGCGAGGCGGTCGCTGTCGCCGACGCCGGTCAGCAGGACCGTCACCCGGAACGCCTCCGCCCGCGGGTCGGGGAGGTCGCCCCACCGGATCTCCGGCACCCCGGTCTCCTCCTCGATGAGCGTCCGCGCGCGTTCGAGTCCCCGGCGACTCAGCCACGCCGGGGGGCCGTGGAAGACGACGACCGCGCGCGCGGCGCTGGCGGTGTCACAGGGCAGACTGAGCCGGTGGGTGACTGCCTTGCGGGCGGTGTTCGTGGCGACCGACACCGCCTCCCCCTCGTCGACGTCCGGCCCGTCCGCGCCGGCGACGCGGTCGAGCAGCCCCCCGACGACCCCCTCGCGACGGCCGTTCTCCACCGCTGTGCCGGCGGCTCCGACCGCCGAGACGCCGCCGGCGCCGAAGGTGTTGGTCAGCTCGCTCGCGTCGAGCAGCCGCTCGGGCACCGGGTCGGCCGCCTCGCCGGCGGCGAACACCTCGCCCAGTCGCGTCGCGAGTTCGGCGTCGAGGCGGTCCCGGGCGCCGGCGTACGGCGCGCCGCTGCGGCGCCACACGTCGAGGTCGGCCAGCAGGAGGTCGTCGCAGGCGGCCGACAGCGCCCGCGCCGCGGCCGCCGCGTTCGACGCCAGCGGGCGGTCGGGGGCGTCCGCGTTCCCCGGCTCGGTCTCCCGGTCGGCGTCGCTCACGCCGGGCGCGCCGGCACCGCGGCGACCCCGGTTCGGGCCGTCGCCGGCGGCGGCATCGTCGTCGTCACGCTCCTCGGTGCCGGGAAGGACCCCAATGGCGTACGTCGGCGTCCCGGTCGTCCGCCCGAGCAGGTCCGCGACCGCGGGGGCGACGCCCGCGCCGGTGCCGCCGCCCAGCGCGGCGGCGACGAGCGTGGCGTCGACGCGACCCACGGGGAGCGGAGGTGGCGGCGCTCCCCGTCGATCCGCGTCAGCGACGAGAGGTCGCCGGCGTCGGTGTCGACCGCGACCGCCTCGCCGACGTACTCCGCGTCGCGGTCGGCGTCGTCCGCGGCCAGCGCGTCCGCCAGCGCGCACCCGCCCCGGCCGACGCCGACGACTCCGAGGTTCATGTCTCGGGAGCCAGCCCGCTGGGTGATAACCGTGGCGGAGGCGGCGCCCTCGGGGAAAGTCGTATGCCCGACGCGGCCCTCCGGTCCCCATGGTCGAACTCGTCTCCGTCGCGGCCGTCGCCGAGAACGGCGTCATCGGCGACGACGGCGAACTCCCGTGGCCGTCGATCCCCGCCGACAAGCGGCAGTACCGCGAGCGCATCGCCGACGACCCGGTGATCCTCGGCCGCCTGACGTTCGAGTCCATGCGCGACGACCTCCCCGGCTCCGCACAGGTCGTCCTCTCGCGGAGCCGCGATGCCTTCGACGTCGAGACGGCACACCACGCCGCCGACGTCGACGAGGCGGTGGAGGTCGCGGAGTCGCTGGACGCCGACGCCGCGTACGTCATCGGCGGCGGCGGGATCTACGAGCAGTTCCAGCCGCACGTCGACCGGATGGTGCTGAGCCGCGTCCACGACGAGTACGAGGGCGACACCCGCTACCCGGAGTGGGACGAGGCCGACTGGACGCTCGCGGCGTCGACGGAGTACGACCGGTTCACCCTGAAGGAGTGGATCCGCGACGACGCGGCGTGAGCGGCGGGACATCCGGCGCACTCGGTCGACGACGGGGCGCGTCGCTTTGGAAACCGATAGGTAGGAGCCGTCCGTGAGTCGACCCGTGATCCCGCTACAGTCGACCGGTTCGGTCGCGGTGCCGCTGCTGTTCCTCGTCGGCGTCGTCGCCGGCGTGTTCGCGACGCTCGCGATGGACCTCGTGATGGGCCGCATCGACGAGGGCGAGACGCCGCCGCGGATCGCGAGCGGCGTGTTGACCGACACCCACCCGGACAAGTCGCCCGAGCGTCTCGCGTCGGTCGTCCACTACGTCGCCGGTATGCTCACCGGGCCGCTGTTCGTCTGGATCCTGCTCGCGGTCGGCGGACTGCTCGGGACGGGACTGTTCGCGGCCGCGGTCGCGGGCGTCCTGCTGTACCCGCTGATGGTGGGTTTCTTCGCGCTGGTGGTGCTCCCGCGCTCGCGGGGGCTGTCCCGGCAGCGCCTCGCGCGGATCCGCCGGGCGTGGGCGATCGAGGCGGTCGCGTATCTCCTCGTGCTCGTCCCGGTGGTCGCCGTCGCCGCGTCGGCGCTGTGACCGACTGACGCCGCCCGAACCGTTTTCACGGCCACCGCCGTCTCGTCGCCGTGTTCCGTCGCGTCCGCGAGACCGCGCCCGCCGGGCTCGTCCCGGCGGCGTGGGCGTTCGCGATCGCCGGCCACCTCGGCCTCGTCGGCGAGCGCCCCGTGCTGATCGCTCACGTCGTGATGGTCGTCCTGCTCGTCGCCTTCGTCGTCCTCTCGTGGGGCGACATGCGCCGGGGAGTCCTCCGGGCGTGGCGGCTCGTGATCCTGGCGGGGATCCCCGTGACGCTCGCCGGCGTCGGCGCCTACCTCGCCGCCCTCGCCGTCGGCACCGCGCCGTCGGCGTCGTCGCGGATCGCCGGCCTGGCGCTCGTCGGCGTCGGGCAGACCGTCGGCATCGTCGACGCCGCGGCTCGGTACTGAGCCGGGTGCGGTAGGCGCGGCAGGGCGCGGCACGGCACCACACAGCCGCACGATCGCGTGAACGAACGGGGGCGGATTCGAACCGCCGAGGCCGTCATCTCAGGCCGCCCACCGCGAGGGTGGGTGCTCTGCCGGGCTGAGCGACCCGTTCAGGTGGGTTCGTCCCACCTGCGGATGGCGGGGACTCACGCTTCGTTATGTACCGAGTAGCGCCGAACACGTCGCCGAGGGGATCGGTTCGCTGTCGGTTAGCGACGCGGTAGGGTCGATCGGACCCGTCAGTCGCCCGTTTCGGGGCGGTACTCCCGGCTGATCGCCTTCCAGCGGTTCGAGCGGAACCGGCGGAAGTTGACCGCCATCGGCACGACCGACTCCGCCACCAGCGCGAGCAGGAGGCCGCCGACGCCCAGCGCCGGCCAGACGGTGCCGAGCCACGCCAGCGGGAGCGCCGCGAGGTACGCGCCCGCGAGCGTCGAGAGGAACGGCACTCGGGTGTCGCCGGCGCCCCGGAGCGCGCCCGTCACGGAGCCGTCGACGCCCAACGCGACCGCACTGACGGCCGCGACGCGGACGAAGTCGGCCGACAGCGTCCGGTCGGCGGCGGAGTCGACGAACACGCCCGCGACCGGGTCCGCGAACGCGAACACGACGGCTCCGGCGGCGAGATACACCACCAGCGACAGGCGGGTGATCCCCTCGCCGTACGCCTCCGCCTCCGCCTCGGCGCCGCGGCCCAGTTCCTGCCCGACGAGCGTGGAGCCGGCGATGGAAAAGCCCCACGAGAAGCTGCCCAGCAGCGCGCGCACCTGTCGGCCGACGCCGACGGCCGCGACCGCGACCGGGCCGAACGTCGCCGCGATCGAAAGCAGCGGGAACACCACCAGCCCCTGTGCGGCCCGGCGCGCGATCAGCGGCGCGGACACTTCGCCGATCTGTCGCAGCAGGTCGACATCGAGAAGCGGGCGCTCCAGCGTCAGCGGCACGGGGCTGGCGCCGCGCCCGCGGAGGTAGTTCCGGCCGGT
This sequence comes from Halobacteriales archaeon QS_6_71_20, assembly GCA_003020945.1. Lineage (GTDB taxonomy): Archaea > Halobacteriota > Halobacteria > Halobacteriales > Haloferacaceae > Halobaculum. The sequence goes on from PXRU01000020.1 coordinate 18,930, forward strand.
CATCCCCCACGCGAACACGACCGTCACCAGCGCCGTCGCCAGCGCGGTGCCGAGGGCGGCGCCGGCGACGCCCATGTCGAAGCCGAGGACGAACGTCGCCGACAGCCCGATGTTGGCGACCGCGCCGCCCGCGCGGATCGCCATCGGCGTCACCGTGTCGCTCACGCCCGCGTACGTCCGGCTGGCGATCAGGTTGAGGAACTCGAACAGCAGACCGGGCGCGACGACCGCGAGGTAGGTGGCGCCGCGACCGACGCTCGCGGGGTCGTCGCCGAGCAGCGCGACCAGCGGCTCGGCCGCCAGCGCGAACAGCGCGACCGTCGGCACCGCGAGCGCCAGCGCCAGCGCCACGCTGAGCCGGACGACCGCCGCCGCGCGGTCGACCTCGCCGCCGCCGTAGTTCTGGGAGACGAGCGCGACCGTCCCGCCCGCCAGCCCGATCGCGAGGAACTTCGCGACCATCCAGAAGGCGTTCGCCAGCGTCAGCCCGGCGACGGCCGTCGGCCCGACGACCAGCCCCACCAGCGCCAGGTCGACCGTCCGCTTGGACATGATCGCGAAGCCGGTGACGACGCGGGGCCACGCCAGGTCGACGGTCGCGTGGAGGCGCCGCTCGTCGATGACGCCCGCGCCCGCGAGCGCGCTCGCCAGCGACCGCCCGGCGCGACGGAGCCGCGACACGTCCCAAGCGAGCGGCCGCCCGGGCTAATCGGTTGCGCTCACCCGCGCGGGCTGCCGGCGGCGGCCGGTCACGCGATCAACAGGCCGGCCACCGTCCCCGTCGTGAGCACCGTCAGGGCGTCCGCAGTCGGGCCGCTCCACCCTTCGTCGTCGACGACGAACCGGCCGAGCGGGCGGCCGGACCCGCCCCACGACGGGAGCAGCTCCACCCTCGCGTCGAGGCCGAACAGCCGGGCGACGGCGGCGTGGGCCGCCTCGTGGGGGAGGACGGCGATTCCGACGAGGAGGCGGACGAGACGGGACACGGCGGCGGTAGGCGGTCGGCGGGGAAAGGAGTTGCCCGCGGGGCGACGCGATCGGGGCTCGTTCCACGGCGGCGGCGTCGAGCCGCTGGAGCGTCAGCGTTCGCGAGTCGCCGTCGGGCGACTTTAGGGTCGCGCCGGGCAAGATGTGGAAGCCGATCACGTCGAGTCGCCCGTCGTCGAGCGCGAACGGGAATGCCCCGAAGGGGTCGCGCACGTCGTCGAGCGTCTGCTCGATCGTGACGTACAGGCAGTCCTCGCCGACGGTCACCCCGGCGTCGAGGAACTGCACGCTCAGCGCCGACTTCCCCGAGCTCGGACCGCCGCGGGCCGACACCGCCTGCCTGCGGGGGAAATCCACCGCGGAGCATCCGGTCGAGGACGTCGACGCCGACGCTCGCCGGATCGTCGTGTGTTATCGTGCACCGAACGGACGCGGACCGAGTTAACGATACCCCTACTGGCACCGACGGTGCGGTCGGTCGGTGCCGGGGTCGCCGGCGTCGGGGTACGCAACGCCGGGACGTGACACGCTACGCTTCGGCGCCGCCGGCTCGACGCCGGGACGCGCCGCGCCGGCGTGCCGGGGTTGAAGTGTGCGGACGGCGTCGGCCGGGGTATGCAGATCGGCTCGCGTCGCTGTCTCCTCAACCCAAACAGCGGCACCGTCGACCACGCCGACCGCGTCCGGCGGGCGATGGACGCCCGCGGCTTCGAGGTCGTGGAGACCGAGGACGCCGCCCACACCGAGGCGCTGGCGCGGGAGGCCGGCGAGGCGGGCGCGTCGCCGCTTGCCGTCTGCGGCGGCGACGGGACGATCAACGACGCGCTCCGGGGACTCGCCCGCGCGGACGCGCTGGGCGAGGTGACGCTCTCGGTGCTCCCGGCGGGGACCGTGAACCTCCTGGCGGAGCGGCTCGGCATCGGGTCGCTGGAGGACGGGATCGCCCTGTCGGACACCGGCGAGCGGCGCGCGGTCGACGTGGGGGTCGCCGAGGTCGGCGGCGACGGCCCGGGGGAGCCGTTCCTCGTCTCCTGTATCGCCGGGCTCCCGGCCGACGCCAGCATCGGGACCTCCGACGACCTGAAGGAGCGGTTCGGCACGCTCGCGTTCCTGGTGAGCGGCGCCCGCGAGACGGTGGCGTTCGACGGCCTCGACATCCGGGTCGACGCCCCCGGGGAGTCGTGGGTCGGCGAGGCGACGTGCGTGCTCGTGGGCAACGCCCGGAAGTTCGTCGAGGAGGGGGGGCAGGCCGACATGGAGGACGGCCGGTTCGACGTGGTCGTCGCCGAGGCGATGCCGGCGCCCGACCTCGCGGTGGAGGCGGCGATCCACCGCCTGCTCGGGGAGGGGACCGACGGCGTCACGCACTTCCGCGCGTCGGAGTTACACGTCGCGAGCGTCGACGGGCCGATCACGTTCAGCCGCGACGGCGAGACGGCCACCCACGAGCGACTCGACCTCCGCGTGCTACCCCGTCGCCTCGACGTGCGTGTCGGCGAGGGCTACGAGCCGCACCCGGAGTAACCGCCGGGGATCCGGCGTCGGCGCAGTCCGGCGGGTCAGTTCGTCGACCTTTGTTCAGAAACGAGAGTTTTGATATTTACAGTACAACGAGATAATATATGAGCAAGGCAAACACAGCATCGATGTTCTACGCACGGGTCGAGATGAATGAAGCCTCTATTGAACCGGACGTACAATGGAAGACTGAGGCAGAGGCACTGAACGGTGATCGTTTCATCACGCCCTCGTCATCTCATGTCGGATTCGCGAATATCATGAACGGACGAACATTTATTCACGCGAAAAATAGCGTTTGAGGTCGAAGCGACCTCAAAACCTGCCACAGAGACAATGAGATTAATACCAACGGAGCGAATATCTGCCCGCATCATAAAGTGCTGTGGTCGGACCAGCCGCAGGGAAGCGCAACGCTTGTCGACCGGACAAAACTCCGTTCTGAGGAGTTCCATACCATCAATCCGTACGCATGGCTAAATCTGAATTATGAGAAACAGAAGAAAGTTTCTAGTAGATCTTTCAGTATCCCTCTGTCTTCTATCCGGATGTGCAACCGTAGCTGAGCCGAATAGGGAATTCGCGATAGAATCGATACTGCTGAGAAACAAGTCCAGAGACCGCAGAGAATTCGACGTGAACCTGTCGGCCGATGGCGATACGGTTTATTCGGAAAAGCTGGTCGCTGAGAGTGCGGAGTGGGAGGATCAAGAGCTGGTGAAGGCCGGAGGAGCACAGATAGATCGGAGCTTCTCGGAGCAGAGAAACTACGCGGTGAGGTTCGAAAACGAGACGGAAGACGAATTCACAGCCTCCGATGTCGAGCTGATCGGGAACGGAGACTGTGTGCGGATCGGCGGAGTCGTCGAACCCGATGGCTCCTTCGTGTTCTCGTATGCCTTCTACGAGAGCGAAGCGTGTGAGCGTTCATCGCCACGCGAGCGTGAACGCCGGTAGCTACGCGCGTCCCCCGCATACAGCACTGGTATAGAAACGCGATGACACTTCGACCGCGGACTCCACACGTGACACTTCGAACGGTGTTTCCGCAGACGACGCCCGGCACGCGGATTTAGCCGAGGTGGCTCCCAAGACGGATTCCACTGGCCCGACGCGATGCCCGCCGACTCCGCCCACGCGGCCTACGACGAGGACCTCCTCCGAGCGGCGGGCGCGACTGACCCTGACCTCTCGCGGTACAACCTCACCGAGGGTCGACCCCGAGTACGTCCGCAAGTGACTCCGACCTGACGGGACGATTCAGGCAAGCGAACAGCAACGGGTTCCAATCCGTGTGCTCGTTCGAACGATCGATCCAGTGTTCTGCGGAAACCGGACTGTAGCTGGGATCGACTGCGAACGAACAGTAATGACCGTTCTCGCGGGGAGTGCTAACAGAACATGTTACCGTGTAACCTTCGTCAGTGCTCCATCGCTTCCACTTCCGGTCACGTCTCGGCGCCCGGCGCAACAACAGCCGGTAACGAGTCGGTCGGCGACCGGACGCACACGAGTCGGCTCACGCGAGCACTCGGCGGAGAACGGGTCGTGCCGTCGGCCGGAACCGGTGAGGTGTATGTCTGATCGTCGGAGTCGCCGGCGTGCGGTCTCGATGAGGCTGCTGGTCGGACTGATCGCGTTGGCGATGGTCACGAGTCCGATCGCCGTCGGCATCGGCACGGCGGTGCCGCAGGCCGGTCCCGGCACACAGCCGAAGGCGGACTCGACAGCCGGCTCCGCCGCGGTCCCGACCACGGACGCGACTGCCGCCTCCCCCGCGTCGCCGAGCGTGCTGACGGCCACGGACCCGAGCGGCTTCAGCGGGAGCGCCGCGGTTCAGGAGTCGCGCCGCGACGCCGCCGAGCAGGGCGCCGAGGCGGGCGCACAGTTGGCGCGGGAGCAGGGTGCCACGGTCACGGAGGCGCAGGTCGCGGCCGCCACGGAGGCGGCCGTCGCCGCCGTAGAACGGGAACAGGGGGCGCAGCTCGACCAGGTCCGGCGTGCGGCCCGCGGCGCGGCGCACGGCGCGCTCCTGCAGTCACAGTCGGTCAACGCGACCCAGATCCGGGCGGCCGTCTCGGGGAGCACTCGCGGCGCGCTCAGTCAGGCTCAGTCGGCGAACGTGACCCAGATACAGGGCGCGGCGTACGGCGCCGCCCACGGGGCGATCGCGCGGAGCCAGCGTGCCTCGGCGACGCGGGTCCAGCGGGCGGCGGCGGGCGCCGCCTCCGGTGCCGCACGGGGCGCCGCGAAACGGGGGGTCGCGGACGTGTCGAAGATACAGGAGGCCGCCCAGGGCGGCGCGTACGGCGCGCTCGACCGGGCGGGCGAGCCCGAGAAGGTCCACGGCGCGGCCAGCGGCGGTGCGGAGGGCGCGCTCGAACGGGTACAGCGGGCGAACGTGAAGCAGGTGCAGGTGGCGGCGCTGGGCGGCGCGAAGGGCGCGATCTCCCAGAGCCAGCAGGCGACCGTCAAACAGGTGCGGGCGGCGGCGTACGGCGGCACGGCCGGCGCGATCTCTCAGAGTCAGACGGCGACGGTCAAACAGATACAGACCGCCGCCGCGGCCGCGTCCTCCGGCGCGCTCTCAGGGAGTCAGTCGGCGAGCGTCACACAGATCCAGTCGTCGGCCAGGGGCGCGGGTGAGGGAGTTCTCGGACAGGTGACGCAGGTCCAGATCGTCAACATCGTGCAGATACAGATCTCCGTCCAGGTCGCGGCCGCCGACACCACCGAGGAGGCGGTCGAGGACGAGGAGGATCGGCCGTACGTGATCTTCAAGAAGGGGAAGGACAGCGGGAAGAGCAAGTACTCCGCGTCCGACGACCGCGACCGGGACGGCCTCTCCGACGACCGGGAGCGTCTCATCAGCACCGACCCCGAGGACGTCGACACCGACGGCGACGGCCTCAACGACGGGACGGAGGTGTTCGTCGAGGGGACGGAGCCGCGCGACAGCGACACCGACGACGACGGCCTCGACGACGGGGACGAGCGGGAGCTCGGAACCGACCCGACCGACCCGGACACCGACCGTGACGGCGTCGAGGACGGGGAGGAGGTCGACGACGGGTCCGACCCGCTGGACCCGAACGACCCGAGCGAGACCGACGGCGACGGCGACGGACTGACGCGCGGCGAGGAGCGAGAGCTCGGGACCGATCCCGACGACCCGGACACCGACGGCGACGACCTCGACGACGGCACCGAGGTCGGGTCGTACGGCTCGAACCCGCTCGCCAGCGACACCGACGGCGACGGCCTCGACGACGGCGCCGAGGTCGACCGCGGGACCGACCCCACCGACCCGGACACCGACGGCGACGGCATCACCGACGCCGCGGAGCGGGACCGCGGGACGGACCCGACCGACCCCGACGACCCCGCGCCGCCGGACCCCGACGGCGACGGACTGGGGACGGCACAGGAGGACCGGATCGGGACCGACCCGGAGGACGCCGACACCGACGGCGACGGCCTCGACGACGGTATCGAGGTGACGGAGACGTTCACCGACCCGACCGCCCCGGACACCGACGGCGACGGTCTCGACGACGGCGAGGAGGTCGAGGACGGCTCCGACCCGCTCGACATCGACGACCCGACCCCGATCGACGCGGACGACGACGGACTCGACGACGAGACCGAGGAGTCGATCGGAACGAACGCCAGCGACCCCGACACCGACGGCGACGGGGCCCTCGACGGGGTCGAGGTCGACGACGGGACGGACCCGACCGACCCCGACGACCCGCCGCGGATCCGGTCGCTCGGGGTCGAGACGAGCTGCGAGAACCTCTCGGTCGCCAACCCGAACGACGTCCCGGTCTCGGTGACCGTCGACGGACCGAACGGGACCGAGACGGTCGGCGTCGCCGCCGGCGAGACCCGGCGGGTGGCGGCGGCGACGGGCGAGTACACCCTCTCGGCGGCCACCGGCGACGGGACGGCGGTCCCGCTGGGCGGCGAGAACGAGTCCGAGCTCGCCGTCACCGTCGCGGAGTGTCCGGCGGCTCCGGCGAGCCTCACGGTGATCGAGCGCGAGCGGAACGTCTCGGTCACGAACCCGGGCGACGCTCCCGTCACCGTCACCGCGACCGGCGACGAGGGCGCGGTCGAGACCGAGACGCTCCCCGCGAACGAGACCACGACGCTCTCGCTCGCGCCCGGGAGCTACACCCTCACGGCCGCGACGGAGGAGGGGGACGCCGTGCCGCTCAACGGCGAGCCGGCGGTGAACGTCTCTGTCGCGTCGCCGCGGGAGGAGGCGAGCCTCGACGCGTCGGCCGACGGCGCCACGCTCACCGTCACGAACCCGTCCGAGCTGAACGTCACGGCGACGCTGGAGAACGGGACGGCGACCGTCGAGTCGTTCGACGTCGCCGCCGGCGAGACGGCGACCGTCACCGACCTGGCGCCGGGGAACTACAGCCTGACCGCCGACGCCGAGGGGAACGCGACGGTCCTGATCGACGGCGACGAGGCGTTTACCTTCACCGTCGAGAACGACACGCAGCCGCCCGAGGAGCCGGACTCGGTGACCGCGACCGTCGATAACGGGTCGCTGACCGTCGAGAACCCCAACGACGCCGGGGTCACCGTCACCGCGACGAACGAGACGGGGCGGAACCGCTCGGTGTCGGTCCCCGCCGACGGGACCGAGACGGCGACGGATCTGGCTCCCGGGAACTGGACCGCGACGGCGACCGCCGAGGACGGTCGGTCCGTCCCCGTAAACGGTAACGACTCGTTCGAGTTCACCGTCGGACCGACCGAGGGTGACGACGACGCGGACGACAACGACACCGAGGAGAACGGCACGTCGGGAGACGCCGCTCCGGGCGAGATCGACTCCTGTACGACGATCAACGAGTCCGGAACGTACGAGCTGACCGACGACGTCGAGTCGTCCGCCGACGGGGTCTGTATCCACGTCCGCGCGAGCGACGTCGTGCTCGACGGAAACGGCAACAGCGTGGTCGGGACCGGCGCGCCGGACTCGATCGGTCTCCTCGTGTACAATGGGACCGTCGACGGGTTCAACGACGCGGAGCCGCTCACGAACGTCACCGTCCGTGACGTCGAGGTCGCCGACTGGGACCAGGGCGTCCGGGCCGGTCCGGCCGCGGGTAGCTCCGGGCCGAGGGTCCGGCTGCTCGACGTGTCCGTGCGGAACGCCGCCGGCGTCTCCCTGTACGGGACGGACGACAGCGTTCTCCGGAACGTGAACGTCACCGGCGGCGAGTCCGGCCTGTACCTGTGGGAGGCCTCCAACGTGACCGCGGAGAGTCTGACGGTCACCGACACCACGGACGTCGGGGTGTTCCTCGCGCAGAACGTGCGGGACAGCCGCCTCTCGGACGTCGAGATCGTCGACAACGACGGGGGCGGGATCTACTTCAACACCGAGGCCTCCGGCAACGTCGTCACCGGCGCGACCGTCGAGGGCAACGACGAGTACGGCGTCCAGTTCTCCGACTCGGCTGAGAACCTGGTCGGACAGTCCGTCATCACGGGAACGGACGGTCCGGCCGTCGTGGCCGATCCCTCCGGGGGCGACCGCCTGGAGGACGTGACGGTCCGCGACGATAGCGTCGCGCTCGAGGTCCGCTCCGACGGCGGACTCGGCCTCTCGAACGTTTCGTTGAGCCGGAACGTCACCGTCTCGACGCCCGAGGCCGGCTCCGTGGTCGAGTTCGAGGGCGACTCCGGCGCGCCGATGCGGCTGGGGACCGTCGAGGTGTCCGAGATAGCCGCCGAGTCGCCCGGCGACCCGCTCGGCGACCGGGCGGTCACCGTCGCCAACGCCGATTCGGCGGTCGAGGCGACGTTCGAGGTGCCCCCGGTGGACGACGACACGCGGGCGCGGCTGTTCAGGGTCGCCGGCGACGACGGTTGGACACCCGTCGAGGGGACGGCCGGACCGACGCCGACGGTCATGCTCTCCGGCACCGAGACGGTGGCGCCGTTCGGCGTTCCGGCGGAGAACGGGACGACTCCGACGGGGACGCCGACCGAGACCCCGACGGAGGAATCCAACGAGACTTCGACGACAACGGAGACCGAAACCTCGACCGGGACGCCGACCGAGACTCCGCCGGAGGAACCCAACGAGACCTCGACGGAGGAACCCAACGAGAGCTCGACGACAACCGAGGTCGAAACCTCGACGGGGACGCCGTCGGAGACCTCAACGACAACGGAGACCGACACCGAGGCCGCGACGGAGTCGCCGTCTCCGGCGATCGAGTCCGTCGCCGGCGACGGAACGGACACGGTCGTCCTGGGGGCGCCGCTCTCGGTCCTCGGACTGGCCGGCGTGCTGTTCGTTCGGACCCGGGACTGACGCCGCCTCCCTCGGCGACGGGCGGGTCGGGCGGTCGCCGCCGTCGAGCGTCGCGCCGTCGGCGCCCGATCAGGTGACGCCGGCGCCGTGCTCATCGTACTCGCGGTGTGCGTCCGCCTCGACGACCGCGCGGACGGTCTCGACCACGTTCCACACGTCCTCGTAGCGGGTGTACAGCGGCGCCGGACAGACCCGGACGACGTTCGGCGGCCGGAAGTCGACGACCACGCCGCGGTCGCGCAGCGCCTCGCTCAGGCGGTACCCCTCGGGGTGTTCGATCGCGACGTGGCCGCCGCGACGGTCGTGCTCGCGGGGCGTCCCCACCGAGAAGTCGTCGCCGAGGCGCCCGTCCACGAGCGCGATCAGGTAGTCGGTGAGCGCGAGCGACTTCTCGCGCACCGCCTCGATGCCGGCCGCCCGGATCAGCTCCGTCGCGCCCTCGATCGGCGCCGAGGAGAGCATCGGGACGGTGCCGATCTGCCAGGCGCCCGCGGAGTCGGCCGGAGTGTAGGTGTGGCACATCTCGAACTGCGTCTCCTTCTCGTGGCCCCACCAGCCCGCGAGCGCCGGCGTCGTCCCGTGGTGGCGCTCGTGAACGTACAGCCCCGCGGTGGCGCCCGGGCCGGCGTTGAGGTACTTGTACGAGCACCACACCGCGAAGTCGGCGCCGGCGGGGACCCCCTTCTCCGTCCTGCCGCCCGCGCTCCGGAGGTCGTGCGGCACCACACCGACGGAGTGGGCGCAGTCGAACCCCGCGAGCGCGCCGTGGTCGTGAGCCGCCGCGACGATCCGGTCGACGTCGAGCAACTGGCCCGACCGGTACAGCACCGCGGGCATGAACACGATCCCCACGTCGTCGCGCTCGCGCAGCGTCGCCTCGATGTCGGCCTCGTCGATCGTCCGGCCGTCGCGCGACTCGACGGCGACGAGCTTCGCGTCGGGGTCGATCCCCCGCTGACGGAACTGCGCGCGGATCGCGTAGTGGTCGGTCGGGAAGTCGAGGTCGTTCACCAGCACCGCGGGCGCCTCGGCGTCCGGGTCCGGCCCCGCGGGGGTGCCGGGGAGCGTGTCGAGGAACGTGCCGATCAGGGTGTGGACGTTGACCGTGGTCGAGTTGGCGACGACCACCTCCGACCCGCGGGCGCCCACCAGCGGCGCGAGCAGGTCGCCGAGGCGCTCGCCGTAGGTGAACCAGTCGGGGTCGGCGGCCTCCCAGCCGCGGATGGCGAGGTCCCGCCACTCCTCGATCACCCGCTCCAGCGCCGCGAGGGCGGCGTCGGAGGCCAGCCCCAGCGAGTTGCCGTCCATGTAGCGCTCGCCCCCCGGCACCGAGAAGCGGTCGCGGTACTCGCGGAGGGGATCGGCGGCGTCGCGCTCGCGGGCGGCCTCGCGGGTGAGCGCGGCGTCGGCGTCCGTGTCCGTCATGGGTCGGCGTTCGCCCGCGGGGAGTTAGGCGTTCGCCTCTCCGGGACCGGCCACGCCGCGCAGCCCCGGCCGCGACCGCGAGTCCCGGGGGGTCGCCGGCGGCAGACGACCGCGCCGCTCGGTCCCTCCTCGGTCAGTCGTCGCCCGCCGTCGGCGCCGGACCGGTCGCCGAGCCGGCGCCGCGCTCGGCCACCGCGATGAGTGCGCCGCCAGCGACGACGACGCCCGCGGCGACCGCGAGCGAGACGCTCCGCACCGCGGCGTCGTAGCCGAGCGGGTCGGTCAGGAGGCCCACGACCGCGCCCATCGCGACGGGCGCGCCCGTCGAGCCGACGCGGCCGACCGACTCGCCGAGGCTGACCAGCCCGCCGCGCAGTTCGTCGGCCGCGAGGCCGGTGATCGCCGAGCGGTACAGCGTCAACGAGACGGCGAAGCCCGCGCCGACGGGCACTCCGGCGGCCAGCGCGACCGGCACCGACGGCGCGAGCGCGAGGCCGGCCAGCCCCGCCGCGCCGACGACCAGCGCCGCGAACGTGGGGAGCGGGCGGCCGAACCGGGCGGTGAGCCGTCCCGCCTGCGTTGTCGCGGCGGCGCTGGAGACGGACGCGACCGCGACCAGCGCCCCCGCGGCGCCCGGCGACCCGCCCAACAGCCGTACGACCACGATCGAGTTGTAGGTGAGGAACGCGAACCACAGGAAGCCGGGTATCGCCCGGCCAAGCAGCGTCGCGGCGACCCGCGGCCGCGACGCCAGCGCCAGCAGCGCGCGCACGCCGCCGGGCGACTCCTCGTCGGCGTCCGTCGCCCCGTCGTCGGCCGGCGGTTCGTCCCCGCCGGCGGACTCCTCGTCGTCGAGGTCCGCAGACTCCTCGAACAGCAGCCACACGACCGCGGCGACGGGCAGGGCCGCGGCGTACAGCGCGAACGGGAACTGCCACGCGACCGCGACGAGCAGCCCCGCGAGGAACGGGAACACCGTCAGCGAGACGCCGACGACGGTGAAGCGCACGCCCTGGGCGGTCGACTCGCGGGCGCCCGAGAACAGGTCGCCGGTCGCCGTGATCAGGATCGGCCCGATCCCGGTATAGCCGACGCCCTGGAGCAGTCGCAGCGCCAGCGCGACCCGGAAGTCGGTCGTCAGCGTCAGCGCGACCCGGAAGTCGGTCGTCAGCGTCAGCGCGACGCCCGCGAGGCCGAACAGGGCCAGCCCCGCCGACAGCACCGGCTTCCGGCCGTAGCGGTCGGCGAGCACGCCCGACAGGGGGATACAGACGATCCCCGGCGCGGTGAACGCCGACAGCAGCAGCGCCACCTCCGTCGCGGAGACGCCGTACGGCCCCGCCAGCGACTCGACCACCGGCGACACCACCGACGCGCCCATCGGCGAGATGAGCGACGCCAGCAACAGCAGGCGGAAGTCCCGGTCCGCGAGCACGTCCGCGTCCGCGCCCACGAGGCTTCGCAGCGAGAGCGACACGGTCGCGCTGGGGCGGGCCCGGGCAAGAGCGACACGGTTGCCGACGGCTCGCTCGTCGGCGAGGGCGACCTCGGAGCGACGCCGAACCGTGTGACTGCTCCGACCGTTCGCGGGTCGCGTCGTGGTCACGACGTCCGCGGATCGCGGTGGGTTCATACCGTCCGCGGTCGACGGGGCGCGCATGCCCGACGCCGACCCCTCCCCCGAACCGGCGGGGGCGGCCGACGACCCGCTCGCCGGCCTCGACCCCGAACTGCGCGCCGTCGTCGCCGACATCGAGGCGCTCGGGGTGCCGCCGTGGCACGCCCTCTCGGTGGAGAGCGCCCGCCGGATCGAGGACGAACTGTTCGACTCGGACACGGACCTGCCGGTCGCCTCCACGCTCGATCTGGCTATCGACGGCCCGGACGGCGACGACCTGCCGCTGCGGATCTACCGCCCGGAGGGGACCCCCGCGCCGACGCTGGTGTTCCTCCACGGCGGCGGCTGGTGTCTCGGCACGCTCGACTCCGCGGACGACCTTGCCCGCCGGCTCTGCCAGCGGGTCGGCGCCGTCGTCGTCTCCGTCGACTACCGGCTCGCGCCCGAACACCCGTTCCCCGCGGCAGTCGACGACGCGGTCCGCGCGCTGCAATGGAGCCGCGAGTACGCCCCCGAGTTCGGCGGGAACGGCGTCGTCGGCGTCGCCGGCTCCTCGGCCGGCGGAACCCTCGCGGCCGCCGCGTCGCTGGCGCGCCCGGGCGGGGAGACCCCGGCCGTCCAGACGCTGTTGTACCCCGTCACCGACCGCGACTTCGGAACCGACTCCTACGAGGCCAACGCCGACGGCCCGCTGCTGACGCGGGCGGACATGCGTCGCTTCTGGCGGGAGTACCTCCGCTCGGACGTGGACGCGGCGAACCCGCACGCCGCGCCGCTTCGCGCCCGGGAGGCGACCCTCGCGGCGACGGCGCCGGCGGTCGTCGTCACCGCCGGGCGCGACCCGCTGCGCGACGACGGGGCCGCCTACGCCGCCCGGCTCGCGGACGCCGGCGTCGACGTCGACCACCTCGACTACGAGGGGATGTGTCACGGCTTCTGCTCGCTGGCCGACGAGGTCGCCGCGGCGGACGCCGCGTTCGACGACCTCGCGGCGGCGACCCGGGAGCGCCTGGCGGCCGCGGGCGCCGACTCGGGAGCGCCTGACGGCTCGTGAGCCGACGGCGGCGCGGTGACCGATGGCAGTGCAGTGGCCGACAGCGACCCGGTGATCGACGGCGACCGATCCGCCGTCAGTCCCGTCCCGACAGGCGCTCGTAGGCCGCCCACGACGCGTCCTCGGCGGGCGGGGCGACCCGCTCGCCGTCGACGAACACGCCCGACCCGTCCCGGACCTCGCCGGCGACCCCGACGGGGGTGTCGCGCGCCTCCAGCGCCCCGACGACCCTGTCGACCGCCGCCGGATCGACCGCAAGCAGCAGCGTCCCCGAGGTGGTGCACGCCCACGGGTCGACGTCCAACGCCGCACACGTCGCCAGCGCGGCGTCGTCGCGGGGGACGGCGGCGGCGTCCACGTCGATCCGGACGTCCGCGGCCGCGGCCGTCTCACACAGCGCGCCGCGGAGGCCGCCCTCGGTGGCGTCGTGCATCGCCGTGACGCCGGCGTCCGCGTCGTCGGCCGTCTCCCGTCCCGCCGCCGCCGCCACGAGCGCGTCGCGCACGACGCTCGTCTCCTCGATCAGGTCCGCGGCGGCGGCGACGGTCGCCCCGTCGAGCCCCCGCTCGGCGAGCGCGTCGGGGAACAGCGAGGCGAACACGCCCGCCGTCTCGATCCCCGGCCCCCGCGTGACGAGCAGGCGGTCGCCCGGGCGTGCGCCGTCGGGCCGGACCACGTCGTCGTGGTCGCCGACGCCGAGCACGGTCGCCGCGCCCACCCACGGGAACGACGCCCCGGGGTAGCGCGCGGTGTGGCCCGTCGGCACCGCGACGCCGAGCGCGTCGCACTCGGCGGCCACGGCCCCCCAGAACGCGGCGAACGCCTCGTCGCTCGCGTCGCCGGGCAGCGCGAACGAGGGGCAGAAGTGGGTGGGGACGAGCCCGGAGACGGCCACGTCGCTGAGGGCGAACGAGAGGGCGAACCGGCCGGCGCGCTCGGGGTCTAACCCCGGCAGCCACGAGAGGGGGTCGGTCGCGCACACGACCGCGCGGCCGGCGACGTCGAGGACGCCGAAGTCGACGCCGTGGGCGGGGCCGAGTCGGATGTCGGCGCGGTCGGCGCCGACGGCGGGGCGGACGACCGACTCGAACGCGGTGCGGTCGAGTTTCCCCCGACGGGGGGTGTCGTCGCTCATACCCGGCGTTCCGGCGCCCCGCCCTAAGCGGTTGTGTCAGAACCGCGGCGCCATCGGATGCGACACGTCGTGTTCGGTCCGGGCGGCCGGGCGCTCCAGCGTCGCCTCGCGGCCGTCGGGCCAGCGGACCTCCACCCGCTCGGGGCGCTCGTCGCCGAGCCCGAAGTGGGCGACCGGCTCCATCTGACAGAGGTAGCCCGAGCCGGCACACACCGCCTTCGTCCGCGTCCGCGACGCGGTCTCGACGGAGACGGCCGCCCCCCGGGCCGGGGCGCCGTACTGCGTCGTCGGGCGCACGCGGATCCAGTCGTTGTCGGCGGCGCCGTCGACGCCGTACAGCCCGAGCGGCTGGGCTGCGAGTTCGCCGTGGACGACCAGTAGTTCGAGCGCGCCGTCGCCGTCGAAGTCGGCGACCGCCGCGCCCGTGCCGAGCCCGCGCGACTCCGTCGCCGCGCCCGGGTCGACGGCGGTCCAGCCGTCGGCCCCGCGGCGGAACAGGCGGTTCTCCGCGCCCAGCACGTTACAGAACAGCTCCTCGCGGCCGTCGTTGTCGAAGTCGGCGGCCACGACCGTCCGCGTGCGGGTCGGCTCCGCGAACGCCGCCGGCGCCGTGTCGACGAACGGGCGGCCGTCGTCGCCCGCGCCGGTGCGGTCGCTGCCGGCCGGCGTCGGTCCCGCGACGGCGGCGCCACCCTCGGCCGCCGTGCCCGCGCCGATGCTCGCACCGGCGCCGCCGGGCACGGTCGCGCCGCCGGCGGAGGCGTCGGCCGCCGGCCGGGAGAACAGCCGGTTCGACGCCTCCCAGCTCCCGACCGCGAGGTCGCCGTCGGCGACGGTGACGCCGCGGGCGTTCGTGTCGGGGTCGGCCACGCCCACGTCGGCCGCCACCTCGCGGAAGTGGCCGGACTCGTTGCGGAACAGCCTGTTGGGACCCCGCTCGACGCCGACGAACAGGTCCATCCGGTCGCTCACGAGCGGGCCGGCGTACAGCGAGCGCGCGCCGGCCTCCATGTCGAGCCCGACGGCGGCGGCCATGTCGGAGAGCTGGCCGTCGTCGCCCAGCTCGTAGAAGCGGGAGGGAGTGCCGTAGCAGGCGACGAACACGCCGTAGCGGCCGGTGCCGTAGCGGTCGAGCGCGGCGACCGAGCGGCCGGCGCGGAAGTTGCCGCGGTCGGCGTTGACGCCGAGGCCGAACAGGTCGCGCCAGCGCACCTCGGGGTGGTCCGGGCGGACCTCGACGGGGTCGAGCAGCAGGTCGGTGTCGCGGCTCTCTCCCTCGTAGGTGTCGGTGTTGTGGACGTACAGCTCCTCGGCGCCGTCGGCGTCGAGGTCGGCGGCGGCGACGCCGATGGCGTGGCGACCCTCGTCGGCGACGGCCGGCGTCGCCGCGTCGCGGAGGGCGCCGTCGTTCCACGTCAGCAGGCGGTTCTCCGGCCCGTAGCCGGTCACGAGCGCACAGGGGCCGTCGACGCCGGGCGTGACGGCGACCCCGTACCCGCGGTGGGGCGTGTCGTCCGCGAGCGAGTCGGACCGGTCCGCGAACACGACCCCCCCTCGGTGTCCGGGGTACAAGAGCGCTCGGTTCCGCCCTCCGAGGAACAACCCTTTTCGGCGGCGGGACCGAACCGCGAGCCATGGCAGACGATGACGCAAGCGAGTCCGGCGAGGAAGCCGAGAGCGGCGACGACGGGGAGGAGAAGTCGTTCCGGGAGCGCGTCGAGGAGATCCGCGAGCGGCGCGAACAGGAGCGCGAGGAGGGCGAGGGCGGCGCGCCCTCCCCCGAGGAAATGATGGGCGGCGGCGGCCCCGGCGGCATGGGCGGCGGCGGCAACCCCTTCGCGCAGATGATGGGCGGCATGATGGGTGGCGGCGGCCCCGGCGCGATGGGCGGCGGTCCCGGCGGCATGGGTCCCGGCGCCAAGGAGGAGTCGGTCGGCAACGAGGAGCTGGTGCGGGAGGTGCGACAGCTCCGCGACGAGGTCCGCGACGCGACGCGACAGCTCCAGCGGATCGCGCAGGCGCTGGAGGACGACTGAGGCGACGCGGGCGGCTCGGTTCTCGCGCGGTTGCATTGTACGCCAGACGAGCCTCGCGGCCGCCGACGCGCTCCGTCACTGGTCCGGCGAACTCCGGCATCCCGTCAGCCAGAAATCGTACTCCTCGATCCCGTGGTGTGGGTAGTCGAACCGAAACACGGTATTCGAGTACGTATGCGTCGATTCAACTCGCCCGCGAGGGGGTTACTCGGTGCTACTGCCAGCTTCCAGCGAGACCCAACAGAAACCGATCCGGACACGCTGGTCAATGCTGTGAACAACGCTATCGACCGAGAGCAAACACTCCAGTCACGGGGTGAGGCGGCCGATTCAGTACTGGACAGTGTTTCCCTTCCAGCGGCTCTTACGGTCTCGGAACGTGAATCCCTTCCACAGCCGCTTCCCTTGGGTACGAACACCCGTGTTGGAATCACTGTCGCGAACGCTGGTGACGAACCCGCAACGGCGGTGGAATTGACAGTCGACGCTTCAGGTGGCGTCTCGGTGGATGGGGGACCCGAACAACTCGGTTCGATCGACGGAGGCGATCAAGTTACGACCGAGCTCGGCTTCGCGGTCCGGTCGCCCGGTACAGCTACGCTCGAATTCACAGCCTCCGGGGACAATGTCTCGCAGTCAAACGCAACAGTCTCTGTGGCCGTGGTCGGGAAGGGCGAACTAGTGGACACCATCGTCGAAGATCTTGAACGCCTCCGGTCTGTGCTTGGCTCACTGGATACGCGGCTGGCTCGTCCACTCAAGAAGAAACTCGATACGGCAGAGCGAAATCTTGATAATGCCCGTCGATTCATCGGCCGTGGCCGGGGGAAACAAGCGAATACGCAACTCACCGCAGCTACCCGTGTGCTCGGGGCGTTTCTGAATGCGGTCGAAGCCCGTTCAGGCGACGCCAGTTCTCAATCGAGTGGGGGCAATTCGAGTGGCGGGAATGGAAACGGCTCCGACGGGACGAATCCGGGCGATGGAAATCGCCTCCCCAGTGATACTGCAACTGCCCTTGATAGCCAAGCAACTTCGTTGATCGACCACCTCTCAGTAGCGATAGATGCACGAATCGAGTCGTCTTAACCACCGAGCGGCCAACATGTAAGGCCACTTGGCCAGTAGCACCGTTGATTATTTCTTATCGTACGTAAGAATACAATCAAAGTGATCGCATCTCGAATAGTTGCACTCGGCGGTGTGTTATTACTGGTGATACTGGCTGGTGTCTCCGTCCTCGCTCGTCGCCGTCGGACTGAACTTGTCGAGGCGCTCGGTGAGACGGAGTTTCGGGTTGTAACAGCGAGTATCTTTCTGAGCGGATTGTGTGGTATTCTCGGAACGGTCATGTTGGCCGCCTTCTTCGAAGGGATACTCGATGGACCTATGCTGGGGCAGCCGGTGAGTTCCATTTCGTTCAGACTATTCACACTCATGACGGTTGGACTGGGAAGCGGTCTAGTCGTCGGAATTATCGGAATGGTCCGTCGGGCGCGGTGTTCGTCACAGTCGTGAGTTGATCATGCCCGAACGAACCGGTGACACTGACTCGGGTGCAACAACGAATAGCGCCGCTAGTCTCCTCGTCTTACTTCTCATCACGGGTGGGTTCATCGGAGTCGCCCTTACCGGCTGGCGTGGCCGAGCTCGATTTCTCGAACCGCTGGGTGTTTCGATCGACGCGAACCTCTGGTTCGGTATCAGCATCGCGTCGATCGTGGTCGGTACCCTCGTCGTCGTCGTTTTCGAGCGGTGACCGATCTGGGGATCGCGGGATCGTACGCTCGGTTCTACGCTGCGGTGTGGTCGGCTATACGCGAACTCCGGACAGACGCACGGTCGTTCGGGATCGTTCGATAGACGGATTCCACATTCGACAATCACAGTTGGCAGATAAGCAACCCGCTCACGTCTATCGGATCCGGACCGTTCGGGAAGCGAATGGGCGCTGCAGGATTTGAACCCGCGACAGCTTGGTCCGAAGCCAAGTACTCTGTCCAGGCTGAGCTAAGCGCCCTCGCCCACCAGTATCGCACTGTGCCGCATAAGTCCCGCGCTTTCACGCCGTCGGCACGCTCGCCCGACCGGCCGGACCGCTTCCGTCCCGCGTGGTTTATCACCGGTCGCGCGGTGGGCGAGGACGATGGAGGCGACACGGTCGCTCGGCGGGTATCTCGAGCTCGCCCGCGTCGGCAACGCCGTCGCCGCGGGGCTGCTCACCGTCGTCGGCTCGTTCGTCGCGGGCGGCCTCGACTCCCCGACGGCCGTCGCGCTCGCGGTGACGGCGACCGCGGCCGCGACCGCCGCCGGCAACGCGATCAACGACTACTTCGACCGCGAGATCGACACGGTGAACCGGCCCGACCGGCCGATCCCGAGCGGTCGCGTTCCGGCGCGCTCGGCGGCGGCGTACGCGGCGGCGCTGTTCGCCGTCGCCACGGCGGCCGCGGCGTCGCTGCCGCCGCTGGCGCTCGGGATCGCCGTCGTGAACCTGCTGGCGCTTCTGGCGTACACACAGTTGTTCAAGGGGTTGCCCGCGGTCGGCAACGTCGTCGTGGCGTCACTCACCGGGTCGACGTTCCTGTTCGGCGCGGCCGCCGTCGGCCGGATCGCGCCGCCGACGTGGACGCTGTTCGGGCTGGCGGCGACGGCGACGTTCGCCCGCGAGGTGGTGAAAGACGTCGAGGACGTCGCGGGCGACCGCGACGAGGGGCTTCGGACGCTCCCGATCGTGGTCGGCGAGCGGCCGGCACTGGCGGCCGCGACCGTCGCGATGGCGGCGGCGACGGCCGCGAGCGCGATGCCGTACCTCGCCGGCACGTTCGGACTCGCGTACCTCGCGGTGGTCGTGCCGGCGGACGCGACGATGCTGGGCGCGACCGTCTGGGGCTTCCGGAACCCGGCGAGAGCACAGCGATGGATCAAACGCGGCACGTTCCTCGCGGCGCTGGCGTTCGTCGCCGGCCGGGCCGCGATCGTGCTCGGATGAGGGGGAGTCCGTCGCCGCGTCGGCCGACCAAACATAAAGAATAATACCCACTCACAGCAAGACACCGGTAGTCGAATGACTCCCGGCGAGACGGAGCGACGACCGAGTCCGCGAGACCGCCCCGTCCGCGCCGAGTCGGCCGTGGAGGCTGCGCATGTATGAAGTCGACGCGCTAGACGGCGAGATCGAACCCGGGTCGAACGTGCTCGTCACCGGGCCGTCGCTGAGCGGCAAGCGCGAGCTGTCGCTGGACGTGCTCGCGGGGGGCACCCGCAACGGCGAGGGCGCGATCGTCGTGACGACCAAGGACTCCGCCGACCGGATCCTCTCGCAGTTCGAGAAGCGAACGGGCTACGAGGGGCGCCCGGTCGCGATCGTCGACACGGTCACCCGCCAGCAGGGCGTCGGCGACGCGCCCGACAGCGACCGCATCAAGTACACCTCCTCCCCGGTCGACATGACCGGCATCGGGATCAAGCTCTCGGAGTTCCTGGAGACGTTCTACCGCGACCGCGGCATCCGACAGAACCGGGTGATGGTCCACTCGCTGTCGACGCTGCTGATGTACTCCGACCTGCAGACGGTGTTCCGCTTCCTCCACGTGTTCACCGGACGGATCCAGAGCGTCGACGGGCTGGGAGTGTACTGTATCGACTCGACGGCCCACGACGACCAGACGATGAACACGTTGAAACAGCTGTTCGACGGGATCGTCGAGACCGAGGAGGGCGAGGATCCCACGGTCCGGCTGGTGAACGCCTGAGCGTCGCCGACGGCGTTGCTGTCGCCGTCATCGCCGACACCCCCACGCGCGTCCCGTCCACCGTCCGACCGCGGAACCGGCGGGAACGCTTTTGCCCCGCGACGGTCGAATTTGAGTCGTGCCAGCGAGCGACGACGACGGCCTGCGCGAGCTGCTGTCGATGGACCCGGTCGCGGTCGTCGGCTGTTCGAGCACGCCGGGCAAGGCCGCCCACGACGTCCCCGAGTACCTCCAGCGACACGGCTACGAGGTGATCCCCGTGAACCCCTACGCCGGCGAGGTGCTCGGGCGCGAGGCGTACGACTCGCTCGCCGACGTCGAGGAGGCGGTCGAGCTGGTCGACGTGTTCCGGCCCAGCGGGGAGGTGCCGGAGATCGTCGACGAGGTGCTCGCGCGCCGCGAGGACCGGGGCGATGTCGAGGGGCTGTGGCTCCAGCTCGGCATCGCCGACGACGGGGCGCTGGCCCGCGCCGACGACGCCGGCCTGGCGACCACGCAGGACCGCTGTATGAAGGTCGAACACGGCCGACTGCTCGACTGACGGACGGCTCACACACCCGGTGTCGGCGTTCGGTCCACGGCGCAAAGCTCAGGACGCGACGCCGCCCTTCCGGCCGTCTCACGACGATTCTCCCTCGGTGCTACGGTCCGGCCGGCCCCCGCCTTCGGGGTCGCCGTAGTGTTCCTGTCCGACAGACCCTTCGTCGACGAACGTGACGAGCGTGTCGTGGAGTTCCGCGGCCGATTCGAACTCGTCGACGTCGGTCCGCTCCAGTACCGACGCGACCGTGGTGTCCTCGCCGTCGGGCGCCTCCAGCGTCTCGTCGCCGACGCTTCCGATGACGGTCTCCCGGTCGACCGGGTACGACAGGCGTCGCTCGAACTCCGCCCGCGCCTCGGAGAGTCGCATGCGGGATCGACCACCTGCGGCCTGAAGTGTCTGGTTTCGGGGTACGTTCCGGTTGGCTTCGCCGACGGACATCGAGGCCAGCGTCGTCACGCGACCGTCGCCCCGTCGAACGTGACGGCGGCGACGAACCGCTCCGGGTCGAGCGAGCGACAACGGACTGGCGATCGACGGGCGGCGACGGGAGCGCGGCCGCGGGACACGTCGTTTATGCGCCCCCCGGTCGAACGCCGCCCATGACCGACCGCGCGCCGAACCGGAACACGCTGTGGGGTCGCGTCGTCGCCGACGAGCTGGCCGCGGCCGGCGTCGACGCCGTCTGCGTCACCCCCGGCTCGCGCTCGACGCCCCTGACCGTCGCGTTCGCCGAGCACCCCGACGTCCGCGTCCGCTCGCACCTCGACGAGCGCTCCTCGGCCTTCTTCGCGCTCGGCCGCGCCCGCCGGACGGGCGCGGTGACGCCGCTGGTGTGCACCTCGGGCACGGCGGCCGCCAACTTCCACCCCGCCGTGATGGAGGCGAGCCAGTCGCGCGTGCCGTTGCTGCTGCTCACCGCCGACCGCCCGCCGGAGCTGCGGGACTCGGGGGCGAACCAGACCGTCGACCAGGAGAAGCTGTACGGCGACGCCGTCCGCTGGTACAGGGACCTCCCCGAGCCGGAGGCCGACGACCGGAAGCTGCGCTCGCTGCGGACCGACCTCGCGCGCGCCGTCTCGACCGCCGAGGGCACCCCGTCGGGGCCGGTCCACCTGAACGTCCCGTTCCGCAAGCCGCTGGAGCCCATTACGGTCGAGGGCGACGTGCCCGCCGATCTCCCGAGCGAGGCCGCCGAGGGGCGCGACGGCGCGTTCGTCTCGACAACGGCTGGCCACCCGATGCCCGACGACCGCGACCTGCGGCGACTCGCGCGGGCGCTCGCGGTCGAGCGCGGCCTGATCGTCGCCGGCCCCGCCGACCCGCCCGGCCCGGACCACGAGGCGGTGACGGCGCTCTCGCACGCGACCGGCTTCCCCCTGCTCGCGGACCCGCTCTCGGGACTGCGGTTCGGCTCGCCGACGCGGGTCGCGCCCGTCCTCGGCGGCTACGACGGGGTGCTCGCCGGCGGTGCCCCCGACGGGTGGCCGGAGCCGGAGGTCGTCCTCCGGTTCGGCGCCTCCCCCACCTCGAAGCCGCTGCGGCGATACCTCGCGGGCACCGCGACCGCTGGACGGCCGCCGAGGCGGCCCACTGGGACGCCGTCGAGGCGGAGGACCGCTTCTTCGAGGGGCGCGTGCTCGCGGACGTGGCCGAGCTCGCGCCGGAGCCGTCGACGGTGTTCGTCTCCAACTCGATGCCCGTCCGCGACGCCGACCGCTTCGCCGCCCCCGCCGCGACGGGGCTGACGATGCTCGGCAACCGCGGCGCCTCCGGCATCGACGGCATCGTCTCGACGGCGCTGGGGGCGGGGTCGGCGACGGCCGACGACCTGACGCTGGTGACCGGGGACCTGGCGTACTACCACGACATGAACGGCCTGCTCGCGCTGGAACGGTGCGACGTGGACGCGACGGTCGTCCTCGTCGACAACGACGGCGGCGGCATCTTCCACATGCTCCCGATCGAGGCGTTCGACCCGCCGTTCACGGCGCAGTTCAGGACGCCCCACGGGCTCGACTTCGAGCCGACCGGCGAGCTGTACGACCTGTCGTTCGCCCGCGTCGGCGGCGACGACCGCGAGGGGTTCCGCGAGCTGTACCGGGAGAGCGTCGCGAGCGAGGGGACGCAGGTGATCGCGGTCGACAGCGACGCCGAGGCCAGCCACCGGGTGCGCGAGGAGCTCGCCGAGACGGTGGCCGAGCGCGTGGCGGCCATCGAGTAGCGGGTCGCGAACCCGACTCCGGGCAGCGGGTCACGGGTCGCGGGCCGACCGTCCGTCCGGGACTCCCCGCGAACCGACCGCGACCGGCGGGACCGCCGCGGTGCCGCCGCCCGGAGCCAGTCCGGGTAGCTATTTGGGGCCGCCCGCTGGGGATCGGGTATGAGCGACACCGAGCCCGTCTCGGCGATCTTCGACCCCGACCGGTGGGAGCCGGTCGAGGGTAGCGACGCGTTCGACGACGTCACCTATCACCGCGCGGTCGACTCCCCGACCGTCCGGATCGCGTTCGACCGCCCGGAGACGCGCAACGCGTTCCGCCCCGGCACCGTCGACGAGCTGTACGCCGCCCTCGACGACGCCCGCAAGCGGGCCGACGTGGGCTGCGTCCTCCTCACCGGCAACGGCCCGTCCCCGAAGGACGGCGGCTGGGCGTTCTGCTCGGGCGGCGACCAGTCCGTCCGCGGCGACTCCGGCTACGAGTACCGCGACGACGACGAGGCCGACGAGTCCGACGACGAACTCGTGCGCGAGGCGAAGGCCGGCCGGCTCCACGTCCTCGAAGTCCAGCGCCTCGTCCGGTTCATGCCCAAGCCCGTCGTCGCCGTCGTGCCGGGCTGGGCCGTCGGCGGAGGCCACTCCCTGCACGTGGTCTGTGACCTCACACTCGCGAGCGACGAGCACGCGAAGTTCCTCCAGACGGACCCCGACGTGGCCAGCTTCGACGGCGGCTTCGGCTCCGCGTACCTCGCCAAGCAGGTGGGCCAGAAGAAGGCCCGCGAGGTGTTCTTCCGCGGGAAGACGTACTCCGCCGAGGAGGCCGTCGACATGGGGATGGCCAACGAGGCGGTCCCCCACGAGGACCTGGAGGACGTCGCCCTAGAGTGGGCCGACGAGATGACGAGCAAGTCGCCGACGGCGATGCGAATGCTGAAGTTCGCGTTCAACATGACCGATGACGGGATGGTCGGCCAGCAGGTGTTCGCCGGCGAGGCCACGCGGCTGGCGTACATGACCCCGGAGGCACAGGAGGGCCGCGACGCGTTCCTGGAGGGGCGGGAGCCGGACTTCTCCGGGCATCCCTGGCACTACTAAAACGAACCGCTTTTCGCGGGGTCCTCCTCGCTCGCGCGGCTGTCAGATTCGAAGAATCCGACTGCTAATCAGAATCGCAAAGCGATTCTGATGATGATCAAAAGGCCGCTCGCTCGGGCTCCGCCCTCGCTCGCGGTACAACTGCTGGTGCTCTCCACACCGCCGCCGCGACAGCTACTCCCGCGGGTCCCAGCCCGCGAACTCGTCGTCGTCCTCCAGTCCCACGTCGAGGGCGTCGAGTACGCCTGCAAGCGACGTGTAACCGTTCGCCAGCGACGCGACGCCGACGGCCGTCGACTCGTCGCGGGCGGCGACGAACTCGTCGTGGAGCGCGTCGTCGACCTCGCGCCCGAGCGCGGCGTGGGCGTACCGCAGGAGCAGCGCCTCCCCGTCGTCGAAGGCGTCGAAGTCGCCGCCGGCTATCGCCGCCATCTCCGCCTCGGCGACCCCCGCGTCGCGGCCGATCCGGACGTGCTGGTGCCACTCGTACCGGGAGCGGTTCTCCGCGGCGGACAGCAGGATCACGAGTTCCCGCTCGCGCTCGTTCAGGCCGCTGGAGGCCCACAGCGACGAGAGGAACGCGCGGGTGCCCGCCAACACCTCGGGGTTGTTGCCGAGGGCGGCGTAGACGTTCACGGGCCTGCCCTGTAGCTTCGAGACGACCAGGTCGCGGTACTCCTCGGGCAGGTCCTCCGGGTCGACGTACGGAACGCGGGCCATACGGGGTCGACTCGCGGACGGGACCTATAGCTCCCGCCGTCGAGTGACGAGACGGCGTGTCGGCCGCTCGGAACACCTGTCTGCCGCCGCCGCCGAGGAGATACAGCGCCGCCACGACGAGAGCAGCGACCCCGACGGCCCACGCGGCCCCCGGGAGACGGCCCTCCAAGACAGCGGCCGGTTCGCCGGACCGGAGCAGCAGGACCGACAGCCGGATCGACAGGAGGGCGACGCCTCGGCGGACCGTTCGCCGTAGCGCGGCGTCCGTCGTCGTCGCCTTCGACGGCGACACGGCACGGAGCGGTGGCGACCGGGAAGCCCACCCTTCAATGTCCCGGCCGCCCCAGTCTCCGACAATGAGCACGGAGACGAGCCAGGCGGACATCTCCAGGCGACGCGCGTGGCTGATCGCCGCGCGCCCGCAGACGATGCCGGCGGCGCTGGCGCCCGTCCTCGTCGGGACCGGCCTCGCCGTCCGCGACGGCGTGTTCGCGCCCCTGCCGGCGCTGGTGGCGCTGGTGGGCGCGGCGCTGATCCAGGTCGGGACGAACTTCGCGAACGACTACTACGACGCCGTTCGGGGCGCCGACACCGCCGACCGGGAGGGGTTCACCCGGGTGACGGCCGGCGGGATCATCGAGCCCGCGGCGGTGAAGCGCGCGATGTGGCTCACCTTCCTCGCGGCGGTCCTCGTCGGCGGCTACCTCGTCGCCGTCGCGGGGCTGCCGATCCTGGTCGTCGGCCTCGTCTCCGTGGCGCTGGGCGTCGCCTACACCGGCGGCCCGTACCCGCTGGCGTACCACGGCCTCGGCGACGTGTTCGTGTTCGCCTTCTTCGGCGTCGTCGCGGTCGCGGGCACCTACTACGTCCAGGCGGCCGCGCGGCTGGGCGTCGACTTGCTCGCGTTCGTCCCGCGCGCGGAACTGGTGCCGCCGGCGGCGGTCGTCGCCTCGCTCCCGGTCGCGGCCATCGCGACGAACATCCTCGTCGTCAACAACCTCCGGGACCGCGAGGAGGACGCCGAGACGGGGAAGAACACCCTCGCCGTCCGCTTCGGCTACGGCTTCTCGCGGGCGCAGTTCGTGCTCCTGCTCGGGATGGCGTACGCGATCCCGCCGGTGTTTCTCGCGTCGACCGGCGACGCGACGACGCTGCTGCCCCTGCTGACGCTCCCGCTGGCGCTGCCGCTGACGCGGACGGTGCTAACGGAGACGCGCGGCGAGGTGCTGAACCCGGCGCTGGAGCGGTGCGGGAAGCTGCACGCCGCGTTCGCGGCGCTGTTCGCGCTCGGGCTGGCGCTGTGACGGTCGTCGCGCTCCGCCCGTTCGCGCTCGACCTCCCCGCGCCGCTGTCGACGGCCGCCGGCGACATAGAGGCCCGCGAGGGACTGCTCGTCCGCGTCGACCTCGGCGACACGTCTGGCGTCGGCGAGGCGACGCCGCTGCCGGGGTGGACGGAGTCGCCGGCCGACTGTCGGGCGGCGCTGGAGCGCGCCCGCGACGGGGGACCCCTCCCGGGCCCGGACGCGCCCGCCGCCCGCCACGCCGTCACGCTCGCGTACCGGGACGCGTTCGCGCGACGGCGCGGCGAGGCGGTCGCCGGGAGCCTCGCCCTCGGCAAGGCGGCGGCGTCGGTCCCCGCGAACGCGACCGTCGGCGACGGCGACGGGACGGCGACGGTCGCGGCCGCGGAGTCGGCGGTCGCGGCCGGCTACCGGACGCTGAAGCTGAAGGTGGGCGCCCGCGACCTCGCGGCCGACGTCGACCGGGTGCGCGCGGTCGCCGAGGCGGTCGGCGGGCGGGGGGCTCGTCGAGTACGTCGAGCAGCCGCTCGCAGCGGGGGATCTGGCGGGCCACGCGTCGCTCCGGGGCGTCGGCGCCCCCGTCGCGCTGGACGAGTCGCTGACGCGGTACGGCGTCGGCGACGTGCTCGCGGCCGGGGCGGCGGACGCGCTCGTCCTGAAGCCGATGGCGCTGGGCGGCCCCTCGCGGGCGCTCGCGGCCGGCCGGGCCGCCGCGGCCGCCGGCGTCGACGCCGTCGTCACCACGACGGTCGACGCGGCGGTCGCACGCGCCGGCGCGGTCCACGTCGCCGCGGCGCTGCCGGACGGGGGTGAGCGCGCCCACGGCCTCGCGACCGCCGACCTGCTGGCGACGGATCTCGTCGACGACCCGGTCCCCGTCACGGACGGGCGGGTCGCGGTGCCGACGGAGGTGGGGCTTGCCGGCGGAGCGTTCGACGAACTCCTCCGATGAGGGACGGACGACGGGAGATCGGACGAGACTGACGGGGAGCGGTCGACTCAGCCCTCGACGACCTCGACGACGCCCTTCATGCCGAGGTTCCGGTGGGGCGTACAGTAGTATCGCGTAACGCCCGGCTCGGAGAAATCCCGGGAGAACGTCGCCCCCTCGGAGGCGTAGTACTCGCTCTCGAAGCCGCCGTCCTCGTCGACGACGTTGTGACGGCTGCCCGCCCCGGTCCACTCCCACACGACCGTCGTGTCGGGGGAGACCCGGACGGCCGCGGGGCCGAACCCGTAGCCGCTGTCGCCGACGCCGACCGCGACCGTCACCTCGGCCTCGCCGGCGCGGTCGGCGACCGAGCCGTCGAACCCGGTGGCGTCCGAGAGGTAGCCGCCGTAGGGCTCGTCTCCGCTTCCGCCGCCGTCGTCGCCGCTTCCGTTCTCGTTGTCACCGCTACCGCCGTCGCTGCTTCCGCCGCTGCCGCCGACACAGCCGGCCAGCGACGCCGCGAGGCCGCCGCCCGCGGTCGCGAGGAGTCGCCTACGCGTGAGAACCCGGCTGCCGGGGCGTCCGTCGGGGGGTGTCGGATCGCTCATACCAGTACAAGGGACGGCCGGGGCTTGACCGCTCCGACTCGGCTCCGCCCGCCGGCGATCACGGCGGCGCGGCCCGTCCGATCGGCCGGAAAAGACTTTACTCGCGACCGGCCGTGCGGCTCGGTAGTATGACGAACCTCGCCACACACGTCGGTTCGACCGCGGAGCAGCGGCCGTCGGGGACGGCCATCTCGTTCGAGGGGACCGAGGTGACGTACCGCGAGCTGTGGGGTCGGACCGGGGCGTTCGCCGCCGGCCTCGCCGACGCCGGCGTCGACACCGGCGGGCGGGTGGGGATCTACCTGCCCAACGTCCCGCAGTTCGTCGTCGGCTTCCACGGGACCCTGCGGGCGGGCGGGGTGGTCGTCCCGATGAACCCCCAGTACAAGCCCCGGGAGATCGAGCACATGCTCGCCGACTCCGGCGCCGAGGTTGTCGTGACGCTGCCGAAGCTGGCCCCGCAGGTGGCCGAGGTCCGCGACGACACCGACGTCCACACCGTCGTCACGGTGGGCGAGGCCGTCGAGGGGACCGTCTCCTTCGAGGAGTTCTGCGGCGAGCCCGGCTACGACACCGTCGAGCGCGCGGACGACGACGTCGCCTGTCAGCCGTACACCTCCGGGACGACCGGGACGCCGAAGGGGGTGTTGCTCACCCACGACAACCTCGCGTCGAACGCGGAGATGGCCGACGCCACGTATCCGGGCGGGATACGGACGGACGACAGACAGCTCGGCGTGCTCCCGCTGTTCCACATCTACGGCATGACGGTCGTGATGAACGCGACGCTGTTCGGCGGCGGCGCCTACTACCCGCTGCCCGCGTGGGACGTCCGGGAGGCGCTCGACCTCATCGAGTCCGCGGAGCTGACGCTGATGCACGGCGTCCCCGCGATGTACAACGACGTGATCAACCAGCCCGACGCCGCCAATCGCGACCTCTCATCGCTGCGCCTGTGTGGCGTCGGCGGCTCCGGCATCCCCGCGGAGGTGCTCCACACCTTCGAGGAGCTGTACGACGTGCAGGTGTTCGAGGGGTACGGGCTGACCGAGACGAGTCCGGTCACCCACTTCAACACGTCCGGCGACCGCCGCGTCGGCTCCATCGGAAAGACCCTCCCGGGCGTCGAGTCGACGGTCGTCGACGACGACTTCGCGGAGGTCGCGCCCGTCGAGGAGGGGCCCATCGACGAGGAGAGCGAGGCGTCGAAGGCGCCTCGGGACGACGGCGAAGCCGTCGCACTGGACGACGTGACCGGCGAGGTCGTGGTCTGCGGGCCGAACGTGATGAAGGGGTACCACGACCGCCCGGAGGCGAACGGGGCGGCGTTCACCGAGGTCGACGGGAAGCGCTGGTTCCACACCGGCGACGTCGGCTATCACGACGCCGATGGCTACTTCTACATCGTCGACCGCGAGAAGCACACGATCAACACTGCGGGCTACAACGTCTACCCGCGGGAGGTCGAGGAGCTGTTGTTCGAGCACGAGGTCGTCGCCGACGCCGCGGTCGTCGGCGTCCCGGACGACCGCCGGGGGGAGACCGTGAAGGCGTTCGTCGTCCCCAAGCCCGGGGGCGACGCGACGCCGGAGGCGATCAAGCGGTACTGCCTCGACAGCCTCGCGGAGTACAAACACCCCCGCGAGGTGGAGTTCGTCGACGAACTGCCGCGGACGACGACCGGCAAGGTCCGGAAGTTCGAGCTTCGCGGGGAGTGAGGCGAGTCTCGTGGGCGGCTCGGCGGCGTCTCACCGAGAGGCGCGAGCCGGAGTTCGAGGGGCGGCAGCGTCGACGCCGGCCGGGAGAGCGAAATGTAGAAGGGGGAGTCCCCGAACGGTGAAGCCATGACCGAGTACACGGTGGAGTTCGTCGGCACCGGCGAGGAGATCGAGGTGTCCGACAAGCAGACGATCCTGAACGCGTGCATCGAGGCGGGCATCGCCCAGGAGTACTCCTGTCGCGTCGGGATGTGTCTGGCCTGTACCGCCGAGATCGTCGAGGGCGAGGTGGCCCAGCAGGCGGCCGTCGCCCGCGCGCTCACCGAGGAGGAGGCCGAGGACTACGCGCTGACGTGCATGGCGCGCGCGCAGTCGGACCTGAAGCTCGACCGCGGCAAGTACCCCCCGAGCATCGAGGACGACGCCGCCGCCGACGCCGACTCCGGAGCGGCGACCGGCGACGACTGAGCCGACGCGGAGGCGGCGGGCCGGCGACCCGGAGTCGAGTACCCCGCCCGGATGCGGGCCCGGCGCGGTCCCCCCGTCACGGTCGCTCGCGGCTCACTCCCGGGGCTCGAAGGCGTGGCGGACGACCTCGCTGTCGTCGTCCCACTCGAACTCGTCGTGGACCCGGTTCAGTCGCCGCTTGTACGCCGTCAGGTCCTCCGAGCCCTCGGCGCGGGCGTCCTCGTCGGTGAGATCGCCCAGCGTCCGGCGTTCGATTGCGGTGACCTCGAACGTCGTCCCGTCGACATCGAAGGTGTCCCCCTCCTCGGCGTAGGCGTGGCCGCGGTGCAGTTGCGTGACGCGGCCATCGGCGGCCAGCTCCCGGACGTGACCGTTCGGCAGGATCTCCGAGGCGTCGATGTGTGCCATACGCCGACGTTGGTGTTGCTCGGGGGAAAGCGTTACCGCCGGCGTCGACGACCGATCCCGCATGGACGCCGAGCGTCTCCGGGGGACCGTCGAGTCGGCGAAGGCGACCGAGCTGGAGCGGCTCGGCTCGAACGGGCTCCTCGTCGCGGTGACCGACGCGACGCCGGAGCCGGCGGCGGTGCTGCGGGCGGCCGCCGACTCCGAGCACGCCGCCCGCACCACCTTCGCCGGGTGGGCTGACGACGCGGCCGACGCGGCCGCCCGGGAGCTGTTCGCGTGGCTGGCCGACCGGGAGCGCGACCATCGCGAGCGGGTGCTCGACTCCCTCGCGGCCCTCGGCGAGTCACACGACCCCGCCGACGGCGGCACGATGCACGAGTACCTCCGCGCCCGCGAGGGCCCCGTCGAGCGCGTCGCCGCCGGCACGGTCGGCCGCTGTCTCGTCAGCGAGCGGACCCACCGCCGGATCGTCTCCTTCTTCCTCGACGAGGGCGACGGGGCGCGCGCGGACCTCTTTCGCGACCTCCGGGCGGAGACCGGCGAGGAACTGGAGCGAGGGCTGGCCCTGCTGGACGACGCCTGCGACGGCGAGGACGACTGGGAGCGCGCGCGGATGGTCGCCGAGTACGCGATCCGGGTCGCCTACGACGACTACGCCGACGCGCTGAAGCGGATGGGGATCGACGTGACGCCGGCGTGTTGAGGCCGTCACCGTGGCCCCCGGCCGCCAGCCACGGCCGTCCGGCGATCCCGCGCTCCCGGACGCACCCGGGCGGGCAGCGGCCTCACAGCGTCGGGTCGGGCTGTTCGACGTGCGCCTCCCAGAACGCCGGCTGCAGGTACCGGGCGTACGCGCCCTCGTAGCCGCCGGCACGCGCCAGCGGTTCCAGGAGCCGGGCGAGCGGGCGGGTGAGCCGCGGGTCCGTCTCGGTGAACACCGTGTTGCCGTCGAGCCGGCGGGCGATCATCGCCCGCTGAAGCGGGTTCCCGGCGTCGCGCTCGGCGTCGTGGGCGAGCCCCGAGAGCGTCGGGAGCACGTACCGCAGTCGGCCGGGATCGTGGATCTCCGTCAGGACCGTCGCGACCGCGTCCCCGGGCACGCCGAAGGTGTGGCGCCGGCCGGTCTCGACGACGACGGTGTCGCCGGCGCCCGCGCGGCGCCGCCGACCGTCGACGGAGAAGACGACCTCCCCCGACCGGACCGAGAACCGTTCGAGGCTCCGCTCGTGGTAGTGCTCGGGCGGCCCGTCGTAGCCGGGACCGAACACGCTGAGCGTCCGGTCTACGTCCGCCTCCGACGACGGGAGCGGGACGCCCCACACCGGTCGCGTCGGATGTGAGGTGATCGGCCCGGTCCGGTCGGCGATCAGCTCGCCGAGGTCGCCCTCGGGGTCCACCTCGAACCCCGTCCCGGGCATCGGGTCGCCGTCCGCGTCGAGGGTCCGTCCGGTGATCATGTCGCGACCGATCCCACGGCTCGGGCGGGCAAAAGGGTGGCTCCGGTCCCGCCTCGCCCCGCTCCGGCCGAACCCGGATGGGCGGCGACGGGCGCGGAGGGAGGGCGGCGGCATCGGGCAGATCCGGCCCGTCGAGTCCGTGAGCGCTCCGGGGGCGTCCGAGGACGGCGCGCTCGGGGGCGGCGACCCCCGCGGCCCCGAACCCCGCCGCTGGGGGTCGACCCGCCGCTTCGAATCTCGAAACTGGGGCGACGGCGGCGTACATCTCCGTGTAAAACCGCGTGCAAGCGGCGGTATCTCGGAGCCGAGCGATTGAAGACGCGCGACGACGCCTCACCGAGTGATGCGACACGACCACCTCCTCTCGGCGGGCCAGCTCACCCGGGGGGACATCGAGGCCGTACTCGACCGGGCGGCCGAACTCGCCGGGCGGCCGGGGCTCGTCGGCGACCGGCACGCCGACCGCCTGCTCGCGCTGTGTTTCTTCGAGCCCAGCACGCGCACCAAGATGTCGTTCGACGCCGCGATGAAGCGGCTCGGCGGCGACACCGTCGACATGGGCCCCGTCGAGTCGTCGTCGGTGAAGAAGGGGGAGTCGCTGGCCGACACGGTCCGCGTCATCGAGGGGTACGCCGACGGGATCGTCCTCAGACACCCCAGCGAGGGCGCCGCGAGGCTCGCCTCCCAGTTCGTCGACGTCCCCGTGGTCAACGCCGGCGACGGCGCCGGCCAACACCCCAGCCAGACCCTGCTGGACCTGTACACGATCCGCGAACGGGCCGGCCTCGACGACCTCACCGTCGGGGTCATGGGCGACCTGAAGTACGGGCGGACGGTCCACTCGCTGGCGTCGGCGCTGACGAACTTCGACGCGCGGATGCACTTCGTCAGCCCGGAGTCGCTGCGGCTCCCCCGCGGCGTGCGGTTCGACCTCCACGACGCCGGCGCCAGGCTCCGCGAGCACACGGAGCTGGACGAGGTGCTGCCGGAGCTCGACGTGCTGTACGTCACGCGGATCCAGCGCGAGCGCTTTCCCGACGAGAACGAGTACCAGCAGGTCGCCGGCCAGTACCGGATCGACGCCGGGACGCTGGAGCGCGCCCGCGACGACCTCACGGTGATGCACCCGCTCCCGCGCGTCGACGAGATCGCCCCGGACGTCGACGAGACGGAGCACGCGGCCTACTTCGCGCAGGCGCACAACGGCGTTCCCGTCCGGATGGCGCTGCTGGACGAACTGCTGGGCGCGGACGGCGACGACGACGCCGCCGCGGCCGACGGGGGTGAGCCGCGATGAGCGACGCGCCCGACCGGGAGCTACGCGTCTCGAAGATCCGCGACGGCACCGTGATCGACCACATCGCCGGCGGGCAGGCGCTGAACGTGCTGGCGGTGCTGGGCATCGACGGGAGCGAGGGCGTCGGCGTCTCCATCGGCATGAACGTCCCCTCGGACAAGCTGGGCACCAAGGACGTGGTGAAGGTGGAGGACCGCGAGCTGAGCCAGGGGGAGGTGGACGTGCTCTCCCTGCTGGCGCCGGAGGCGACCGTCAACATCGTCCGGGAGTTCGAGGTGGTCGAGAAGAAGCGCGTCGAGCGGCCCGACCGCGTCGTCGGGCTGCTCCGCTGTCCGAACCGCAACTGCATCACGAACGCCGACGAGCCCGTCGAGTCCGCCTTCGAGGTCGTCGACGACGGCGTCCGCTGTGAGTTCTGCGCCGGGATCGTCCGCGAGGACATCGGCGACCACCTCGCGGTCCACTGAGTCGGTCGCGTCGGCTCGGGTCGGCGTGCGTCCGGCCGCGTCGGATCGGAGGTGTCTGTCGAACCGGACCGAGTCGGTTCTCCCGACCGCCGTTCGGTCCCGAGGGGCTCCGTGCTGCTCCCTCGGTCTCGTGAGGGCTCGGTACCGCTCGTGAGCGTCGGGGCGTTCTCCGGTCGGATCGGTTCCCTCCGGAGCGAGGAATATCACTCATAGCAGCCTTCATGCGCCGAAATACGGAAGGTACACGCGATGGAAGACGACACCGATGGACGGCGGATGTCGCGGACGAGACGGCGCTTCCTTCTCACGGGCGCGGCCGCCGGCGTGACCGGGCTGGCCGGCTGTTCCGGCGGGAACGGGAGCGCGGAGAACGACGCCGGGTCCGGCCTCGACGAAGGCGGAGACGGCACCGACGGCGGCGACGACGGGCAGGTCGACCCGATGCTCACGGACGCCTCGGAGTTCGAGTACGCGAACCCCGGTTGGGAGGAGCACAACTATCTGCTGACGGCCGTCGCGAAGAACGACTACTTCCAGGGCAGCACGACGGACCTGGAGAACATGCGGAACCGCGACGTCGACGAGGTCGCCCACGGCGACCCGCCGCGGGAACTGCCCGACGACGAGGACGAGTGGGTCGATCCGGACACGCTCGTGTTCGTCGACAAGCCCGGCGAGTCCGGCGAGGCGCAGTTCCGGGAGACCATCCGGCCGATGATGGACCGGATCGAGGAGACGACGGGCCGGTCGGTGGAGTGGCAGCCGGTCGACTCGAACGCGGCGTCCGTCGAGGCGCTCCGGTCGGGGCGCGCCCATCTGGGGAACGTCTCGACGGGAACGACGGCGTTCGCGGTCAACCTCGGCGGCGCCGTCCCGTTCGCCGATCCCGTCAGCCCCACGGGCCAGTTCGGCTACCGGCTGCTGGCGCTCACCCGGGCGGACGCACACGACATCCGGTCGGTCGAGGACTTCGCGCGCGACGGCGTCGACGTCGCTCACTCCGAGCCGGCGTCGAACTCCGGCCACCAGGCGCCGTCGGCGCTGTTCGACCAGTACTTCGACGTGACTCCCGAGGAGGACTACGAGGTCGACTTCTCCGGCGGCCACGACCAGACCGGCCGCGGGATCTTCGTCGGCGACTACGACGCCGGCCCGATCTGTAGCACGTGTCTGGACGACCTCATCGGGGCGAACGACGACATGAGCTACGACGATTTCAAGGTGGTGTGGGCCAGCAACCCGTTCCCGCCGGGCCCGGTCGTTCACCGCTACAACCTCCACCCGGACCTCGTCGAGGGGATCAAGGAGGCCTACATCGGAACCGACTGGACGGGAACCGACTACGCGGAACAGACCGGCGAGGGCGAGTACGTCCCGATCGACTACAGGACGGTCTTCCACGACATCATGGTCATCCAGCGGTACAACGGCGTCGAGTACGAGAGCGGGAACCTGTAACCGATGCTCGAAACCGAGAACCTCGGGAAGACGTACCCGACCGGCGACGAGGCGCTTCGCGACGTCTCGGTCACGATCGACGGCCGCGAGGTCGTCGCGATGATCGGGCCCAGCGGGGCCGGCAAGAGCACCTTCGTCCGGTGTATCAACCGGCTGGTCGAGCCGACGACGGGACGCGTCCTCCTCGACGACCGCGAACTGACGGGGCTCGGCGAGGACGAGCTCCGGAACGCCCGTCGGGACATCGGGATGGTGTTTCAGGAGTACAACCTCATCGAGCGGCTCACGGTCATGGAGAACGTGCTGTCCGGCCGACTCGGATACGTCTCGAACTGGGCCGCGCTCCGCCGGAATTTCCCGCCCGAGGACGTGGAGCGAGCGTACGAGCTGCTGGACCTCGTCGGGCTCGACGACATGGAGGACAAGCGTGTCGACGAGCTCTCCGGCGGCCAGCGCCAGCGCGTCGGCATCGCCCGCGCGGTCGTCCAGGAGCCGAAGATCGTCCTCGCCGACGAGCCGACCTCCAGCCTCGATCCCGAGACCTCACGTGACGTGATGGAACTGCTGACCGACATCGCCGTCCGGCGCGACGTTCCGGTGTTAATCAACATCCACGAGGTGGACCTGGCCGAGCAGTACGCCGATCGGATCCTGGGACTCCACGGCGGGGAGCTCGTCTTCGACGGCCCTGCGGCCGACCTCACCGAGGAATCGAAGGGCGTCATCTACCGCGGCGAGGAGCCACCGGAGTCGGCAACTGCGGTCGGAGGGGGCGAGCCGACCGACGTCGAGACGGCGGATCGCCGCGCCGACCGGGAGCCGCTGCCGGCGGAGGACTGACCGATGGCGGCCGGTTCGAGCACGGCGAGCGATCGACGGACGTGGCGGCGACCGACGGCGTTCCGGAACCGCTACACGAAGTGGGCGGTGTACGGAGCCGTCCTCGCGCTCGTCGTCTGGTCGGTGGCGAGCCTGCGGATCACTCCCGGGCGGTTCCTCTCGGGGCTCGGGTACGGCTACGAGCTGATCGGGTCGATGCTGCCGCCCGAAACCGGCAGCGAGAGCGTCGCCAGGCTGGTAGATCGCATGATCGAGACGATCGCGATGGCGATGGTCGCGACCGTCGCCGGGATCGTCATCAGCCTGCCGGTGGCGTTCGGCGCGGCGGGGAACCTCTCGCCGCGGCCGACGTACTACCTGAGCCGCGGGATCATCAGCGTCTCGCGCGCCATCGACGGGCTGATCGTCGCGATAATCGCCGTCATCGCGCTCGGGTTCGGCCCGCTCGCGGGGATCGTCGCGATCAGCTTCAAGACGATCGGGTTCTTCTCGAAGCTCTTCGCCGAGGACTTGGAGGACATCGACATGGGCGGCGTCGAGGCGGTCGAGGCGACCGGCGCGACCCGCTTTCAGAGCCTGGTGTACGGGGTCGTTCCGCAGGTCGTCCCGCGGTTCGCCGGGCTCGCGGTGTATCGCTGGGACATCAACATCCGGTCGTCAACGATCGTCGGGATCGTGGGTGCCGGCGGGCTCGGCGTGCTCCTCCAGCGGTCGTACTCCCGCTACGAGTACGACTTCGTGGCCACGATCCTGATCGCCGTCATCGCGGTCGTGCTGGTCGCCGAGTTCGTCAGCGCGGTCGTCAGACGGAGGGTCCAGTGATGGCGGGGCGCGAGTGGGCCCGGTTCGACGCGCGGGAGCGCCTGTTCCGTCTCGCGAGCGTCGTCGTCGCCGCCGCGGTCGTGATCGGGTCGTGGGAGTGGCTCGATATGAGCCTCCGGTACGTGACCAGCGCGCCGCTCCAGGTCGGCGACCTGTTCGGGCGGATGTATCCGCCCGACTGGGGATACCTGCCGAACGCCGTCGGCCCGCTGGCGGAGACGATCCAGATCGCCGTCGTCGGAACGATCGGCGCGGTTCTTTTGGCCGCACCCGTCGCCTACATCAGCGCCGAGAACACGACGCCCAACCGGGCGACGTACGCGCTGGGGAAGGTCATCGTCACCGTCTCGCGGTCGGTCCACACGATCGTCTGGGCGCTGCTTTTCGTCGTGATGTTCGGTCCCGGCGCGCTCGCCGGAACCGTTGCGACCGCGGTCAGGTCGATCGGGTTCGTGGCGAAGCTCCTGGGCGAGGAGATCGAAGAGATCGACTTCGGCCAGGTCGAGGGCGTCCGCGCGAGCGGCGCGAGCCCGTTTCAGCTACTCGTGTACGGGATCGTGCCGCAGATCAAACCCGCCCTGGTCGGCGTCTCGGTGTACCGCTGGGACATCAACGTCCGCGCGGCGACGATCCTCGGGTTCGTCGGCGCCGGCGGGATCGGGGTCCAGCTGTTCCAGGCGATCGACTCGTTCGCCTGGCGGACGGTGTCCGCGCTGCTTTTCGCCATCCTGGCCGTCGTGCTGGTGAGCGAAGGCGTCTCCGCGTACGCGCGGAGGAAGGTGCGCTGAGATGGACCGCCGGACCGCTCGCGGCCCGACGACCGGCCGAGGTGCCGCCCCCGACCGCGGCGAGCCGACCGACGCCGACGCTCCCGTCGTCCTCTTCGACATGGACGGCGTGATCGTCGAGGGACGCGGAACGGCCGACGCCGTCCACGACCGCGCGCTCGACGACGTGCTCGCGGCGCGCGAACTCGACCCGGACGACGACGTTCGCTCGGCGCTCTCGGGATACGAGTACACCGATACGTTCGTCGGGGCGGCCGAGGCGCTCGGCGTCGACCCCGCCGATCTGTTCGCCGAGCGCGAGCGCCGCAGCGCGCGCCGGAGCAACGAGCGCCTCGCGGCCGGCGCGCGCGGGGTCTACCCCGACGTGGACGCGCTCGACCGGATCGCCGACCACGCGACCGTGGGGCTCGTCAGCAACAACTACCACCCGACCGTCGAGTTCGTCGTCGACCACTTCGGGCTCGACGCGTTCGCGCTCGCCCGCGGCCGCGACCTCGGCGTCGAGGGGTTCCGCCGCCGGAAGCCGGAGCCGTACTACCTGAACGAGGCCCTCTCCGCGCTCGGCGCGAGCGACGGGCTCTACGTCGGCGACCGCCGGATGGACCTCCTCGCGGCCGAGCGCGCCGGACTCGACGGCGTGTTCCTCCGGCGCGACCACAACGCCGGGAAGGACCTCGATGTCCCGTGTACTGCGGAAGTCGGGTCGCTGACGGCGCTGATCCCGCTGGTCGCCGACGGGTAGCCGCCCCGAGTCCGGGTTCCGGCTCCCCGGAACGACGCGGTGGGGATCGGCCTTCAGGAGCGATGAGGAGACGAACCGAACCGACACCGAGGTCGACCTCGACGCCTCGCCGGCGACCGAGACGAACCGACCGCCCGTGGGCACCCACGACACCGAGCGCGTTCCGGAGTGGCCGCCCGAGGAGATCGACCCCGCCCACGGCGACAGCGAGGACCGCGACGAGGCCGACGGCCGACCGCCCGTGTCGCCGGCGGCACCGCGGATCTCGGCGCCGCGAGCGGAACCGATTAGTGCCAGCCACCGGAAGCGGGGGGTATGTCCGGAAAGACGAAACTGGTCGTGCTGTTCGGCGTCGTCGTGCTCCTGTACGTCCTCCTCGGCTCCGAGACGGAGCCAGTCGAGGTCGAAGTCGAGGACGACGACGAGTAGCGGCCCGACCCTGCTCCCGGCGACGGCGGGGTGCCCCCGCCGTCCGAAACACGTACCCTCCCGAGCGGTCAACGCCCCGTATGACCGAGTACGGGGTCGTCACGCGCAACGCCGAGGAGGTGGAGTGGCCTGACTTCGACCGCGGCTTCTACGAGGTGAAGGACGTGACCGGGCGCTCGGCGGAGCCGCTCGCGACGGGCGTCAGCATGGTGTCGTGTTTCGGCGACAACGCCGCCGCGGAGGCGACGCCGGAGATCGTCCCGGTCAACGAGGCCGGCGAGCCCGCCACCCGCGACCGCGACTACTTCGACTGGGCGTACGTCTGTCCGACCCACGAGGAGTACCGCCGAGGGCTGCTGGAGATACTCGAGGACTGCGCGGCCGTCAACCCGGACGTGCGTCTCGACGACGTCGGATTCCCCCGGGAGGGGTACTGCCACTGCGACCGGTGCGAGCGGGCGTTCGCCGAGTGGACGGAGCGACGCTCCGCCGAGGAGGCGAGCGACGCGGGGGTGCGGGACGGCGACCACGACGACTGGACGGCGTGGCGCGCGTCGGTGATCACCGACTTCGTCGCCGAGGCGACCGACCGGGTCCCCGGTCGCGTTTACCTCACCCTCTACCCGGACCCGTACCCGGGTCACCTGTACGAGCGCGCCGGCCTCGACCTGGAGGCGCTTTCCGAGCACGTCGACGAGTTCGTCGTCCCGCTGTACGACATCGACTACGGGACGACGTACTGGCTGGAGACGATCGCGAAGGGGTTCCGGAGCCGCCTCGCGGATCTGCCCGTCGAGTTCTCGGTGGAGCTGTACGCCGTGAACGTCGACATCGACGACCTGAACCACGCCGCGGAGGTCGCGGCCGAGTACGGGAAGGACGTGTTCTTCGGCTACGACGCGAGCAACGCCGCGGCGGCGCTGCGGCGACGGAAGGCGGACGGGCGGGAGGGAAGAGAGTTCGGAGCGAGCGAGGCCGAGTGAAACGAGGTCTCGAAGCGAGTGGGGAGCGAGGCGGCCCGCGAGCAGTACGAGGCCGAACGGCGGTGAGCGCTTGAGAGAGCGGCGGAGCAGTCCCTGTCGCTTCGCCCACCGAGCGACGGAGTCGACGCGACGCACGATCTCGGTCGAGCGAGTCGGTTCACCCCTCGGCCCCGGTCCCGGTTCGGGGCTACGACAGCGGCCCGTACGCGAACGCCCAGACGACGACGATCCCGAGCATCGTGATGAACCCCGCGACGCCGGCGAGGACGAGCAACATTCCGCCGGTCGCCTTCGTCTGCTCCTGATCGGCCATACCGCCCAGAGGGCCCCGACCGTAATAGGTCCCGCGGCGCTCGGCTTTTGTGGGTCGCACCCTGACGCCCGGCGTGTCCGCGTCGCCGCCGCCGTCGATGCTCCATCCGGAGGGCCGCACCGCCCCGTCCGAGGAGACCGGTCCGTGGCGGGCGCTCCTCCTCGGGGGGACCGTCGCGTGGCTCTGTCTGTTCGCGCTCGAACGGGAACTGCTCGCGGCCGGCACCTCCCCGTGGGCGCTGGTCCGGAGCGCGTACTCGCTGGTCGTCGCGCCCGCGGTGGCGGCGGCGCTGCTCCAGGACGCACGGGTCCGGGGCGACTCGGCCGTGGCGGTCGGCGACGCCGAAGCGAGGGCGGACCGAGCCGTCGACGGACCCGACGGGGGCGATCCCGAAGCTATCGGCGGGGACGAATCACAGTCCGCTCCGGAGCGGCCCGACGGGGAGCGGTCGGGAATGGGTCGCGCGCGGTTCGGCTACGCGTTGGTCGCGCTGGCGTTCCCGCCGGTGTGTCTCGTCTACCTCCTCCACCAGCGGCGGATCGCGGCGTAGACCGGGAGGTCTGACAGGGCGGGTGCGCCGCGTCGGCCGACGTGCGCTCCCGACCGGGCCGCACCGACCGAACAATCATTACCGTCACCCGCAACCTCGACGGTGTGATAGACGAGACGGTGCGGCGGATCGAGGAGCTGGAGACACAGAGCGCGTCGCTGGTCGCGGTCGACGCGGCGGAGGCGCTCGCCGAACTCGCCGACCGGGAGTTCCGCAGCGTCGAGGCGTTCGACCGGGCGCTGGAGCGCAACAGCCGGGCGCTCCGGCAGGCCAACGAGTCGCACGCGCCGCTGCACACCACACAGCGGCGGATCCTCGAGGCGGTCGCCGAGTCGGAGACGGACACGGTCGCCGGGCGCGCGGAGGCGCTGCGTTCGGCCGTCGAGGACGTCGTCCGGCGCGTCGAGACGAGCAAGGACCGGGCGGGCGAGCGGGCCGCCGAGCTGATCGACGACGGCGACGCCCTCCTGACCCACGAGAACTCCTCGACGGTGATGGCCGCGCTCGAACACGCGCTGGCGGACGGGACGGAGTTCGACCTGTACGTCACCGAGTCGCGGCCGCGGTTCCTCGGCCGCCGGACGGCGCGTCGGCTCGCCGGCCGCGACGGCGTGGACGTGACACTCATCGTCGACAACGCGGCCGGCCACGTCCTCGGGGAGTGCGACCGCGTGTTCGTCGGGATGAACTGCCTCATCGACGACACCGTCTACAACCGGATCGGGACGTACCAGATCGCCACCGCGGCCGCCGACAGCGACGTTCCCCTGACGGTCGTGGCCGCCTCCGCGAAGTTCGTCGGCGGCGAGTTCTCCTTCACTAACACCGACCGCGCCCCCTCTGAGGTGCTGCGCGAGCCCGCGGACGGGTTCGGCGCCGCCAACCCCGGCTACGACGCCACGCCGCTACGACTCGTGGACGCCATCGCCACCGAGGACGACGTTATTAAGTTCTGAGCCGCGACGCCGAAGGCGCGGAGTCTTTGGTCGTACCCGCGAACGCTATCACATGGACCTGTACGACCGGCTGTACGAGCTGTACGCCGAGTTCGACACCGGGACGCTGCGCGCGTACCGCGAGTTCGTCGACCTGTTCCCGCCGCTGGACTCGCGGGTCGCGCTCGACCGCTGGGACGAGGCGAACGCCGACCTGACCGAGCGCCGCGAGCGGATCGAGCGTGCGTTCGCCGACGGCGCGGCGCTCTCGGAAGTGGCCGCGATGGCCGACCGCGAGGCGGCGTTCACCGCCCTCGACCTCCACGGCCGGTACGGCCGCGCGCCCGACGCGCTCGTGCTCGACGTGGACGAGACGCTACGCTCGGCCGGCGACACGGACAACGAGATCCCCCGCGAGACGCTGCACCTCCTCACCGAGTTCGCCGAGCGCGACGTGCCGCTGGTGATCTGCACCGGACAGACCCTGGAGAACGTGAAGGGGTTTCTCATCCAGGGGCTGGGCAACGAACTCGTCCACTCCGGCGACGTCTCCGTCGTCTACGAGGCCGGCGCGGGCGTGTTCACGCCCGGCAGCGGCGCCGACACCAAGCGCCTGCTGTACGACGACCTCGACGACGAGGTTCGGGGCGTCGTCGACCACGTGCGCGACGGGGTGCTCCGGGCGGCGCCCGAGCGGGTCCGCCGCGGCTGTCACCTCCAGGGCAACGAGTTCAACGTCACGCTCAAGCCCAACTACGAGACCGGCAGCGACGACGCCGAGGCGGTCGTCGACGAGGCGATGGCGCACCTGCTGAGTCTGGTCGGCGACGCCGTCGGCGAGCGGACGGGCGTCGACGACGGGGCCGCCGCCGCCCGCGCGTTCTACGCCGACGCCGACCCGGAGATCGCGGGCGCGCTGGAGCGGGCCGGCGCGGACGTGCCCGACGCCGTCCCGCCGGCGGCGACGCCGCTGTTCGAGCGCCTGGAGGTGGCGCTGTACCGCGCCGACGCCGCCGAACTCGCCGCCGCCGACCTCGACAAGGCCGCCGGCGTGGAGGCGTCGCTGGACGTGCTCGGCGTCGAGGACCCGTTCGTCTGCGTGATGGGCGACTCCAAGTCGGATCTGCGGGTGATGGAGTGGGCGGCCGACGCCGACGCCGGCGTCGCCGCCGCGCCCGAGCACGCCTCCGCGAGCGTGCTGGACCACGTCCGCGC
Source organism: Halobacteriales archaeon QS_6_71_20 (assembly GCA_003020945.1). Taxonomy (GTDB): domain Archaea; phylum Halobacteriota; class Halobacteria; order Halobacteriales; family Haloferacaceae; genus Halobaculum. The sequence goes on from PXRU01000020.1 coordinate 61,113, forward strand.
CACCGACGACCTCGTGTTCGCGCCCGGCGGCGCGGCCGACGTGCTCCGGACGATGTACGCGTGGCGGTGTCTGGCGGACCTGAACGGCGGGGGCGGGCGCGAGTGAGGACGGAGCGTCGGGCGGGGTCCGGGCGCTGGCGGCGAGCGACCGGTCTACAACCTTCGGGAACGGGACAGAAACGACTGTGCCGCGCCCGTACCAAGGGTCCGTATGGTCCGTGCGGTCTGTTTCGACCTCGACGGGACGTTGTTCGACGACGAACAGTACGTCCGTGCCGGGCTCCGGGAGGCCGCACGGGCGCTCGAGGCCGAGACGGGACGCGATCTTCACGAGGAGTTCGTCGCCGCGTACTTCGACGACGGCGTTCGCGAGGGAACGTTCGACCACGTCCTCGAGGCGGAGGGGCTGTCGACCGAACACGTCCCGACGCTCGTGACGGCGTATCACGACAGCGACGAACCGTTGACGCCGTATCCGGAGTCGAGACCGGTCCTCGAGCGGCTGGCGACCGAACACGATCTCGGCCTGCTGACGGGCGGGCGGAACGGCCGGTCCAAGCTCGAGCGTCTGAGCCTCGCCGGGTACTTCGACGCCGTCGTCGTGACGGCCGACATGGGCGCGAGCAAACGCACGGCCGAGCCGTTTCGACGGCTCCTCGAAGAGCTGGACGCGGATCCGGAAGAAGCGGTGTACGTGGGCGACAGGCCGCCGCTCGACGTCGTCCAGCCGAACCGGCTGGGGATATACACCGTGCTGGTCACGACAGGGTTCAGGACGGCCGACCCGACCTCCGCCGCCGAATCGCCGGACGCGACGATAGACCGCCTCGACGAGTTGCCCGATACCGTCGCGGCCCTCGGCGACTGAGACCGCCGCTCGCGTCGGCGGGACCGTCGCCGGAACCGGTCGGCACCGGCCTGTAATCCTGTCGATGTTTTACCTCGGCCGAGGACGCTGTTCCCAGTCGTATGGCCACAGTCATGGTTACGGGCGTCGGCGGAACGGGACCGATCGCCACCGTCCGGTCGTTGCGCCGAACCACCGCACACGAGATCGTCGGTGTGGACATGGACCCCGAGGCGGCGGGCCTCCACATCGCCGACGAGGGGGCGGTCGTTCCGCGAGCCACGGCCGACGCCTGGCCCGAAGAGACGGCCGCCCGTGTTCGGGAGTTCGACGTCGACGCCCTGGTCCCCCTGGTAGACGAGGAACTCCCCCGACTGCCGGACCTCCGCCGTGCCCTGGACGAGCCGTTGCCGATCGTCGCTCCCCGCCCCGAGGCGGTCTCGCTCGCGCTCGACAAGTACCGGATATCGACGTTCCTGAGCGAGCGCGGCCTCGGGGTTCCGCGGACGCTCCTCGCGAGCGACCTCGACGCCCGGTCGTCGGTCCCCTTCCCGCTGATCGCGAAACCCCGTCGGGGTCGCGGCAGCCGCGACGTCGAGGTGCTGGACGCCCGCGACGACCTCGGACCCTATCTCGACGGGACCGGTCAGTCGCCCGAGGAGGTCGTCCTTCAGGAGTACGTCGAGGGGACGGAGTACACGACCAGCATCGTGGCGACCCGCGACGACCGGCTCCTCGGTGTCGTTCCCAAGGAGGTCATCACGAAGGAGGGGAACACGATGCGCGGCGTCACCCGCGACGCGCCCGACGTGCGGGCCGCCTGCCGGCGGCTGTTCGAACACCTCGCCCCCGCCGGCCCGATGAACGCCCAGCAGATCGTCTCGGCGGAGACCGGCGACGTCAACACCATCGAGATCAACCCGCGGTTCTCCTCGACGGCGTGTCTCACCGTCGCCGCCGGCGTCGACGAGATCGACCTGCTCGTCCGCGACGCGGTCGGCGAGTCCGTCGAGCCGGCGGACCCCTACGAGCGGGACCTACATCTCGTTCGGTACACCGACCAACTGTTCCTCCCGGAAGGGACGCTGGAGCGGCGTCACGACGATGAAGCCGTCCGGACGGACGACTGACTGGTCACCGCCGCGGCTCGGTCGAGAGGTATCCGGCGTGACTGAGTGACGGTGCGGTGTCGCGCGAGACCCGCCGGTCCCGCGCTATCTCGACACGCCGAACCCGTCCTCGAGGCACTCGGTGATCCGGATCAGTTGGAGCGCCTCGGCGTACTGCGAGTTCGCCTGCCGGCCGCGGAAGCGCGCGAGTCCCTTCATCGCCTCCGCCTCGAGATACTTCTTCGTGCGCTGGCTCTCGTGCGCCCGGATCGCCTCGATCTTCTGGTCGAGGATGTCGTACGGGAGCCTCGTGTAGAACTGGGGACTGAACGAGGAGCGCGTCGACGGTGACTCGAACGCGAGCACCTGATCGACGTTTCGGGTGGCCGCGATCGACGCGACCGCGGCGTTCCGGTGGTCCTGATGGGTGTCGTCCTCGGCGTGGATGTACGCGCGGTCGGCGCCGATGTCACGCACGTGCTCGTCGATCCGTTTCACGATCTCGCCGCCGGAGGGTACCTCCGTGTCCTCGTACCCCAGGAATCGGACATCGTCGACGTCGAGCGACCCGGCCGCGTCGGTCGCCTCCTCCTCGCGACGCGACCGATCGGAGAGCTCGCCGCCTCTCGTGAGAATCAGGAAGCGCACGGTGTGGCCCTGACTGCGATGGAGGGCGATCGCTCCCCCGACGCCGATCTCGATGTCGTCCGGGTGAGCCCCGATAGCGATGACGTTCATGGGTGTGTCTCCGGCGTCTCGAAGCGAATCCCCCGAACGGGTCCGCCCGGTCCCGGCGATGCCGTCCCGGCCGGGACCCGCTCGGCGGCTCACTTCGAGGCGGTCGTCCTTCCGTCGAAGTCGTGTCGTGCGAGTAACGTGGACGGCGGCGCTTAGTAACGAACCACCATACGTCGAGAAGCGTCCGCTTACGCGGACGTGGATACCGACGACCGTCGTCGAGGGGGCGTCGACGCATCGGGATGGTCCCCCGAGCGAGGGAACACGGTCGGCTCAGCTGTGGGGCTCCGGAGGGGTCATTCGTGGTAGACGGCGAGCGAGTGCAGGATGATCGCGGTGAACGCCGCGAGGATCCCGAGGATGGTGAACACGGACGACAGGAGCGCGGGCCCCGTCGGAAGGCCCCCGGAGCGGAGATACAGCGAGAAGGCCCAGTATCCCAGGCCGACGCCGAGGGCCGTCGAGAGGACTCCCGGCACGCCGAGGATCGTGATCGGGCGTTCGCGCTCGATCGTGCGCACGATGCTCATCACGAGCGCGATGCCGTGTTGGAGCGGGTGTTGACTGCTCCCCTCCTCGATCCCGTAGTCGATCGTCGTGGCGACCTCCTCGATCTCGTAGCCGTGCGTGTGTGCGTGATAGAGGATGTCGAGGCTCGCGCTCATGTGGTCGCCGATGGTCTCGTCGTCGGCGAGCGACTCGATCGCACGACGGTTGTACG
>PXRU01000021.1:0-13170 GCA_003020945.1 Halobacteriales archaeon QS_6_71_20
CGGTCACGGTCGTCCGTCTCCTCCTCTCGACCGCGGGGGTCGCGGGCGTCTCCATCGCGAACGTGATGCCGATGTCGGCGATCGAGCGCCGCGAGGAGATCGGCGCTCTCAGGTCCGTCGGCTACGAGAAACTGGACATCGTCCGGGTCATGCTCGCGGAGGCCGCGCTGTCGGACGTTGTCGGCTCCGCGCTCGGCGACGCGCTCGCGCTCGCCGCCGTCGCGGCCATCAACGCTGTGCTGTCGGGCGCGCCGTTCGCGTTCACCGTCGAGGCGCTCCGTGGCTAGTCGCGCCCGACACCGACTGGACATCGGGAACCGGGTACTGTGGGCGCCACGGTCGTCGCGGCCGGTCTCGGTCCGGGGAGTTCATTACCGCGCCTCCGCGAGAGTGTGCAACGGATGACCGACGGCACCGGCGGAGACGCGAACGGCGGGGTCGCGGACGACGCGGTCGCCGACGCGGGCGACGACGGCGAGCCCGACGTGGAGACGCTGATCATGGAGGCGACGTACCGCGCGCTCCGGACCCACGGCTACGCCGACCTGAGCGTCGCCCATATCGCCGAGGAGTTCGAGAAGAGCAAGTCGCTGCTGTACTACCACTACGACTCGAAGGACGACCTCCTCGCCGGCTTCCTGGAGTTCGCGGGCGACCGCTTCCTGGCGATGCTCGCGGAGGCCGAGCGCGACGCCGACGACCCCGTCGGGACGCTGCGCGCGCTCGTCGATATCTACCTCGCCGCGGAGCTGGACGAGGAGATGAGCGAGGCCCAGCGGGCGATCATCGACCTCCGCGCGCAGGCGGTGTCGGAGCCGCGCTTCCGCGAGGAATTCACCCGGATCGACCGCAGCATCCGCGAGCGACTCGTCTCGGCCGTCGCGGACGGCGTCGACGCCGGGGTCTTCCCCCTCGACGTCGACCCCGAGACCGCGGGGTCGTCCGTGCTCTCGATGCTCACGGGCGCAATGGTCCAGCGCCACACCGCCGCCGACGACGCGGTCACCCCCGTTCGGTCGGCGGTCCACGGCTACCTCGACGACCTCGCGGTCGAGGACCCCGAGGGCGACGACGGCGCGTAGGCGAAGTGTCTCCCCCGTGAACAGACCGCGAACAGGTCACGAGCGAGTCACGAACGGGTTACAGTCGTATCACGGACGGATCACAAGCGGGTCACGAATGGATCACAAGCGGATCACGAACGGGCCGCGAACAGGCTTATTGTCCCTCGCGAACTGTCACGACGCATGAGCCAGGACGCCGACACCGGCGACGCGACCGGCAGCGTCGATACCATCGAGACCGCCGCCGACCCCCCCAATGAGCCCGCCCGCGGGGGCGCCCCCTCGCGGCTCGGCCGCCTGCTGTTCGGGCTCGGACTCGCCCTCCAGGCGTCGGAGGACTTCCGCGACATCGACGACTCCGTCGAGTACGCGGAGTCGGCGGGGGTGCCGATGCCGGAGGTGGCGGCGCCGTTCGCCTCCGGGATGATGCTCGTGGGCGGCCTCGGCGTCGCGCTGTGGCGGTTCCCCCGCGTTGCGACCGGCGCGGTCGTCACCTTCCTCGCGGTGGTGACGCCGACGATGCACGACTTCTGGAACGAGGAGGGCGACGCGAGCGGCGAGCGGCTCGCGTTCTTCGGCAACCTCGCGATGTTCGGCGCGGCGCTGGCGTTCCTGCGGGAGGCGTACCGAGGGTAAGGTCCGAGTCGTGATCCACGGAAGTGGTTCATATACGCGGCGACCCGCCGACTGACGCGACACTGAGTCGAACGGGACGTCGACCGACCGACGGCTCCGGACCGGGGAGGGGGACCGACGAGACGACTCGCCTTCGCAACACTCATAACCTCCAGCCCGCTACTCGGAACCGCACGATACGGCAGTCCCATGGGGTAGCGGCCAATCCTGTTGCCTTCTGGGGGCAACGACGAAGGTTCGAATCCTTCTGGGACTACTCCCCGTTCTCGTTTCAGCTGCAACCCGGTGACGACGCCCGAACGCGGTCTCCAGTGGAAACGAAGGGGTCCGTACGCCGGGCGTCCGACGGCACTCGCTTCGACACCCCACCCCCGATCTCGGCGTGCCCGCGACAGCAGGGCCGCGCACGGTCGCTTCCGATCCCGAGCGGCGACGCGGTGTCGGACGACCCTGCCTACTTCCGCACGTCCAGCAGCGCGACGCGCTCGTGGACCGCGTCCGCGAGCGTCCCCTCGGTCGCCGCCAGCTCCGCGTCCGTCACGTCGAAGAACTCCCGGACGAGGGCCTCGTCGTACGCCCCGAGCGCCTCGGCGGGGTCGAGCAGGTCGCGGACGCGGTCGGCCGCCTCGGCCTCCCGCGCGTCGAGGTCGGCCGGCGCGTCGGCGTCGCTCGCGTCTCCGGCCCCGTCGTCCGTCATCCCCGCCTCGGGGTCGGCCGCGACGAGGACGACGACCGACCCCTCGCCCTCGCTCACGCCCGTCGTCAGCGCGCGGTCGATCTGTCGCCTGCCGGCGGCGTACAGGGCGACCTCGACGCCGCGGTCGCGAGCGACGTTCTCGCCGCGCGCGAGCGCCCGGTCGGCAAGCGTCAGCGCGCGCTCCAGGTGCGCACGGTCGACGACGTAGCGGGCGTCGAACGCCTGTACGGTGCAGTCGGTCGCCCCCCCGATCGCGGTCAGCTCCCCGAGGAAGGTGTCGAGGTCGTCGATCCGGGCCTCGCCGTCGACGAGCCTCACGAGAAATCACCGAACGTCGCCTGGCCGCTCCCGTCGCCCTTGTCGTCGTCACCGGCGTCGGCGACTACGGCCGCCGCGGAGGCGTCGTCGTCGACGTCCACCCCGTCCATCGACGGCTCCTGTCGTCCGACGGCCCGCAGGACGTTCTCGGCCGTCTTCTCGCGCCCCCGGAGCGCGCCCAGCACGACCGACTTGTCCGCCTCGCGCAGCTCCGCGCGGGTCTCGACGCCGGCCTCGAACAGCCGACGCGCGCGCTTGCGGCCGACGCCGCGGACGCTCGCCAGGTCCAGCAGCTCCTCGCTCACGCCGTACTCGACGCGCTTTCGCGCCTCGCGCACGTCGACGGTCACCCCGAGGCCGAGCTCGTTCGCGAGCTGTTCGGCGGCGCCCAGCAGCCACTCGGCGGTGTCGACCTTTCCGCGGATGTCGCCCGGGCCGACGCCGTAGCGCTCGGTGATCACGTCCTCGTCGAGCTCGCCGGCCCAGTCCTCCAGCAGGCGGGCGGTCTTCAGCGCCGCGAGCCAGTCCTCCCACGCCACGTCCTTGAACTCCGAGGGGGCGCGGCCGAGGAACTCCGGCTCGCGCTCGTAGAACGCCTCCCCGTACGTCTCCCGGTCGCCCGACTTCAGGTACAGCTGGTACATGTCGGGCGTCCGCGCGACGAGGTGGTACAGCCCGAGGGGGGTGAGCTCGGGGTCGACGGTCGGCTCGTCCTCGGCGTCGCCCCCGCCGTCCGCATCGCCGTCGGCGCCGGCGGTCGACTCGGCCGCCCCGGACGCGTCGGTCGCTCCGCTCCCGTCGCCGCCGGCAGTGTCCGCGAGGTCGCTCGCGGCGACGAACCCCGCGTCCGCGGCGTCCGCGGAATCGCCGGCATCGGTCGAGGCGGCGCTCGCGTTCGCCGCTGTCCCGCTCGCCGACGCGGATCCGGACGACGCCGCCCCGCCGGAGTCGACGCCCTCGCGGAGCCCGTCGACGATCTCCGCGGCGGACATCGGGTCGAGGTAGAGCCGAGAGACGGTGTGGCCGATCCCGGTCGCGGTGAGTTCGTCGCCGTCGCGCTCGATGAACTCGTTGGCCGCCAGGTAGTCGAGCACGCGGTCGGTCACCTCGGCAAGCCGGTCGTCGTCGTCGGTCTGGCTCGCGTACAGCGTCCGGTCGAGAAACGCCAACAGCCCCTCGCGGGTGGTGGCGAAGCCGGAGGCGACGGTGGCGAGCACGTGGGTGCGGAGCGCGGGCTCGGCCGCCAGCTTCGACTGCACGGCCTCGGGCTCGGCCCAGACGTAGCGCTCGAACAGCTCGTCCATCGTGTCGCGGTCCGTCGCCAGCAGCACCGCCTCGCCGTACGGGTCGAGTCCGGGGCGGCCCGCACGCCCCATCATCTGGTGGACCTCAAGCGTGTCCAGCGGCTGCATCCCCCCGAACTCCCCGTCGTAGCGCTTCCAGTCGCGGACGATCACCCGGCGGGCGGGCGTGTTGACGCCGGCCGCGAGCGTCGGCGTCGCGCAGATGCACTTCACGAGGCGGTCCCGGAAGGCGTCCTCGACCAGACTCCGGTGCTCGCCCGCCAGGCCGGCGTGATGGAAGGCGGCGCCCTTCCGGACGCAGTCGGCGAGGTCGTCGGAGGTGTCGGTGTCGGAGACGTCGCGGATCTCCTCGGCGAGCCGCTCCAGCTCGCGCCCCTCGTCGCGGTCCAGCCGGCGGGCGGTCACGTCCGCGAGGCGCTTTGCGGCGCCCTCGGCGTTGCGCCGGGAGTTGACGAACACCAGCGAGGAGCCGGGGGTGCCGTCGACGGTCTCGTCGAGCGCGTCGCCGACCAGCGCCGCCGTCGGCTTCTCGCCCGTGTCGACGGGGACCTCCCGCTGGCTTCCGTCGTCGAGATTGATCGCGTTGCCGTAGTGAACGCCCGACCGGAGGTCGATGGGACGCCACTCCGACTCGACCAGCTCGGCGTCGAGCCAGTCGGCCACCTCGTCGGCGTTGCCCACCGTCGCCGAGAGCGCGACCACCTGCAGGTCGCGGGTGATCCGCCGCAGCTTCGCCAGCGTCACCTCCAGCGTCGGGCCGCGGCCGGCGTCGTCGACGAGGTGGACCTCGTCGGCGACGACGCAGGTGAGGTCCCGCACCCACGACGCGCCGTTGCGCACGAGCGAGTCGACCTTCTCGGAGGTGGCGACGATGACGTCCCTGCTCGCCAGCCACTCGCCGTCGGAGTCGTAGTTGCCGGTGGAGACGCCCACGTCGATCCCGAACTCCTCCCAGCGCTCGAACTCGGCCTTTTTCTCGTTGGCGAGCGCGCGCAGCGGGACGATGTACAGCGCCTTCCCGCCGCGTTTCACCGCCGACAGCATCGCCAGCTCCGCGATGAGCGTCTTGCCGGAGGCGGTGGGCACCGAGGCGACGACCGAGCGGCCGTCGGCCACGCCGGCCTCCACCGCCGCGGTCTGGGGCGGGTAGAACTCCTCGATCCCCTCCGCCTCAAGCGCCGCGGGGACGCCGTCGGGCAGGGTCGAGACGTCGGAGGGTCTCATTACCCGAAGTACGGGGGTTTCGGATTTAAACTGTCGGAGGTCGCCCCGAGCGCGGGGTCGGCGCTCGCCCGCCCCGAGAGCGCGGCCTCCCCGGGCGCCTCGGACGCGACTACTCGGGGTCCGACGCCGACTCCGAGGGCTCGTGGACGTGACCGCACTCGGGACACGTCACCTCCTCGCCGCGCACCCGCGCGCTCGCCTCGCGCACGTCGCGCATCACCTCGCCGATCTCGTCCTCGGCGGCCAGCTCCTCCTCGACGGTGAGGTCGGCCCCCTCCACCTCAAGGAGGAACTTCGCCACCTCCGTCGACTCGTACATCACGTCGTCGAGGTCCTCGGCGGTGAAAAAGCCCGACATCGCGCCGTAGAGGAACGTCGCGCCGGCCTTCCGCACCTTCTCCTCGAAGGCGGCCCGCGCCTGGTTCACCGCCTGCGGGGTGTACGTGTCCGTCATGAACGGGACGAGCCGCGGGAGGTTCTCGCCGATCTTCGTCATCTCGACGCCCGTCTCCGTCCGGAAGTCCGCACAGAGCCGTGCGATCGCCCACTCCCGGGCCGTCACGTACGTCCGGTCGCGGAGGAACTCGTTGACGCGGTCGTACTCCGCCCGATCCATCTTCTGGAAGCGGTCGTACTTCGCCACGTCGTCGGGCACGTCCGCGCCCACGTCGGGGCCCGGAACCGCCCGTTCTCCCCCGCCGTCGGCGTCCGCGTCGACCGCCGCCGGGTCGGCCGGCTCCGTCTCGGTCGTCCTCTCCGCCCCTGCCGCGTCGGTCGCGTCCGCGACGGCCGCGCCGGCGGGCGCCTCGGCGTCGGGGTCGGTGTCGTCCGTCATGACCGCCCGTAGCCGAGCGACCGCTAAAAAGCCGTCCCCGCGCGTCCGCCGGCCGTCGGACGGGCGACGGCGCCGCGGTCGCCGACGCGTCCGCCCGGCGGCACGCTTTTTACTCGACAGGGCCGACCCACGCCGCATGAAGGTCCTGCTGGGCGTGGGGGGGAGCGAGGACTCCCTCCGCGCGCTCGATGAGACCGTCGAGCGGGCGCGGGTCGCCGGCGACGACCTCACCGTCGCGGTGGTCGAGAACCCGCGGGCCGACCGAACGCCCGCGGAGCTGGCGGAGCACGTCCGCTCGGTCGTCGCCGACGCCGGGCTCGACGCCGATGTCCGCCGCGTCGAGGGGGACGCCGGCAGCCGGGTCGTCGCCATCGCCGAGGACGAGGGGTTCGACCAGATCGCCCTCGGCGGCGGGGAGACCAGCCCTATGGGGAAGATCAACCTCGGCAGCATCGCCCAGTTCGTCCTCCTGAACTCGCACGTCTCGGTCAAGCTGGTGCGATGAGCGGCGACCGCATCTACCCCGAGGAGATCGCCGGCCCGTTCGAGGCGCCGCCGGCTGCGTTCGCGGACCGGGAGGGGCGCGAGATCGAGGTCCGGTCGTACCCCGACGACGAGTCCGGCGAGCGGGCGTTCGAGGCGCTCGTCGAGATGTACACGGCGTTCGACCCCGCCGACCGCGCACAGGGGATCCCGCCGAGCCGGGAGTCGGACGTGCGCTCGTGGCTGGAGACGATCCTCGGCGGCGACGGCTACAACGTCATTGCGTGGGACGGCGAGGCCGTCGCCGGCCACGCGACGCTGGTCGCCGACGGCGACGCCTACGAGCTGGCGATCTTCGTCCTCCAGGCGTACCAGGGCGCGGGGATCGGCACGAGGCTGATGGAGGCGCTGCTGGGCTACGGCGCCGAGCACGGCGTCGAGAAGGTGTGGCTCACCGTCGAGCGCTGGAATCGGGCCGCGGTCGGCCTCTACAAGAAGGTCGGCTTCGAGACCAGCGACGCCGAGTCGTTCGAACTGGAGATGGCCGCCCGCCTCGTCGACGGGTAGACGAGAGCCCGGCGCCGAACCGCCCCGGCGACTCCCCTCTGTCGGGACCCGCGCTCACACCGACAGCACGGGCTGGCTCGCGTACAGCAGCACGTACTCGGCGGCCTTCTCCAGCACCTCGCCCGGCTCCCCGGTGAGCGGCTCGCGGGGGATGACGAGGAAGTCGGCGTCGATCTCCTCGGCGGTGTCGAGGATCACCGACCCCGGATGGGTGGTCTTGCGCTTCGTCGAGAAGCCGTACGCGACCGAGGTGGAGACGTCAACCCCCTCGGCCTCGCCCATCCCCCGGACCGTCCCGGTGAACGCCTCGGTGTCCTCGGAGATCTCCGCCTCGTCGACCGCGCGCTCCTCGATGCCGCGCACGACCTCCTCGCCGAGCACGTACACGGCGTGGACGGCGGCGTCGTACCGCCGCGCGACGGCGACGGCGTACTCCACCGCCTCCAGCGACTCGTCGCTCCCGTCAACCGGGACCAGCACGCGTTCGACGGTCAGACCCATACGGATGCCTCCGTCGGAACGGGTGAAAGGTGTTCCCCTCACCGGGGCGTCGTCCGGGGGTTCCGCCGCCGGCGACTCACCGCAGCGCCGACAGCGAGAACTCGAAGGCCGCGGCCGGCACCTCCATGTCGCGCTCGACGAGCACCTCGGGGTGGAGTTCGCCGACGACGCCCGCCGGCTCGCCGTCGATCACGACCCGCGCGACGCGACCGGGGATGAAGCTCGGGTGCTCCGTCGCCGGCGTCTCCAGGTCGGCGTCGAAGTCGTCACACACCGCCCGAACGCGCGCCTTCGCGTCCTCGTAGGTCGCGTCGGTGCGCGCGAGCACGCCGGCGACGCGGCGCCGTTCGGCGACGCGGGTCGTCTCCCCGTCGTCGCGCCACGCGACGAACCCGACCTCCGCGAGGTCCTGCGGGTACGCCCGGTGGGTGTTGTTCTCCAGCACCTGCACGAGCGAGGGGAGCGCCCAGGTCCGAAGCTGGGTGTACTCCTCGCTGTACGGGCTGGCGATCCCGGCGCGCGGCTCGGCGCCCAGCGGCGCGCCCGCGAGGTCGTCGCCGGGGTCGCGCTCCGCGATTCGCATCCGGTCGTAGTTCTCCGCGGGCGAGGTCATGTGGAAGTTCAGGGTGTCCTCGAAGCCGAGGCCGACCAGGCTCGCGCGCACCGCCCGCTCCAGCCGGGAGCGCTCGTGGCGCCCGCCGATCGTGCCGATGTCGGGGTACGTCGGCTCCAGCTCATCGAAGCCGTACGCCCGCCCGACGTCGTCGACCAGGTCCAGCGGGTGGAGCACGTCGACGCGGTACGGCGGGATCTCCACGTCGTACACCGTCTCCGCCTCGCCCCCCTCGGCGGAGTCCGTCTCCGCTCCATCGCCACGCGGCGCGTAGGCGGCGTCGAGCCCGGAGCGCTCGAACAGGTCGACGACCTCGTCGCGGTCCAGCTCCACCCCGAGCATCGTCTCGATCCGGTCGTGGGCGACGGACTTCTCGTCGACCTCCAGGTCCGGGCGCAGCAGGTCCGGGCCGTACTCGTCGGGGAACGTCGCCCCGTCGCGGTAGTCGATCCGGACCTCCTCGACGGTCCCGCCGCGCGCCGAGAGCGCGTAACAGAGGACGGCGCACATCCTGTCGATCGTCCACTGGTCGGTGCCGGTGAGCTCGACGAACAGGTCCCGGGAGTCGGTCGCCACCTCGGTCCGCTTCCCGTTGATCACCGGCGGGAACGAGAACAGCCCCAGCTCGTCGTAGATCGCGGGGTAGCGCTCCAGCCCCTCGACGAGGTCGGCGTACGTCCCGCCGGTGGGGTGGTCGGACAGCACGTCCGCGGGCGTCATCGCCGCGTCGGCGTCCAGCGGGACGAAGCGGTCGCCGTCGGGTTCGACCCCGCGATAGGCGATCGTCTTCTCGGTCGCGCGCAGGTCCGCGGAGGCGGCATCGATCGTCCCCGACGTCTCGCTCTCCTCGTCGAGCGCCTGCCCCTTCAGCATCGTCAGGTCGTGGACGCCGATCGCGCCCTTCGCCCGCCCGCGCCCCATCGTCGCGTGGAGCTTCTCCTGCAGCTGGATCAGCGAGTCCAGCCCGGCCTCGTCGAGGTCGACGCCGCGGACGACCGCGCCCGTGACGTACGGCCGCTCGTCGGGAACCGAGGGGTCGACCTCGACAGTCCAGTCGGCGTCGTTCGTCTCCGGAACGTACACGCCGCGGTCGGCGCCGTACTGGTAGCGCAGCGAGCGCGCCACCCCCTCGACGGAGAGGCGGTCGAGGCGGTCCGGACCGAACTCGAACCGGAGGAGGCCCTCCTCGGTCTCGCCTTCGCACTCCAACCCCAGTGCGAACAGGTCCTCCTTGAACTCCTCGTCGCTCTTCTCCTCGCCGGTCAACCCCCGCAGTTCGTCGGTGTCGATGTCGACGACCGGCATCAGTAGGTCACCTCCGCGGACCGCAGGAACTCCAGATCCGCGAGCGTCCCGTGGAGGTCGCGGATGTCCTCGGCGCCGGTCGTCAGCATGGCGAGCCGCTCCAGCGCGAGCCCCCACGCCATCACGTCGCAGTCGACGCCCAGCGGCGAGAGCACCTCCTCGCGAAACATCCCGGAGTTGCCGATCTCGATCTCCTCACCCGTCTCGGGGTGCTCGCCGAACAGCTCGAAGCTCGGCTCCGTGTACGGGTTGTAGTGCGGCTTGAACCGGATCTCCTCGATGCCGAACTGCCGGTAGAACTCCTCGAAGGTGCCCATGAGGTCACGCACCGAGAGGTCCTCGGCCATCACCCACCCCTCGATCTGGAAGAACTCCAGCAGGTGGGTCGAATCGAGCGTGTCGTTGCGGTACGCCTTCTCGACGGAGAAGTAGCGCTTCGGCGGCTCCAGGTCGGCGTCCGCGTACCCCGAGAGGTAGCGCATCGACAGCGAGGTCGTGTGCCCCCGGAGGGCGACCGCGCGGGCGAACTCCTCCGACCACGGCGAGTGGTAGCCGTCGCCGTCGTCGCCGACGCCGTCGCGGTGGGCCGCCTCCACGCGGTCGACGAGCCCCTCGGGGAGGTCCGCTGCCGGCGGCACATCGAGCGCGAAGCGGTCCCAGTGGGTGCGGGCCGGGTGGTCCTGGGGCATGAACAGGCAGTCGTTGATCCAGAAGTCGGCGTCGGCGTGGGGACCCTCCATCTCCCGGAACCCCATCCCGACGAGCACGTCCTTCACGCGCTCGGCCATCCCGCGGAGGACGTGCTCGCGGCCCCCCTCGACGGCGGGCGCGTCCGCCTCGACGTTGTACTCGGCGAACTCGACGTCCGCCCACTCGCCGCTGGTGAGCAGCTCCGGGGTGAGGCGGTCGACCGTCTCGGCCGCCTCGACGCCCTCCATCAGGGCGGTGACGCCCGCGTCGGTGAGCGTCACCGAGCGGACGGTCCGCTCATTCAGTTCCACGAGCCCCCGGCTCTCCAGCCGGTCGAGGACGTCCGCGTCGTCGACGGACTCGTCGGCCGCCAGCGCGTCCAGCGCGGCGGTCTCCGGGTCGGCGTCGGGGTCGGCGTCGGGGTCGGCGGTCACCTCGCCGGCGTCGACGACGCCGTACCCCTTGCGGGCGTAGTTGGCGAGCGCGATGTCGACCGCCGGGCCCTCCAGCCCGGCGGCGTCGACGGCCTCGCCCATCGGAACCGGGTCGCCGTCGCCGGCCTCGCGGGCGGCGCGGTACAGGCGGACCTCCGGGAGTCCCTCGTCGCGGTACGTCTCGCCCTCGTCGGTGAGCGACGCGGACTCCTCGACGCGCTCCGCCACGTCAACGAGCCCCTCGTCGCGGAGGGCGAACGCCGCCCGGGTGACGGTCTCGGGCTTCCGGTCCGTGTCGCTGGCGAGCTGTTCGACGGTCCTCGCGTCCGTCGCGCTGGCGGCCTCGAGCAGCGCGACCCGCGCCTGTGGGAGTCGCATTCGGTTGTGTGCGTGTCCGTGTGGTCGGTGGTTAGTCGTGTCGTTCCCGATCCGGCGCCGTCGAGGCGGCGACGGGATCGAAGTCGTCCCGGCCGGACGACCCGGTCGGTTTCGCGCGGTCGACCCCTCCCGGGTCCGACCGCGCTCCGCTGGGGTCAGCGGCGGGGGAGGAAGAACGGAGCCGCCGACCCGGCGGCGTATGGGGATACCGCCGGCGGCGTTAGTATGTGTCCGGTCGCCATATCGAACGCGGGAACGGCACGCGACAAAAACGTTCGGCAGCGACCGACGACGACCGCGGGGGACCCATTGCTTATTCCGCCAGGCTGTCATCCCGAACGCATGTCCCCCTTGACCGACGACACGCTGAAACACGCCGTCGTCGGCGCCGTCGTCTCGTTTGTGACGCTTTCCTCCCGTTCTCGCCGGCGATCGGCGGCGCCGTCGCGGGCTACCTCCACGGTCCCGACCGCGGGGCGGGCGCGAGGGTCGGCGGTCTCTCCGGCGCCATCGCGGCGGTCCCCGGGGCGCTGTTGGCGGCGCTGATCGCGGCGGCGTTCGTGTCCGTCGGTCCCGGTAGACGGTCGCGGACGAGGGCGACGGCGAGTCGGTGACGCTGTGAGCCTCGGGGTCGTCGTCGGACCGTTCGTGGTTCGCCACCCGTCGTCGGTCGCGATCGTCGTAGCCGTCGCGCCCGCCGAGCCCGTCGCACTCGTCGGAATCGCTCTCGTAACGTACGCTTTCACGCGTTTAGGGTCGACGTTGGACCGTGTGACCACGAGAAACCGGCTCGCACGGGACGTCCCTCCGCCGCCCAGTACTGACAGAGCAGTTATTATTTCGAGAGCGGGCTCCTCGAATCGGTCCGAGTAACAAACTCGGGTCGGTCCACACGATCGATGTGACTCCGAACGACGGATCCGACCGCGACAGCCGAACGGACCGCTCGCTCACCGCCGACGACCGCCGCCGGTTCCTCGCGGGCGCCGGGGGGACGCTCGGTGCCCTCGCGCTCGGCACCGGCTTCGGCGCGGCTCCGGCGGTCGCCGACGGCGACGACGACGAGAAAGAGGAGGACGAGGAGAAGGAAGACGACGAGGCGAGTCCGTTCGCCACGGTGGAGTTCAGCAACCAGTACTCCGACGGCGAGGAGATCGTCGTC
The DNA here is from genome assembly GCA_003020945.1 of Halobacteriales archaeon QS_6_71_20. Lineage (GTDB taxonomy): Archaea > Halobacteriota > Halobacteria > Halobacteriales > Haloferacaceae > Halobaculum. The sequence goes on from PXRU01000021.1 coordinate 12,212, forward strand.
GACTCGACCGTGCTCTCGGACGGCGGGTACGTCGCGATCCACGACGCCACCCTGTTCGAGGGCGCGGTCGCCGACAGCGTGATCGGCGTCTCGGAGTACCTCGAGCCGGGCGCCCACTACGACGTCGAGGTGACGCTGTTCGACGTCCCCGGCCGGGAGTTCGACCGCCACGCGCTCGAGGAGCCCGCCCTCCTCGTCCCGATGCCCCACCGCGAGACCGACGACGACGAGACGTACGACTTCGTCGATTCCGGCGGCGAGGAGGACGGCCCGTACACGGAGGACGGACTGCCGACGGTCGACGCCGGCGCCGTCATCGTCGGGGACTCCGACGACTCCGACCATCCCGGCCATTACGACGGCGGGGACGACGAGGAGGCGTTCGCGCTCGTGGACTTCCGCAACCAGTCCGAGATCGACGACGAGGCCGTCGTCCGGGACGTCACGCTCTCGGACGGCGGCTTCGTCGCACTCCACGACGCCCGGCTCCTGTCCGGGAAGCCGTTCGAGAGCGTCGTCGGCGTTTCCGAGTATCTCGACCCCGGCCATCATCAGTCCGTCGAGGTGGAGGTCGACGACGCCGATGAGATCGCCGAGGTCGACCTCCCGGCGCGCCCGCTCGTCCCGATACCCTACCGGGACACCGACGACGACGAAACGTACGGCTTCGTCGACTCCCACGGCGAGAAGGACGGCCCGTACACGAAGGCCGGGGTGTCGACGATCGACGCCGGTCTCGTCACGATCGAGGACTGACGCCGCCGTTCGACCCCGCTCCGTTCCGCCGCGCCGTTTTTCGGCGGCCTCCCTCACATCGAGGCCTCTTTGTAGTCGGTCTCGCACTGCTCGGGGCGGCTCGACACGGGGACCTCGCCGCCGATTCGTCAAAGCGCTCGCGCTGCTCGCGCCGCGCTATTGCTCGTGGGCGGAGCGGCACGAAGACCGCTCCGCCGTCTCCC
>PXRU01000021.1:13247-28174 GCA_003020945.1 Halobacteriales archaeon QS_6_71_20
CGCCGGGGATCCCCCGCCGTGAGCCGTCCACGTCGAGGTCGATGTCCAGCTCCGCCAGCAGCTCATCCGCCTCCGCGCGCTTCTGCCGGTGGTCGGCGAGGAACTCCTCCATCAGCTCCGCGGCCTGCTCCTTGCAGCCGCCACAGAGCCGCTCGCCGCCGACGCACTCCTCGTACACCTCCTCGGCGACCCCGTCGTCGTCGCTCGCCAGCAGGTAGGCGTACAGCTCGTACACGGGACACTCGTCGGCCTCGCCGCCGAGCTCGCGCTGCTTCTCGGCCGTCTCGCGGCCGCCGGTGGTCGCGGACTTCACCTTGTCGTACCCCTCCTCGGGGTCGTCGAGCAGCGAGATGTGGCTCGCCTCCACCGAGGAGGACATCTTCCCGCCCGTGAGGCCGGTCATGAAGCGGTGGTAGATCGAGGAGGGCGTGTGGAAGCCGAAGCCGCCGCTGTCGACCTCGACCTCCTGGGCGAGCTGCTCGGCGGCCTCCCGGTTCAGTTCGAAGGCGTCGACGTGGCCCTCGAATACGCGCTTCTCGCCGGGCACCGCCTCGATCAGCGCCTCGAAGGCGTCCGCGTCGGCGTTGCGGTCGAGGAACCGCGTGCGGGGCCGCAGCGGCTCCATCCCCGCGTTCTCCAGCTTCTCGACGGCGGTCGCGCGGGCCGTCTCGAACTCCGCGTCGACCTCGGCTTCGCGCAGGAAGTCGGCCGCGCCCTCACACCGCGGCGTCTCGGGGTCGTCTGCCCACGCCTCGCGCTCGTCGTGGGCCCGCCGGACGAGCACGCGCTCGGCGGCGTCGAACTCGGGGCTGGCGAACGCCTCTGTCACCCTGAAGTAGCGCGACTTGACGGCGATGTCGCGGGCGAACCGGACGTGCGGGTCCTGGTCCGGTCCCACCGGGATCACCGTCGGCTTCGGCTCCTCCAGTTGCGGGTAGAGGATGTCCGCCATCTGGGTGACGACCGACTGCATGTGCGAGACGGAGGTGCTCCCGTCGAAGCCGTAGATCGACTCGAACTCCGCGAACCGGGCGTTCGACCCCAGCTCGAACGAGAGGTCCTGCAGCCGTCGGTTCGTGGACTGACGGTACAGCTCGCCGTCCTCGGGGTCGAACCCCAGCGCCAGCAGCGAGAGGAGGTAGTCGCGGGCGTGCTCGTCGATCTCCGCCCACGTCATCCCGCGGGCGGAGTGCGCTTCGAGGTCCGCGATGAGGCCGTAGGCGTCGGCGCCCCGCTCCTGGTGGTAGATCAGCTCGTCGAACACGAGCTTGTGGCCGATGTGGGGGTCGCCGGTGGGCATGAAGCCGGAGAGGGCGGCGGCGGGCTCGTCGTTCGCGAGCGCGCGGGCGACGGCGCCGTAGTCGCGGTGGCCGAAGATGACGCCCCGACGCATGAGGTAGTGCGGCTCCGGGACGTCGTCGATGATCGCCTCGAACTCCTCGATGCCGAACTCCTCGAACAGCTCGCGGTAGTCGTCGACGGTCGCCGAGCCCCAGGGGTCGAGCGCGACGCCGCCGTCGGACACGGCCCGACGTCCCCCGGAGCGCGTCCATTCCTTGCCGTCGGTTCGTGCGCGCGCTCCCTGCTCGGCGTCGGCTCCGTCGGTGCCCCGTGCGGGGCTGGTGTCGTCGTCGCTCATGGGGTGAGTCGCTCGACCGTCAGGTAGTCGTTCGAGCCGTCGCCGGCCAGCGCAAAAACCATTCGCTTCCGCACGCCGCCGGCCAGCCGCACGTCCAGCGCGAGTTCTCGCGGGTGGAAGCGGTGGTCCGGGGGCACCACCCGCACGAGCCGCTCGGAGTGGGGCAGCTCCGCCACGCGCTCGACCGCGTCGTAGGTGCGGAAGTCCGCGCCGAACTTGTAGCCGGTCTTCGGCACGACGCCGCGGTCGCGCAGCTCCCGGTAGACGCCGAGCCGTCGGTCGAACCGCTCGCCCTCGACCTCGCGCCCGCGCTCGATCACGGTCCCGGCGTCGAGGTCGACCGCGCCGCGGGCCGCGAGGTCCGCCGCCTCCAGCAGCGACAGCTGGAGCGCGTCCACGTCGTCGTCGCGGCCGGAGACGGGCCGCCCGTAGAACGCCGACTCGTACAGCGCAACCGGCGGCGACCAGCAGACGACGCGGTCGTCCAGCAGGTCCGCGTCCAGGTCGGCGGGGAGGTCGTACCCGGTCGCGCCGTCGAAGCCGCCGCCGGCCGAACAGCCGAAGTACGACACCTCGCTCTCCTCGTCGACGACGGCGAGCGTCCGGCCGGGAAGCTCCGCGACGGTCAGTTCCCGCCGCTCGCCGACGACGCGGACGCGGTGGGCGACGGGGCCGCCGGGCTTCTCGCCGCGCTCGAACACGAGGATGTCGGCGGAGCCGTCCTCGTCGGCGACGGTGTTGGCGACGCCCGCGGCGTCGCGGTCCTCGCCCGCGCCGGCGTCGACGATGCCCGGCCACCCCTCGCGCGCGGGAACGAGATAGAACCCCCGCTCGCGGAGGTCGGTGTACACCAGGAAGCGGGCGGCGAACCCGTCGACGGCGGCGACGCTGTCGCGGAAGAACGCCCGAAACCCCATCCCAGAAACCGAATCGAGGTCGCCGCGGTACAGCAGGTGGGCCGCCTCCACGCGGGCGAGGGTCACGTCCGGCCCGTCGGCCCGCCCGTACCCCCGGGCGTCGTGGAAGCGCTGGCGGGCGTCGCCCCCCGCGCGGACGACGTCGCCGTCGAGTGTCGCGTTCATCGTGTGTGGGTGGTGTGGGTTCGGGTTTAGGGGCTGTGGTCGTGTGACCGACCGTGTCAGGGGCTCCCGGGGTCAGCCGGCCGGTCGCGGTCGCAGGTGCCGTCGAGACAGCGCCGTCCCGTGGCCGTCTCGAAGCGGGGGAGGCCGCAGGCGCACTCGCCCGCGAACGTGCCCGCGGGCACCGAGAACGCCGTCTCGCAGTCGGGATAGCCGTCACAGCCGAGGAACGCCCGACCGCGGTGCTCGCGCACCCGGAGGTCGCGCGCGCAGTCGGGACAGTCGAACCGGCGGTCGAGCGCCTCGCGGACCACCTCGGTGAGGGAGTCGCACGCGTAGTCGACGCAGAGGCGGAACGCCTCGCCGCGCTCGACGGTCATCTCCGGAAGCCCGCAGTCGTCGCAGGTGGCGTCGTCGTGGACCGTCGCGCCCGACGGCAGGCCGTAGGTGTCGCCGCAGCCGAGACAGACCACATCGCCGCCGGTCCGCACCATCGCGGCGCCGCAGTCCGGGCACTCGCCTACGGGGACGCCCGCGTCGCTGACGGGCAGCTCGACGGCCTCCCCGGCGTCGTGCGAGCGGACCGAGAGGGTCCGCCCGGCGTCGTGGGCGGTGACGGCGAAGCCGTCGTCGTCGGCCTCGACGGTCAGGGAGTCGGCGCGGGTGAGCCACGCGACCGGCTGGTAGCCCGAGCGGTCGTGGACCAGGAGGGTGCGGTCCGGCTTGGCCACCACGACGACGCGGCCGCGCTGGACGCGCTCGTCGCCGGTCGTCGTCTCGAACCGCGTCGTGCAGTCGCCCGCGAGGACCGAACAGGTCGCTGGCATGGGGGCGGTGGTGCCGGCTTCCCACTTGGACCCTCGGGGCGACCCCTCGCTGTGGCGGATGAGACTATGACGCGGACGCGAACGCGGGCAGTGACCCGCCGACGGGCCGCAACGCCCATGTCCACGCCGCCGAACCGTTCCGTATGTCCGAGTCATCCGGCGGCGACGCGGCCGACTCGCGGGGCGGCACCGACTCGCCAGACGCCACGGACTCGGCCGACACGACCGACTCGGCCGCCGGCGACACGCCCGGCTCCGCGGGCGGGTCGGCCGCCGCGCGTCCGCCCGCGGACGCGTCGGTCGTCGTCTGTCTCGACATGGACGGCGTGCTCGTCGACTCCGAGGACTACTGGCACGCGGCCGAGCGCGAGGAGATCCTCCCGCGCGTGCTCGCCGGCGACGAGCCGGATCTCGACGAGGTAACGGGGATGTACTACGGCGAGATCTACGACTACCTCGCCGAGGAGTACGCGGTGACCGTCGAGAAGGCCGAGTTCATGCGGCTGTACGACGAGACGGCCGCGACGATCTACGGCGAGCGCGTCGACCTCCTGGACGGCGCCCGCGAGTTCGTCGCGGAGCTACGGGGGTCGGGCGTCCCCGTCGCGCTCGTCTCGTCGTCGCCCCGCGACTGGATCGAGGTGGTGGTGGACCGCTTCGACCTCTCGTTCGACCTGGTCGCGCCCGCCGAGGAGTTCGACGGGCCGGGCAAGCCCGACCCGGGGCTGTACGAGGCGGCGGTCCGCGAGCTGGGCGGCGACCCGACGCGTGCGGTCGCAGTCGAGGACTCCGAGAACGGCGTGCTCGCGGCCGCCCGGTCGGGCGCGTACACGGTCGCCGTGCGCGCCGACCACAACGCCGACACCGACCTCTCGGCGGCCGACGAGGTGGTCGACCGGGACGACCCCGAGGCCGTGTTCGCGGCCGTGCGTCAGTCGACGCGGACGATCCGCGAGTCAGACTCCGGGAGCAGCGGCAGTTCGGGGTAGACGACCTCCACCCCGTAGCGCATCTCCGCCTCGTCGGGCGCGCCGAACACCCCGACGGGGACGGTCGTCTCCTCGGAGAGGTACAGCGTCTTCGCGGTCATCTCCACGCCATTGGCGGTCACGCGAACCTCCGCGCGGGCGCTCCCCCCGACGTTGCGGACGGTCACCTCGCACAGCTCGTTGTCACCGACGGCGACGGCGTCGGGGAACTCCCCCCACTCGACAACCGCGTTCGGGAGCTCCCGCGCCTGCGCGACGACGCGCTCGGCGACGCCCTCCGAGAGGCCCGCGCGGGCGAGCCGGTCGACGCCGGCGGCGACGACGTCCGCGGGAGTGGCGAGCCCGCCCGCCGAGAGGCGCTCGGCGCGCCCCGAGCCGACGCCCTGGATCGCCGTGAGGCCGACCGCCTCGCGCTTGACGCCGTGTTCGACGCGCGCCTCCACCCGGCTGACGAGGTTCGCGGCGCGCGCGCCGGCGAAGGCGTCGGCGAACTCCCGCAGCGCCGCGAGCAGGCGCAGGGCGTTCTGCCGGATGATCCACGCGTCCGACCGCAGGTCCGACGGCGTCGACCCGCGGACCGCCGCGTGGAGGATCGCGAGCACCTTCCGGTTGCCGCCCTCCAGGCTCGTGTCGACGTCCGACAGCACCCGGTCGACGGCGTCCGCCTCAGAGGAGCGCGAGGAGGCGGAGTCGAACTCGGCGGCGGAGGCGACGACGTGCAACACGCTTGCCTCGTCGATCGTCTCGCGGTCGGCGAGGCCGGCGAAGCGCTCGGCGGTGCTGAGGCGGAGGTAGTACTTCGAGGCAAGCCGGCCGAGCGTCGTCGCCTCGACCCCGAGTGCCTCGTCCGTCTCGACGAACCCCCGCTCAACGAGCGAGTCGAGCGTGTCGCGCACGCGGTCGCGGACGCCCTCGAAGTCGTACGCCTCGGGCTTCGTCCCGGCGCGGACGTAGTAGAACGTCGTCTCCAGCCACGCCATCACGTCGTCGAGCCCGGAGATGGTGCCGAGGGCGACCTCGGCGTTGAGGTGGGAGTCGAGCTCCGCGGCGAGGCGCGACTCGATCTCCTTCCCCTCCCGCAGCAGCCTGCGGTACTTGTCCGCCTCCGAGCGGTCGCAGACGACCCGGCCGTAGCCCACGTCGTCGTACTCCGGCCGGCCGGCGCGCCCGAGCATCTGAAGGACGTCCAGTTCGCTGATGTCGACCTCGCCCTCCAGGGGGTCGTGGTACTTGGTGTCGCGGATGACGACGCAGCGCGCCGGCAGGTTCACCCCCCACGCCAGCGTCGACGTGGAGAAGAGCAGCTGGATCTTTCCCCGTTTGAACCACTCCTCGACGAGGTCCTTGTCGTTCTTCGAGAGGCCGGCGTGGTGGAAGGCGACCCCGTCGACGACGGAGTGGCGCAGCGTCTCGTCGTCCAGCTCCTCGGCGGCGGTGTGGAAGTCGTAGTCGCCGCGGGCGCCCATCGACAGGTCGCGCTCGCCGACCTCGTCGCGGGCCTTCTTCGCGGCCATCACGGTGTCCTGCCGCGAGGAGACGAACACGAGCGCCTGTCCCTCCTCGCGGATGTGCGGCTCCGCGAGGTCGAGCGCGCGGTAGAGGCGGCGGTACTTGTCGGCGAAGGAGTTGTCGCCGTGGGTGTACGTCCTCACGCCCGTCTCCAGCTCGACCGGGCGGTAGCTGTCGTCGAACTGGAAGGTGGTCTCCGGCGGCGCGTCGAGCCAGTCGGCCACGTCCTCGACGTTGGGCATCGTCGCCGACAGCGCGACGACGCGCGGGTCACACAGGCGGCGCAGCCGGGAGACGGTCACCTCAAGCACCGCGCCGCGCCGCTCGGAGTCGAGCAGGTGGACCTCGTCGATGACACAGCAGTCCACGTCGTCGATGAAGCCGTAGCGGGCCGACTCGTGTTTCCGCGTCGCCGAGTCGGTCTTCTCGGGCGTCATCACGAGGATGTCCGCGCGCTCGGCGCGCCGGGGGTTGAGGTCGCGCTCGCCGGTGACGACGTACACGGAGTAGCCGAGCCGCTCGAAGCGCTCCCACTCGGCCTCCTTCTCGTTGGTGAGCGCGCGCAGCGGCGCGACGAACAGCGCGGTGCCGCCGTCCCGCAGCGTCTCACAGATGGCGAGTTCGGCAAGCGCCGTCTTCCCGGAGGCGGTGGGCGCGGCCGCGACGACGTTGTCGTCGCGGTCGAGGATGGCCGGCAGCGCCTCCCGCTGCATGCGGTTGAACTCCTCGAACCCGAACGCGTCGGCGAACTCCGGGACGGCGTCTGTGACCTTCATTCGTTGGTATCCTCGTCGGCGATTGGATCTGCGGGTGGCGCGGTCCGCGGTCGGTCGCGGTCGGGGTCGAGACCGCGTCGGCGGACCGCGCCGGCGACTACGAGTAGGTCGGGGCGCTTCGGCGGATGAACCTTTCCCTCCACGGTCGATCGGATCCGTCGTCGCGCTCGACTCGGCGCGGCGGCTCTCGAACACCCCCAGTCGATCCCGGCCCGCGGCACCGCGCCGCCCACGTCCTCCCTACCCGACTGCGCTCCTCGGTCCGCTCCGCTCACCTGCGGTGCTCATCCCTCGCACGCGCGCGGCGCGGACGGAGCCGCGCCGCCGCGCGCCTCCGCGGAGTAACCGGCGTCCGTACCGCGAGCGAGGAAACCCGGCGGCGAAGGGCGGCTCGTTCAGAACTCCTCGACGTGCGGCCTGAGGTCGAGTTCCAGCGTCCACGCGCTGCGGTCCTGCCGGACGAGGTGCCAATAGCTGTCGGCGATCGCGTCGGGGTCGAGATACTCCTCGGGCGCGTCGGTGTCCACGCCGGGGGCGAGGATCCCGCCGTCGACCACGACGTGGGCGACGTGGATCCCCTCGGGGCCGAGCTCCCGCGCCATCGACTCCGCGAGCCCCCGAGACCCGAACTTCGCCATCGAGAAGCCGACCGCGCCCTCGCGCCCGCGCACGGACGTGGTCGCGCCTGTAAAGAGGATCGTCCCCGCCGTGGCCTCGTCGCTCGCGCCGGTGCGCATGTCCTTCACCGCCTCCCGCGAGCAGAGAAAGCCCGCCCGCGGGCCGACCTTGTACGCCCGGTCGTACTCGTCGAGGTCCGTGTCCATCAGCCCGGTCCACCCGGCGGCGCTCGCGTGGTTCACGAGCACGTCCACGGGCCCGAGCTCCGCACGGATCCGGTCGAACGCCGCCTCGATGTCGTCCGGGGCCGCGAGGTTCGCCGGCGCCGCGACGGCCTCGGCGGGGAGCTCCCCGGCCAGCCCGTCGATGTATCCCTCGCTGCGCGCGATCAGCCCGAGGTCACAGTCTTCGGCGGCGAAGCGCCGCGCGATCGACTCCCCCAGTCCCGGTCCCACGCCGGCGATCACTGCCGTCGGCATGGGGAACCCTCGTCCGGACGGGAGATAAACACGTGGCCCGACCCGGGTCGGCGGGTCGACGGCCCCGTCGGGCGATGCACACTTGTCCGGCCGGCCCCGAGGGGACACGTGACCGACACCGACGGCGACGGCGGTACCCAGACCGGGCTCGCGGGGTTCGGCGACGACGTCGAGCCCGAGGACACGGCTCCCGACGACCTCGTGTGCGCGGTGGCGACGCAGGAGTACACCTTCGAGCAGTGCGCCAACGGCTTCTACCCCGCGCCCCGCTCGTACGAGCGGTGCGACCGCGCGTTCGAGCACATGGCGTTCTACCGGACGGCGCCGACCTCGGCGGTCACACACTACGCACGCGTGACGGACCGCTTCGTCGACGACGGCTCCTGGATGGGTGCGGACCGCTGGGAGCGACTGATCGCGCCGTTCTCCGACGACGACGAGGCGATGGTGTTCGAGCTCGGCGAGCTCCGCCCGCTCGCGACGCACATCGAACGCAGCGACGACGGCCCGAACGGGGTGCGGGGCGCGTGGTACGTCACCCTGGAGGAGCTGCGTGGGGCCGGCTCGCTGTCGGCGCTCGCGGCGGCCGCCGGCGAGGCGTAGCGGGTCGCCGGCGCGGACGGCGGGACGGCCTCCCGAACAACCGAGGCGCTTAACAGTCGCTCGCGGGAAGTACGGGTGAAATGCCCAGTGGGGACTACGACCCGGAGACCGCCGAGGCCGAGTGGCAGCGGCGCTGGGTCGACCAGGAGACGTACGCGTACGACGCCGAGGCCGCGACCGACCCGAACACCGTCTTCTCCGTCGACTCCCCGCCGCCCACGGTATCCGGCGACCTCCACATGGGCCACCTGTACGGCTTCACCCTGCAGGACTTCGTCGCCCGCTTCGAACGCATGCACGGGGGAACGACGTTCTTCCCGTTCGGCTACGACGACAACGGCATCGCCTCCGAGCGGCTCACCGAGGACGAACTCGACGTCCGGCATCAGGACTTCGAGCGCCGGGAGTTCCAGCGCAAGTGCCGCGAGGTGTGCGCGCAGTACGAGCAGCAGTTCACCGAGAGCATCCAGGGGCTGGGCGTCTCCGTCGACTGGAACCACACCTACCAGACGATCGAGCCGCGCGTTCAGCGCGTCTCCCAGCTCTCGTTTATCGACCTGTACGAGCAGGGCCGCGAGTACCGCGAGAAGGCGCCCGCGATCTGGTGTCCCGACTGCGAGACGGCCATCTCGCAGGTCGAGACCGAGGACGACGAGCAGGACAGCCACTTCCACGACATCGCCTTCGGGGTCGCCGACAGCGACGAGGCGTTCACCATCTCGACCACCCGACCCGAACTCCTGCCGGCCTGCGTCGCCGTCTTCGTCCACCCCAACGACGACGGGAACCGGCATCTCGTCGGCGAGTCCGCCGAGATCCCGCTGTTCGGCCACGAGGTGCCGATCGTCGCCGACGAGCGCGTCGACACGGAGACGGGGTCGGGGATCGTGATGTGCTGTACGTTCGGCGACCGGAACGACATCGAGTGGTACCAGGTCCACGACCTGGACCTGCGGGTCGCCATCGACGAGTCCGGCCACATGACGGAGGTCGCCGGCGAGTACGAGGGGCTCCACTCCGCGGACGCGGGCGAGGCCATCGTCGCGGACCTCGACGAGGCGGGCGCGCTGCTGGACCGCCGGCCCATCGAGCACACGGTCAACGTCCACGAGCGCTGCGGGACGAGCGTCGAGTTCCTCGTCACCGAGCAGTGGTACATCCGAATGCTCGACAGGGCCGACGAGTACCTCGACGCCGGCCGGGGGATGGAGTGGTTCCCCGAGAAGATGTTCACCCGGTACGAACACTGGGTCGAGGGGCTGCAGTGGGACTGGCTCATCTCCCGGCAGCGCTCCTCGGGCATCCCGTTCCCCGTCTGGTACTGTGCCGACTGCGACGAGACGGTCGTCGCCGAGAAGGCCGACCTCCCCGTCGACCCACTCTCGGACGAGCCGCCGGTCGACGCCTGTCCCGCGTGCGGGCACGGGGAGTTCGTCCCGGAGGACGACGTGCTCGACACCTGGGCCACCTCCAGCCTGACGCCGCTGATCAACGCGGGCTGGGACTGGGACGAGGAGCGCGGGGAGTACACGATGGAGCGCCCGGAGCTGTACCGGTTCGACGTGCGCCCGCAGGGCCACGACATCATCAGCTTCTGGCTGTTCCACACCGTCGTCAAGTGCTACGAGCACACCGGCGAGGTGCCGTTCCGGGAGACGCTGATCAACGGGATGGTGCTCGACGAGAACCGCGAGGCGATGTCCAAGTCGAAGGGCAACGTCGTGCTCCCCGCGGAGGTGCTGGCGGAGTACCCCGTCGACGCCGCGCGCTACTGGGCGGCCGGCTCCGCCGTCGGCGACGACCTCCCGTACAAGGAGGAGGGGCTGCGCGCCGGCGAGAAGCTGATCCGGAAGCTGTGGAACGCCTCGAAGCTCGTCGAGTCGCTGGTCGGCGGCGGGACGCGACCCGACCTCGCGCACGACGACCTCCGGGAACTCGACCGCTGGCTGCTCGCGGAGCTCGACGACCTCACGGAGACGCTCACCGAGCAGTTCCGGCGACGGGAGTTCTCGAAGGTCCGCGACGACCTGCGGGGCTTCTTCTGGCACACGTTCTGTGACGACTACCTCGAGGTCGCCAAGACGCGCGTCCGGGAGGCCGAGGACGACGACCCCGCCGCCCGGTACACGCTGTCGGTCGCCCACGAGCGCTTCCTGACGCTGTTCGCGCCGATGCTCGCGCACGTCGCCGAGGAACTGTGGCAGGACATGTACGCCGCGGACCGCCCCGGCGAGGCGTTCGACTCGGTCCATCTGCGGGACTGGCCCGAGCCGCTCGGCGTCGAGGCCGACCACGAGGCCGGCGTCGCCGCCATGTCGGTCGTCGGGGCGCTCCGGCGGTACAAGAGCGAACGGGGGCTCCCGCTCGACGCCGCGGTCGACCGCGTCGAAGTGTACGGCGAGGGCGACCTCGCGGCGTTCGCCGACGACGTCCGCGGCGTGATGAACGTCGGCGACCTGACCGTGCTCGAGGACGCCCCCGAGATCGAGTCGGCGATCGCGGGGATCAGCCTCGACTACGCGCAGGTCGGCCCGCAGTTCGGCGAGACGGTCGGCGACATCGAGGCCGCGCTCGCACGGGAGGAGTACGAACTCGTCGACGGCGAGCTCCGCGTCGCCGGCGAGACGCTCGGCGCGGACCTGTTCGAGGTCGAACGCGAGCGCCGGTACTCCGGCGACGGGGAACTGCTCCAGCCGGAGGACGCGGTCGTCATCGTCCACGACGACGCGTAGGCGTCCCCACGGCCCTCGCGCCCGCCGACCCGAACGCTCTTTTCACCGCCGTCGCTTCTCCACTCGTGAGCCGACGCGTCCTCTCGCTGGGCGGGCTGGTCGTCGCCGGCGTCTCGCAGGTGCTCCTCGGCGCGACGATGTACGCGAGCGGCGACAGCCCCGCCGACCCGCTGGTCTCCGTGCTCGGCGGGCTGCTCGTCGCGGGCGTGTTCGCCCGCGCGCTGGTCCGCGGGAACGACCTGAACGGGCTCGCCTCCCGACCGCTGTTCGTCGCCGTCGGCGTCGCCTCCGGCGGGATATCGGCGGCGCTCACGCTCGCGATACTGTTCGGCGCCTGACCGCCCTCGGCGGCGACCGGCCTACAGGTCCGCGCCGACCGCGTCTGCGACGGAGTCGAAGCCGTCCCGCTCCAGCAGTGCCGCCAGCCCCTCGTTGATGTCGCGCGCGAGGCGGGGCCCCTCGTAGACGAGGCCGGTGTACAGCTGGACGAGGCTCGCGCCGGCCCGGATCTTCGCGTACGTGCCCGCGGCGTCGGAGACGCCGCCGACGCCGACCACGGGCACGTCGGTCCGCTCGGCGATGAACCGGACCATCTCCGTCGCGCGGTCCTCGATGGGTTCGCCCGAGAGGCCGCCCCGTTCGGCCCGCCGTGGACTCCGGAGCGTCTCGGGCCGCTCGGTCGTCGTGTTGGTGGCGATGACGCCGTCGAGGTCGAGGTCGTCGACGACCGAGAGCGCCTCCTCGACGGCCCGGTCGGGGAGGTCCGGGGAGAACTTCACCAGCAACGGGTCGGCGCCGGCGTCCGACAGCGTCCCCAGGACGTGCTCCAGCGACTCGCGGTTCTGAAGGGAGCGCAGCCCCGGCGTGTTCGGCGAGGAGACGTTGACCGCGACGTAGTCGGCGTGGGCGCCGACGCGCTCGTACGTGTACAGGTAGTCGTCGGCCGCCTCCGCCAGCGGGGTGGACTTCGACTTGCCGACGTTGACGCCGAGGGGGACGTCGGGCGCGGGCTCGCGGTCGAGCCTGTCGCCGACGCGGTCGGCGCCGTCGTTGTTGAACCCCAGTCGGTTGATCAGCGCCTCGTCCTCCCGGAGGCGGAACATCCGCGGGCGGCGGTTCCCGGGCTGGCGCTCGGCGGTGACGCCGCCCACCTCGACGTGGCCGAAGCCGAGCGCCGCGAGCGTGCGGGGGATGCGGGCGTTCTTGTCGAAGCCGGCGGCGACGCCGACGGGCGTCGGAAACGCCAGCCCGAACGCCTCGGTCCGCAGCCGCTCGTCGTCGACGGCGTAGCGGTCGCGGAGCGCGGACTCGATCGGCGTGTCCTGTGCGGCACGCAGGAGCCGGTGGACGGTCTCGTGGGCGGTTTCGGCCGGAAGCGCGTACAGCGCGGGCTTCGCTAGGTCGTAGGCCCTCATGCGGGTGTTCGAGACGAGTACAGGCCCGGGACGCTCTTGAACGGCGGGGATGTCCGGCCGTCAGAAGTCGTGTTCGACCTCGTCGGGGTCGGCCCGCTGGATGATGATTTTCCCGTCACGGACGCGGACGAACACCTCGTCGCCGATGTCCATGCCGGCGACGGCGAGCTCGTCCTCGTGGAGGTTCACGTGGACGTTGTGGTACTCGCCGTTCTCGTCCTTGGCGCCACTCGGGCTGAGCGTCTTCTTCCGGACCATCTCCCTCGGTGCTCCGACGGTGGCCGGACGAGAACATAAGTGTTGGTTCCGGCCGGGAGCGCGCGCCAGCGACGCGGCTCCCGATCCCCCCCGGATCTCGCCGTCCCGACGGCGAAAACCGCCCGTCGGGACGGACACGACATAAGAATCTTGTGCGTCTCAGTGGTCGTTTCCCCGATACGTTTATCATACAGTGTGTGTTTCAGTCACACGGAGGCGAAAAACATGGTACGTGAAGACGGTAAGCGGAACTTCGCGCTGCGCGAGGGCGACGGCTCCGAGGAGAGCGTCTTCTCCGGCAACACTCCCCGACAGGCCGCGCTGAAGGCCGCCCGTCGGCTCGATCCCGCGAGCTCCGAGGGCGCCGCCGAACGGGTGGAGCTGCGACTCCGGGAGAAGGGGACCGACAAGGTCCACATCTACGAGGGGTGGTCGTGGCGGGAGACGGCGCCGGACAACAAGCCCGACTGGATGCCCGACGAGATCACCGAGGCGAACGTCTCCAAGCAGGGCATCGAACACCTCGAGAGCTGACCGGACGGCGTGCCGACGGTTCTTTTCGCCGCCGATCCGGAGCCGCGACGATCCCCGTAGCGTCCGAGCGCCGGCACGGGACCCGGTCGCCGTTCCGACACGGTCGATCGCAACGTCGCCCCGTGAAACCGCATGACGTAGTGCCGTCGAGACGACGAGCTTATCAGTCCCACTCCCATCCGGTGTGATGCGAAGATCGCGCGGGACATCCCGGGCGACACGGCATGCCCCTCCGGGGCCTGTCGGAGCTCGATCCGACGCCGTTATCAGCGGACGGGGCGTCGGTTCGGACGCGAAGGCGCGATGCGAGTTAGGACGGTTCAACCCCGTCCCGGTTCGCACGTCTCGACCGCTTCGAAGGGGTTAAGTCCCCACGAGGCGTTCGTTGAGATCCGCAAGAAATGAGGACTCCGCCCCTGCGGTCCGCCGCAAGACGGTGTCTGATGTGAGCCTCGATAGTTCGGTGTCACCCGATCGGTGTCGCCGAACTCGGACCAAGCAATGGTGAGGTCGCGCTTTGCGCGACTTCCCGCCACCCTCCCTTGACGGGGAGACATTCCGGTTGATCCTGCCGGAGGTCATTGCTATCGGAGTCCGATTTAGCCATGCTAGTCGTACGGGTTCAGACCCGTGGCGAATAGCTCCGTAACACGTGGCCAATCTACCCTACGGACGAGCATACCCTCGGGAAACTGAGGCTAATTCTCGATATCGCTCCCACGCTGGAACGCCGGGAGCGTGAAACGTTCCGACGCTGACGGGACTTCGTCCCGTCGCGCAACGAGACGCTTTGCGTCTCGTTTACGCTGTATCGGTACGGGTTGTGAGAGCAAGAACCCGGAGACGGAATCTGAGACAAGATTCCGGGCCCTACGGGGCGCAGCAGGCGCGAAACCTTTACACTGCACGCCAGTGCGATAGGGGGACTCCGAGTGCGGAGGCATAGTGCCTTCGCTTTTCTGTACCCTAAGGCGGTACACGAATAAGAGCTGGGCAAGACCGGTGCCAGCCGCCGCGGTAATACCGGCAGCTCGAGTGATGACCGATCTTATTGGGCCTAAAGCGTTCGTAGCCGGCCGGACAAGTCCGTCGGGAAATCTACCAGCCCAACTGGTAGGCGTCCGACGGAAACTGCTCGGCTCGGGACAGAGAGACTCGACGAGTACGTCCGGGGTAGGAGTGAAATCCCGTAATCCTGGACGGACTACCGATGGCGAAAGCACGTCGAGAGAACTGCTCCGACGGTCAGGAACGAAAGCTGGGGTCTCGAACCGGATTAGATACCCGGGTAGTCCCAGCCGTAAACGATGCCTGCTAGGTGCGACCCAGACCACGCGTCTGTGTTGTGCCGTAGGGAAGCCGAGAAGCAGGCCGCCTGGGAAGTACGTCCGCAAGGATGAAACTTAAAGGAATTGGCGGGGGAGCACTACAACCGGAGGAGCCTGCGGTTTAATTGGACTCAACGCCGG
>PXRU01000022.1:0-52183 GCA_003020945.1 Halobacteriales archaeon QS_6_71_20
CCCGGCGCGGGCCGACGCGACCCGAGCCGGTCGCGTCCGGCGGCCGGCTACAGCATGCGGCGGAACTCGCCGAGCGGGGGGAACTCCAGCGGGTCGCCGTCGGCGTCGGCCGCGTCGCCGTCGCCGGCCGGCGCGAGGATCGGCCGGAGCGCGTCCGCGTCGGTGACAAGCGGCGACTGGAAGTCGCGCGCGCGCATCCCGTTCACCTCGACGCCGGCCGCGAGGCGACTGAACGCGGGCACCATCAGCACGTCCGCGCCGCGGTAGGCGCGCTCGGCGTACAGCCAGCAGTCCCGCCTGCGTCCCTCGACGGAGACGGTCGGGTGGTCGTGGCCGACGACGTACAGCCCCGCGTTCTCCTCGGGCGGCGGCGCCTCGTGGCCGTGTCTGACCACCGCCGGCTCGCCGCGGACCCGGCAGTCGAGTTCGTGGCCGTCGCGGACCGGGCCGGGCCAGACCTCCGCCAGCGCGGCGTCGTGGTTGCCGCGGACCGCGACGGGCGCGGCGCCGGCGTCGCGGCAGGCGTCGACCAGCGCCGCCAGCGACCGCTCGGCGGCGACGGACACCCGGCCGAACCGGTGGAGTACGTCGCCCGCGAACACCGCCTCGTCCGGCTCGAACCGGGCCAGCAGTCCGCGGAGTCGCTCTTCGAGGTCGTCGGCCTCGCCGAGCGGGTACTCCACGTTGGAGGCCTCGGCCCGGCCGACGTGCAGGTCCGCGAGCACGAGCGCGTCGGCGTCGCGGAGGTGGACCGCGCGGTCGCGGAAGCCGGCGTGCAACACGCTCACGCGTAGTCGCCACCCGGAGTTAGCCCTGTCGTCGCCGGGGTCAGTCCGACCCCGACGCGTCGCCGCCGTCCGAGGCCGACCGGGAGGCATCGCCGCCGTCGGAGCCGACCGGGGGCGACGTGCCGCCGTCGGCGGGGGCGGAGTCGGGAGCGGTCCCCTCGGTCCCGGTTCCGGCGCCGAACAGGCTCGCCTCCGCCGAACCGCCGGCCGTCCTGACGACGAAGTACGCCGCGATCAGCACCGCCAACAGCAGCGAGAACGTCCCGGCGGCGAGGAACGCGTCGTCGATGCTGGCGTACTCGCTCGGGCGAAAGGAGATCACCTTCCGGGTGATCGCGATCAGCGCCGCGGCGATGACGATCCGGACGACCGGCTCGTCGCGGGAGAACGCGACCACCGTCTGGTGGATCTCGACGATGATGAGCAGCACGAGCACCGTGTCGATGATGTCGATCACCTGGTCCGGGTCGGTGAACTGGCCGCTCGTCAGCAGTTCGACCAGGACCAACAGCAGGTCGAGGAAGCCGATGGCGAACAGCGCGAGCAGGAAGTACGCCGTCCCCACCTCCAGCAGTTTCATCCCCTGTTCGGACGGCTCGACGGCGTCCTCGATTCGCACACACGGGCATGGAGGGGTGCCGACAAAACAGTACGGGGCCGCGCCCCGCGCGGACGGAGCGACACGCGCTTACCCCGCGGGCCGCTCGGTCGGGTATGGACGCGAGCGACGATTCGGGGAAGCCCGCCGACGGAGCGGATCCGGGAAACCGCCCGGACGAGGCCGACTCGGAGAAGCCCGCCGACGAGGCCGACCTGGGAAACCACCTCGACGACGGGGACGGGGAGCCGACCGACGAGGACGGGTCAGCCGACGGCGTCGATCCGTGGGCCGACGACTCCGACGACTGGGTCGACGACGCGACGGCCGGCGGGTCGACCGGGGCGGGCCCCGAGCCGGCCGACGACGGGAGCGACGCCGCCGAGGAGGGCAGGGGCCGACCGACTCCCGGGCGCGGGAGCGGCCGCGCGCCGGACGCGGCGACGCCCGGCCGGCGCCGCTACCGGGTGCTCGACCGCGACGGCGACGCGCTCGTGTTCGTCGACCTCGACACCCCCGATCCGGGTCCCGGTCCGGTGCCCGACGAGGGGTTCGAGCCCCTCCGCGTCGCCGCCGGCGGCTACGACGGCGACCTCGCGGACGCGGTCGCCGACCTCGACCCCGGCTACGTCGTCGAGGCGACGCTCCGGTGGCCCGATGGGGAGCCGGCATCGACCGACGCCGATCGTGCCGACTCCCCCGCATCGACCCCGCTGGCCCGGGTCGACTCGCTGTCGGTCGAGCGGCGGAGCAGCTACCGGTTCGCCGACGGCGTCGAGCCGATGTTCGAGGCCGCCCGGGACGCCTGGCGGGACGCCCGCGCCGCCGGCGAGGGGATGGGATCGCGGGTCACCCGCGACACCGACGGCGAGCCCAACGGCGCGTTGTACGTGTTCGCCGAGGCGGGCGCGCGCGACCTCCTCGGCGAGTTCCGGTCGGGGACGACCCCGCTTGAACCGCTGGTCGAACGGGTGAACGACGACCTCGACGACGACGGCCCGCGGGCGGTGTTCGTTCTCCGTCCCGCCGACGGCGGCTACGTCGCCGTCTACATCGCCTTCGAGGCCGACGGCCTGCTCGCGCGCACGGTCCGCGACACCTACTTCTGAGTCGGGACGCCGACGGCCGGTCGACGTCGCAGTCCGGGAGGCGGTGGTCCCGAACCGGCGACCCCGCCGACGGACGCTTTCGCGGCCGCACCGTCCCTCGCACGAGAGGGCGTGAGAGTGACGCTCGCCTGACACTATTTCACGTATTCGATACATCCCTTGGCTAGCCGCCAAGGATTCCTTCTCCGATTGGACAACATTAAGAGGCGATGTGCGTTACGATCGATCGATGGCAACTCCCGATCAGAACTGGTGGCCGAACCAGTTGGACTTGGAGCCCCTCGACCAGAACGCCCGTCGGAGCGATCCGATGGGCGAGGAGTTCGACTACGCGGAGGCGTTCGAGTCGCTGGATCTCGACGAGGTGAAGGCGGATATCGAGGACGTGATCACGACGTCGCAAGACTGGTGGCCGGCCGACTACGGCAACTACGGACCGTTGATGATCCGGATGGCGTGGCACAGCGCCGGCACGTACCGCACCGCGGACGGTCGCGGCGGCGCGGCCGGCGGCCGGCAGCGGTTCGCGCCGATCAACAGCTGGCCCGACAACGCGAACCTCGACAAGGCGCGCCGCCTGCTGTGGCCGGTCAAACAGAAGTACGGCCGCAAGCTCTCGTGGGCCGACCTGATGATCCTGGCGGGGAACGTCGCGATCGAGACGATGGGGTTCCAGACGTTCGGCTTCGCCGGCGGGCGCGAGGACTCCTTCGAGCCCGACGAGTCCGTCGACTGGGGGCCGGAGAAGGAGCTCGACACCCAGGAGCGCTTCGACGAGCCCGGCGAGATCCAGGACGGGCTCGGCGCGTCGGTGATGGGGCTCATCTACGTGAACCCCGAGGGGCCGGACGGCCAGCCCGACCCGATGGCGTCGGCGAAGAACATCCGGCAGACGTTCGACCGGATGGCGATGAACGACGAGGAGACGGCCGCGCTCATCGCCGGCGGCCACACGTTCGGGAAGGTCCACGGCGCCGACGATCCCGACGAACATATGGGCCCCGAGCCGAACGCCGCGCCCATCGAGTCGCAGGGACTCGGCTGGGAGAGCGAACACGGCACCGGCAAGGGCGGAGACGCGATCACCAGCGGCATCGAGGGCCCCTGGACCCAGTCGCCCACCGAGTGGGACATGGGCTACCTCGACAACCTGCTCGACTACGAGTGGGAGCCCGAGAAGGGCCCCGGCGGCGCGTGGCAGTGGACGCCGACGGACGACGAGCTGAAAGAGTCCGTCCCGGACGCCCACGACCCCGACGAGTCGGTGACGCCGATGATGCTCACGACCGACATCGCGCTGAAGCGCGACCCGGACTACCGGGAGGTCGTCGAGCGGTTCCAAGACAATCCGATGGCGTTCGGGATGGCCTTCGCGAAGGCGTGGTACAAGCTGACTCACCGGGACATGGGCCCGCCGTCGCGGTTCCTCGGCCCGGAGGTCCCCGACGAGGAGATGCTGTGGCAGGACCCGCTTCCCGACGCCGACCACGACCCCATCGACGAGGCGGACGCCGCCGAGCTGAAGGAGGCGATCCTCGACTCTGAGCTGACGGTCCCGCAGCTCGCCAGGACCGCCTGGGCGTCCGCGTCGACGTACCGCGACAGCGACAAGCGCGGCGGCGCCAACGGCGCCCGCGTCCGGCTGGAACCCCAGCGGAGCTGGGAGGTCAACCGCCCCGAGGAGCTGGAGCCCGTGCTGGACACCCTCGAAGGGATCCGCGCGGAGTTCAACGAGGCCCGCGACGACGAGGTCAGGGTGTCGCTGGCGGACCTGATCGTGCTCGGCGGCAACGCGGCCGTCGAGGAGGCGGCCGCCGCCGCCGGCCACGACGTGACGGTGCCGTTCGAGCCCGGCCGCGTCGACGCGGCCGCGGAGCAGACCGACGTCGACTCCTTCGACGCGCTCGAACCCCGCGCGGACGGCTTCCGCAACTACGTCCGCGACGACGTCGATGGATCCGCTGAGGAGCTGCTGGTCGACAAGGCGCACCTGCTGGACCTAACGCCCGCCGAGATGACGGTGCTGGTGGGCGGAATGCGGGCGCTGGACGCCAACTACGACGGCTCGGATCTCGGCGTCCTCACCGACCGGCCGGGGACGCTCACGAACGACTTCTTCGTGAACCTGCTCGGCATGGACACCGAGTGGGAGCCGGCCGTGTCCGACGGGGTGTACGAGGGGCGCGACCGCGACACGGGCGAGCTCCGGTGGGAGGCGACCCGCACGGACCTGATCTTCGGATCGAACGCCCGGCTCCGCGCTATCGCGGAGGTGTACGGCGCCGAGGACGCCGAGGAGCGGTTCGTCGAGGACTTCGTGGACGCGTGGCACAAGGTGATGACGCTCGACCGCTTCGATCTGGAGTGACCCCGACCGCCGACCCCCGGGTCGGCGACCAGTGGCGACGCCTCGGCGGGGCGTAGCCCCGACTCCCGGTCCGGAGTCGAGGTCTCGACCGCCCCGCTCGGGCGCGATCGACGCGGCGCCGACTCGTCACCGTGTTCCTCGCCGTGGCGCCGCGAGAACTGGGCCCTGAGGGATTCGAACCCTCGACCGCCCGGTGTCCCATCCGGCGGACGGAGCCGACCGGAGTATGAGCCGGGTGCTATACCGGACTAAGCTAAGGGCCCGTATCGACGGCGTTGTCGGGCCGCAGTGAAGTAGTTTCCTCTCCCGTCACGGCTGTCGCTCGGCGGCGTGACGACCGGGAGGAAGCGCCGAAGCCAGGACTCGAACCTGGGACCACCTCGTTAACAGCGAGGCGCTCTACCAGCTGAGCTACTTCGGCCCGCACCCGAAGGTTCCCCGGTGGATTTGAAAGCGCTTTCGTTTCGCCCCGACGCGAGCGCGCGGTTCCCACACCGCCGTGGTGCATCCGCGGCGACCGACACGCTCGTTACCCGTCCGCGGGAAGGTCACGGCATGACCGACGCTTCCGACGGCGACGCCGCCGACGCCGCGAACGGGGACGCCGACCTCGACGCGGTGCTGTCGACGGTCCGCGAGCGGGTGACGCCTGACGCCGAGGAGCGCGCCCGACTGGAGGCGGCCGCCGCGGCGCTATCCGACCGGACGCGGGTCGGGTCAACCGCCCGCGGCACCTGGCTGGCGGGCGACCGCGACATCGACCTGTTCGTCCGGTTTCCGACGGCGCTGTCGCGCGAGCGCCTAGCGGAGTGCGGGCTCCGCGTCGGCCACGCGGTGCTGCCCGACGGCGAGGAGGAGTACGCCGAGCACCCGTACGTCGTCGGCACCGTCGACGGCTTCGACGTGGATCTGGTCCCCTGTTACGACGTCGCCGCCGCGACGGAGATCCGCTCGGCGGTCGACCGCACGCCCTTCCACAACGAGTACCTCTCGGCGCGTCTCGACGACGACCTCGCGGGCGACGTGCGTGTCCTGAAGGCGTTCCTGAAGGGTGTCGGCGTCTACGGGAGCGACCTCCGGACGCGGGGGGTCTCGGGCTACCTCGCCGAACTGCTCGTGCTGGAACACGGCGGCGCCCGCGGGACGCTGGCGGCGGTCGCCGACTGGCGCCCGCCGGTCCGGCTCGACCCCGAGGGGCACGGGACCGCGGAGTTCGACGACCCGCTGGTCGTCGTCGACCCGACCGACCCCGAGCGCAACGTCGCGGCCGTCCTCTCGGGCGACAACCTCGCGCGCCTCCAGCACCACGCCCGGGACCTCCTGGCGGACCCACGACCGGAGCCGTTCGAGCCGGACGACCCGGCGCCGTTGTCGCCCGATGCGGTCCGCGAGCACGTGCGGCGCCGGGGGACCGCCCCGCTGGCGGTCGCGTTCGACGCGCCGGACCTCGTCGACGACCAACTGTACCCGCAGCTGCGGCGCTCGCTGGCCGGCGTCGAGCGCGAACTGTCGGGGCGGGGGTTCGACGTGCTCCGCTCGGCGACGTTCGCGACCGAGCGCGACAGCGCGGCCGGGGGTGACAGCGCAGCCGGGGACAGCGGCGGCGCCGAGGGCGACGGCGCGGCCGGAGGCGACGGTGACGCCGACGCGACGCGGCGGGCCGTGCTCCTGGTCGAGCTCGCGAGCCGTCGGCTGTCCGCGGTCGAGCGCCACGAGGGCCCCCCCGTCCACGTGCGGGATCACGCCGCCGGCTTCCACGACAAGTACGCCGCCGACCCCGACGCCTACGGCCCGTTCGTCGCCGACGGGCGATACGTCGTCGAGCGCGAGCGGGAGGCGCCCGACGCCCGCGCGGTGCTGGACTCCGAGCGGCTGTTCGACGCCGCCCTCGGCGCGCGCGTCGAGTCCGCGCTCCGGCGGGGGTACGACGTGCTCGCCGGCGAGGAACTCGCGGCGCTGGCCGACGGGAGCGTGGGCTCGTTCGGCACCGACCTCCGCGAGTACTTCGAGCCGTCCGTGTAGCCGCGACCCGGGTCACGTCGCCGACCCGAAGCCGACCGCCTTACCCGAGGTCGAACCGCGTCGCGAGCTCCTCGATCAGGGGTTCGGTCGCGTCCTCGGCCTGCTTGTCCGGCTCGATCGGCGGTCGGCCGTCGAGCGTCTCGTGGACGATGCCGACCCCCTCCGAGAGCGTGTCGAGCCCGTACCCGCCCTCCAGGACGAAGCCGAGGCCGGCGTCGAGGTCGCGGGCGAGCGTCCGGATCCGGTCGGTCATCAGCGCGTACCCCTCGGTGGAGACGCGCATTCGGGAGATGGGGTCGTGACGGTGGGCGTCGAAGCCGGCCGATACGAGGATCAGGTCGGCGTCGAACCGCCGCGTCACGGGGTCGACCAGCTCGTCGATGGCGAGCAGGAAGTCGGCGTCGCCCGACCCCGCGGGCAGCGGGACGTTCAGCGTCGTCCCCTCGCCGGTCTCCTCGGCCGCGCCCGTGCCGGGGTACAGCCCCTCCTCGTGGATCGAGCTGTACAGCACGTCGCTCCGGCCGAGGAAGATGTCCTGGGTGCCGTTGCCGTGGTGGACGTCCCAGTCGAAGATCGCCACCCGGTCGGCGGCCCCGTCGTCGATGACCGACTGCGCCGCGACGGCGGCGTTGTTGACGAAACAGAAGCCCATCGCGTCGTCGGCCACCGCGTGGTGGCCCGGCGGGCGCCCGAGCGCGAACGGCGTCCCGCGGTCGGGATCGCCCGCGAGCGCCTCCGCGGCGGCCCACTGCGCCTGCCCGGCGGCGGCGCGGGCGGCCGCCCACGTCCCGTCGGAGGCGACCGTGTCGGGGTCCCAGCTGCCGCCTCCGTCGTCGCAGAACTCGACCATCTCATCGACGTACTCCGGGTCGTGGACGGCCCCGATCGCCTCCCGGGAGGCGGGGTCGGCCTCGACGTACTCGACGCCGTGTTTCCGCTTGAGCCCCTCGCGGATCGCGCGGAGCCGGTCCGGGCTCTCCGGGTGGCGGTCGCCGGTGTCGTGGTCGAGACAGGCCTCGCTGTAGCCGAACCGCATCGCTACCCCTCGAACAGTGCGAAGTACGTCTCGATGTCGTCGGCCTGGACGGTGCGCCGGTCGGCGTGGCGCGCCAGCAGCGCGGCGGCGCGCGCGACGTTGTCGGCGTAGTCTTCGAGCACGTCCGCCAGCGCGACGCGGGCGTCCATCGAGACGCGGTAGGAGTCGTCGATGTCGAGGCGAGCGATGCGGTCGACGGGCGCGATCGGGAGCGTGAGACTCGCGCGGTCGACCACCTGCTCGACGCCGAAATCCGCGGGCATCAGCGTCTTGCGGCCGTCGGCGGCCGCCCGCTCGGCGGCGTCGACCGACAGCGACGCCCCGTGCCGCTGCACGCGCCCGGCCAGCTCCTCGGCCGCGCCGGCGCTGACCCGGAGGTCACCCGCGTTCCGACGGATGACGTCGTCGACGGGGGCGAACGGCAACTCGACAGTCATACCCATACGCGGGTGTGTGTCCTGTATAACGGTTTCCCTTGCCGTGGTTCACGGCCCCATGACCCGTCCGAGGGCGGCGACCCGGCCCGGATCACCCGGATCGCTCGCGCCGCACGGACTGCGCCGCGACGGCGACTCAGAAGACGTCGTCCGCGTCGATGGTGCCGTCCTCCTCGACGCCGCGGACGGTGACCTCCTCGCCGAGCCGGAGCGTCGCGGACGTGTCGACGGAGCGCGTCTGCGTCCCGTCGTCGAGGACGACCGGGTCGCCCGCCTGAACGACCGTGCCGGTGAACTCCACGACGCCGCCGTCCGCGTCGGCCTCGGCCTCAGCCTCGGTCCCGGCCTGCGCGTCGACCTCCGTCGCGGCCGCCGTCGAGCCGCCGGAGCCGCCCGAACCGCCGGAGTCGAACGAGTCCAGCCCGCCCTGCCCGGCGTCGCGCTCCGCCGAGCCTGCGGCCGCGGCGATGATGTCGCCGTCGGCGTCCTCGAGCACCGAGACGGAGGAGCGCCACCCCGCGGAGGCTTCGAGGTCGTCCCGCCAGCCGTCCTGGATCTCCACGTCGGTGAAGGCGACGCGGTCGGCCAGGGCGATGTCGCGGTCGGCCTTCTCGCCCCACAGCGCTACCCGGATCTCGCCGGTGTCGTCCTTGATGCGGACGTTGCGCACCTGCCCCTGGGAGCCGTCGTCGCGGTCGAACGTGCGCTTCTCGCTCGTCTCGACGACGCCGCCGGCGATGTCGACCACGTCGTCCAGCTCCAGGTCCTCGATGTCGGTCGTCTCGGGGACGTACTCCACGTCGGCGTCGACCGTCTCGACGGCGCCGCGGGAGCCGACGTGTAGCTCCAGCTCCCCGTCCCGCTCGCGAACGTATCCGTCGACGACCTCGACCGTCTCCCCCGCCTCCAGCTCCTCGACGCGGTCGGCCCGCTCGTCCCACATGGTGACGCGCACGCGGCCGGTCTCGTCGCCGACGGTGAGGTTCGACACCTTCCCCTGGGAGCCGTCGTCGCGGTCGAACGTCCGGACGGTGTCGGTGTCGAGGATCACGCCCGGCAGGTCCACGTCCGAGGCGCCCATCGCGAGGTCCTCGACGCGGTACTGGTCGACCGCCTCCACGTTCACCTCGGCGTCGGGGTCGGGCTCCACCTTGTCGACGGCGACTTCCAGCCCGCTGTACCCCTCCTTCGGGCGCCCCATGATCCGGAGCACGTCGCCCGTCGAGAGGTTCTCCTTGGCGTCGACGGCGACGCGGTCCCACAGCGAGATGGTGATCCGCCCCGACTCGTCGGCCACCTCGACGTTGAGCACGTGACCGTCGTCGTCCTCGCCGTCGCGCTCGAAGGTGCGCACCTCGCCGACGGTCATCACCTTCGCGAGGAACTTCACGTCGTCCATCCCGGGCTCGATGTCGGCGACGCTGTTTACCTCCTCGTCGCGCAGTTCGTGAGCGATGAGCATCGCCGCGGTCTCCTCGTCGGCCAGCCCGCCCATGTCATCCACCTTCTGCTCGACGGCGGCCTCGAACTCCTCGAAGGGGACGTCGGCGTCCAGGTCCTCGTAGACGTCCTCTATGGCGCCCATAATCGTGTCCTGTTCCAGGCGACTGTCCCGCATAAGGGTTGCCGTTTCCACGGTATCCCCGCGCTCTCCGTCGGTTTCGCTCCCCTCGTCGCGACCGCGCTCCGTCGCCTCCTCGGTCATGCCGGGGCTGTGTCGGGCTGGTATTTGAGGCTTCGTCCGCCCGATCGCCGGTCCGGATCAGCGGGTCACGTCGGCGACGGTCCGCACCTCGTCCATCGACTCGTGTTCGACGACGACGGACATGGGACACCCGCCGGCGAACTCGACGGCCGCCTCGTAGCTCCGGTGGACGATCTCCTGGGTGCAGACGTCGCCGCCCTCCCGCACCGTCGTTACGCGGACGCCGAGTTCGTCCGCTTCGCGGTCGTACTCGGCGTCCGCCAGCGACGCCTCCATACAGCCGTTCGCCCCCCGAACGACGCCGGTCACGCGCACCAAGTCGCCGTCGAACGCGACGCTGGCCGACTCGCCGGAGCCGTCGGCGTCGCCGGTCCGCGAGAACGATCGGTCGGTGATCCGCGGGAACTCACCCTCCCCGCTCGGCGTCGAGCTCGCGGTCGACGCCGCGGACCCGGTCGGGCTCTCGGCGTCGGTCGCCGGGCTGCTGCCTCCGCCGCCGGTACAACCAGCGAGCGCGGCCGCGCCGCTCCCGACCACGGCCGCGAGGAATCGTCGTCGCTCCATGTTTCGCGGGAAGAGCGGTGAACACAAAAGCCCGCCGGAGAGACAAATCGACGCTTGTGTTACGGTGGTCGCTCGCACGGGTCGGCCGGATCGGAATCCCTTTACGTGGTCCGGGCCTCGGTCGAATCGAGTCCGGGTAGGGTAGTGGACTATCCTCTTGGCTTGCGGAGCCAGGGACCGGAGTTCAAATCTCCGTCCGGACGTTTTGAAGGCGCAACCGCGCGAGCGGAGCGAGCGCCTGCGCCGACTCAGAGTCCACACACGGAGATTTGAGCCGACGGGACGCGCGCAGCGGAGTGAGCACGTCCCGGCGAAGTTCAAATCTCCGTCCGGACGTTCCTTCACTCGCTTCGCTCGTTCAGTCACGTCCGACGTGCCCACGCTCACTCCGTTCGCGTGGACTCCGTCCGGACGTTCCTACCGCGCCGCCACACCGCGAGCGACTTCCGTCGCTCGCACGATGCGGCGCGGTCGTCGCTCCACACACGGAGATTTGAGCCGACGGGACGTGCGCAGCGGAGCGAGCACGCCGGCGAAGTTCAAATCTCTGTCCGGACGTTTTCGAGGCGCAACCGCGCGAGCAGTGCGAGATGCGAGCGGAGCGAACGCCCCAGTGCGAACGGCGAACGGAGTGAGGCGTGAGCGCCCGCGCTGACTCGGAGTCCACACACGGAGATCTGAGCAGCGACCAGACGACGACAGGACCGGATCGCCCCTCGCCGCCGCGACGGACAGACTCAAGCCCGAACCGACGCGACTCCCGACGATGACGGAGCCCGAGGCACCCCCGGAGGACGAGCGCGTCGCGGCGCTGCGCGCGGGCGTCGCGCTGTACACGGCCGGGGAGTTTCACGCCGCACACGACCCGTGGGAGGGGGTCTGGCTCGACGTTCGCGCCGCCCTCGGCGACGCGGGGACCGACCCGTCCGCGGCCGACGGCGGGGACGCGGCGACGCTCGTCCGCGACGAGCGGCTGTTCCACGGGCTGATCCAGTTCACGGCCGCGCAGTACCACGCCCGCGACCGCAACTGGTCGGGCGCGGTCGGTCTCGCGGGGAGCGCGCGCGAGTACCTCGCGGACGTTCCGGGGGATTACCGGGGGATCGATGTCGCCGGCGTGCGCGCGGCGCTGGCCCGTCTGGAGGCGGACCCCGAACGCGTCGAGCGCGGTCCCGCGCCGCCACTCGCACACGAGGGCGAGCGTGTCGCGCCCGAGTCGCTGTCGCTTTCGGGCGCGGCGCTGGCCGCGGAGGCGCTGGCCGAGGAGCACGGCCTCGACGCCGACCCGGTCGCGGACGCGGCGCGGTTCGCACAGAAGGAGGAGCAGGCGGGTCGGTCGCGGTTCGCGGCACTGCTGTTCGACCTCATGCGCGTCGAGGGGCCACAGGAGCGGCGGCTGGTGTACGACCGACTGACGGAACTGGTGGCGACGGAACGCCGCAAGGAGGAGGACGTGGAGGGGCTATTCTGAGCGATCGCCGGTCCGCCGACCTCCTGTGGCGGGGTGTCCGTTTTGCCGCGGACGCACCGGTGGGGAGACGTGAATCGTCGGCGCGTCGGGACCAGTCTGTACGCCGGGGTTCTCCTCTCGGTCCTCGGCGTCCTCGCGTGGGTCAGCGGACGGCCGTTCGTCTTCCCGAGCCTCGGCCCCTCGGCGTTCGTCCTGGCGTTCGAGCGGCGGGGCGAACGGACGCGGGTGTACCGCGTCGTCGGGAGCCACGTCATCGGCGGCGTCGCCGGCCTCCTCGCGTACACCCTCCTGGCGAGCGGCGTGACGCTCACGGCGACGTATCCGGGGTTCTCCTCCGATGCCCTCCGCCTCGCGGCCAGCGGCGTCCTCTCGCTGGTCGCGACGAGCTGGGGGATGATCGCGACCGACACGAACCACGCCCCCGCGTGCGCGACGACGCTCATCGTCTCGCTGGGCCTGCTGTCGACGCCGCTTCAGGTCGGCATCATCGTCGCCAGCGTCGTGATCCTCGTGGCGGTCCACCGGGCGGTCGTCTACGTGTACGGGCGCGCCGTCGCCGGGACGAACCCCCGGTTCGACGAGAACTGATCCGGACCGGCAGTCGGAGCGTGGCCGGTTACTGTGGCGTTCGCCCGTCCGCTTCGACGCTTTCCAGCGGTTCCCCGTCGAAGGTGTATTCGGCGGAGTTGTCCCGCGGGTCGTAGTCGAGCACCTCGCGGGCGCGCTCGATGGAGTAGTACTTGCGGTCGTTGTCGGAGATGCCGTAGACGATCTCGTAGCCGTAGTCGGCGCGCAGACAGCGGTCGAACAGGTGCGCGCAGTCGCGGTGGGAGAGCCACATCGCCTGCCCCCGCTCGTACTCCCTGGGCGGGTGGCTCTCGGTGAGGTTGCCGATGCGGACGCACGCGACCGTCAGGTCGTGGCGGTCGTGGTAGTAGCGGCCGAGCGTCTCGCCGGCGGCCTTCGAGACGCCGTAGAGGTTCGACGGACGCGGGAGTTCGGCGCCGTCGAGCCGGTACTGGTCGTCCTCGCGGTACATCTCCGGGGTGCGGTCGTCCGTCTCGTAGGCGCCGACCGCGTGGTTGGAGGAGGCGAACACGACCCGGTCGACGCCGGCGTCGGCGGCGGCCGCGAGCACCGTCCGGGTGCCGTCGATGTTGTTCGAGAGCACGGCGTCCCACGGCGCGTTCGGCCGGGGGTCGCCCGCGAGATGGACCACCGCGCCGGCGCCCGCGACGGCCTCACGGACGGCGTCGGCGTCGGTCACGTTCGCGACGACGACGTCGCCGCCGTCGACGGTCGCCGGCGACGGGTTCGCGGTCGAGGAGCCGCCAGTCGTACGACTCCCCGAGTCCGGCGAGGATCGCACGCCCGACGCGTCCGCCCGCCCCAGTGAGCAACACCGGTTCGTCCATTCGGTCGAGTCTCCGGCCAGCGGCGGTAAGTATCGTGCGGTTCGGCGCTCGGCCCGCCTCGCTCGCGGCTCACCCCGTCGCAGATTCCATCGAGGGCTCGGTTCCGTGGACCTCGCGCCGTCGCCCGGTACGCATTTGTCGCCCGCGGGCCGACCGTCGTCCATGGTCACCGACGCTCAGCAGGCGTGTTTCGAGGCCGGCGTCAAGTTCGGCTCGCTGTACCACCAGTTCGCGGGCACGCCGGTGTCGCCCGACAGCACGCGCTCGCTGGAGACGGCGATCGCCGAGTCGATCGAGAACCAGCCGTACTGCGAGTCGGTCGTCGTCGCCATCGACGACGACGCCGTCGCGGACGACATCGCCCACGAGAACGGCTACACGGAGCTGTCGGGCCACCTGATGGAAGTCGAGATGCGGATCGAGCACGGGGGGACGACCGTCCACACGCGCATGGAGATGGAGGACGGCTACCCGCTGATGAAGCTCGTCGAGGTCGAGGCCGACGGAGGCGGGGACTGACCGGGCGGCGGTCGGCCGCGGTCCGGCGACCGGCCTGCGATGCCCGGCCCGCGGTGCCCGGTCGGCCCCCCGACGCGGGAATCGGCGGGCTCGGCGCGCCCGTCGCCGGATTTCACTTTCACTTCCCGGCGGTCACTTAACAGGCCCGGCGGCGAACCCGCGGACATGGCGCAGTCTACCTTCGACGACGACGACCTGTTCGGCGAGGCGGCCGACGAGATGCGCGCCGACGTGGAGAAGCACCTCCGCGCGGCGAAGTCGACCCTCCCGACGGCCGACGCCGTCTGGGAGACCGACGCGGACAACGTGCTCGGCGCGCTCAACGGCCTCCGCTCGGCGCTCGACACCGGCGACGCGGTCGAGGAGCTGCGACAGGCGAAAAAGCAGTACGTGCTGGGCGAGCGGGCGGACGCGTTCGAGGACGACGAGCTGGCCGACGAGATCGAGGCGCTTCAGGAGCTCGTGGAGTCGCTGGAGGAGGCCCACGACCAGGTGGGCGAGCTCACGAGCACGGTCCCCCAGCTCCGGAGCGACCTGGAGGACGCCCACGCCGACGGCGTCGACGCCGAGGCCGACGGCGACGAGGAGGAGGCGGAGGCGTAACGCCGGCCGCAGGACGGCGGCCGCCGTTCCCGGTACGTCTTCCGATTTCCCCCGGCTACTGCCCGTCTCCCGCTCCCGGCTCCCGCTCGCGGGTCGCCACCGCGCTCGCGACCTCGACCAGCGCGTCGCTCGCGCGCTCCAGCAGCTCCGCCCCCAGCGCGGCGTCGCCCGCGGTCGGGTCGCCCACCGTCCCGTTGCCGGCGAACTCGTCGGCGTCGTGCGCGAGGTTCACCCCGCGAACCCACTCGCCCCACCGGTCGCTCCCGCCGTCGCGCGCCTCCGCCACGCGGTCCTCGCGGACGCGCTCCGGGGCGACGTGTCGCAGCATCGCCGTCTCCAGGGGACCGCCGTGGCCCATCTCGTCGGCGCGGTCGCCGACCGCCTCGAACCAGGTGAACGCGACCGCGTACGCGGCGGTGTCGCCGTCGCGGGAGACGCGTCGGGCCGTCTCCGCCAGCGCCTCGACGTTGCCGCCGTGGCCGTTGACCAGGACGACTCGGTCGAGGCCGTGGTGGGCGAGGCTCTCGACCGTCTCGCGGACGTACGCGCGGAAGGTGTCGGGCGACACCCACAGCGTCCCGTCGAACGCGCGGTGCTCCTCGGCGACCCCGACGTGGACCGGCGGCGCGACGAGGAGGTCCCCCCGGGCCTCGTCTCCGTTCTCATCGCTGGTTCCGTCCTCGTCCACCGTCTCGCCGCCTCCGTCCGCCCCCGACCACCGGTCGGCGGCCGCGTCGGCGACCGCCGCCGCCGTCAGCGCGTCGGTGCCCAGCGGGGCGTGCGGCCCGTGCTGTTCCGTGCTCCCGACGGGGAGCAGCGCCGCATCGAGGTCGGCGTCGCGGACCTCCGTCCACGTCGCTTCAGAGAGCTTCATACTCCCGACTGGGGCGGGGACCGACTTGTAGCCGGCTATTCCGGCGTCCGCCGTCCGGCGCTCGGACCCGCTCTCCCGTCGGAGCGCGAGACCGCCCGGGTCCGTCTCCCGTCGGGGCGAGCGGACCGCCCGCGTCGCGGGGATCGGACGCCCGCCCGCCCCGGGTCCGTGGGGATTATGACGGTTCCGACCCAACACGCACGCAATGGGAATCCTCGAGGACAAGGACAACGCGCGGCTGTTCTACCGCTACTTCTCCCGGATCTACGACACGGTCAACCCCTACATCTGGGACGACCGGATGCGCAACCGGGCGCTCGAGTGGTTCGACGCCGACCGCGACGACCGCGTGCTCGACGTCGGCGCCGGCACCGGCTTCGCCACCGAGGGCCTCCTCAACCACGTCGACGAGGTGTACGCGCTCGACCAGTCGCGGGGCCAGTTCGAGCAGGCGTTCCGGAAGTTCGGCAAGCGGGGGAAGGTCCGCTTCCACATGGGCGACGCCGAGCGCCTTCCGTTCGAGGACGACTCCTTCGACAGGCTGTGGTCCTCGGGCTCCATCGAGTACTGGCCGAACCCGGTCGAGGCGCTGCGGGAGTTCCGTCGCGTCACGAGGCCCGGCGGCACCGTCCTCGTCGTCGGCCCGGACTACCCGAAGCTCGGCGTCTTCCAGGCGCTCGCGGACGCGATCATGCTGTTCTACGACGCCGAGGAGGCCGAGGAGATGTTCCGGGCGGCCGGCTTCGAGGACACCACCCATTACATCCAGCAGCGCCACCGCGGCACCCCGCGGGCGATCACCTCCGTGGCGACGGTGCCGGACGACGACCGAGGCGCGGTCGGCGACGCCGTCGATGCGACCGAGACCACAGAGAAACCCGTGGCCGGCGACGACTGACCGTCGACGCGGTCACCACCCTTCCCACGAGCCACTCGACCACATTGAGGGGTCGCTACGGCGTACCGGATGCCGCGGTACGGCTGGCATTACTGACACGGCGCATATCACGGCACGGCTGGCGCCGGTGACATGACTCCTGTCAGGACGCGATTGGCGTCGCCGACATGACGCCCGTCACGACGCGGTCGCCCGCAACACGGCGAGGCGGTGGTCCCCCACGTACAGCGTCACCCTCACGGGGTCCCCGGGGTCGATCCGCGGCCGGTTCGTCGAGGCGACGCCGAGCGTCGCCGTCTCGCCGGCGGTCCACGCCGGGTCGCTCGCCCGGTTGAACGGTCCCGTCGGCCCGCTCCGGAACCCCCGTGCGGCGAAGAACGGCACCGGCGGCTGGCGACGGAGCGGGTCGCCGTCGACGGCGACGACGAGCCGGAGGTCGCGGACGTCCACCGCGTCGCCGCCGCGGTGTGTCACGGCCAGCGTGGCGTCCGTGACGCGGAGGTCGAACGCCGCGGTCGCGGGCGCGCTCGGGGGCGTCGCGGTCAGGACCGCGGCGCCGACGGTCGCCGCGGACGTGCCCCCGTCATCGCCGATAAACGCTCGCGCTCGCCGGCCCGACGGGTCGCGGACGGCGCCGACGGTCACTCCCCGTCGTCGCTCCCGTTGCCGGCGTACGCCTCCTCGACGGTGACCGGCTCCGTCGGCGTCACGCCGACCGTCGACACGTCGGTCGACCCCACCTCGACGACCGTGACGACGAACTCGCCGCGCGGCGAGACGGTCCAGAGGACGCCGTCGCCGCCGGTCGTCCCGGCCTCGACGCTCTCGCCCCCTTCGCGGCCGAGCTTCACGACCGCGTCGACCGGCTCGCCGGTCGCGGGGTCGACGACCGCGACGCGCAGCGGCCCTCCGGGGAACGTCCGGTTCACGCGCAGGGTGAGATCCAGCGTCCGGGAGACGGCCGGACCCGGCGAGACGCCGGCGAGGTCGACCCGCTGGTGTTCCATGAACACCCGCTCGGTGCCGCCGCCGACGAACGCGGTGAGCGTCCCGTTGGGGTACGTCAGGTCGAACAGGAACGTCCCGCCGGACCCCTGGCCGGAGACGGTGCCGCCGGCCGCGTCGTAGATCTCGGGATAGCTCCGCCGCGTCACGTTCTGTGCGGTCCCCTCGTCGATCCCGCCGCCGCCCCGGTCGTGGCGGTCGGCGCGGAACGTCTCCCGGACGTATCGGTCGTCGGCGACCGTCGAGAGGACGACGCCGCTCTCGGTCGCGGCGACGTACACCCTCGTGGTGGCCGTCCGGTCGCCGTCGAGCGCGCGCACCGTCCGCTCGCGGACCGGCCCGTCGAACGTCCGCAGGTCGTACAGGAGCGGGAACACCCGGCCGTCGTCGAGGGTGAACCCCTCGGTCTCGGCGGCCAGATCCGCCAGCAGCTCCACCCGGCTTTCGAGCTCCGCCGCGGACGCCCGGATGCGCGCCAGCTCCACGAGCAGCTCCTCGGCGGTGATCTCCCCGGCCGCGTAGGCGGCGATCGCCGTCTCCTGTCGGCTGCGCAGCGTGATCGCCTGCTTGTCGACCTCGTTGAGCCCATCGAGGATCCGGATCTGGCGCTCCTCGCTCGTGCTCGCGTTCTCGACCCGTTCGCGGACGGCGACCGTCTCGATCCGGGCGGCGGAGGCGTCGGCGCCGAAGCCGACGGCCGTACCCGCGTCGATCGTCACCGCGTCGACGTCGGCGGCGACGGCGGCGCTGTCGTTCAACGAGAGCACGCGAACCGGGGTCGCGTTGACCTGGGTCGCATCCGCGGCGGCCGCGCTCGCCGGCGGCGCGCCGGGTCCGGTCGGACCGACGTCGGCCGACGCCGACCGGTCGGCGGCCGGGAGCGCGCCGACGCCGACGGCGGCACACGTCAGGAGGGCCGCGAGGAGGACGGGGATGACTCGCACGGGACGGGCGTACCGTCCCCTCCGATAAAAAACCGACTCACACGACCCGTCGCCGAGCTGACACGCCGACTCACCCCCGCCCGACGGCGCCCGCTCCCGTCGTCACTCCGGTCACTCAGCCGATGGAAAGGATTTTGATGGAACGAGCAGACGCCTGCACACAGATGCGGCACGTCGCTCTCCTCGCCACTCTCCTCGTCGTCGCCGCCGTCGCCGGCGCGTCGGTCGCGGCGGCCGGCGCCCCGGCGAGCGCTCACCCCCGAGCGACGCCGGCCGCAGGCCAGGCGCTCGCCGTCGACGGGGACCGCCTCGCGCTGGCCGTCGGCCCTCCGCGAACGAACTTCACCGTCTCGTTGCGGGCGGACGGGAGCGCACGGTGGACCGTCGCGACGCGGCTCCCCCTGGAGGACGACGCAGACCGGGCGGCGTTTCGCGAGTACGCCGAGTCGTACGAGCGGGGCGACGCGGGCGGACCGTCGGTCGACCCCTTCCGGAACGCCGCGGCCGAGGCCGCCGACGCCACGGACCGCGAGATGGCCGTCGGACGAGTGAATCGGAGCTCGACGCTCCACGACGACTCGGGCGTCCTCCGGCTGCGGTTCACCTGGACCGGCTTCCTCGCGTCCGGCGACGACGGGGCGCTCGTCCTCGGCGACGCCTTCCGCACGCCGGGCGACGGCACGTGGTTCGGCTCGCTGGCGGCGTCCCAGCGGCTCGTCATCGAGCCGCCGGAGAACTACGAGGTGAGCGACGTCTCCCAGGGGTTCAGCTACTCGATCAGCGACCGCCGGATCGTCGCCGAGGGGCCCCAGACGTTCGAGCCGGGCGACATCGAGGTGGCGTACGACCCCGGCGCGGCCCCCGGCGGCGCGGTCCCGCCCGGGCTGTTGGTCGGCGCCGGGGCGGTCCTGCTCGTCCTCCTCGCGGCGCTGGCCTACCGGCGCGGCGGCGTCGGCTCCGACGGCACGACCGTCGGCGGCGCGCTCGCCGGCGCCGGGGCCGGCTCCGCAACCGACGCGCCCGACGGGGACCGCGAGGGGACCGCCGCCGGCCCGGACGACCCCGCCCCCGCGTCCGGGAAGGGGCGCTCGCTCGCGTCGAACGGACGCGGCGACAGCGCGACCGGCCGGAGCGACGGCGAGACGGCCGTCGCGGGGCGGCCGGAGGAGCCGGATCTTGAGCTGCTGTCCGACGAGGAGCGCGTCGAGCGCCTGCTCGAACGGGAGGGCGGCCGGATGCGTCAGGCGAACATCGTCTCCGAGACGGGCTGGTCGGACGCGAAGGTGTCGCAGCTCCTGTCGGCGATGGCCGACGAGGGGCGCGTCGAGAAGCTCCGCCTGGGTCGGGAGAACCTCATCTCGCTGGCCGACGACGAGGCGGCCGCGGACTCGGACCCCGCGGACGACGACCGCGCCGGGGGCGACGCGTCGCGTCGGTAGCCGCCGGCCTCGCCGTGACGGCCTCGCCGTGGTTGCCCGGGAGGCCGTTCTCCCGGCCGGACGCGGGGCCGGCGTCCCGTCTTTCCGAAACTGTTTACCCCCGACCGCGGCAACCTTTGCGTCATGAAGATCCTCGTCACGGTCAAGGAGGTCGCGGAGGCGGCCGACGACTTCGAGATCGAGGGGACCGACATCGGGGAGCGGTTCCTCGATTACGACCTCAACGAGTGGGACGACTACGCCGTCGAGGCGGGCGTCCAGCTCTCGGAGGCGTACGACGACGTGGAGGTCGTCTCGGCCACGATCGGCCCCGAGCGCTCCGAGGAGACGATCCGGATGGCGCTGGCGAAGGGCGTCGACCGCGCGGTCCGCGTGTGGGACGACGAGATCGAGTCGGCGGAGCCGGACGTCGCGGCGAAGACGCGGCTGTTCGCCGCGGTCGTCGCGGAGGAGGAGCCCGACCTCGTGCTCACGGGCGTGCAGGCGGCCGACGACGGCTTCGGCGCCACCGGCGTCTCGCTGGCCGACGAGATCGGCTTCGACTGGGCGGCCGTCGTCAACAGCCTCGACACCGACGACGACCTCTCGACGGCGCACGTCCACCGCGAGCTGGAGGGCGGCGTCGAGGAACTCACCGACGTCGACCTCCCCGCGGTGCTCACGATCCAGACGGGGGTGAACGAGCCGCGCTACGCCAGCCTCCGCGGCATCCGCCAGGCACAGAGCAAGGAGATCGCCGAGTACGGACTCGACGACCTGGGACTGGACGCCGACGCGGTCGCCTCGCCGATCGCCCGCACCGAGATGTACGAGCCGGAGACGGAGTCGGACGCGACGTACTTCGACGGGAGCGCCGACGAGCAGGCCGCACAGCTGGCCGACGTCCTCCGGACCGAGGGGGTGGTGTCGGAATGAGCGACGTGCTCGCCGTCGCCGACCACCGCCGCGGGAAGCTGCGCGACGTGAGCCGGGAGCTGGTCACCGCCGGCCGGGCGCTGGCCGACGACCTGGGCGGGAAGCTCCACGTGGCCGTCATCGCGGGCGACGTGGAGGCGTTCGCCGACCGCCTCTCGCTCGCGGGCGTCGACACGGTCCACACGGTCGACGCGACCGCCGAGTTCAACCACGACCTGTTCGCCGGCGCGACCGCGGCGCTGTTCGAGGCGGTGTCGCCGACGGCGCTGCTCGTCCCCAACTCGGTCAACGGGCTGGACTACGCGCCCGCGGTCGCGAACCGCCTCGACCTCCCGCTGGTGGCCGACGCGGTCGACCTCTCGTACGACGGCGGACTGGTGGCGACCCGGGAGATGTACGGCTCGAAGGTGGAGACGACCGTCGAGGTGAGCGAGGAGCCGTTCGCCGTCACGGTCCGGGGCGGCGAGTGGCCCGCCGCGGAGGAGCCGGCCGAGGCGTCGATCGAGCCGTTCGACTACGAGTTCGACGAGAGCGCGTCCGGCGCCCGCGTGCAGGGGTACGAGGAGGTCGGCGCCGGCGACGTCGACATCGCCGACGCGGAGTTCCTCGTCTCCGTCGGCCGCGGCATCGAGGAGGAGGAGAACCTCGAACTGATCGAGGAGCTCGTCGAGGTCACCGGGGCGACGCTGTCGTCGTCGCGGCCGATCGTCGACAACGGCTGGCTGCCGAAGAACCGCCAGGTCGGCCAGTCCGGCAAGCAGGTGACGCCCGACGTCTACCTCGCGATCGGCATCTCCGGGGCCGTCCAACACGTCGCCGGCATGAAGGGCGCGGAGACGATCATCGCGGTCAACACCGACCCCAACGCGCCCGTCTTCGACGTCGCCGACTACGGGATCGTCGGCGACCTCTTCGACGTCGTGCCGGCGCTCGTCGAGGAGTTCGCGTAGGCGCGGCGTCGCCGACCGCGCAACTCAGTCCGAGAGGAAGGCGGTGACGTCGGTCGAGGAGACCATCCCCACGTAGTCGTCGTCGACGACGGGGAGGTGTTTGATGCCGTACGTCGTCATCATCTCGGCGACCTCCTCCATGTAGAGATCCGGGGTGACGGTCTCGACGTCGGTCGTCATCAGGTCCGACACCTGAAGCTGTGTGACGTCGCGCCCGTCGGCGACGGCGTCGATCACGTCGGAGCTACTGACGATCGCCCGCGGGGACGTCAGGACGACCAGCGCGTTGACCTCCCTCTCCCGCATCTTCCGTGCCGCCTCCTGTGCGGTCGCGTCCGTCTCGATCGTCTCAAGCGGTGACGACATCACGTCACTGACCGTCTTCCCGTCGCCGGTGCTCATACGCACACGAACGGAAACCGGGGGTATGGATGTTTCCCCTAACCCCCCTCCCTCCCTTCTCATCTCCTCTCTCCCTCTCTTCTCATCTCCCCTCCTTCTCCCTCCCTTCTCATCTCCTCTCTTCTCTTCCCCCCAGCCACGCCTCTCCCCCGACAGCCGAGGCGTGCCCGGCACGGCGAGAGGGGGCGCACCGTCGCGGCCGGCGGGTCCGCGTCGAGGCGGCTACCGTGTTCCGGTACGCTCTTTTCCGCGCGGTCCCGCCGATCGGTCAATGGAGTACCTGGAGCGTCGGGTGGCGATGGCCGACGAGCGCCTCGCGGAGGTGACGGCCGCCGTCGAGCCGGCCGAACTCTCCGAGGAGCTCGAACACGTCGCCCTCGCGGGCGGCAAACGGGTCCGTCCCACGGTGACGATGCTCGCCTGTGAGGCCGCCGGCGGCGACCCCGAGGACGCGCTCGATTTCGCCGTCGGCGTCGAGCTCGTCCACAACGCCTCGCTGGTGGTCGACGACATCATCGACCGCTCGGACGTGCGCCGCGGAACGCCCAGCGCGTGGGCGGAGTTCGGTTACGGCCCCGCGATCGTCGCCTCCGACGGCCTGCTCGGCGAGGCGTTCGCGCTGTTCTCGGCCGACGAGCGCGCGATGCAGGTCGTCGCCGAGGCGATGGTCGAACTCGGCGAGGGGGAGGCGACCGAGCTGGCCTCGAAGCCGTCGAACGAGGCGGAGTACATGACGCTGGCGCGCCGGAAGACGGGGGCGCTGTTTCGCGCGGCCGCCGAACTCGGCGCGGTCGCGGCCGACGCCGACGGCTTCACCGTCGAGGCGTTCGGCGACTACGCCGAGCGGGTCGGCGTCGCCTTCCAGATCCGCGACGACGTGCTCGACACCACCGCCGACGCCGACGACCTCGGCAAGCCCACCGGCGTCGACGAGGCCGTCGACCGCCCGTCGCTGCTGCAGGTGACGGACCTCTCACCCGAGGAGGCCGACCGGCGCGCCCGCGACCAGGCCGACGCCGCGCTGGAGGCGCTGGAGACGGCGGGGATCGGGGAGTCGAACGCCCGGGGGTATCTGCGGGACTTGGCGGAGTTCGTGGTCGTGCGGGAACGATAGCCAGCGACGGAGCGTGCGCGGTCGCGGATCCCCTATCGGAGTTACACGGAACGACTCGCATCCGAACAGAGGGAGGTCCGAGTGATAGATGCAGGTGAACGACTTAGCGCAGGAGATCGTGACCTATCCATCAATCGGTAAGTAACCCGTGCAAGATCTAAAGATTACAGTCAGCAGAGCGACCCCGTTTCCTCCATTATTACAGCGGGATCGCTGTAGTCGAATTACTCTCCCCGAAACGCAGAAATAACGGAGTCTGCGGCGTTAGGATCAGCTGCGACGATATACTGTTCGCCGGCCTCCAGTCGCGTTTCAGAGGTGGCTGTCCGCTCTCCCCCGGCTCCGGAAATCACGAGACTGCCTCCGGGAAGATCGATATCGGCGAGACGTTGTTCCGCCACCGTCGAATCGGCGGCAACGCGGATATCGAACACTTCCATCTCACCAGTAACCTCTTCGAATGTTCGCACATCATTCCCACTAAGTGCGTTCACTGCGGTTTTGACGCTTGCACGCTCGGGGAACACGACCTCATCAACGAGCTGTTTGTATTCGTCGGTATCGGAATTAGTGATACGCGCGACCGTTCGGATATCCGGTTGAAACGTTCTCGCAGCCAAGCAGACTGCGAGATTAGTGCTGTCGCTGTCTGTCAGCGCGCCGATAACGGTCGTGTCGTCCGTGAGAGCACTCGACAGTACGGCTGGATTTGTCGCGTCACCTCTCACCGTAGTGATGCCGTCCGACTCCTCCTCGTCCAACTGATCCGGATCCTTTTCAATAATCGTCACCTCGCTTCTGCGCTGTGTGAAAAATTGAGCGACTCGAAAACCAACGCGTCCACCGCCAGCGATTACTATCTGACTATTGTTACCCATACACATTGGATACGGTAACGCACATTAAAAACTACCCCTTGATTAGGAGAAGCGGGCCACCGAGTCGAAACCAGCGGTGCTGGCTATGTGTGTTGTACTTTGCGTGGCGCTCTGAACATCACACGAAAGTGGTAGGTACCTTGGCGGTCAATACACAGTCGCCATTCACCGGATAGTTCACGGCATCCCGTGGGAAGGCAGGATCGGTCGAGCCGTGGTGGAACCACGATCACTCCTGCGGAGTCACTACGCACTGTACCGCGAGCGAGCCAGCCGCTAGGCTGGCGAGCGAGCGGCCTTTTGACATGAACGGGTTTTCGCCGAGCGGTTCCCGCAGCGCTCGCCGAAGGCGAGCGTGAGGAAACCCGAGGCGAAAAGAGGTTCCTAGTAGAACTCCCGAACCAGGTCCATCGCGCCCTCGGGGGCGCCGGACTCGTCGATGTCGCTCATGTCGGCGTCCAGCCCGTGGGTCCGCTCGTACGACCGGGAGTCCTCGTCCCGGTAGAGCACGCCCATGTACTCCTTGTCGGCGTCGAGCACCTTCTCCTTGGCCGCCTCGCGGTCGGTCGGGTCGTAATCCGTCTCCGCTAGGTCCACGAGGGAGTCGCGGAAGTAGTCGTACGTGTCGACGTCGTTGAACGTGACGCACGGCGAGAACACGTTGACGAAGCCGAAGCCGTCGTGCTCGATGGCCTGCCGGACGATCTCCTGGTGGCGCAGGGCGTCGCTGGAGAACGACTGTGCGATAAACGTCGCGCCCGACGCGAGCGCGAGCGCGAGCGGGTTGACCGGGGGCTGCTTGGGGCCGTCGGGCGTCGTCGCGGTCTCGAAGTCCTCCCGCGAGGTCGGCGAGGCCTGCCCCTTCGTCAGCCCGTAGATGCGGTTGTCCATCACGACGTAGCTCATGTCGACGTTGCGGCGGACGGCGTGGACGAAGTGGCCCGCGCCGATGGAGTAGCCGTCGCCGTCGCCGCCCGCGACCATCACCTCGAGGTCGGGGTTGGCCATCTTCACGCCCGTGCCGACCGGAAGCGCGCGGCCGTGGACGCCGTGGATCGCGTAGCTGTGCATATACGTGCCGATCTTGCCCGAACAGCCGATGCCGGCGACGACGAAGGTGTTGTCGGGGTCGTTGCCCGTCTCCGCCAGCGCCTTCATCATGCCGTTCATCGTCCCGAAGTCGCCGCAGCCGGGACACCACGTGGGCTGTTTGTCGGA
Organism: Halobacteriales archaeon QS_6_71_20; assembly: GCA_003020945.1. Taxonomy (GTDB): domain Archaea; phylum Halobacteriota; class Halobacteria; order Halobacteriales; family Haloferacaceae; genus Halobaculum. The sequence goes on from PXRU01000022.1 coordinate 25,273, forward strand.
TTTGAAGTCGGTGAACCTGACCTGGGAACTCATGCTTCCACCTCCTGGCCCTCGCCGGCCAGGGTCCGCCTGATGTCGTCGGCGAGCTCGTCCGCCTTGAACTGCACGCCGTCGTACTTGTTCACGCGCTCGACCCTGGAGAGGGTGTCGTGTTCGAGCACGTCCGCGAACTGGCCGGTCGCGTTACACTCGACGACGACCACCTCGTCGGCGGCCTCGAACTCCTCGGCGAGGTCGGGGCGTGGAAAGAGGTACGGCACCGAGAGGATGCGCACGTCAATGCCGTCGGCCTCGAGGAACTCCAGCGCCTCCACGAGCGTTCCCTCGTTCGACCCCCACGTCACGACGAGGTTGTCGGCGTCGGGGTCGCCGAACTCCCGCGGCGAGAAGTCCTCGCGCTCCCGGGCGGTCTCCACCTTCCGGTTGCGCTTGTCGACCTGCTTCACGCGCATCTCCGCGTCCTCGGTCCGGCGGCCCTGCTCGTCGTGCTCCAGGCCGGTAGACATGTGCGCGCCGCCCGCGGTGCCGGGGAACGCACGGGGGCTGATCCCGTCGTCGGTGACCTCGTGGGGCTTGAAGCCGCCGGCCTCCGTCCGGTGATCCTCGACCGTCTCCTCGTCGACGACCTTGCCGCGGTCGATCTCGACGGCGTCCATGTCGAACGCCTCCGGCTCGAACGTCTGCTCGGTGACCGCCATCGCGAGGTCCGAGGCGACGTAGACGGGGGTCTGGTACTTCTCGGCGAGGTTGAACGCCTCGACGGTCTTCCAGAAGCACTCGTCGACGGTGGTGGGCGCGAGGACGAACCGCGGGATCTCGCCGTGACCGCCGTACAGCATCATGTTGAGGTCGCCCTGCTCCTGCTTGGTCGGCATCCCCGTCGAGGGGCCCGACCGCATCACGTCACAGACGACCAGCGGCGTCTCCGAGGTCGCGACGAGGCCGAACGTCTCGCTCATCAGGTCGATCCCGGGGCCGGAGGTGGCCGTCATCGAGCGCGCGCCGGCGCGGGCGGCGCCGAGCGCGAGGTTGATCGCCGCCAGCTCGTCTTCCGCCTGGACGACGTGGCCGCCGAACTGCTCGATCCGACCCTTCAGATACGTCATCACGTCCGTCGCGGGCGTGATGGGGTAGCCGGCGTAGTACCTGCAGCCGGCCGCGATCGCGCCCATGCCGATCGCCTCGTCCCCGTTGAGCAGGACGTAGTCGTTGTCGGTGGTGTCGAGGTCGTACTCCAGGTCGGTGTCGGCGTAGTGCTCCTGGACGTACTCCTGGCCCAGCCGGGCGGCCTGTTTGTTGTTGTCGACGAGCGACTGCCCCTTGTCGCCGAAGCGCTTCTTCAGCGAGGAGTCGAGGTGCTCGATGTCGAAGCTCGTGGCCTCGCAGGCGGCCCCGAGCGCGACGACGTTGCGCATGATGGCGCCGCCGGCGTCCTCGGCCAGCCGCTTGAGCGGCACGTCGAGCCCGATCATCTCGCCGGGGATCTCGACGTCGGCCATCGTGGTCCGCTCCCCGTCGTAGATGACGACCGAGCCGTCGTGTAGCTCTTCGAGGTTCTCCTCGATCGTTCGAGGGGTGAGCGCGACGAGGACGTCGAGCCGGTCGACGACCGACCGGACCTTCTCCGTGGAGGTGCGCACCTTGTACGCGGTGTACCCGCCACGGATGCGGGAGGCGAAGTCCTTCGACGTGAAGACGTGTCGACCCGCCCGGGAGAGGGCCTGCGCGAAGATCTTCCCGGTCGAGTCGATGCCATCGCCGGCCTCCCCGCCGATGGCCCAGTTGAAGTCCGCTGGCATGCTGGGTACATCTTCCCACGGTCCGTGCAAAAGCCTTCTGAATGGGGGGAGCCCGAGGATCCGACTGCACGGACAGTGTGAAGCCGTTTTCGACGACGAACGATCGGAGAAGCCCGAAGTATCGGGGGAGGGAACGACGATCGATCGGATCGAGGGTGGCTTCGGGCGAATATCGCCGACTCGCAGCGCGGGGTCGGCCGGCGGTCATCGCCCGTACGATCCCGGGTTCGACGCGCGACGACGGGGGACGGGCGACCCGAAAGCGACAGCTTCGCGTACCCCGCCCGGCAAGCGGACGTATGGACGCCACAGTCGCGGTGCGGTCGGTCGCGGACGTCGGTCCGGACACGGTCGCGGTGACGCTCGACTCGCCGGCCGGCTTCGACGCCAGACCCGGCCAGTTCGTGAAGCTCACCGCCACGGTCGACGGGGCGGCGGAGTCGCGGTTCTACACCGTCTCATCGCCGGACACCGACGGCGAGTTCGAGACCACCGTCGGCCTCGACGGCGGCGACTTCTCCGCACACCTCGCGGAGTTGAACCCGGGGGAGGAGATCGAGATGAGCGGCCCGTTCGGCGACGAGTACTACGAGAACGAGGCGCGGGCGGTCGTGCTCGCGGGCGGCCCCGGGATCGGTCCGGCCGTCGCCATCGCGGAGGCGGCGCTCGCCGCCGGCAACGAGGCCGCGGTCGTCTACCGGGACGACGCGCCCGCACACGCCGAGCGGCTCGACGCCGCCCGCGACCAGGGGGCCAGGGTCGTCGTCACCGACGGCGACGTCGACGACGCCGTCGCGGACGCCATCACCGGCACCGACGGCGAACGGGCGTTCGTCTACGGCTTCGCCGACTTCGTCGACGCGGCGGTGACGGCGCTCGACGCGGCGGGGTACGAGGACGACGCGAAGGTGGAGAACTTCGGCTGACCGCCCGGACCGAGCGGGCGCCGACGGGGTCGCGCGGCTCGGAGCCGCCGGCTCGGATGCGATCCCCCAGTCCGGGTGCGGTCTCCCGGTTCGGATACGATCTTCCCGCTTCGGATCGGGGCCGCCGGCTCAGATCAGGCAGCCGCCGTCGAAGTCGGCGCGCGAGTAGTCGACGTCCATCAGCTCCAGCAGCGTCGGCGCGACGTCGAGCAGGTCCGGGTCGGCGACTGTCGCGTCCGGGTCGTCGACGAACAGGGTGGCGTTCTCGAAGCTGTGCATCCCGTTGCGGGGACCCGTGGAGAAGACGCCGTCGTCGTGCGGCTTGAACTTCGACTTCAGGTCGAAGCCGTGGTTCGGGATCACGGTGAGGTCCGGGGCGATGTCGTCGTGGTCGCCGCGGAACGCCTCCTCCTTCTCCACGACGCGCTTGGCGACTGGCGTGCCGTCGGGTCCCTCGAGCGCCTCGATCTCGGCTTTCAGCTCGTCGCGGACGGCCTCGTATTCCGCCTGAGGGACGGACCCGCGGGGCTCGCGCCCCTCCAGGTTGAGGTAGAGCCGCCCGGGGATGAGCGAGTACGCCCGCGTGTCGTCGGCGATGTCGCCCAGTTCGTCGTGGTCGTCGCCCTCGAACGAGAGCCACCCCTCGTCCCGGAGCCACCGGTTGATCTCGACCTCGTAGTCCTGGACGGTGAAGCCGTGGTCGGAGGCGACGACCAGGGTCACGTCCTCCGGGAGCATCTCCCGGATCCGGCCGACGTAGTCGTCGACCTTCTCGTAGAACTCCATGAACTCCTCGTAGTACTCGCCGTCGCGGGCGTAGTCCTCGAACAGGAAGTGGTTCACGCGGTCGGTGGTCATGAAGACGCCGAAGAACAGGTCCCAGTCGTCCCGCTCGATGTAGCGGGTGAACGCCTCGAAGCGCCGGTCGAGCGTCTCGTGGGACACCTTCATAAACTCGCGTTTGTCGTCCTTGTGACCGAGCTTCGCGTTCGTGTCGATGCGGTAGTCGATCGACTCCAGGGAGTCGCGAAGCTCGTCCGGGTAGGCGGCCTTGTCGACGCCCGGCGAGAGGAACCCCGACACCATCCGCTGGACGTTGCGCTGGGGCGGGAAAGTTACGGGCACGTTCAGCACTGTGGCGTCGCGGCCCGCCTCGGCGACGCGGTCCCACACGCGGGTCGCCTGCACGTCCCGACCCATCGGCACGTACGTGTCGTAGCTCCCGATCTCGCGGTCCTGGAACCCGTACACGCCCGTCTCGCCCGGGTTGACGCCCGTAGTGAGCGTGGGCCAACAGGCCGACGACTCCGGAGGAACGATCGAGTCGATGGCGCCCGCCGAGCCCTCCTCGGCCAGCGCGGCGAAGTTCGGGAACCGATCCGGATGGTCCTCCAGCAGCGAATGCGGTACCCCGTCGATACCGACGAAGGCGACGCGGGGATCGTCGTCCCCCCGTAGCCGGTCGAACAGTCCCATGACCCGCCTTTCCGCGGGGGCGGGTAAAGTAATTCAGGTTCTGTCCGTCGGCGTCGTCCGTCGGAGACGACGGCGAGAACGGCCGGAACTCCCCGTCACGCCGCCGGGGTCCGTCCGACGTGGAACGGGTCGCCGAACGCGACGGAGTCCACCCGACGCGTGGCGCCGCGGCCGCGGGGCGATAGGGGTTTGAGCGGCCGGGTCCAACGTCCGGTCGTGACCGAGGAGCACGTCGACGCCGTGGACGGTGCGGCCGCCGAGGCCGACGGCCCCGACGGGAGCGGGGCCGCCCCGGACGGGGCCGGCGGACGCGACGGCGACGCCGACCCCGCTCGACGGCGTCCGGAGCGCCCCGGAATGGCCGGCCTGCTGGAGACGCTGTCGGTGAAACGGAACGCGCTGGTGGGCGTCGGCGTCGGCGTCGCGTTCGCGGTCGTCGTCTACCTCGTTCGGGCGCTGGAGCTGTTGGGCCCGGCGGCCGGCACCCGGGAGTACCCGGTGCTGGGCGCCGACGGTTACTTCTTCATGCTCGCCGTCGTGCTCGCGGCCGCGACGACGCTGTTCGTCGCCGCGCTGCTCACCGTCGTCGCCGCGGTACGGGCGATCCGGTCGTCCCCCGAGTGAGGAGTGCGTTCGAACCCCGAACGCAACCTGTTCTGACACCCGAGGGGCCGGCGCGGCGCCGGGGGAGCCACCCCGCCGACGAGGCGGGGGGATTCGACCGAAACGCCGAAGCCGGATCGGCACGTGACGAGTTGGCATGGCCGGGATCACGGCGGACCCGTTCGTCAGACTGCTCCTGACGGGGGTGCTGTGTCTGCTCCCGACGCTGGCGTTCCTGGGGCTGCTCCGGCTGCTCGACCGGCTCCGGAACGACGTCCTCGTCGAACACACGCTCCGGATGGCCGCCGAGGAGGGGAAGACGTCCGGGCTGGTCGACGTCGGGACGGACCCGCTTGCCGTGGTCGGGGCCGGCGGCTCGTCCGACCCCGGAAGCGAGGCGAGTCCGGGCGCCCTGGGCGACGGGAGCGCCGCCGGGACGCGGCGATCGCTGGTGCTGTGTGAGTCGTGTGTCACGCTCCGGCCGGCGACTCCCGGCGACTGTCCCACCTGCGGCGCGCCGCTCGACGCCGCGGACGGCGACGCGGACGGGGGAGGAGGCACCGGCGTCGACCGGTCGCCGCCGTAGGGGGCGGCCGGTCAGTCCACGTCGAACTCCTCGGGGACGCCCGCGAGCGCGGAGAGCCGCTCGGCGCCCGCCCGCGTCCCCTTCGCGACGACCACGTCGCCGGCGCCGAGCCGGGTCGTCGCGCCCGGCGAGACGACCCACTCGCCGTCCTCCGTCGCCCCGCCGGTCCCCCCCACGCCCCCGACCCAGTCGCCGGCGCCCCCGGCCCCCGCGGCGGATCGTCCGGCGCTCGTGGCTCCCGCCTTCCCGTCGCCGGCTTCGGCTCCCTCGTCGCCGTCGGCCTCGTCGCGGCGGCGGACGGCGATGACCCGCATCCCCGTCTCCGTCTTCACCGCGCGGTCGCCCAGCGTCGCCCCCGCGAGCTCGGAGCCGTCGGCGACGGCCAGTCGGACGATCACCTCGTCGGACTCCTCGACCGCCTCCGCGACGACGGGGTGGGTGTCGAGCCCGCGGAGGACCCCCTCGCTGATCTCCACGGCCGCGTCGCTGATCACCTCCGTCGCCGACGCGAGGTGGACGAGTCCGCGCAGCGACACCGGGTCGTCGACGCGGGCGGCCGCCCGAAGCGTCCACGCCTCGAACCGGGACTTCAGCGCGTCCACCTCCGCCTCGAGCTCGATCACCTCCTCGGCGACGCCGCGGCTGTCGAAAAGCACCGCGCCGTACGCCAGGTCGACGGCGAGTTCGCTCATGTTCTTCATCAACACGATGGCGTCGACGGCGCGCTCCAGGTCCTCGACGGCCGGGTCCGGCGCCGCCGGCGCCTCGTACGGCTCCCCGGCGGCGGCCTCGTACACCTCGCGCAGCCCCTCCTCGAAGCCGCGGAGGATCAGCGTGTCGCCCGCCTGCAGCTCCGTCTCGCGGTCGGGGTTGGTGATCCACCGCGCCTTCCCGGTCGCCTGGTCGCGGCGGACCGCGATGACGCGCACCCCCGTCTCCGTCTCGATGTTGTTGTCGGCGAGCGTGCGGTCGCGGTACGGGGAGTCGTTGGCGACGAGGACGCGAACGAGCTTCTCGACGGCCTCCGGCAGCGCCGCCCGCATCGCGTCCGGCAGCCCGACCTCCTCCAGCACGATCTTGGCGATGTCGCCGGCGGCGTCGCTCACCTTCTCGGCGGCGCCGATCATCCCGAGCACCGGCGCCAGCTCCTCGACGTCCTCGGGGGAACGGGCCGCCATCATCACGCTCATCCGCGCCTGAAGCTGGAGCACGTCCATCCGGGCCTCAAGCGCCAGCACTTCCCGCGCGAGGTCCGGACTCCCGTGCAGAACCGCCGAGTACGATAGGTCGATGAGCAGTTCCGCCGTGTCCTTCATCTCGGCCAATACGGCCTTCACGCTCACCGGCTCGTACCCGACTGGCTCGTCTCGATGCATTCGATCGTGCGCCGGTTCGCGGGGGCGGCGGATAAGGGTTGCTCGGGTGGCGACGACGACGCCCCGTGGTCCCGCGGTCGGTCCGCCCGAGGGCGCCGGGTACTGAGCGGCGGTCGCCGGCTCCGGCGAGGCACGGGCTATTCCGTCGACTTCCGGAACAGCCGGTCGGAGGCGCGGCCGACGGCGACGTCCCTCCGTTCGCCGTCTGGGGCGACACCGGAGACGAGGGTGTCGGTGAGCCCCATCGACGAGCCGACGCTCCGCTTTACCCTTCGGTTCCGGACCGCCGCCCCGTCGAGGCGCTCAGTCGCTGCGCCCGTCCTGTCGCACGTGAACGGTTGGGTTACGACTCCCGGTCGGCCTTGCGTACTCCATGGGCGGCTCGGCACAGAGACCTCGCCGTTCACGAGACCTGCGGTCTCGTGAGCTCGAAAATCGCGTGGCGATTTTCGACCGCCGTTGTGTCGAGGTGCTCGGTCGCTGCGCTCTCTCGCACCTCGCATCAATCGTCGGTCGTCACGTTCCCCAGATCCTCGACGTTCTGGCTCCCCACGTTGCCGGGACCGCTGTCGCCGCCCTCGCCGAAGCCGGCCGAGAGGATCCGCGTGAGCGCCTCCTCGACCTTCTCGTCGGTCTCGTCGAGGTCCGCGGGGTCGACCTCCATCACGAAGCCGGTCGTGATGTTCGGCGCGGTCGGCATGAACACGACCTCGCGGCCGTCGTCGGTCGTCTGACCCGTCTTGAACGCGGTCATGCGCATCCCGTCCCACGGCTCCAGCTTCACCGGCGTCTGGAGGTCCTCGGTGCCGGTCAGCGCCGTCTCGACGGCCAGCTTCGAGGCGTTGTAGATGACGCGCAGTCCGGGCACGCGGTTGATCGCGCTGTCGAGCAGCCCCTCCACGAGACGGCCGGAGGTGGTGCGCATGAGGTACCCCGCCGAGAACACCAACAGCACGAAGATGACCAAAGCGATCAACACCTCGGTGAGGCTGTACAGCGAGAGCACGTACGGGTCGAGCGCGTTCAGCGGGGAGCCGGGCGGGAAGACGCCGTTCGCGGGCGGGGTGATCGTCGGCACGAACGGGAGCGTCGCCAGGACGTTGTACAGCCAGTTGGCGACGAACAGGATAACGAGGATCGGAGTGACGACGACGAGCCCGCTGGCGAAGTCGCGCTTCCACGTGGACATTCGGCTCTCACCTCCCCGTGTGGGTCGAGGCCATATCAGCCCTTCTACACTGGGCGGTCCTGCGGGCCCGAGCGCTCGATGTTCCGACGCGTCGCCGTCGGGAGCGCCCGTCGCGGGGGTGGTCTCTCCCCCCGGGAGTCAGACTCCGACGACCGCGCGGACCGCGAACAGCGCGTTCTCCTTGCGCTCGCGCACGCGCCGGTAGAAGTACGACGCCCACTTGTCGCCGTAGGGGGCGTACTGCCACACCTCCTCGCCGTCGGCGGCGAGGCGTCGCTGCTCGTCCTCTCGGACGCCCATGAGCATCTGGACCTCGAAGTCGGCGCCGTACTCGGCGTGGAGTTCCCGCGCGAACGAGATCAGCTTCGGGTCGTGGCTCCCGACGGCGATACCGCCGTCGCGCATCTTGAACAGGAACTCCAAGTCCTCCCGGTACGCCTCGTTCACGTCGGCCTTGTCGGTGTAGGCGATCTCCTCGGGCTCGTCGTACGCTCCCTTCACCAGCCGGATCTTCCCGGGCACGTCGGCGAGGCGGTCCAGGTCCGCCCGCGTCCGTCTGAGGTTCGCCTGTACGCACTGGCCGACGCCGCCGTCGAACTCCCGGGCCAGCGTCTCGAAGGCGTCCAGCGTCGCGTCGGTCGTGTCCGCGTCCTCCATGTCACACCAGACGAACACGCCGTGTTCGTCGCCGGCCTCGACGACGCGCCGGAAGTTCTCCCGGAACACGTCGTCGCCGATGTCGATGCCGAGCTGGGAGGGCTTGACCGAGACACGGGCGTCGAGGGTCGTGGCGCCGATGTCGCGGAGGAGGTCGACGTAGGCGTCGACGTCGGCGGCGGCGTCCGCGGCGTCGTCGTAGTGTTCGCCCAGGAGGTTGAGGATCACCTTCACGCCGTCGTCGTTCGCGGCGCGAACGTGGTCGAACGCGACGGCCGGCGTCTCCCCGGCGACGAACCGGCCGGCGATAGGCGGGATCATGTGCGTGGCAACGCTTGCTGGGGACGTGTCTTGAGTGTTCGTGGATCGTAACGCGTGACGGCCATCGTAGCGCGCGACACCCGACCTGCCCGGCGTCGCCGCCGACGCGGTCGCCCCCGTCATCGCAGTCGCCGCCACCACCGTCGACGCGGTCCCCCCGAGCGGTCCGACCCGGCGGGGCGTCGGCGGCGGCGCCCCGATCCCCCCGGACTTAACACCGAACACGAAGCAGGCACAACGGAATGGCCGGACTCGTCGGACTCGTCGCGGGCGCGCTGTGGGCGATACTGCCGGCGTACGTCCCGAACAACGCCGCGGTGCTGGCGGGCGGGGGCACCCCCATCGACGGCGGTCGGACGTGGGGCGACGGGCGCGTGCTCGGCGACGGGAAGACGTGGCGCGGCACCGCCGTCGGCACGGCCGTCGGCGTCGCGCTGGCGCTGGGACTGAACGCGGTCGCCGGTCCCGTCGGCGCCGTCGCTGGCGTCGACCTCCCCGCGTTCCCGCCGCCGGCGGCGCTGGGGCTCGCGCTCGGCGCGATGCTCGGCGACATCGGCGCGTCGTTCCTGAAGCGGCGCTCCGGGCGCGAGCGCGGCGCGTCGTTCCCCGGACTCGACCAACTCGACTTCGTCGTCGGCGCGCTCGTGCTCGCGCTCGTGCTCGCGCCCGCGTGGACGCTCGTGACGTTCACGCCCGGACGGCTCGCGGTCGTCCTCGTGGCGACGCCGCTGCTCCACCTCGGCACGAACGTGATCGCGTACCTGCTGGGCGTCAAGAACGAACCCTGGTAGCCCCGGCGGCGTCGCGACCGCCCGCTCGGGGTCCCGTCCCCTCCTGTGACCCCGTCCCGGTCGAACGACGCGTGAGAGTTCGGTCGACGCCGCTTTGCTTCCGACGGTCGCCGCCTCCATCCCCACCGGCGCCGTTGAGCGGTGCGAGGCGAACTGAGCCGGCGGGCGGCCGGCCGCGGACCGATAGCCTTTCGCGGCGCGGCGTTCCCCCTCGGGTATGAGCGACGCCGGCGACGACACGGGCGAGGCGGCCGCGAACGCCGAACTGATCGACGCGCTTCGGGCGGCCGACGCCGTTCTCTTCGGGGAGTTCGAGCTCTCCCACGGCGGGACGAGCGACTACTACGTCGACAAGTACCGCTTCGAGACGGACCCCGCCTGCCTGCGACTCATCGCCGACGCCTACGCCGACCGGGTCGGCGACGCCACGCTCGCGGGCGTCGCGCTCGGCGCGGTGCCGCTGGTCGCGGCGACGGCCGTCGAGACCGGCTCCCCGTACGTCATCGTCCGCAAGGCCGCCAAGGAGTACGGCACGGGCAACCGCATCGAGGGGGAGTTCGAGGCGGGGGAGGAGGTCGTGGTGCTCGAGGACATCGCGACCACCGGGCAGTCCGCCCTCGACGCGGTCGAGGCGCTCCGGGAGGCCGGCGCGACCGTGAACCGGGTGCTCGTCGTCGTCGACCGCGAGGAGGGCGCCCGCGACTTGTTGGCCGACCACGACGCGGAACTGGAGTCGCTGCTCACCGCCTCGCGACTGCTGGCGGACCGCTGAGCCCCTGACGCGAGCCGGTCCGGCCCCGCCCGTGATACAGCTCTGTGTAACACTGGATGTTCGCTCCGATCGACAAGTCGAAGTGTTCATAGTTGCACGAACGAGCATAAGTGTATGAACAGGGCCGAGAAGGCCGCCCTGCAGCTGCAGGCGGTCGCCGTGTTGCGGACGCTGAAGGAGACGCGTACGTACGACGAGCTCGCCGCCGTCACGGGCCTCCCCGCCGGCGACCTGAACAGGTACGTCAACGGCCACGTGCTCCCGGGGGCGCAGCGGGCCGGCGAGGTCGTCGAGGGGATCGGCCGGGAGACGCTCGCGGACGAACTGAAGGCGCGGATCGGCTTCGACGAGGAGGGGTACGTCGACAACTCAGGCGTCGTCTTCGACCAGCCGTTTCTCGACCTGGTCGCGCCCGTCGCCGCCGAGTCGTTCGACTTCGAGACGCCCGACGTGGTGCTGACGGCCGCGACCGACGGGATCACCCTCGGGGCAGCGATGGCGAGCCACTTCGACGCCCGCGTCGCGTACGCCAAGAAGTCGAAGGAAACCGCCGTCGAGGAGTTCATCGAGTCGCGCCAGCGCCTCGCGTCGGGCATCGAGCTGACGTACTACCTCCCGGCCGAGGCGATCGAGGCGGGGCAGTCGGTGCTGGTCGTCGACGACCTCATCCGGTCGGGCGAGACCCAGGAGCTCCTGCTGGACATCGCGCTTCAGGCCGAGACGGACGTCGCGGGCGTGTTCACCCTCATCGCCGTCGGCGAGGAGGGGACCCGGCGGGCCGAGGAGATCACCGACGCCCCCGTGGGTGCGCTGACGACCGTGGAGTGAGGCGTCCGTATCGGACGCGCCGAGACACGCCGAACCGGTTCGACGCGACCGAGCGGCCCCGGCTGCCGACCCGACGGCTCCCGCGGCCGCCCGGAACCGACAACTTTGCTGACGGGTTCGCGGCGAGTAATACCCATGTATGTGTATAAATCGCCGTTTCGAAGCCGAACGGTTAAGTGAAGTATGCACATGCGTGCCGATATGGGGCTGACAGAGCGGTTGGCGGGCTACTTCGAGTTCGAGGAGCTCGGGACCGACCTCCGGACGGAGGTCGTCGCCGGGGTGTCCACGTTCCTGACGATGAGCTACATCGTCTTCGTGAACCCGGGTATCCTCGTCGGCATCGAGGGGGAGAAGCCCGGGATCGTCGTCGACGGCGTTTCGTACGCCCAGACGCTGCAGATGGTCGCGGTGGTGACGCTCGTCGCGGCCGCGGTGGCGACGCTGACCATGGCGCTGTACGCGAACCGGCCGTTCGGGCAGGCGCCCGGCCTCGGCCTGAACGCCTTCTTCGCGTTCACCGTCGTCGGCGCGCTCGGCGTGCCGTGGGAGACGGCGCTCGCGGCCGTCGTCGTCGAGGGACTGCTGTTCATCGTCCTCACCGCCGTCGGCGCCCGCGAGTACGTCATCACCGTGTTCCCGACGCCGGTGAAGCTCGCGGTCGGCACCGGGATCGGGCTGTTCCTTGCGATCATCGGACTGGAGGCGATGGGCGTCGTCGTCGCCGACCCCGCGACGCTCGTCACTCTCGGGTCGGTCGCGTCCGATCCCGTCGCGGTCGTCTCGCTCGTCGGGCTGTTCCTCACGTTCGGGCTGTACGCCCGCGGCGTCACCGGCTCCGTCGTCGTCGGCATCCTGTTCACGACCGGGCTCGGCTACCTCGCGGCGCGGTTCGGCTTCGGGTCGGCCGACGCGCTCGTAGGCAACCTGAACGCGGGGGCGACGTACGACGTCACGCCGCTTGCGGGCGCGTTCGTCGGCGGGCTCTCGAACGTCGAGCCGTTCGCGTTCGCGCTGATCGTGTTCACCTTCTTCTTCGTCGACTTCTTCGACACCGCCGGCACGCTCGTCGGCGTCTCGCAGGTCGCGGGCTTCCTCGACGAGGAGGGCGACCTGCCCGACATCGACAGGCCGCTGATGGCCGACGCCGTCGGCACCACCGTCGGCGGGATGCTCGGCACCTCGACGGTGACGACGTACATCGAGTCGGCCGTCGGCGTCGAGGAGGGCGGCCGCTCGGGGATGACCGCTCTGGTCGTCGCGCTACTGTTCCTCGCGGCGCTTGCGGTCGTCCCGCTTGCGGCGGCGATCCCGCTGTACGCCAGCCACATCGCGCTGGTCGTCATCGGCGTCGTGATGTTGCGCAACGTCGTCGAGGTGGCGTGGGACGACCTCACCGCCGCCATCCCCGCCGGGATGACGGTACTGATCATGCCGTTCACCTACTCGATCGCGTACGGCATCGCCGCCGGCATCGTCACCTACCCGCTGGTGAAGCTCGCCGCCGGCCGCGTCGACGAGACGCGCCCCGGCCACTGGGTGCTCGCGGGCGCGTTCGTCGTCTACTTCTTCGTCCGCACGAGCGGCGTCCTCGCGGGCGCCGTTTGAGGCGGCCGCGGGCGGGCCGCGTCGACGCTCCGGCGCGGCCCGGAGCCTTCCCACGGAACTGGGACGGAACACAAGAGTTTCGACCCAGGGCCCCGCCTTCCGGAGTGTGACGACCTCCCTCCCCGTCTCGCGGCGGACGGCGGCGCGCGCGCTCGCCGCGCTCGTCGTCGTCGGGCTGTTCGCGCCCGCGGCGGCACAGGCGATCGCGCCCGGCGACGCCGGAACGCCCGGTACCGTCGGGCTCGAACCGGGCGCCGTCACCGCCGAGGCCGACGACTCCACCGTCGTCGCCATCCAGGGGTTCCACTTCCAGGGCCAGGGCTCGAAGAAGAAGCCCGCGCGGCTCGTGAGCGCCGGCCCGAACGCCTCGACCGAGTGGGTGTACGACGGCTCGAACCAGAACGCGCGCTGGTTCTACGACGTCGACCCGCTGCCGAACGGCAACCTGCTCGTCGTCGGCACCAACCCCGAGGGGACGACGGTCGCGGAGCTCGACCCCGCCACCCGCGAGCCGGTGTGGACGGAGCAGTTCGACTTCACCGACACCCACGACGTCGACAAGCTCCCCGACGGGAACCTCCTCGTCGCCAACATGCGCGAGTGGAACGCGTCGACCGAGCGGTCCGACGACCGGATCCTCGTGTACAACCGCTCGACCGAGGAAGTCGTCTGGGAGTGGACGTTCCGCGAGCACTACCCCAACTCCACGGACGGCGGCTTCAACGAGGACTGGACCCACGTCAACGACGTCGACCGGATCGCCGAGGGTCAGTACCTCGCCTCCCCGCGCAACTTCGATCAGGCGATCGTCGTGAACCGCTCGACGGACGAGATCGACTACCGCCTCGGCAGCGACGACGACCACGACGTGCTCAACGAGCAGCACAACCCCGACTGGCTGATGAGCGAGGACGGAACCCCGACGATGCTCGTCGCCGACTCCGAGAACGACCGCGTCGTGGAGTACGAGCGCCGCGACGGCGAGTGGGTCGAGGTGTGGTCGGTCGGCACCGACCAGTTCTCGTGGCCCCGCGACGCCGACCGCCTGCCGAACGGCAACACGCTCGTCACCGACTCGCTGAACCACCGCGTCGTCGAGGTGACGCCGCGCGGCGAGATCGTCTGGGAGTACTACGCGACCTGGGGGCCCTACGAGGCCGAGCGAGTCGGCACCGGCGACGAGTCGAACGGCCCGACGATGGCCGACCGGGGCGTCTCCGGAGACTACCGCGTCTACGGCTCCGCCGGACTCATTGAGGGGACGGGCGACTCGATGACGTTCGCCGCCACCGTGCAGAACACCTTCGCGGGCACGCCCCTCGGCGACGCCGCCGCGGAGTTCGCGGCCACGTGGTCGCACGTGACGCCGTGGGTCCGCCCCGTCTGGATGGGGTCGTGGGCGTTCGCCGGCGCCGTCGCCGGGGCGGTCGTCCTGCTCGCGTGGGTCGTCGGGGAGACGGTCGCCGCGCGCGAGCGCATCCGCGTCCGGATCCGGAACGCGGTGCGGAGCGCGCGCTGAGCCGTCGCCGCGGTCCCCCGGTTCGCCCGGCTCGCCCGGTCGTCACCTGCAGGACCCGTCTCGCTACACTCGTGGTCTCCTCCGTCGACGGCGCGCGTTTCATGGGCGGCTCGGCACAGGGACCTCGCCACCGGTCTGTCGAGGCCTCCCTTCGGTCGGCCTCGCGCGCTCCGTGGGCGGCTCGCCCGCAAGCTCACCGCCGTTGTGTCGAGGCCTCCCCCCGGTCGGCCTCGCGTCGCTCCCTCGACGACGCCCGCGTTCCGCAAACGCCTTATATCGACGTGGCGCATCTCGTAGACGACGAGTACCTATGCCGAGACCCGAAGTTCTCGAACGCGTGAAGGAGGCCGAAGCCGACGCCGAGGAGATCGTCGCCGAGGCCGAGGCCGATCGCGAGGCGCGGATCTCGGAGGCCCGGTCGGAGGCCGACGAGATCGTCGCCGAGGCCGAGGCGGAGGCCGACCGCATCGAGGAGCAGCGCCTCGAGGAAGCGCGCGAGGAGATCGAGGAGCGACGGGAGGAGACTATCGCGGCGGGCCGCCGCGAGCGTGACGAACTCGTCGACGAGGCGAGCGACCGCGTGGACGAGGTCGTCGAGTTCGCGGTGAAACGGTTCGAGGAGGCGGTACATGCTCAGGCCTGAGCGGATGAGCAAGGTCTCGGTGACGGGCGCCAAGGCGTACCTGGACCCGGTGATCGAGACGGTACACGGGATGAACCTCCTGCACGTCACCGACTACGCGGGCGGCTGGGACGGCTTCGTCCAGGGCGACCCGCGGGCGGGGGCGGAGGGCGCCGCCGAGAAGCTGGTGACCGTCCGCTCGCTGCAGTCGATCCTCGGCGTCGAGGACGAGGACGCGGGACCGACCCGCGTGCTCGACGACGAGGAGCTGGCGGCGGAGCTGGCGGCGCTGCGCGAGGAGGTGAACGCGCTGGACGACCGGCGCGACGAACTGCGCTCGGAGCTGCGCTCCGTCGAGGAGCGCATCGAGGCCGCCGAGCCGTTCGCCGAGCTCGGCATCGACCTGGACCTGCTGCAGGGGTACGACGCCGTGCAGGTCGCGGTCGGCGAGGGCGACCGCGACGCCGTCGAGCGCGCGCTCGTCGACGCGCCCGAGATCACCGAGTACGAGCTGTTCGGCGACAACGTGATCGCCGTCTTCGCGCGTCCCGACCACGCCGACGAGGACGACGCGCTCGTCGACGCGCTGGTGAGCGCCGAGTTCGCCCAGTTCGAGGTGCCCGAGGTCGAGGGGGAGAACGTCTCCCCCGAGGGGTACGTCCGCGAACTCGAAGGGGAACGCGAGTCGATCCGGTCGGACCTCGACGGGGTCGAGGCCGAGCTGGCGTCGGTGCGCGAGGACGCGGCCGGCTTCCTGCTTGCCGCCGAGGAGACGCTCGCCATCCGGGTCCGGAAGGCAGAGGCGCCGCTGTCGTTCGCGACGACGCACAACGCGTTCGTCGCCGAGGGCTGGATCCCGACGGACCGCTACGCCGAGTTCGCCTCGGCGGTGCAGGAGGCGGTCGGGAGCCACGTCGAGGTCGAGGAGCTGGAACGCGCCGCGTTCGGCTCCGACGGCGAGGTGCAGGTCCGCGAGGACGTGCCGCCGGCCGTCGAGGAGTCCGGTCCCGACGAGGACGTCGAGACCGAGGCGGACGGCGAGTCCGAGCCCCGGCGGGCCGTCGCCGACGGCTCCGGCGGCTCGGTCGTCATGCGCGACGACGACCTTCTCACGTTCCCGGCGTTCTTCGGGTTCATGATCGGCGACCTCGGATACGGGATCCTCTACGCCGCGATCGGCTACTTCCTCTACTCGAACTACGACTCGGCGGCGTTCAAGTCGATGGGGGGCGTCACCATCGCGGCCGGGATCTTCACCGCGCTGTTCGGCGTCCTCTACGGCGAGCTCTTCGGGCTGCACGTCATCTCGACGTACTTCTGGGAGGGCGTCGTCGGCCTCCACAGCGCCCCCATCCACAAGGGGCTCCAGCCCGCGGACATCTACTGGGCGCAGGCGTGGCTGGTCGTCTCGGCCATCGTCGCGCTGATCCACCTGAACATCGGCTACGTCTTCGGGTTCGCCGAGGAGCTGGAGTTCCACGGGGCGAAGGCGGCGCTCACTGAGAAGGGGTCGTGGCTGCTCGGCATGAACGGCCTCTGGCTGTTCGTGTTCAGCCGACTGTACGCCGGCAAGAAGCCGGCGTTCATTTTCACCGTGTTCGACGGGAGCGGCGCGGCGCCGGAGGCCGCCGGCGAGTTCGCCTCCACGGCGTTCGCGCTCGGGTTCAACGGCTTTCCGTCCGTGCTGGGCTACGTCGGGCTCGGGATGTTCCTGTTGGGTGCGGCCCTGCTCGCGGCGGGCGCGCCGGCGGAGATCCTCGAGATCTTCGACGTGCTGGTAAACGTGCTGAGCTACACCCGTATCGCCGCGGTGCTGCTGGCGAAGGCGGGGATGGCGTTCGTCGTCAATCTCCTGTTCTTCGGTGCCTACCGGCACGACGGCGAGTTCCACTTCATGCTCGACCACGGCCCGGAGTACTACGCCGCCGAGTACGGCCGCGAGGCGGTCATGTTCGGCGGGCTGGTCCACGGCGGCGCCGCGGCGCTCGTGGGCGGGCTGATCGTGCTGGTGCTCGGCCACCTGCTCGTGCTCGCGCTGGGGGTCACCTCCGCCGGCCTGCAGGCCGTCCGCCTGGAGTACTACGAGTTCTTCTCGAAGTTCTTCGAGGGCGGCGGCACCGAGTACGAGCCGTTCGGCCGGGAGCGGACGTACACGGCCGAGGAGTAGCCGTCCGACCCGCCGGACCGCCGCGGCGGCGGTCCGCGATCGTTCGACTCGCGACCGGAGATCGATGTGGACGGTTGACACGGTAGCGACGCGTGACACCCCCGTATACGGCGGTTTCGTCGTTCGTTTTGAGAAGCTTTATGCACGTCACAGATGCAACCACCTCTTGTCCGGAGTTAGGCATCCGCCTACCGAATACCATGCTCGAAACCGCACCCGAACTCGCCAACGTCGTACTGCAGGAAGGTAGTAGCTCCCCGGCCATCCCGTCCGCGTCCGCCGCGGCACTGGCGGTCGGACTGGCCGCCTTCGGCGCGGGCTACGCCGAGCGCGGCATCGGCTCGGCCGCCGTCGGCGCCGTCGCCGAGGACGAGGACCTGTTCGTCACGGGCCTGATCTTCACGGTCCTGCCCGAGACGCTGGTCATTCTCGCGCTGGTCACCATCTTCCTAGTTTAAACCGCCCCCTCCCTTTCCACCATGAGTCTGGAGACAGTCGTCGAGGACATCCGAGACGAGGCCCGCGCGCGTGCGGAGGACATCCGCGAAGAGGGCGAGGAGCGCGCCGGCGAGATCGTCGCGGAGGCCGAGGAGGAGGCGGAGCGTATCGTGGAGGAACGAGAACGCGCCGTCGATCGCGAGATCGAACGGGAGCGCGAGCAGACGCTGTCGGCGGCGAAGCTGGAGGCGAAACAGCAGCGGCTGGAGGCCCGCCGCGACGTGCTCGCGGACGTCCGCGAGGGAACCGAGGCGGCGATCGCCGACCTCGAGGGCGAGCGACGCGAGGAGCTGACCCGCGTACTGTTGGACGCGGCGGCGCCGGAGTTCGCCGACGACGAGTCCGTCGCGGTGCACGGCCGCGCCGACGACGAGGCGCTGTTGACCGACGTCCTCGACGACTACGAGGGCTGGTCGTTCGCCGGCGAGCGGAACTGTCTCGGCGGCGTCGTCGTCGAGAGCGAGGAGTCGCGCGTCCGAGTGAACAACACGTTCGACTCGGTCCTGGAGGCGGTCTGGGAGGACAACCTCAAGGAGCTGAGCGACCGACTGTTCGACGATGAGTAGTCGCGCCGGCACGTCGAACCCGGAGTACGTCAACGCGCGCGTCCGGTCGCGCCGGGCGTCGCTGTACGAGGAAGACGACTACCGGAAGCTCGTGCGGATGAGCCCGGCGGAGATCGCCCGGTTCATGGAGGAGTCGTCCGCCTACGAGTCGGAGATCAACGCGCTCGGCTCGCGGTTCTCGGGCGTCGACCTCATCGAGTACGCGCTGAACGCGAGCCTCGCCGAGGACTTCGAGGATATCCTCCGCTGGTGTGAGGGTGCGCTGTACGGCCACGTCGCCCGCTACCTCCGCAAGTTCGACGCGTGGAACGTGAAGACCGTACTGCGCGGGATCTACGCCGACGCCGAGCGGGAGGCCGTCGCCGACGACCTCATCCGCGCCGGCGAGTTCGACGAGGGGCTGCTCGACCGACTGCTCGATTCGGGCTCCATCGAGGAGGCCGTCGAGACGCTCGACGGAACGGTGTTCGGCCGACCGCTCGCCGGCGCGCTCGACGACTACGAGTCGTCGGGCGTGCTGGTGCCGCTCGAGAACGCGGTCGACCGCGCGTACTACGAGCTGTTGCGCACCGACGACCTGACCGGGGAGGCGCTGGCCAAGTACCGCGAGTTCCTGGAGGCGGAGATCGACTTCCGGAACGCCATCAACACGCTGCGGCTGTCCCGGTCCGGGGCCGACGCCGACCCCTCGGAGTACTTCATCGAGGGCGGCGTGTTGTTCACGGCGCCGGCGCTGCGGCAGCTCGCCTCCAACACCGACGAGCTGGTCCAGCGGGTTCGCGAGTCGCGCTACGGCGACCAGCTATCGGACGCGCTGGCCGATCTTGAGGCGGCCGAGAGCCTCATCGGGTTCGAGTACGGCCTGGAGACGGCGCTGCTCGAGTACGCCGACTCGCTGGGCCGTATCCACCCGCTGTCGGTGACGCCGGTCGTGTCGTACGTCCTCGCCAAGGAGCGCGAGGTCGACAACATCCGCGCGATCGCCCGGGGAAAGGAAGCCGGTCTCACCCCCGAGGAGATCGAGGAGGAGCTGGTCGTCGTATGAGCCGGGAGATCGCGGTCGTCGGCAGTCCGGAGTTCACCACCGGGTTCCGGCTCGCGGGCGTCCGGAAGTGCGAGAACGTCCCCGAGGACGAGAAGGAGGAGCGACTCGACGAGGCCGTCGAGGGGACGCTCGCCGACGACGATGTCGGCATCGTGGTGATGCGCGACGAGGACCTCGACCACCTCTCGCGGACGGTCCGTCGGGACGTGGAAGGGAGCGTCGAGCCCGTGCTGGTGACGCTCGGCGGCGGCGCCGGGAGCGGCCTGCGCGAACAGATCAAGCGAGCCATCGGGATCGACCTGATGGACGAGGACGAGTGAACACATGAGTCAGGCAACCGAAAGCGAGACGACCGAAGGAACCGGACGCATCGAGAGCGTGAGCGGCCCGGTCGTGAAGGCGGTCGACCTCGACGCCCGGATGAACGACGTCGTCTACGTGGGCGACGAAGGGCTGATGGGCGAGGTCATCGAGATCGAGGGCGACGTCACGACCATTCAGGTGTACGAGGAGACCTCGGGGGTCGCCCCCCAGGAGCCCGTCGAGAACACGGGCGAGCCGCTCACCGTCGACCTGGGGCCCGGCATGCTGAACGCCATCTACGACGGCGTCCAGCGCCCGCTCGACGTGCTCGAAGAGAAGATGGGGAGCGCGTTCCTCGACCGCGGGGTCGACGCCCCCGGCATCGACCTGGAGAAAAAGTGGGAGTTCTCTCCCGAGGTCGAGGCGGGCGACACCGTCGAGGCCGGCGACGTCGTCGGCATCGTCCCCGAGACGGTCACCATCGACCACAAGGTCATGGTGCCGCCGGAGCACGAGGGCGGCGTCGTCGAGAGCGTCGAGGCGGGCGAGTTCACCGTCGAGGAGCCCGTCGTCACGCTCGAGAACGGCGAGGAGATCGCGATGCGACAGGAGTGGCCGGTTCGCGAGAAGCGGCCGACCGTCGAGAAGCGCACCCCGCGCACGCCGCTGGTGTCGGGCCAGCGCATCCTCGACGGCCTGTTCCCGATCGCGAAGGGCGGCACCGCGGCGATCCCGGGGCCGTTCGGCTCGGGGAAGACCGTCACCCAGCACAGCCTCGCCAAGTTCGCCGACGCCGACATCGTCATCTACGTCGGCTGCGGCGAGCGCGGCAACGAGATGACCGAGGTGATCGAGGACTTCCCCGAGCTGGAGGACCCGAAGACGGGCAACTCGCTGATGGCCCGCACCTCGCTCATCGCGAACACCTCGAACATGCCCGTCGCCGCCCGCGAGTCGTGCGTGTACACCGGCATCACCATCGCCGAGTACTACCGCGACATGGGGTACGACGTGGCGCTGATGGCCGACTCCACCTCGCGGTGGGCGGAGGCCATGCGGGAGATCTCCTCCCGGCTGGAGGAGATGCCCGGCGAGGAGGGGTACCCCGCGTACCTGGCCGCCCGCCTGGCCGAGTTCTACGAGCGCGCCGGCTACTTCGAGAACATCAACGGCACCGAGGGGTCGGTGTCGGCCATCGGCGCGGTCTCCCCGCCCGGCGGCGACTTCTCGGAGCCGGTCACCCAGAACACGCTGCGCATCGTGAAGACGTTCTGGGCGCTGGACGCCGACCTGGCGGAGCGGCGCCACTTCCCGGCGATCAACTGGAACGAGTCGTACTCGCTGTACCAGGACCAGCTCGACCCGTGGTTCCAGGAGAACGTCGCCGAGGACTGGCCCGAGCGGCGGCAGTGGGCCGTCGACACCCTCGACGAGGAGGGCGAACTGCAGGAGATCGTCCAGCTCGTCGGGAAGGACGCTCTGCCGGAGGACCAGCAGCTCACCCTCGAGGTGGCGCGGTACCTGCGTGAGGGCTACCTCCAGCAGAACGCGTTCATCGAGGTGGACATGTACTGTCCCCCCGAGGAGACGTACGCGATCCTCTCGGCGATCCAGACGTTCAACGACGAGGCGTTCGACGCGCTCGACGCCGGCGTGCCGATCGAGGACATCATCGACGTCGACGCGGCGCCGAAGCTCAACCGGATCGCCACCCGGGAGGACTGGGAGCCGTACGTCGAGGAGCTCGAAACGGAGATCACCGAGCAGATCCGCTCGCTTTACTGAACCATGAAAGAGTACCAGACAATCACGGAAGTCAGCGGCCCGCTGGTGTACGCCGAGGTCGACGAGCCCATCGGCTACGACGAGATCGTCGAGATCGAGACGCCGAGCGGCGACACGAAGCGCGGTCAGGTCCTCGAAAGCGAGGACGGCACCGTCGCCATTCAGGTGTTCGAGGGCACGACCGGCATCGACCGCAACGCCTCGGTCCGCTTCCTGGGCGAGACGCTGAAGATGCCCGTCACCGAGGACCTGCTCGGTCGGGTGATGGACGGCTCCGGCAACCCGATCGACGGCGGCCCGGAGATCGTCCCGGACGAGCGCCGCGACATCGTCGGCGCCGCGATCAACCCGTACAGCCGCGAGTACCCCGAGGAGTTCATCCAGACCGGGGTCTCGGCCATCGACGGGATGAACACGCTCGTGCGCGGGCAGAAGCTCCCGATCTTCTCGGGCTCCGGTCTCCCGCACAGCGACCTCGCGCTCCAGATCGCCCGACAGGCGACCGTCCCGGAGGAGGACGCCTCCGAGGGCGAGGACGCGGAGTTCGCGGTGATCTTCGGCGCGATGGGGATCACCCAGGAGGAGGCCAACGAGTTCATGGAGGACTTCGAGCGCACCGGCGCGCTGGAGCGCTCGGTCGTGTTCATGAACCTCGCGGACGACCCCGCCGTCGAGCGGACGGTCACCCCGCGGCTCGCGCTCACGACCGCGGAGTACCTCGCGTTCGACAAGGGGTACCACGTGCTCGTCGTCCTGACGGACATGACGAACTACTGTGAGGCGCTGCGGGAGATCGGCGCGGCCCGCGAGGAGGTGCCCGGCCGGCGCGGTTACCCCGGGTACATGTACACCGACCTGGCGCAGCTGTACGAGCGCGCGGGTCGGCTCAAGGACCGCGGCGGCTCCGTCACGCAGATCCCGATCCTCACGATGCCGGGCGACGACGACACCCACCCGATCCCCGACCTGACGGGGTACATCACGGAGGGGCAGATCATGATGGACCGCCCGCTGCACAGCCAGGGGATCGAGCCGCCGGTGAACGTCCTCCCCAGCCTCTCGCGGCTGATGGACGACGGGATCGGCGAGGGGCTCACCCGCGCGGACCACGCCGACGTCTCCGACCAGATGTACGCGGCGTACGCGGAGGGGGAGGACCTCCGCGACCTCGTGAACATCGTCGGCCGCGAGGCGCTCTCGGAGCGCGACAACAAGTACCTCGACTTCGCCGACGCCTTCGAGGAGCGGTTCGTCCAGCAGGGGTTCGAGACCAACCGGACGATCGACGAGACGGTCGAGCTCGGCTGGGACCTGCTGTCGACGCTCCCGAGGACGGAGCTCAACCGCGTCGACGAGGAGCTCATCGAGGAGCACTACCGCGAGGACGTCTCGGCCGGCGAGGGCGAGACCGAGGAAGTCTCCGCGGACTGAGTTCGCTTTCCGGGTTTCTCCGTTCGATTCCGGCCTCACGGACGGCGGCACGGGGGTCGTGGCGACGGCCGCGGAAGCCCGCGGCCCCTTCCGTTTCCACCCATCGGTTGTTCAGTCCGGCGACCGATCCGGACTGCCGCTCGTCTCCGTCGTCGGCGGTCGGGGAACGTCACCCGCCGGCGGTCGCTCCGCGTCGGAACTGAACTCCCCGGCCCGCGAGTGTGCGAGGAGCGCAGCTGATTGCGCGAGCCGAGACCGCGAGGGCTTTGCGGGCCGTCACCGCCCGCTCCCCGACGTGGCTACGGCGCCCTCGGACGGTCGCGGGCGGACTAACAAGCGTTAACACCCCCGGCCGGCTAGCTCCCACCAACAGCCATGGCCGAGGACGTCAAACCGACGCGAAAGAACCTGATGGAGATCGAGGACCGCATCGACCTGTCCGAGCGGGGCCACGACACGCTCGAACAGAAGCGCGACGGGCTCATCATGGAGTTCATGGACATCCTCGACCAGGCGCAGGACGTCCGCGAGGAGCTGGAGGGCGACTACGACCTCGCCCAGGAGACGATCAACAAGGCGCGCGCGATGGAGGGGGACGTGGCCGTCCGCGGCGCCGCGGCGGCGCTGAAAGAGCACCCCGAGATCACCACCCAGTCGAAGAACATCATGGGCGTGGTCGTCCCGCAGATCGAGTCCTCGAAGGTGCGCAAGGACCTCGACGAGCGCGGCTACGGCCTGCTGGGCTCGTCGGCCCGCATCGACGAGGCCGCCGACGCCTACGAGGAGCTGCTGGAGTCGATCATCCTCGCAGCCGAGGTGGAGACGGCGATGAAGAAGATGCTCGAGGAGATCGAGACGACGAAGCGGCGCGTCAACGCCCTGGAGTTCAAGCTGCTCCCCGAGCTCCACGAGAACAAGGAGTTCATCGACCAGAAGCTGGAGGAGCAGGAGCGCGAGGAGATCTTCCGTCTCAAGAAAATCAAAGCGAAGAAGGAACGAGAGGAGGAGGCGGAGGCGGCCGAGGAGCGCGAGGCCGCCGCGAAAGCCGAGTCGGAGCCGCTGGAGGCCGGCGTCGCGGAAACGGACGACTGAGCGCCGCACCCGTCGCCTCCATCGGGACGTTCTCCCCGCCGTGTCCGTCGAGACGGTCCCCGCCGACCCTCGCCGCGCACCTCCCTGCCGAGCGTCGGCGCGGCCGCGCGGGCGCCGTCGCCCCGCCCCGAACCCCGACGTTTACCTCCCCGCGGGGTCGACCCCGACCGTGACCTGTCCCGATTGCGAGAGCGACCTCGTCACGTTTCCGGTACCCGACGGGCTCCGCGAGCACGCGCCCGAGGGCGCGCCCGCGGCGAGCCTCTGTTCGACCTGTCTCGCGGTCGCGGCGGCGCCCGATCCTCGACTCGTTCCCCGAGGGCGAGGGCGGGGCGGCGCTGGCGCTGTTGCTGGGCACGCTCCCGTCGGTGGCGCTGCGGCGTGAGTCGGCCGTGACGCTGCGCGAGCGGGCCGAGCGGGAGGGCGTCGACGTGGCGCTGGCGCTCGACCGGCTCGCGGCCGCGGCCGAGACCGGCACGGTCGACCCCGCGTTCGACCTCGGACGCCGCGTCGCGCAGTTCGAGTCGCTGGCGGACGGCCGCTGACCGGGCGTCTCGGGCGGCACGGACGGCCGAGACGACCCGCAACTCGCCCCCCGACCGACCGGATCAGACGCCGGTCGAGTACCGCAGGATGCCCGCGACGCCGCCGAAGGCGTCCATGAGCTGGTCGCCCTTCTCGAAGTCGGTGGAGATGAACTTCGTCTCCGTGCCGCGCTGGTCGGCGATGTTCATCAGGTGTTCGACCACGTCCTCGCGCTCGTCGACCTCGGCGGGCTCGCCACACTCCGTACACTCGTGGTCGGGGGTGTCGCGGCGGCGCTCGATGACCTCGCGCTCCTCGTGGCCGTTCGGACAGGTGTAGGCGACGACGTCGTCGTGGAGGTCCTCCGAGAGGAGGAGGCGCTCGACCGACCCCATGACGAGGTTGCGCCGCGTCTCCTCGAAGCCGTAGGTGGCCTTGTCGCCCGCGTGGAGGTTCTCGAAGAACTCCTCCATCTGGCGTTTGTCCTTGACGACCTCCTGGTCGGCGAGCACGTCGCCGGCGGCGTCGACGAGGTCGTACAGCCCCGACTCGTCGGTGTAGGCCACGTCGAACTTGCCGAGCACGTGGTCCTGGAGCTCGTGGTGGAGGTAGTCGCCGTCGAGGAACTCGTCTTTCGTCGGCGAGGGGCCGCCGACGAGGATCCCTTCGAGGTCGTGCCGCTTGTCTACCATCATGTCGTTGGCCATCCCCGCGACCTCCTGATAGAAGTTGTCGATGGCCTCCAGGCGCAGGCGGGCGAACCGCTGTGCGGACTGTCCGCCCTTCCGTTGCTTCCCGGGGACCAGCGACGACGCCGACTTGACCGGCTCGACGCGCTTCCCCTTGAGCCAGCCGACGTTCGCCTCCCGCCGGTCGAGGACGATGAGCCCGAACAGGCCCTTGTCGGTCATCATGTCCTCGAGCGGCCGGGTGAGGAAGTCCGAATCGCAGTGGTAGCGGAACGACTGGACGGGCTCGGGCGGCGACTCCAGCACCTTCGTCACCATCTCCGTGCGGCCGCCGCCGGAGTCGACCGCCCCCGAGAAGACGACGATCCCGTTGTCCGGCGGGTAGACGTCGTAGTAGCGCAGGCGGTCCTTGATGCTCTTGAGGGCGTCCTGGACCGCCGTCCGGGTCTGCTTGGACTTGATGTTGGACGCCTCGCTGTGCTCCTGTGTCACGTGGGCGACGACGTCGGAGATCTGCCTGTCGTCGGGGATGTAGATCGTGATGAGTTGGGTGCCCGAGCCCTCGAAGTCGTCGAGCTCCTCCAGGACCTTCCGGAACTCGTACTTCTTCCGGTCCTCGCTCGGTTGCCCCTCCTGCGCGTCGCTACTCATTGTGGGGTAGTTCGCCCGCCGCGGTGTAAGTACCTGTTGACTACGGGGGTGTTCGCGCGGCTCGCGGCCGCGCGGGCATCCCGGCGCCGGGTCGGCCGAGCCACCGAGAGGGGACAGCGGCCCCGGGTCACGGGGAGGACCTACCTTTATGACGGGCGGCGGCCGTAGCCACGGTAAATGCCGACCATCTACGCCGTCGCGAGCGTGAAAGGGGGGGTTGGGAAGACGACGACCGCCGCCAACCTCGCGGCCACGCTCGCGGCCGCCGGACACGACACGGTCGCGGTGGACGCCGACCTGGGGGCGGCGAGCCTCGGCCCGACGCTGGGGGTCGAGCCGGGCGGGGCGACGCTCCACGACGTGCTCGCCGGCGACGCGGAGCCGGGGGCGGCGACCCGCGAGGGGCCCCACGGACTGGCCGTGCTGCCCGGCGGGTCGACGCTGGAGCAGTTCCGGAAGGCCGACCCCGAGGCGCTCGTCGGCCTGCTGGAGTCGATCACCGGCGCCGAGTACGTCGTCGTCGACACCGGCGCGGGGCTCACCCACCAGACCGCGCTCCCGCTGTCGGTCGCCGACGCCGTCCTCCTCGTGTCGACGCCGACGCGGGACGGCCTCGGCAACACCCGCAAGACGCAGGACCTGGCCGAGCGCCTCGGCGGCACCGTCGCGGGCATCGCCCTGAACCGCGCGGAGGGCGACGAGGACACCGGCGACGTCGACGTGCCCGTGCTCGGGGCGATCCCCGACGACCCGGTCGTCGCCGACGCGCAGGCGGCCGGCCGTCCCCTGCTGGTCCACGCGCCCGACGGCGACGCCGCGGCCGCCTACCGCTCGCTGGCCTCCTCGCTGACGGGGGAGCCGGTCCGCCGGGCGCCCACGCCCGACGCGGGGGAGGCGACCCCCGACGACCCGGAGTACGGGGCCGCGGAGGCGGACGGGACGGCGGCACCACCGGTCGACGCGAACGCCGAGCCGGAGGCGGGCGGCGAGGAGGGGGCGGACGACGGGGTGGAAGTGGGCGGCGAGACGGGGTCGGACGCCGAACCGGAGGCGGGCGACTCGACGGCGGCCGCGTCGGCGACCGGG
>PXRU01000022.1:52195-111432 GCA_003020945.1 Halobacteriales archaeon QS_6_71_20
CGCGGACGACGGTGCCGGACGACGAGGGGTACGCGGCGCTCGGGGAGAAGCCGCCGACCGTCGAGGACGCCGACTCCGGTGAGTCCGCGGAGATCGGCGAGGACGCGATCCCGTTCGCCCGCCGGAACACGGAGCGCGAGGCGGAGGCGAATCGGCGGGAGGACGACGACGACGAGGACGACGAGGGCCGGCGGGAAGGTGGGTTCCTCGGCCGGCTGTTCCGGTAGGCGCGCGGCGAGGCGTCCCGGCGAACCGAGAGTTTCTTGCCCGCGGCACGACCCCTCGGGCGTATGAGCCAAGCAGGCAACGACTCCGTGCCGCTGTGGTGGGTTCTGGTCTTCATCGTTCTCGCGCTCGGCCTCGGGGCCGTCGCCGTCCTTGCGGTCGGCGGCAGTCTGATCACGCCTGCCGGCGCACTGCTCCCGACGCCGGCGTAGTCGCAGGCGAGGCGTTGCACGGCGCGTCGGAGCGGGAGGGGGCCGTCTACATCGACTCCGGCGCCTCGATGCCGAGCACGTCGAGCGCGTTGGCGACCGTGTGGCGGGCGGCGGCGACCAGCGCGAGGCGCGCCTCCCTGGTCGCCTCGTCGTCGGCCGTCAGCACCGGGCACTCCCGGTAGAAGGCGTTGAACGTCTCCGCGAACTCGCGGGTGTAGGTGGCGACGCGATGCGGCTCCAGGTCCGCGGCGGCCTCCTCGATGACGGCGGGAAAGCGGGCGATCGCCTGAATGAGGTCGCGCTCGGCGGGCGTCGACAGCGTCGCGGAGTCGACGGCGGCGTCGGGCGCGAGCCCCTCCTCCCCGGCTTCCGAGACGATGCCGCAACAGCGGGCGTGGACGTACTGGACGTACGGCGCCGACTGCGCCTCGAAGTCGAGCGCGCGGTCCCACTCGAAGGTGATCGCCTTCGACGGCTGCTTGCTCACGATGTCGTAGCGGACGGCGCCGACGCCCACCTGCCGGGCGATCCGGTCGACGTCGGCCTCCGTGAGGTCGTCGTCGCGGATGCGGTCGTCCAGCCGGCGCTCGACCTCCCCGCGGGCGCGCGCGACCGCCTCGTCGAGCAGGTCGTCGAGGTTCACCGCCGTGCCCGCGCGCGTGGACATCTTCCCCTCGGGGAGGTTCACGTACGAGTAGAACAGGTCCTCCAGGCGGTCGGTGTCGTTGCCGAGGCGGTCGAGCGCGGCCTGCAGCTGGCCGGCCTGCAGCTTGTGGTCCTCCCCGAGCACGGTCACCGCGCGGTCGTAGTTGTCGAACTTCCACTCGTGGTGGGCCAGGTCGCGGGTGGTGTACAGCGAGGTGCCGTCCGAGCGGAGGAACACGAGCGACTTCTCGTAGCCGTACTCGCTCAGGTCGACCTGCCAGGCGCCCTCCTCCAGCGCGGATTCCTCCAGCGTCTTCAGCCGCTCGGCCACGTCGTCACAGCTCCCGTCGCGGATGAACCGCGTCTCCCTGACGAACTCGTCGAACTCGGCGGGGAGCCGCGCCAGCGACGCCTCCATCCCCGCGAGCACCGTGTCGATGACCTCGCCGACCCGCTCGTAGGTCGCCCCGTCGCCGGCCTCCAACCCCCGCAGGATGGACGCGATCTCCGCCTCCGCGGTCTCGACGGTCTCCTCGTCGCCCTCCTCCAGGACCTCGTTGCCCTTGCGGTAGTAGCGCACGAGGTCGTAGTCGTCCTTCTCGCGGGCGGGCTCGGGCAGTTCCGACTCGTCGAACGTCTCGTAGGCCCAGGTGAAGATGGCCATCTGTCGGCCGGCGTCGTTGACGTAGTAGTGGCGGTCGACGTCATGGCCGGCGTACTCGAGGGCGTTGGCGACGGCGTCGCCGACGATCGGGTTGCGGGCGCGGCCGACGTGGACCGGTCCGGTCGGGTTCGCGGAGGTGTGCTCCACGACCACCGACTCCCCCTTCCGCGGGAGGCGGCCGTACTCGGCGTCGCGGGCGGCGTCGAGGGTGTCCGCGAGGTACGCGTCGTCGACGAAGAAGTTGACGTACGGGCCGCTCGTCTCGACGCGGGCGAGGTACTCCGTCGCGTCGACGTCGACCGCGTCGGCGACCTCCTCGGCGACCTGCGGCGGCGACGCGCCCGCCCACGCCCCTCGCTCGCCAGCCGGAACGCGACGCTTGAGGCGACCGTCGCGTCCACGCCGTCGGGGGGGTCCTCGATGCCGAGGTCGTCGGTCGGGTAGCCGAGGTCGCCGAGCGCGTCCGTCAACGCCGACGCCACGGCCGACCGGAACTGTCTGAACACGCGCCAGGCTTCCCCCGCCGCCGATAAATGGGTTTCCGAACCGCCCCGCGACGGCGGCGCGTCCGCCCGCGCCGACGCCCCCGCGCCCGCCACCCGTACCGACGCCGCCCACCCCCGGCGACGCCCGCCGCCGACGGCTCCGGACCCCGGATCGACCGCCGACACCGACGCCTTTTGGTGGCTCGACGGCACAGATACGGTACGCGACCCGGAGCCGTGACCGGCCGTCACGATTCCGTTACGCGTTCCGTATCCGATACGCTTTTGCGTCGCGCCCCCCCAGGATCGGCAATGACGAACGCCACGACGGCCGTCGGCCACGACGAGGTGGCCGCGCTGAAGACGGTCGCGCTCCGGGGCGGGCTCGGCGAGCCGGTGAAAGTCTCCTGTGCCACGCTCGGCGACCGCCTCGGCGCCTCCAGTCAGACGGCCTCGCGACGGCTCCAGCGGCTCGAGTCCGCGGGGCTGCTCGACCGCGACGTGGTCGGCGACGGTCAGTGGGTGACCGTGACCGACGCCGGCGAGCGCCGCCTCCGCGGCGAGTACGCCGACTACCGCCGCCTGTTCGAGGGGGAGGAGGGCCTCACGATGTCGGGGACGGTTACCTCCGGCATGGGCGAGGGCCGCCACTACATCCAGCTGTCCGGCTACCACGAGCAGTTCGTCGAGCGGCTGGGCTACGAGCCGTTCCCGGGGACGCTGAACGTCTCGCTGTCGGAGGCGGCCGTACGCGCCCGCGCGGGCCTCGACTCTGTCGAGGGCGTTCCCATCGACGGCTGGGAGGACGACGAGCGGACGTTCGGCCCGGCGACGTGTTACGCCGCCGAGTTGCGCGCCGACGGCGGCGCAGCCGAGCCGACCCACGTTATCGTCCCCGAGCGCACCCACCACGACGAGGACCAGCTGGAGCTGATCGCGCCCGTGAAGCTCCGCGGGGAGCTCGACCTCGCGGACGGCGACGAGGTGCGAGTCCACGTCACCGACGCCGTCCGCGCGGACGACCTCGCGACGGCGAACGGCGCCGCGACGGAGCCGGGAGCCGCGGACGACGGGGGGTCGGCGTGAGCCGCCAGGCCGGCTGCCTCGACCGGGCGCTGGCGGCGTTTCGCGCGGGCGACCCCGTGTTGGTCCACGACTTCGACGACCGCGAGGGGGAAACGGACCTGGTGTACCCCGCGGGCGCCGTCGGTCCGGCCGACGTCGCGCGTATGCGTAACGACGCCGGCGGGCTGATCTGCGTCGCCGTCGGCGACGCCGTCGCGGACGCGGTCGGACTGCCGTTCCTGACCGAGGAGATCGACCACCCGGCGGCCGCGAGCCACGACCTCGGATACGACGACCGGTCGTCGTTCTCGCTGCCGGTGAACCACCGCGAGACGTTCACCGGGATCACCGATGACGACCGCGCGCGCACCGTCACGGAGCTGGCGTCGATGGCGGCCGCCGTGGAGTCGGGCGTCGCGTACGGCGCCGAGGAGTTCGCCGAGGAGTTCCGCGCGCCGGGCCACGTCCACGTGCTTCGGGGCGCCCCCGACGGACTCTCGGACCGCCTCGGGCACACGGAACTGGGGCTGGCGCTGGCGGCCGAGACGGGGCTGCCGCCCGCGGTCGTGGTCTGTGAGATGCTCGACGACGGGACCGGCCGGGCGCTGTCGCCGGCGGCCGCGCGGGAGTACGCCGACCGCCACGGCTTCCCGTACGTCGAGGGCGAGGCGCTCGTCGAGGCGCTGCGGTAGCCCCGTCTCCCCGACCCCGCGGTCCGCTCTCACACCCCCGGAACGACTTTTCCGACGACGGCCCACTGCGCGAGCATGCCGACCGACGCCGCGGTCCGACGCGCCGTCGCGAACGACCTCCCCGCCGTCCGCGGACGCTGGCCCGCTCGTGGCGACACGGCTACGACGGCGTCCTCGACGCCGACGCGCTGGCGGAGGCGACGGCGCCCCCCGCCGTCATCTGACCCTCGGTCCCGTGTGTGCGAAGACCGCGCCGCAACCTCCAGGGTCCGTCCGACGGAACGCCGGCTCTCCCCCGCGTCTCGCCTCAGTCGTCCGCGGGCGCCACGTCGCCCGGGACCGACTCCGCGGGCGTCGTCGCCCGGCCGGACAGCGCCAGTCCGACGAGCGCGAGCGCCGACAGCGGGCCGAAGAAGTAGTACGGGACGAACGCCAACGACGTCTCGAACCCGAGCACGCCCGCCATGAAGACGGCGCCGGCGTGCCACGGGAACAGCGGTCCGGTGGGGGTGCCGGCGGCCTCGACCGCCCGCGAGAGGTCGCGGGAGTCGAGCCCGTGCTCCTCGTACAGTTCCCGGAGGCTCACGCCGGGAACGACGATGCTCATGTACTGCTGGGCGGTGAACGCGTTCGTGAGGAGCGCGGCTCCCCCGGTGCCGACGACGAGGGAGCTCCGGGACCACACCAGGTCCGCGAGGCCGTCGGTCACCGCCGCGAGCACGTCGGTTCCTTCGAGCAGGCCGCCCAGCGCGAGCGCGGCGACGACGACGGCGATGGTCCAGCCCGACCCGGCGACGCCGCCGGTGGCGAGCAGCCCGTTCACGAGGTCGCTGCCCGTCTCGGGCGCGGTGCCGTCGAGGAAGGCCTCCCAGGCGGCCGTGAACGACCGCCCCTGAGCGAGCACCGCGGTCCCGGCGCCGGCGAACACGCCCGCGATCAGCGACGGGAGCGCCGGATACCCCCGGATCGCGAGGCCGAACGTGACGACCAGCGGGAGGAACACCGTCGGGCCGAGCGCGTACGTGGACGCGAGCGGGTCGGTGATCGCGGCGGTGTCGCCGCCGCTCCCCGTCACGGCGTATGCGCCGAGGACCGCATAGCCCACGACCGAGACGCCGAGCGCGACGGCGGTGCCGAGCCGCATCGCGTTGATGTGGTCGTACAGGTCGGTGTCGGTCACCGCCGCCGCGAGGTTGGTGGTGTCCGACAGCGGGCTCTGCTTGTCGCCGGCGTACGCGCCCGAGACGATGGCGCCGGCGGTCATCGGCGCCGACACGCCGAGCCCGCTCCCGATGCCGACGAACGCGACGCCGAGCGTCCCGACGGTCGTCCACGACGAGCCGATGGCGAAGGCGACGACCGCCGCAAGCAGGGCCGTCGCGGGGAGGAACACCGTCGGCGACAGCAGCGCGAGGCCGTAGTACATCAGGCCGGGGATGGTGCCGGCGCTCGTCCACGTCGCGATCAGCCCGTAGATGACGAACAGGATCAGGATCGCCTGCATCCCCGTCTTCAGCCCGCCCTCGGCGGCGTCGTACACGCCGTCCCAGTCGTAGCCGAGCCGGTAGCGCGCGAACAGCCCGGCGAAGGCGATGCTCCACAGCAGCGGTCCGTGCGGGGCCAGTCCGAGCAGCCCCGAGCCGACGCCCAACGAGGCGACGACGACCGAAAGCGGCACGAGCGCCTCCCGGAGCGTCGGCCGCCGTGCGTCGCCGTCGCCCCCGTCGGCGGGTGTCGTCCGTGTCTCCATCACCGGCGGGTAATTCTCCGGGGTAATTAAATTACACGAGTTTATTATTTATGGTCGTAAATCGAGGTCTACGCTTGCGACCTCGACGACCCGAACGGCGTCGGCGACTCGGTCGGCGCCGGCGACTCAGTCAATGTCAGCGATTCGATCGGCGTCGGCGACGACCGAAACGCGAAAGCCGACGGGATCCGAGCGAGGTGTGCGGGGACGCCGCCGGCGGTTTCTGTGGTATTTATTGTCCGGCGAATCCTGCGCTCGGGTATGTCCGGCTTCGCGGAGATGGACGTCGACACCATCTGGCACGACGGCGAGTACGTCGACTGGGAGGACGCGACCACGCACGTCCTCACGCACGCACTGCACTACGGCACGGGCGTCTTCGAGGGTGTGCGCGCGTACGACACCGAGGAGGGGACGGCGCTGTTCCGCTGGGAGGA
This sequence comes from Halobacteriales archaeon QS_6_71_20, assembly GCA_003020945.1. Taxonomy (GTDB): domain Archaea; phylum Halobacteriota; class Halobacteria; order Halobacteriales; family Haloferacaceae; genus Halobaculum. Next base: position 58,371 of record PXRU01000022.1, read on the forward strand.
GCATCTCGACCGCTTCTACGAGTCGACGAAGCCGTACGACATGGATATCCCGTACTCCCGCGAGGAGCTCACCGAGGCGACGATGGAGGTCGTCCGCCGCAACGACTTGGAGTCGGCGTACGTCCGCCCCATCGCCTACTACGGCTACCACAGCCTCGGCGTCTCGCCGGGCGACTGCCCGACGGAGGTCGCGGTCGCCGCGTGGCCGTGGGGCGCGTATCTCGGCGAGGACGCCCTGGAGAACGGCATCGAGGCGATGGTGTCCTCCTGGCGCAAGCACGCCTCCAGCCAGATCCCGACGAACGCGAAGACCACCGGGCTGTACGTCAACTCGATGCTGGCGGGCGAGGAGGCCCGCCGCAACGGCTACGAGGAGGCGATCGTGCTCAACAAGGAGGGGGACGTCGCGGAGGGCCCCGGCGAGAACGTCTTCCTCGTGCGCGACGGAGAGATCTTCACGCCCGGGCTGAGCGAGTCGATCCTCGACGGCATCACCCGCGACACGGTGATCGAACTGGCCGAGGAGCGCGGTTACACCGTTCACGACGACGTGAGCATCTCCCGCGGCGAGCTGAACACGGCCGACGAGCTGTTCTTCACCGGATCGGCCGCGGAGGTCACGCCCATCCGGCAGGTCGACAACGTCGAGATCGGGAACGGCTCGCGCGGGCCGGTGACCGAGGAGCTCCAGTCGGCCTTCTTCGACCTGGTGGCGCGGCGGACCGACGACCACGAGGAGTGGTTCACGTACGTCTGATCGAGGAACACCGCGGGTCGATTTGTGGCCGTTCATTACGGTGCCGCTTTTCGACCGAGCAGTAGAGAGAGCGCCCCCGTAGCTGTGCGGACAGGAGCCTCGCTGCGCGCGCTCGGTCGCCTCGCTCCCTCGCGTGCTTGCCTCGTCCGCCTACGGAAGACTCGCTTCGCTCGGCTTCCGGGTTCCCGTTCGCGTCGCTCACGAGAACTTCCCGTAGAGCCGCGGGGACCTTCGAGCACCAGGTTCCTGCCATCACGTCGATCGCTCCGACGGAATCAGTAGACACCGAGTTTACCCATCGTCCAGCTCCTCGCGCACGCACTCACGCAGCGGCCCCACCAGCTCGTCGGTCACGGAGTAGGGGTCCGTCTCGCGGGCGAGGACGCGGTCGGCCAGCGCCTCGATCCCGCCCGCCTCGTCGATCACCTCCTCCAGGAGGGCCGCGGTGTCGCCCCGGACGAGCTGGCGGATCTCAGCGGCGTACCTGTTTCGCGCCCGCGTTTCGATCTCGCCGGTGTCAACGAGCCACTCGGCGTGGGCCGCCAGCGTGTCGATCAACTCCTCGACGCCGTCGCCGGTGGTCGCGACCGTCTCCACGACCGACGGCTCCCACGTCTCCCCGCCGTCGGCGTCGTCCGCCGCGACCGCGGCCAGCTCCTCGTCGTCGTCGACGGGGTCGTGATGGCCCGTGTTCAGGTTCTTCGCGGGGTTTCGCCGCATGTGGATCATCTCCTCCAGCTCCGCGACCGTCCGCTCGGCGCCGTCCATGTCGGCCTTGTTGACGACGAACACGTCCCCGATCTCCAGGATGCCGGCCTTCAGCATCTGCACGTCGTCGCCGGAGCCGGGCTGGACGAGTACCGAGACCGTGTCGGCCGTGCGGACGATGTCGACCTCGTTCTGTCCGGCGCCGACGGTCTCGATGATCACCTTGTCCTTGCCGAACGCGTCCAGTGCCTTGATCGCGTCCGCGGTGGCAGTCGAGAGGCCGCCGAGGGTCCCCCTGGCGCTCATCGACCGGAAGAACACGTCCATGTCGCCGACGTTCGAGGCCATCCGGATGCGGTCGCCCAGCACCGCCCCGCCCGTGTACGGCGAGGAGGGGTCGACCGCGATGACGCCGACCGTCTCGCCGCGGTCGCGGTAGGTGCTGGCCAGCTTGTCGACGAGCGTCGACTTGCCGGCGCCCGGGCTTCCGGTGACGCCGATCACGTCCGCGTGGCCGGTGTGTGCGTGCAGCCGGGAGACGATGTCGCGGTAGCCGGGCGAGCGGTTCTCGATCTTCGTGATCACCCGGGCGAGCGCCCGGTGTTTCCCGTCCAACAGCGCCGCGACCAGCTCCGACTCTGTCGATCCAGCGGCGGTCATCACTCGCGCTCTGGCGCGTGCTCGCGGACGAACTCGATGGTCTCCTCCATCGGCGTCCCCGGCCCGAACACGGCGCCGACGCCGAGATCGAGCATCTCCTCGCGGTCGTCGTCCGGGACGATCCCGCCCACGAGGATGAGCGTGTCCTCGAACGCGTCGTACTCCTTCAGCCCGTCGACGATCTTCGGGACGAGCGTGTTGTGCGCCCCCGAGAGGATCGAGATCCCGAGGACGTCGACGTCCTCCTGGACGGCCGCCTGGACGATCTCCTCGGGCGCGCGGTGGAGCCCGGAGTAGATGACCTCGAAGCCGGCGTCGCGGAACGCTCGCGAGATGACGTGTGCGCCGCGGTCGTGACCGTCGAGCCCCACCTTGGCGATGAGACAGCGGATCGTCCGCTCCTCGCGTTCCTGCGTGCTCATACGGAGCAGTTCGGCGGGACCGGTGTTGACTTTAACGGACGTTCGTGTGGACGAGTCGGGAGCGGGCTGGCGATCTCCCGCCGGGATCGTCGGCGGGGCGCGCTCGCCGGACCGCGCCCGCCGCCGGGCGTCCCCGGCTCACTCGGGCTCCTCGCGGGTGTACACCCCGAAGGCCGCGCTCTCCGGGGCGGCGGCCCGTACCGGCACTACCCCGACGGTGAACGGCTCGACCCCGTCGTCCGTCTCCCGCTCGACCTGTCGGGTGACGGTCTCCGCCGAGTGGAGGTCGTCGCCGAACAGCCGCCGCTCGGTGTCCGTCGGGAACGCCCGCGATACCGGCGAGCCGACCGGCGCGTCGCCGAAGGCGCGCTCGTACGCCGAGTTCACCTCTCGGAGCGTCGGGTCCTCCTCGGGCGCGTCCGCCTCGACGTACACCGCCGGCGAGCTGATGCCGTCGAAGAAGGCGTGGAGGCTGTCGCGTTCGAGCCGTAGCTCCGCCTCGCGGCGCAGGCGGGACAGCGCCTCGCCGGCGTGGGAGGCGACGATCTCGAGGAACTCCGCGTCGCGCTCGTCGAAGACGCCGACCCGTCCGCTCGTCACCTGGACGATGCCGTGGTCGCCGACGGGGACGCTCACCGCCGACCGGACGTCGATCTCGCGGGCGCAGTCGGGGTCGGACCGGTAGTCGTCGACGATCTGTGTCTCTCCCGTCCGGTACGTCCGTCCGGCGACGCCCTCGTCGACGGTCATCGTCACGTCGATCTCTCCCGGGAACGTGTGGCCGTACGGGTAGAACTCGTCGTCGTCGTCGACCATCGCGAGGACCACCCGGCCGTGTCCGAGCGCGTTCGTCACGGCGTCGACGACGGTGTCGCTCACCTCCTCGACGGTCGCGCAGCCGGTCAGCTCCCGGGTGTACGTGTTCAGCGCCGAGAGTTTCGCGTTCGCCTCCGTGAGCTCGTCGCGTTTGCGCGCCTGCTCGACGCGGGCGGTCACGCGGGCCGCGAGCTCGCCGGTTCCGCCGTCGGTCGCGACGACGTCGCCGACGGGCACCGGCGGCACCTCGTCGCCGTACACGACCAGCGGGACCTCGCCGGCGTCGGCCGAGAGCGCCTCCACGCAGTCAGGGTCGGTCACCGCGCAGACGACGCAGTCGATCGTGGGACCCAGTTCCCGGAGGAACTCGGCGGCGGTCGCCGGCGGCCGGACGACCACCTCGTGGTCGGTCTCCCGTTCGAGGTCGGCCGCCTTCGAGTCGTCCCTGTCCGACCTGTCGGGGATCACGAACAGCACGCGGGGCCGGTGGGACGCGGACACGCTTGTCCTGAGAGTCCTCCCGGTTATTAACTCATTCGCCACGAAACATCGGGTAGTGTCCCGATAACCGCCGGTATCGATCTCGTACCGGCTCCGCGGCTCGCCGGGGTCGAACGTTCGGCGGCGACTTCGATGAACGTCTCCGGCTCCTCGGCTTGAAACGTCTACACCGGCCATCGACGTCCGATGCCGGCACTGCGACCGGCGCCGGTACTTCCGTCAACGACGTAAACGAGTTCGTATGGGAACGAAACAGATGCGGGTAAGCGAGGACCTGTACGCTCGGGTGAAGTCCGAGAACAGAGAGGACGAAACGCTGTCCGAAACCCTCGACCGGCTCGTCGGCGGCTACTCGCTGATCGACCTCGCCGACGACGCCGAGGAACTGGATCTCGATGTGAGCATCGAGGAGGCGACTGACGGGACGGTCGGAGCGACGCCGCCGAGCCACGAATGATTCTGGACACGCAGTATCTCGGGAAACTCGCCGACGGCGACGATACCGCCCGCGAGAAAGCGAGAGAGCTCGGCGAGAGCGTCGTTCCGACTCGCGTGCCGACGGCAGTCGTCTGGGAAGTGTATACCGGTATCGGGAACGCGCCGTTGGGAGAGAAGCTGCGCGCGCTCTACGAACGACTGATCGCCAGCCGCTCGACCATCGACCTCTCGCCGGAAGTGGCTCGGCGGGCCGGAGAACTGAAGCGGGAGCACATGAACTCCGACGTGGCGAAGGAACTCGATGGGGCCGATCCTCTCATCGCCGCCCACGGGCTACTCCTCGACGAGCCAGTGGTCTCGAACGATTCAGACTTTCGAGACGTCGAAGGGCTCGAAGTCATAACATACTGACCGCCTACGATCACCCACTTTCGATCTCGCTTTTCGTTACGCTGTAGGCAAATGATCCTCTGCAGTGGTCGAGGGACGTCTCATGTTCTCTCGGCCGCCCCGATCGAGACGGCCGCGACGGAGTACGTTTACGCGGCGATAGACCACACTAAGAGGAGAGCCGCGATCGGCCGCTTTCGCGAAGCAATCGAAAGCGGCTGGAGCGCGACGACGACCACGACCGCCGGGCTCGGCCGCTTCCCGGACAGCGACGGCGCGTCCATCGACTGCCCGCTCCGAGGCGACGAGGTGTTCGACGCGCGGATCGGGAGGCATCCGTCCTCGGAGCGCTGGGGAGAGACCGCCGATCCGGCCATCGACGCGAGGAGCAGTCAGACGTGGTCGTCGAGGAACTCGACGATCCCGCGGTACGCCTCGATGCGGTTCTCCAGCTTCGAGAAGCCGTGCCCCTCGTCCTCGAAGACCAGCTTCCGGGTGGGGACGTGCTCGCTCGCCTTCTCGACGATCTGTTCGGCCTCCCCGACGGGGACGCGCGGGTCGTTCGCCCCGTGGAGGACGAAAAGCGGCGCGGCGATCTCGTCGACGTCGTTGATCGGCGAGATCGATTCGAGGAACTCGCGGTCCTCCGCCAGACTGCCGTACTCCGCCTCCCGGAGCTCGCGGCGCCAGTCGCCGGTGTTCTCGAGGAAGGTGACGAAGCTGGCGATGCCGACGATGTCGACGCCGGCGGCCCACAGCTCCGGGTACTCCGTCATCGCCGACAGCACCATGAAGCCGCCGTAGCTCCCGCCCATGGCGACGATCCGGTCGGGGTCGACGACGGGGTGGTCGTGGAGCCACTCGACGGCCGCCTCGATGTCGGCCACCGAATCGAGCCGCTTCTCCACGTCGTCGAGGTGGGCGTACGCCTTCCCGTAGCCGGAGGAGCCGCGGACGTTCGGCTCGAACACCGCGTAGCCGTTGTTGAGGAAGTACTGCTTGACGGCGCTGAACGAGGGACGCCGCTGGCTCTCCGGGCCGCCGTGGATGTCGACGATCACCGGGGTCTCCCCCGTCGGAGCGTCGTTCGGGGTCGAGAAGAACGCGGGGATCTCCCGGCCGTCGAACGTCGGGTAGTGAACCAGCTCCGGCTCGACGAACGTCTCCGGGGGGATCCCCGCGGTGGCGGCGTGGGTCCACCGGCGCGCCTCGCCGGAGTCCGCGTCGACGACGTAGCAGTTCGTGTTGACCGTGCTGCCGGTCACGGTGACGGCCAGCCGGTCGCCGTCCGGCCCGAACGAGACGCCGCCGGCGACGCAGTTCGGGAGTTCCGGCTCCGCGAACGGCTCGACCCGGTCGGGCCCGGCGAGTTCGCCGACGGTGACCTCGGTGTACCCCTCGACGTTACGGGTGTAGGCAACGCGGCGGCTCTCCTCGTCGACCGCGACGCCGTCGACGTTCCACTCGCCCCCGGACTCGACGACCGTCAGGTCGCCGAGCGTCTCCGCCCGCTCCGACTCCTCCCCCCCGGCTCCCGCCGCCTCGCCGAGCGCGATCCGCTCCAGCCGCAGGCTGTCGGAGGCGTGGTCGGTGCAGACGTACACCGCGTCGCCGTCGGGGCCCCACTCGGGGCCGGAGAACCGCGCGTCCTCTGTGTGCGGGGTGACGTGCGTCAGCCCCCCGGAGTCGAGGTCGAGCACGTGGAGGTCGTGGTCGAAGCTCCCGCGCGCCTCGTGGACGAGCAGCCGCGTGTCGTCCGGCGACCAGCCCGCCACGGAGAGCCAGCCGTCGCCCTCGAACACGAGCTCGGCGTCCGCGCCCGTCGCCGCCCGGTCCTGGACGTACACGTCGAAGGCGGACTCGTCACGACGGTTCGAGGCGAACGCGATCCGCTCGCCGTCGTGGGACCACCCGCCCCAGCGGTGTTTCGCCGTCGGCATCGCCGTCCACTCGGTGACGACGCCGGTGTCGGGGTCGAGACGGTACAGCTGCGCCCGCTCGTCGCCGCCCTCGTCCATGCCGAACGCCAGCTCCCGGCGCTCGGGCGACCAGTCGACGAACGTGACGCGCTCCTCGAAGAAGGTGTGCTGTTCGGGCCACGCGCCCGGCTCCGGGAGGCTCCACACCTGCGGCGTGCCGGTCGTGTCCAGCAGGAACGCGAGGGTGCCGTCGGGGGCGAACGCGGCGCCGCCGGCCGACCGGACGTTCAGGTACCGCTCGATCTCGTACGACTGCTCGGTCATACCGTCACCGTCGCCGCCGGGCGTCGAAAGCGTTCGGATCGGCGAGGGGTTCGCCGCCGGACAGTCGGCGCCGCCCCCTGGGCTACCGCCTCCCTTTTTACCTCCGCACGGGTACGAACCCGCAATGCGAGTCGCGGTCGTTTCGATGGACACGACGGAGACGCGGGACACCCCCGCCGTCCGTCGGACGCGCCGCGTCGCCGCCGGCCTCGCCGACGGCGGTCACGAGGTCCGCTGGCTGTGCGCGAAGTGGTGGGACGGCCATCGCGACCGGTTCGAGCGGGACGGCGTCGAGTACCGCGCGGTCACCGCGGGTCCCGCGCCGGGGCCGTTCCGGTCGAAGCTCCCCTTCGCCCTCCGGAACGCCGGGCCGGACGTGGTCCACGCCGTCTCGGTGCCGCCGGGCCACGCCACGACCGCGAAACGCACCGCCCGGCTCCTGCGCGTCCCGGTCGTCGTCGACTGGTGGGAGCGCGACCCTGAGCGCGGCTCCGACCGCCGGTACCGCAAGACGGCGACCGCGGCCGACCGGGTGCTCACTCCCTCCGAGACCGTCCGGACGGCCGTGCGCGAACACGGCGCCAGCGACGTGCGCGCCCGGGTGATCCCCGAGAGCATCGACTTCGACCTGGTTCGCTCGGCCGGCGTCGACGACCGCTTCGACGCCGTCTGGGCCCGCGACCTCGACGACGACGCCAACGTCGGGGAGTTCCTCCTCGCGCTGGCGGAGCTGCGCGACCGCGAGTGGACCGCGGCGGTCGTCGGCGACGGCCCCGCCCGCGCCGACGCCGAGCGGACGGCCGCCGACCTCCGGATCGACGACCGGGTGGCGTTCCTCGGCGACCTCGACGACGCCGACCTGGTGCCGGTGTTGAAGGGGTCGCACGTGTTCGCCCAGACGGCGACGTACGAGCCGTTCGCGACGGGACTCCTGTGGGCGCTGGCGTGCGGCTGCGTCGGTATCGTCGAGTACCAAGCCGGCTCCTCGGCCCACGAACTCGTTGAGGGGATCGAACGGGGGCGACTGGTGACGAGCCCGCGGGAGCTCGCCGACGAGATCGTCGCCTGCGGCGACCTCCCGGCGCGAGAGACGAACGACCGCTTCGCCGCCTTCGATCGCGGGGCGGTGCTCGACGAGTGGGTGGACTGCTACCGCGAGGTCGTCGACGACCGGGGCTGGCTCTGACGAACCGCTTTTCACGGGGGCCTCCCGCGCCTACGGCGCGCTCGACCCCCGTCAAAACCCGTTCATGACAAAACTGCCGCTCGCTCGGCCTCCGGAAGACTCGCTTCGCTCGTCTTCCGTGTTCTCGTTCGCTCTGCTCACGAGAACTCCGGCCTCACTCGCGGTACCGTCGCCGGCGACTCCCGCACCGCGGCCGCACCGCCGACGTTCCCGCGACCGCGATCCGGCCTCACCGCGACGGCGTCGTAGTCGTGTGACTCCCGCCGCCGTCGTGCGTGTCCCCGCGCCGAGACGGATTCGATCGACGGATATAGGTTCGGGACTCGTTTAGCCGCGGGCATGGACGACGACACGCTCAGCCGCCGGAGCTTCCTCCGGGGGGCGGCGGGCGCGACCGCCGCGACGGGCGCGGCCGCCGCCGGCGCGGGCACCGCCGCGGCACAGGAGACGGCCGACGGCTCCGGCACGGTCGAGGTCGGCGCCGGCGAGCAGGGGCTCAAGTACACGCCCGGGACGGACAGCCCGCTGTACGTGACGCCCGGAACGACGGTCACCTTCGAGTGGGTGTCCGGCGGCCACAACATCGTCGTGGACGGCCAGCCCGACGACGCCGCCTGGGAGGGACACGAGCCGATCGAGGACGAGGGGTTCTCGACGGAGTTCACCTTCGAGACGACGGGCACCTACGAGTACTACTGCGACCCCCACCAGTCGGTCGGCATGGCGGCCACCGTCGAGGTCGTCGAGGAGCTGCCGACGCCAGAGCCGACGGCCGCCGGACCGCCCGAGGTGCCCGACTCCGCGAAGAGCCTCGGGGTCGCCTCCTTCATCGCGATGGTCGCGACGCTCGGACTCGCGTTCTTCTTCACGAAGTACGGCGGCGACTACGACCCGCCCGACCAGTAGTCGCCGCGCCGACGGCCGGACGGGGTCGTTCCGCCGCGGGCCCCGGTCTCAGTTCCCGATCACGTAGTTGTTCTCACGCCGCCGCTGGCCCGACGAGGAGCTCGGCGGCCGGATCGGCCGCCGTCTCAGGCTCCGTTGGCCGACCTGCACACAGCCGATCGATAGCCGGTCGCGTTCCGGACGTCACCCGGCAACAACTGTCGCCGATCCGATAGCTTCAACACCGGAACCGCGAACGTCGAGACGGGGGCCACAGGGGACTGTCAGAGGCACACATCGACCCGCGTACCCGGGCGGCCGCGCCGGCGCCCCGAGCGGTGGAGTCGTCGGTCCGCCACACACGGGTCGGTTCTTTTCGCGCTCGGGAGACGCCTACAGCGAGTAGTCGGTCGAGCCGTCCTCCGCGTCGAGGACGGCGCCGAGCAGGTCGATGGCGGCGCGGATGTCGTCGCCGTGGGCGGTCTCGGTGACGGTGTGGAGGTACCGCGTCGGGATCGAGATCGCGCCCACGGGCTTGGCGCCGTTCGACGTCTGGAACCCCGCGGTGTCGGTGCCGCCGGCGGGCAGCACCTCCAGTTGGTGGGGGATCTCCTCCGCCTCGGCGACGTCGCGGATGCGGCGCGTCACCGTCGGGTTCGTGATGACGGAGCCGTCCTTCAGCTTCACGGCGGCGCCCTCGCCGAGCCGCGTCACCCGCTTGTCCTCGTCGACGCCCGGCGTGTCGGAGGCGATCGTCACGTCGAGCGCGATCGCCAGGTCGGGGTCCACGTCGACGCCGAGCGCCTCCGCGCCGCGGAGGCCGACCTCCTCCTGGACAGTCGCACAGAAGTGGATCGTCGCGTCCGGGTCCTCGAACTCGCGGGCCGCCTCCAGCATGGCGAACAGACACACCCGGTCGTCGAGCGCCTTGCCGGTCACCGTCTCGCCCATCCGGACGGTCGACTGCTCCATCGTGACGAGGTCGCCGACGGCGACCACCTCGCGCACGTCCTCCGCGTCCATGCCGAGGTCGATGACGACGTCCTCGACGGCGTCGTCGCTCTCGCGCTCCTCCTCGCCGAGGGTGTGGGGCGGCACTGAGCCGATGACGCCCGTGAGGTCGCCCCGGCCGGTGTGGACGCGGACGCGCTGGGCGCGCAGCACGCGGGCGTCCCACCCGCCGAGCGCGTCCACCTTCAGGAAGCCGTCGTCGGTCACGTATTTCACCATGAAGCCGATCTCGTCCATGTGGGCCGCGACGGCGACCTCGTAGTCGCCGCTCCCCTCGACGGTGCCGACGACGTTGCCCATCGAGTCGGTACGCACCTCGTCGACGGCGTCGTCGAACACGGTGCGCACGCGGTCGCGGACGCGGTCCTCGTAGCCGGGCACGCCGCTCGTCTCGGTCAGCTCTCGCAGGAGGTCGAAGTCGAACGCGAACTCTGACGTCACGCCACCCCGGTTCGGCTCGCGGGCGAAAGAACCCGACGGTACCGGCTCGGACGGCCGGCTGCCGTGGTGTCGGGGGGTGTCGGGATAGGAAGGGATTGTCTGCCGAGCCGCCGGGCTGCCAGACTGCTGGGCCGCCGGGCGACCGAACAGGAACGGCTCCGGCGTCGTCCGTCGTTCCGGAACGCTTTTGCGGTATCGCCCGCCGTTGCGGGTATGACCGACGACGACGTCGAGGCCGACCTCCGTGCGCAGTTCCACGACGCCTTCTCGGACGCCGACTACCCGGTGTCGAGCCAGATGGACCTCGTGCCGGCGCTCCCGCAGGGCCCCGGGACGACGTTCGAGTCGGGCGACGTCTCCTTCACGGCGATGGAGCTCGCGGCGAAGCTCGGCTCCAGGCAGGAGTTCCCCTACGAGGACGCCGAGTCGCTCGTCGACGACGTCATGGAGGGGCTGCGGGAGAACGGGATGCTCTGAGCCGGCGACCCGAACGGGGCGCCGCGAACTCGCTTCGCGCAAACGACTCACCCGGCGGCCGTGGCGAGACCTAACTCCCTCCCCTCGACGGTCCCGGGCGTCCCCCGCACACGGCGTCTCGTTCCGTCCGGAGTCGAGGGAGAACGTGTCGCCGCCGGCGAGGGGTTCAAGACCGGCCGACGCCAACGCCGGGTGTGTTCGGTGAGTGGATCGCCGCGCTGCCGGGGTGGCTGCTGTGGGGCGTCGTCGTCGGCGTCGTCGCCTCCGGCGGCGTCGCCGCCGCCTTCCTCGCGGCCGACAGGCTGTTTCCCGACCCGCCGACCCGCACCGGCGGCCCCAACCGAGGGTCACTCCGACGGAAGGCGGAGATGCGCGACTACCTCGACCGGATCGACGAGCGGTACGTGGAGGACGCCGACCTCGACGGGACGACCGTCGCCTTCCACCTCCCGGAACGCGGCGTCGCCATCACCTTCGACGTGCACGCGTACTTCGCGATCGAGAACGACGGGACGCGCGACGTCCACCCGATCCTCTGTGAACACGAGATGCCCGGCTCGCACCTCGGCCGGCGGCTCCCCTTCGAGGTGCCGGAGGTCCGTCTCGGGCCGCCCGCGGGGGGACCGCCCCCGTCGCCAGCGCCTTCGACACGCTCGGTCTGCCGGCGACCGCCGGCCGGGAGACGGTCGAGGCGGCCTACCGGGAGAAGGTGAAGGAGGTCCACCCCGACCAGGGCGGGAGCCCGGAGGCGTTCTCGGAGGTGCGGGAGGCGTACGCGACCGCCCGCGACCACGCCGAGGAATCCGGGCGGGCGTAGCCCGCTCCCCGTCCGTCCTACCGCGAGATACCGCCCGTTTCGTCCTCGACGACGCGCTCGACCTCCGCGGGCGTGACGACCGCGAGGTCGCCCGCGACGGTCCGCTTGAGCGACGCCGTCGCCGCGCCCCACTCCAGGGCGGCGTCGACGTCGCCGCCGCGACCGCGCCGCGCGAGGTAGCCGCCGACGAACGCGTCGCCGGTGCCGATGGCGTCGAGCGTGTCGGCCTCGTACACGGGCTGCTCGAACACCTGCCCGTCGTGCAGCGCCAGCGAGCCGTGCTCGCCGCGGGTGACGACGACGGTTCCGAAGCCGTGGTCGGTCGCCAGCCCGTGGGCGATGTCGACGGCGTCGCCCTCGCGACCCAGCACCGCCTCGGCGTCGCGCCGGGCGACGAACAGCGTGTCCACGTACTCGAACAGGGCGACGAGCGTCTCGCGGGCCGTCTCGGGGGACCAGAGCTTGCTCCGGTAGTTCACGTCGAGGCTGGTGCGCGCGCCCGTGGCGGCCGCCCGCTTCAGCAGCGCGGCGGTCGTCTCCGCGGCCCGGGTCGACAGCGCGGGCGTGATCCCGGTGGTGTGGAACGTGTCGGCGTCCGCGAGACCGTCGGTCGGAAGCTCCGCCGGCGTGACGGTCGTCACCGCGGAGTCGGCGCGGTCGTACACGACGTTCGTGCCGCGCGGCTCCCCCCCGTGTTCGAGGTAGTACGTGCCCAGGCGGGCGTCGTCGCTCCAGGCGACGGCCGGGTCGACGCCGTGGGAGCGCAGCGCCCGCACCACCCGCCGCCCCAGCGGGGAGTCCGGCAGCTTCGAGAGCCAGGCCGCGTCCAGTCCCAGCGACGCCCCCGCGACGGCGACGTTGCTCTCGGCGCCCCCGACGCGGGCGTCGAGTCGGTCGGCGGTCTCCAGACGGGTCCCCTCCGGCGGGGAGAGCCGCAGCATCGTCTCCCCGAACGTGACGAGGTCGGTCACGGGCGGGGCGACGGGGGCGGCCCACAAAAGGGTCCGGACCGCGGGACCGACCCGGCCCCGGCTCCCCGCCGCGACCGGCTCGTCGTCGCTGACGGCGCGCCGCCGCGACTGTCGTCCCGGACGGTTCGTCGCCGCCGGCGCCCCGCCGTCCCGGTCGGGGGCTACTCCGCGCGGCGCCCGCCGTGGCCGGGGTAGTCGCGCTCGAAGCGGTCCTCGATCTCCTCGTCGCCGAACTCCACCAGCACCGGTCGTCCGTGGGGGCAGGCGTAGGGGTTCTCGCAGGCGTCGAGCGCGTCCAGGAGGTCGGTCACGCTCCCCTCGGTGAGGGAGGTGTTGCCCGTCACCGACGGGTAACACGCCAGATCCGCAAGCAGGGCGTCGGCCACCTCCGCGACCGGGCGGTCGCCGTCGACCACCTCGTCGGCGAACGCCGCCAGCACGTCCCGGAGGAGATCCGGGTCCAGCGTCGCGTCGAACACCGCCGGCACCGCCGTCACCGCGACGGTCCGGGCGCTCGCGTCGGCGTCGTCGCCCGCTCGGGCGGCGCCGTCACCCCCCTCCGCGCCGTCCCCGTCGCCGTCCCCCGCCGTTCGCTCGGCTCGGAACCCCACCTCCCGGAGCGCGTCGCGGAACGCCTCGAACAGCTCCGCCTCCCGGGCGGTCAGCTCCAGCTCCACGGGGGCCGCGAGCGTCTGCGTCGGCGCCCCGTCGTCGACGGCCGCCCGGAGGCGCTCGTAGTTGACGCGCTCGTCGGCGGCGTGCTGGTCGATCAACACCAGCCCGGCGTCGGTCCCGCAGACCACGTACGTGTCGTCGTACTGCCCGAGCACGCGCATCGCTGGGAGCCGGTCGCGCTCGGCGCGCTCGGCGGTCGTCCCGCCGCCGAGCGTCGACTGCGCGGGTGCGTCCCACGAGCGGTCTGTGGACGGGGACCGGGACTCGTCCCCGCCGCCAGAGCGGGACAGGGTCGCGTCCGCGTCGGACGCGGCCGAGTTCGCGCCGCCCGCTCCCGCGTCCGCGCCGTCGGCGTCAGCCCCGCCCTCGCCCTCGTCGTCGTCCGCCTGCCAGGAGCGGGGGGAGGGCGCGCCGCCGGCGGTCGCGTCCGTCCGCCCACGCGCCGGGTGGTCCGTCGGTCGGTCGGCGCCGTCGACGTCGACGCTCCACGCCGCGTCGTCCGCCCGCGCCGTGGTACCCGCCGGATCGTCGTCCGCGTCGCCGTTCGCGCCGGTGCCTGTGTCGACGCCCGCGTCGTCCGCGCCGCCGCCCGCGTCGGTGCCTGTGTCGACGCCCGCGTCGGCGTCCGAGCCGGGCGCGTCGACCGCGTCGTCGCCGTCGCTCGGCGGCGTCACACCCTTCGCCGGCGCGTCCGGGGGGTCGTCGGGCGACGCCGCGTCGGAGCCGCCCCAGGCGTCGAGTACGGACGACGTCGCGTCGTCGCTCCCGCCGGCGTCGCCGTCGCGGTCGTCCTCGCGCCGCCGCGTCGCCGCGCGCTCGTGGTCGGTGCCCGCGCCGCCGACGACCTCGGGGTCGGCGTCGACCTCCTCGGGCGCCGAGCGGCCGCGGGGCGCCGACGAGCGCACGAGGCCGTGGTCCAACAGCGCCGCGCGGACCGCCTCCCGGACGGTCGCCACCACGCCGGCGTCGTCGTCGAAGCGGACCTCCGTCTTCCGGGGGTGGACGTTCACGTCGACCGCCTCGCCGGGCACGTCGACGAAGAGGACGGCGAACGGGTAGCGGTCCGTCGCCAGCTGGCCGCCGTAGGCGTCGACCACGGCGCCGCGGAGGTCGCCGTCGCGCACCCAGCGGTCGTTCACGTACGTCGTGAGGTACTCCCGCCCCGCGCGGGTGGTCTCGGGGTGCGAGACGAGCCCCGAGACGGCGACAGCGTCGTCGGATTCGAAGTCGACGTCGACCATGGCCTCCGCGACCTCGCGGCCGTACACCGCGAGTACCGCCGAGCGGCGGTCGCCGTCGCCGGGGGAGGCGAACACCTCGCGGCCGTCGTGCTCCAGCGAGACGGCCACCGCGGGGTTGGCGAGCGCGTACGCCGAGACGACGGCGTTCACCCGGTCGAACTCCGTAGCCGGGGTCTTCAGGAACTTCCGGCGGGCCGGCGTCCGCCCGAACAGGTCCCGTACCTCGACGGTCGTCCCGGCGGGACAGCCCGCGGGCTCGACGTCGCCGTTCTCGCCGCGGTCGACGACCAGCTCGGCGCCGGTGTCGGCGTCGGGGGTGCGCGAGCGGACCGTCAGCTCCGCGACGGCGCCGACCGAGTGGAGCGCCTCGCCGCGGAAGCCGAGGGTAGCGACGCCGGCGTCGAGGTCGTCCATCCCGTCGAGCTTGCTCGTCGCGTGTTTCGCCACTGCTCGGGGGAGCTGCTCGGCGGGGATGCCCGCCCCGTCGTCGCGCACGCGGATCCCGTCGATCCCGCCGTTCTCGACGGCGACGGCGACCCGTGAGGCGCCCGCGTCGAGCGCGTTCTCGACGAGCTCCTTCACGACGGAGGCGGGGCGCTCGACCACCTCGCCGGCGGCGATCTCGCGGACGGTCCGGTCGTCGAGCGAGCGGATCTCCCCTGTCATCGGTCATGATGTGGCGACGGGCGCGTATCAATCCCGTGCTCGGCGGCCCCGGCGGGGACACCGCGCCGCCCGGCCGGCTCCCGAGGTCGACCCGACCGACCTCCTCGGCCCGACCGGGGGAGCGTCGTCGGGCGCCCGCTCGCTTACCGCGGGAGCTTCACTTCCACGCCGTCTCGCGGTTTCACTGCTCGATCGACGGGAGATCCACGACCTCCCCGTCGGCGTACACTGTCGGCTCCCGCACGATCCCGTCGAGGTGGAGGGGAGCCTCGGTGTCGCCGCCGATGCCGGCGTCGTCGCCGATCGCGATGTGGACCGTGCCGGCGGCCTTCTCGTCGAGCAGCACCGAGCCGGCCAGCTCCGTGACGCCGACGTTCGTCCCGATCCCCAGCTCCGCGAGGTTGTACGCGGCCTCGCCCGCCGTCTCCGCGGCGGTCTCCACCTGCTCGCGCACGTCGTCGTCCGAGATGCGGGTGACGACCCCGTCGGCCACCTCGAAGCGGAGCTTCCGCCCGTCGAGGCGGCCGTGGGGCATCATCGTCCCGTCGACGACGTAGGTACCGTGGGCGGTCTCGGGGCTGACGAACACCTCGCCGGCGGGGAGGTTCGAGAACGTCCCCGGCTCGCTCACGTCGCCGGTGTCGGAGTGCCACTCCCGCGACCCCGGCTCGAACGCGATGTCGGTGCCGGCCTCGGTCGTGACGCGCACCTCGTCGGCGTCGGCGACCTGCGCCCGCACCTCGGCACAGGCGGCGGCGATGGCGTCGTAGTCGGCGTCGAGCCCCGCGAGGAACACCTCCCGGGTGATCCCCGGCAGGGTCGCGCCACGCGCGCCGGCGTCGGTGGCGGCTCCGCGGGCGCGGGTGTGGCTCAGGCTCTTCGTCGTCGGGGCGAGGAAGGCGTCGGCCTCCCGCATCGCGGCGGCGACGGGCGCGGGCGGTTCGGCGCCGTGCTGGTCGCCCGGCCCGTAGCGGACGACGCTCGCGTCGTCGGTCACGTCGCCGGCGACCGCGTACAGCGCCTCGCCGATCTCGACGCGCTCGTCGTCGGTGACGACCGCGAGCGACTCGTCGCTCCCGAGGTCGAGACACTGGTGGATCGCCGTTTCCGCGGCCGCGCGAAGGTCGTCGTCCATACGCGCGAGTGCGCTCGGCGGGGCTTGGAGCCTTCGGAGCGTCGCCGCCGGGGTCGACGGTCACCGGTCGGCGGATCGCCGATTCCGCCGAAATCAGGGCTCTTACTCGGTCTGTAGTATTGTTCTCGGTAGAAGCCCCGTAACGATTAACCCACGGCGTGAGGGATATGCCGCCAATGATACAGGTGGGCGTCAACGGCTACGGCACCATCGGCAAGCGCGTCGCCGACGCGGTGGCCACACAGCCCGACATGAAGCTGACGGGCGTGGCGAAGACCCGTCCGAACTACGAGGCCGAGGCGGCCGTCCGGAAGGGGTACCCGCTGTACGCCGCCGTCCCCGACCGCGCGGACCGCTTCCGCGAGGCCGGCATCGACCTCGCGGGCGAGGCCGAGGACATGGTGATGACCGCCGACGTGGTCGTCGACACCACCCCCTCGGGGATCGGCGCTGACAACCTCGAACTGTACGAGCGCTACGACACGCCGGCGGTGTTCCAGGGCGGCGAGGACGGCTCGCTCGTCGACGCCAGCTTCAACGCACGCGCCAACTACGACGCCGCGACCGCCGAGGACGTCGACTCGGTCCGCGTCGTCTCCTGCAACACGACCGGCCTCTCCCGCCTGCTCGCGCCGCTACGGGAGGAGTACGGCGTCGAGAAGGCCCGGATCACCCTCGTCCGCCGCGGCGGCGACCCCGGTCAGACCTCCCGCGGCCCGATCAACGACATCCTCCCGGACCCGGTGGAGATCCCCTCCCACCACGGCCCGGACGTGAACACCATCTTCCCCGACGTCGACATCGACACGCTCGGAGTGAAGGTGCCGGCAACGTTGATGCACCTCCACTCGGTGAACGTCACGCTCGGGGCCGAGCCGTCGGCCGCCGCGGTCCGTGAACTGCTGTCGGCGGAGCCACGGCTGTTCCTCGTCCCCGAGGAGACGGGCATCGACGGGACGGGGAAGCTCAAGGAGTTCGCGATGGACACGGGTCGCCCCCGGGGCGACCTCTGGGAGAACTGCATCTGGGAGGACTCCGTCTCGGTGGAGGGCAGCGACCTGTACCTGTTCCAGTCCATCCATCAGGAGTCGGACGTAATCCCCGAGAACATCGACGCGGTCCGCGCGCTGCTCGACCGGGAGGACCGGGAGACGAGCATGGCGACGACCGACGAGACGCTCGGCGTCGGGCTGGAGTCCCTGTTCGACGGCCGGCGCCAGCGGGTGGTGCCGAAGGGCGACGACTGAGACGGAACGGGGGCGGTTCGGACGCTCGGCGGGTCGACGCGGTCGACCCCGCGGGCCGCGGGGCCGACCGGCTCACCTCAGTTCGTGGACGGTCACGTCCGCCGTCGCGGTGTCGAGGATCATCGCCGCCGGAGACTGTTCGCGACCGGGGATGGGGACGCCGCCCGGGTTCAGGTGGACGGTGCCGTCTCGCTCCGCGTGGACCCGCTCGTGGGTGTGGCCCCGGAGGACGTAGTCGTAGGAGCCACACTCCACGAGCGCGTCGACGATCGGTTCGCCGGTCCCGTGGTAGACGGCGAACGACGCGCCGTCGAAGCAGAGTTCGGCGAATTCGCCGTGGTGGGTGCCGAAGCCGTCGACCGCGTCGGCCAATGCCCACTCGCCGTCGTTGTTGCCGCGGACGGCGTGGAACGCCCAGTCGCCGTCGAAGGGGGTCACGGAGAAGGGGGCGACGATGTCGCCGCAGTGGACGACGGCGTCGACCTCCGCGCGTTCGAACACGTCGACCGCGGCCTCGACGTACTGTGCGTTGTCGTGGGTATCGGAGACGACGCCGACGAGCATACGCGGGTGGTCGGCCGCGTTCGGCAAGTAGCTACGGGCGGCCGGCTACTCGGGGCCGACCTCGCCGGCGGCGTTCCGCTCCAGCAGCTCGACCGCGGGGAGCGGCTCGCCGGTGAGCGCGCGGATGTACGCGCCGCCGGCGATGGAGACGTGCGAGAAGTCGTCCTCCGAGAGGCCGTACAGCTCGACGGCTCTGGAGGTGTCGCCGCCGCCGACGACCGAGAAGCAGTCAGTTTCGGCGATGGCCTCCAGCACGCCGACGGTGCCGTGGCTGAAGCGCTCGTCCTCGAAGACGCCGAGCGCCCCCTTCACGAAGACGGCCGCCGAGTCGCGGATCGCGGATTCGTACCCGGCGACCGTCGCGGAGCCGACGTCGAGGAAGGACCGCTCCTTCCGGTCGACGGCCTCGACGGCGACCTCCGCGCGCTCGCCGTCGTCGTCCTCGTAGGCGAGATCGGAGGCGAGCGTCACCTGCTCGCGGCGCTGTTCCAGCACCGAGCGGATCGTCTCCTCGTTGGCGTCCCACTGGTCGTCGAACAGGTCGGTGTCGACGTCCTCGCCGACGGGGTGACCCGCCGCCCGGAGGAACAGCTCGCCGGCGACGCCGCCGAGCAGGAACCGGTCCACCGTCCCGTCGAGCGCCTCCATCACGCCGACCACGTCGGTCGCCTTCGTCCCGCCGACGACCATCGTCACCTCGCCGTCGAACTCGCGCTCGGCGATGGCCGTGTTGGCGCCGTACTCCGTCTCCATCACCCGCCCGGCGTAGCTCGGCAGCCGGAGCGGGAACCCCACCAGCGAGGCGTGTCTCCGGTGAGCCGCCGAGTAGGCGTCGTTCACGTACGCGTCGAACGTCGGCGCGAGCGTCCGGACGAACTCGCTGTCGGCGTGCTCCTCGGGGGCTCGCTCGGGGAGTTCGTCGTCGGTCATCCGGGTGTTCTCAAGCAGGAGCACGTCGCCGGCGTCGAGATTCCGGGTCGCCGTCAGCGCCTCCCCGCCGAAGGTGTCGGCGACGAACTCGACGTCGACGCCGGCGTGGTCGGCGAGGATCCCCGCGTGCTGCTCCAGCGAGACGAAGGTGTCCCTCCCCGGACGGCCCTGATGGGCCACGAGCGCGACGCGGTGACCCGCGTCCGCGAGCTCGGCGACGGTCTCGGCGTGCCGGGAGAAGCGGCGGTTGTCCCGCACGACGCCGTCCTCCACCGGGGAGTTGAGGTCGAGGCGGACGAGGACGCGCTGCTCGGGCGGGAGATCGTCGAGGGTGCGAAAGGCGCTCATCGGGCGGACGGTCGGCGGTGGGCGACTTAGAAGGCGTGGATGCCGCGGTCGCGTCGCTGCGACGGAGTGCGAGCAGGCGGCCGTGCTCGGGGCGTCGGCGGATGGTCACGCGGACACCGCCGCTGGACGCGTCGTCGGGCCGCGCAACCGCGTGCCGACGCGCCGTCCCGGTCAGCGCATCGAGGTGGCTGGTGCGGTATCGGACAAAAGGGTTCGCCGCGGCGAGCGGGACCGTCGGCCTCCGCTTCGCTCCGCCGTCCCTTCGAGGCACTATATTGCGTCGCTCCGCCCGGCGCGCGACTCGGCCCGAGACCTTGCCGCGGTTCGTCGAGGCCTCACTCCGTCCGGCCTCGCCGGGTTCACTCCTCAGTGGGCGGAGCGGTCCCTATGCCGCTCCGCCGTCCCTTCGAGGCGCTCACCTCGCTTCGCTCGGTTCGCGCCTCGCCTCAGTCGTCGCCGGCCTCCGCCTCCGTCCGCGACGCCCGCTCGGCCGCGCGGTCGATGAACTCCTGGGGGAGCTCGTCGATCTCGCCGGCCTGCACGCCCCACAGGTGCGCGTAGAGGCCGTCCTCGCCGAGCAGTTCCTCGTGGCTGCCGCGCTCGGCGATCCGGCCGTCCTCCAGCACGACGATCCGGTCGGCGTCCTTGATCGTCGACAGCCGGTGGGCGATTGCGAAGGTGGTGCGGTCCTCGGTCAGCTTGTCGATGGAGCGCTGGATGAGCATCTCCGTCTCGGTGTCCACGTCGGAGGTCGCCTCGTCGAGCACGAGGATCTCGGGGTCCTTGAGGATCGCCCGAGCGATCGAGAGCCGCTGGCGCTGCCCGCCCGACAGCTTCACGCCCCGTTCGCCGATCTCCGTGTCGTACCCCTCCGGGAGGTTCGTGACGAACTCGTGGGCCTCCGCCGCCTTCGCCGCCTCGACGATGTCGTCGTCGTCGGCCCCGAAGGTGCCGTAGGCGATGTTGTCGCGGACCGTCCCGTAGAACATGAACGTGTCCTGGCTGACGTAGCCGAGCGAGCGCCGGAGGCTGGGGATCGTCACGTCGCGGATGTCCTGCCCGTCGATCTCGACGCTCCCCTCATCGACGTCGTACATCCGTAACAGGAGCTTCAGGACGGTCGACTTCCCGGCCCCGGTGGGCCCGACGAGCGCGAGGGTGTCGCCGCCGCCGACCTCGAAGGAGACGTCGTCGACGATGACCTCCCCGTCGTCGTAGCCGAACGACACGTCGTCGTACACGACCTCGCCGTCGTCGACGGCGAGGTCCTCGGCGGCGGGGTCCTCGACGATCCGGGAGGGCGTGTCCATCAGCCCGAACAGGCGGGCGCTCGACGCGCGGGCGCGCTGGTACATGTTGATGATCGAGCCGAACTGCGCCATCGGCCAGATGAACCGCTGGGTGTAGAGGATGAACGTGGTGAACACGCCGATGCTCAGATCGGTGCCGCCGGTGAGCCACAGCGGCGCGTCGCCGAGCACCCAGAAGCCGCCGACGCCGAAGGTGATCACGAAGCCGACGCCCGCGATGACCCGCAGGGCGGGGAAGAACTTGATCCGGGTGTTGATGGCGTCCCAGTTGGCGTCGTAGTACTCGCCGGAGACGTCGTCGACGCGGTCGGACTCGAACCTCTCCGTGTTGAACGTCTTGATCACCTTGATCCCGCCGAGGTTGTTCTCCAGGCGGGAGTTGAGGTGGCCGACCGTCTTGCGCACGTCGGCGTACTTCGGCTGGATCACGTCGATGAACTTCCAGGTCGTCGCGGCGATGATCGGCACCGGGAGCAGCGAGACGAGCGCCAGACGGGGGTTGAGCCAGAACATGATCCCCGAGATGCCAAGCACCATCACCGACAGCCGGAACGCGGAGTTCATCCCGTCGTTGAGGAACCGCTCCAGCCGGTTCACGTCGTTCGAGAGCACAGACATCATCTCGCCGGTCTGCTTCTCGGCGAAGAAGTCCATGTTCAGCCGCTGCATCTTGTCGTAGGTGTCCGTCCGGATGTCGTGTTGGATGTTCTGCGCGAAGGAGTTCCACCCGTAGTTGCGGACCCAGTGGAACACCGACCCGCCGAAGAACGCGAACGCGATCAGCGCGAGGCTGAACACCAACTGGTCGCGCGGAGCGGCGGGGATGTAGCTCGCCGGCACCACCGGCAGGTCGAACGGCGCGTCCTGGCGGAAGACGGCGTCGATGGCGAGGCCGAGCAGAAGCGGCGGGAGCAGGTCGAGGATCCGAGCCGCGACGCTCCCGAAGAATCCCAGCCCGAAAAACCGGGCGTTGGGGACGCCGTACTCGGAGAACAACCGTCTCATCGGATTGTCCGTCTTCTCACGGATATCCTCGAAGGGGTCGTCCTCGTCGGAGGGATGGCTCATTACTTATTCCCAGCGACACCAACCCCCTAAACGGTTCGCTTCGAATCGAAACACCGGCGCTCGGTCCGGAGGCGGCCGCTCGGCGAGGGGTGCGTCCCGCCGGTCGCCGGTCAGTAGTCGCCCGCGATCTCGATCCGGTCGCCCTCGGAGACGCAGTTGCGCTTCGTCCAGTTGTAGGGGACCTCAAGTACGTACTTGCCGACGCCCCGGTAGCGCTGCAGGTCCGACCCGCCGGTCCCGTTCTCCGGGAGTTCGGCGCGGTGGATCCGCGTGATCGTGCCGTCGGCGGCGACGAACACGATGTCGATGGGGAAGTCCATCTCGCGCATCACGTACGCGTGCTCGTCCTCCTCGTCGTGGACGAACAGCATCCCCTCGTCCTCGCCGAGCGACTCGGTGTCCGATAGCCCGGTGTAGCGCTTGCTGGCGGTGTCGGCAACGCGCACGTCGGCGGTCGCGAGTTCGGCGCCGCCCTCCTCGCGGACCGTGACTGTCGTGCGGTCGTACTCGCCGTCGTTCGCGACATCGGCTACGGTGCCGACGCAGCCGGCGACCCCGATCAGCAGGGCCACTGACGCGACAGCGAGGGCGTATCGTAGGGACATACGGGTTACCACGCGCGCGCTCGTAGAAAGGGTACCGGGGAAAGGGAAGCGTTATTCGACCGGACCGGCTCGGGTGAACCACGGGCTCGTGGTCTAGCGGTTATGACGCTTCCCTTACAAGGAAGAGACCGGTGGTTCGAATCCGCCCGAGCCCACTACGCTCCGCGAGCGACGGCGAACGGGAGTCGTGTTCGTGAGGGCGGGTTCGAATCAGGGAGCGGACCGACCGCG
The DNA here is from genome assembly GCA_003020945.1 of Halobacteriales archaeon QS_6_71_20. GTDB lineage: Archaea > Halobacteriota > Halobacteria > Halobacteriales > Haloferacaceae > Halobaculum. The sequence goes on from PXRU01000022.1 coordinate 81,114, forward strand.
GTTCGAATCCGCCCGAGACACCCCCGACGCCGCGGCACGGGGCCGACTGACCGGGCTGGAGACGGCGTGTGGGTCCGTGCCGATCGGCTATCGACGCCGTCGGTTCCCGACGTCGTCCGGCTCGCCGCCCGTTCGCTCGCGGCGCATCCGAGTTAACTCGGGTTACGTCGACCGAACGACCGCACGTACTTTTGAGCGTCGGCGTCGAACGGTCGACCGATGCACGACAGCACGCAACGGAGGGTGTCGCGATGAACCTCAAGGCGGTCGCCGCGGTGGTCGCGATCGTCGCGGTCGTCGCCGTCGGCGGCGCGGCGGCGTTCGTCGCCGGGGTCGGACCGCTGGGCGACATCGGCGGCGGGAACTCCGGCGAGGTGACGTCCACGCCCGAATCGACCGGGACGGTGTACGACGCCTCCGGCGGCTCCGACGGCGACGGCGGAACGGCCGCCGACGACGGCGCCGGCGAGAGCAACTCCGCCCCGCCGTACGCGTTCGCCGTCGAGTCGATCGAGGAGTGCGGGGACACGTGTCGGGACGTGACGGTCCGGCTGGACAACGACCGCGACGAGACGGCGACGGGCGTGAGCGTCTTCACCCAGATCTACGCGGGCAACTCCACCGACGCGGGCGACCGCGTGTGGGAGGGGACCCGCGACGTCGGCACCATGGAGGCGGGCGCCTCCACCACCGAGACGAGCCGCGTCGAGCTCTCCTACTCCGAGGGGTACCAGGTCCAGCAGAACGACGGCTGGATCACCATCGTGACGACCGTCGAGTCCGACGACGTGACGATCACGTTCAAGGAGCGCCGTCAGGTGCTGTGACCGCCCGCCGGCGCGGTGTTCCGAAACCCTTTTTCATACCGCCGGGGTTGCTTGAGACGCGCCGCCTTAGCTCAGACTGGGAGAGCACTCGACTGAAGATCGAGCTGTCCCCCGTTCAAATCGGGGAGGCGGCATACCTTCTTTGCGCGATTTGCATTTGCCGGACAACGCCGTGTTTCGTCCGTCTGTCCCGGCATATCCCCGTTTGATTTGAACGGTGTATAGCGCCCGGTCCGCCGCATGCTTGCGTTCCACTCCATTCGACGCGCCTGAGAGGGTTAACTCTGGACAGCGGACTGGAAGTAAAGCAATTTCTACGACAGCACTCCCGAGCTACTCATCTGTCCGTTGCTGTAGGCCTCCCACTTTGCCTCCTCTGCAGCACACCGACTCTCGCCCCGACGCTGCCCCGACGTCGACTTTCGTCCCCTTCTCCGTGCCATCCACCGCAACCCGAATGCTCCCACCTTAGAACCGAAGACGCCGGCTCTCTCGAAATCTAAAAAATTCGAACGTCACCAACGACACCCCCGGCTCCAATTTCGGAAACGGCCATATCGGACCTCCCGCGTCATCCCGGTGATATTCCCGATAGCAGGCCCGAAACCGCGTTTCGCGGTGGGGGTGAGGGGCTCTCCTCGCAGGTTCTCTGTCGTCTACCCGTACCCCGTGGCGAGAGCGCCATGTCGAGGTTCGAGTCACCCTCCGAAGGATACCACGGATCGAGAAGTGAATCCCCAGCAGCGGCCACGCACGCCGAGCTATGGGGCACAGGAACGGTACGCGAGCTCTCAAATTGGCGTGCGTGCGTTACTGGTGTGTTTTCTATATGGGCCTTCGAGACAAGCACACCCTCCGGAAGATACGACGCACTCACGACCGGCTACCCTTCGCCGGAGTTGGTGGTATGTTCGTAGTCGGGTTTTATGTCCATTATACGACCGATGAGTGCCTATCTGTCGGGGTGTCCCACCAAGAGCATCCCCGACATCACACCTCGCGCGTAGTGTATCCAGTCCCGGGGTTCCCATTGGCGGACACGAAGGCGTCCACCTCCAGATCGTCGCCCGAATTGTCCGTGAAGTCGGTCACGGTGGCCCGCAGCTCCTCGACGGCCACGTTCGAGAGCGACTCCGTCGCCGTCTCCCCGTCCACGTCGGCCTCGGTCACGGTCGTCAGTGTGTCCCAGTCCCCCCCGTCGTTCAGGGAGTGCTCTAACGCCACGGTGAGGGTGTCCGCTCCCGAGTCGAAGTTCCGGGCGATAACGAACAGGAGGACGTTGCGATGGCCCTTCGTTCGGACGACGTCGCCCGGACCGGTCGAGGTGGCCGCATCGAGCGACAAGGATCTGATCGGGCGGCTCATGATTCTACCTCGAAGTCCTCGTGATCCGCGAAGAACTCGATTGCTTCCTGGCTATCCACCTTGCGGCGTCTCGACTTCCTGCCCGCTCGACCGCGGAACACGTACCTCTCGCCGTCCGGAGTGCGGATCGACTTCTTCAGAGAGCCTCCGCCCGTCACGTGGTTCTCACGAGACGGGCTCCGGTCGGTCCACCCGAGATATCGGACGATCGCCATCTACGCGCCCTCCTCGCCCTGGTAGATAGTCTGATCGAGCACTTTGGGCTCGTTTGCTTCATCAACCACGCGCTCCGCGATCGCCTTTTGACGCCTTTCGGCGATCCTTCGGTCGGCGGCGAGGACTTCGGCGTTCTTTTCGAGCTGCCGAGCGAGATACTCGTCGGTGTCCCGGACGTCCGGAGCTTTCGAGACGCTCCCGGTGTCGAGATGCTCCTCGACCGCCTCAATGAGATCGTCGGGGACACCCATCTCTTCCAGCTTGTCGGAGATCCGCTCCTCGTCGGCGGCCTGACGCTCCTCTTCACTCACCTCTATCTTGGTGATGAGCTCGTCCATCGAATTGGACTTCTTCGCCATATCTACATACCGACGCGGAACCGAACGTCGCTCCGTTTCGATCGCCGCTTTGACCTCCTGGCGGGTGACAAGGTCAGCTTCCTCAACCGCTTCCTCGCAAGCCTTGCGGAACGAGGCCGTAAGCTCGCCTGTTCGATTGCTCATATCGAGTACAAGTGGTGCGACGGGGAAAACGAGACTGTCGGCACGTATGGCCTCTGCGAGGCCAACATGAGCGCGTCGAAAGAATGGGGGAAGGTGCCCCAGGAAGTGCGGACCAAGTACCGCGACGGTAGCGGAACAGGCGTGGAAGCGGACTCTATGCCGGTGCGAGCCGGCACCACAGCGTACGACGGGAGATGGCAAAACCACTGGGTGGCAAAGCGAACGTCAACAAGTGATCCTATGATCGAAGAGTGGAATCGCTTGACAGCGTTGGGGTTAGATCATTCACAGAGGATACTATCATCGTGAACGCGAATTACAGGGCCTGAAACGCCTGAACTACGCGTCCGGTACCCGGCCAACTGTAATAACCTGTCCACCGCTATCCCATTTGATGCCAGAAACTGCCAGACGACGCATCCCCGTATCGAAAGAAGTCCGAAACCGCGTCCGTGATCAGAAGCGCGGAGGAGAGTCCTACAATGAGCTCCTCCAGAAGATGGTTGAGCAGTACGACCCCGAGGACACGCGGCACTAACGAGTATTAGAATGAATCGTACGAAGTACGGGCCGAGACCAGCGGCCCGCGACGACGAAGGTGAAGGACGACGAGCCGGCCCGAGGACTTCGGGAGGCCGCCATGAGTAGCAACACCGCCCACAGGGAAAACCGGGCTGGGGAGAATCCGCTGGATATGTCTCCCTCAGAGGTGGTGGACGCTGTCCACGAAGATCCCGGATTGGCCCCGGTCGAGAAGCAGTTCTCAATTGTTGGAGCTAAGGCGGATGACGAGTTGGGGGTATACAGCGAAATCGGGAGTGTCGCCAGAAGTCTGCTCGTTAATTCTCAGGCGAAGGTGACGAGGTTGCGGCGCGTCGACGGGGGCATCGTCGGGGTGGAAGCCTCGATCCCTCGCAGTTTGCTCTCAATCAAAGGTGTAGCTCGCAGCGACGGCAACTGGAACGCTGTCGTGTCCAACGGGGGCGATAGCTAATGTCGCCCGATTTTGGTTGGGAGGGAGCCGACGACGAGAGCAGCGAGGAGCAGAGTACGTCGGAGCCCGAAGTCACCAGCGCGAGCCTGGAGGATGAACCCGAAGGTGCCGATGAGGAGGCCCACGACACACCAGAGGCCAGCGAGTCAGTTGGTGCAAGCAACTGGCTCAAGATTCGGAAGGGCTACGCGGACGACGACACGGACACCCGAGAGGCCCGTCAAGACGCCGTCGAACAGCTCCGGGACGAACACAACCTCGTCCCGCTCCAAGAGTCCGACGAGCTGTACCGATACGACCCGACGACCGGAATCTACCGCGACGACGGCGAATCGGTTGTCCGCACGACACTGGAGGATGGCCTCGGAAGGTACAACCGCCGGGGTGAGTCCAACGAGATCGTCTATAAGCTACAGCAGCAGACCACCGTAGAGTTGGACGATTTCGGCCCCGAAGACCGAGTATGCGTGGCGAATGGCGTACTGGACGTTACCAATCCTTCGAACCCGACGTTGAGGAGCCACTCGCCCGACCACCTCTTCCTCCGGCACCAGCCGATGGAATACGACCGCGACGCAGAGTGCCCGAGGTTCGAGGAGTTCCTGTCGGAGGCCGTCCCAGAAGAGGACCGCCCGAAGCTACAGGAGTACGTCGGCTACACCGTGTTCCACCATTGGAACATGAAGTTCCAACACGCGCTGCTGATACTCGGGCCACAAGCGAGCGGGAAGTCAACCTTCCTGAATACGATCACAGAGTTGCTCGGGGCGGAGAACGTCGCACACCAGTCCGTCCAGCGGTTGGCCAACAACAGGTTCGCCACCGCGAAGCTCGTCGGGAAGCTCGCCAACGTCCGCAACGACCTTGATTCGAGTCTCGTCAAGTACACAGGGCGGTTCAAGGAGCTCACGGCTGGAGACCCCCTTCCAGCCGAGGAGAAGTACAAGTCGTCGTACTTCTTCCGCCCGACACAGAAGTATCTGTTCGCCGCGAATCAGGCACCCAGAGTCAAGGACGCTGACGACGCCTTCTACCGGCGCTGGCTACACGTCGAGTTCCCTCACACAGTCCCGGAGTCCGACCGGAACCCAGACCTCGAAGACGAGCTCAAGGAGGAGCTGCCGGGCATCCTGAACTGGGCGCTGGAGGGGTACCGCCGGCTGTTGACAAATGACGGCTTCACCAATGAGCAGAGTACCGACGAGAAGCGGGCACATTGGATGGCCAACGGAGACTCAATCCAACAGTTCGTGGAGAATGGACCAGTCAAGCTGGACCCGAACGACGAAACAGCGAAGGACATGGTGTATGCCGCGTACAGGGACTGGTGTAATGACCGAGGCCTCTCCCCGAAGACGAAGTCGGTGTTCAGTCGCAAGTTGAATCAGAAGTACGACATTGAGGGGTCCTACCCAACGGTGAACGGGGGCCGCGTCTACTGTTACAATGGCCTCAGCCTCACAACGAGCACCGAGGAGATCGAGCCGGAGGGGGCAAAGTGACTACATCACCCACGATGTGCGGGATGTGCGGGGTATCTTCTACCTTACGCGAGGGAAGGGTACAGTTCGAAGGGTCCGTAGTGGGGTTAGCCGTCCAAAAATAGTTCCTCGAATGACCCCGCACATCCCGCACATGGGGGACGGCGTGGGGGCGTCTCCATGACGACCGACATCGACACCACGGACTACACGGACGCAGACCTCCGCGAACGGTTCCCCGAGATCGTGGTCACCACAAGCGGGAAATCCAGCAAGGTGTTGCACGTCCCCGACGGTGACGACGTGGAGCCCCTCTGTGACGTGACGCTGGTGTCGAAGGAATGGACACGCAAATCCGTCGAGGTCTATCCCGGCCCGGATTACTACGACTACTGCGACCGCTGTCGGGAGAAGGTTCGGGAGGAGGACCTGTCCGGAATCACGCCCTCGCCAGATGACGGCTATGGGAACGCCCTCGAAGCTGAATGGGCCGAAGGATAGGGAGATAAGGCGATTTTCAGCCGAATAACAATATCCCCTCGACGGAAACGACGCGTCATGGAAGCAAACGAGTTAGTCAAAGACACGGGCTACACCGTAGTCTCTCCCATGAGTGTCGGGGAGGACGGCGCATGGGAGTCCGTCGGCGTTGATTCGGAGGTGTAGGACTAACATGACTGAATATGACATCATTGATTTCGAGATGGATGAGGTGGTGGCGACCGTGAACGAGGACGGTGAGCTACAGACCGACGACGAGGTCGTGGCCGAGATGGTCGAGGAGCTTACCGAGGGTGGTGGGATTACCATCATGGTCCCTGGAGGGAGCGGGGACACCCACGCCTACGGCGAGTGGACAATCACCCCCGAGGACACCGGCTTCCTCGTGGCGTTGGACGAGTACATGCCCTCGCCGTACCGGATCGACTCCGACCAGCTCGATGACGTCGAGGGATATCGCCCGCCTGAGGAGGCCATCCCGGGTGAGGAGTAGGACTCCGGGGACGAGCACGGGAACGCCTTGGAGTCGGACTGGGGCTAACCACCGTTTTCACCCTCACACACGCCACCACGACACGCTCTCGAACCTTTCGTCTGCTACCACGGTAGCCCCCGGGATTCGGTGGAGGAACACACACGTACATAGAGCACACGCTACCGGGGTAGAGAACGGATTCAGTAGCGCCGACATTCCTCGGTCCAGAGGGTGACGTGAGCCGTTTCAGGAGGGCCGTGAGGTATAGTCACGGACTTACAATACCGCTGACAGTATACGTGAAATTATGACGCAACGACACTTCCGACGAGGTGTGGTTTGTGATTGGTGACAGTGGTTCTCCAGTAGAACGCAGAACCTTCGTTGCGCTACTTGGTACCGTAGTAGCGGGGTGTGCCAGCAGCAGTAGCGATAGTACGCCACGAGAGGACTCGACCCCCACAGACACGTCTACTCCGACTGAGACACCCACAGACACGTCTACTCCGACTGAGACACCCACCGAGAGACGTCCGGATGTGAACACAGGTACTGTGTTCGATACGACGGCGACGGCGCATGACTCCACGATGGTTGAGTTAGTGGATGAGCAGGAGATTATCGTTGAGGTGAGTGGCATAGATGAAGGTGAGGAGTTACTGTTCATGGTTGGTGACGGCATGGGATTTCTTCATAGAGAACCGTTGAAGAAGGAACAAACAGTGAGGTATTCAGTGGAATCAGATGGCCGGCATAATATCAAGTACAGCGCGAAGCGGTATGAGGTCCCGATGAACAAAGATGTCGAAATCGACCTTCTTGTCACCCTTACAGAACCATGACATAATGGAGAATCACCTCTTTGCTACAAATTCTAATAGTTTGAATAAGTCCTGTAGCTGGCACGATGTCGCCATGTCAGCCGTTTCGAGAGGAGCCACGTGGATGACACCGAAAGTTCAGTGAAGCCGCTTAGAGCCGCGAGTTTGGCTCGTCTCCGGATCGGGGTTCAACTGCGTGGAATGTGGCCCGAAACGTGTCGTCGCCGAGAGAACGCAATCTCGTGGCTCTCTGTACAAGCGAGGGCGGGACTACTCCTCGTTATCCTCGTCGGTGGGACGCTCTCCGAGAAGGCGTTGGTCGGGCGGGCTGTACTCGCCATCGGTGATCGCGGCCTCGACCTCGTCTTGGTCGGTAGCGATCGTAACGCCGCGCTCCTCGTGGAGCTGCTCGGCCTCCTCTTCGGTATCCACGTCGTACCAGTAGCCGTCGTACCAGATGCCCATCGGTCGGCTGTACTGGACGGGAGAAGATAATGCTGGTCCCGGTTCTGTTTCGACTGGTAGTACCGACGCTTCCCATAGCTGGCGCGACGTTGCCGCGTTAGTCGTTTTGAGAGGAACTGCGTGAAAGACACCGCGAAGAAAGTGGAGCCGCTTAGAGCGCGAGCGTCGGCGTGAGAACGGAAACGGACGAAAACGGCCCTCGTGGCCGATTACAGGCCGTCGAGGTAGTCGCGCCGCTGCTCCATTTTCACCTCCTCGCTCCGTTTGTCGTAGTGCTTGTCGAGTACGTCTAACCCGACGTTCATGCGGTCGCTGACGACTTTTTCGGGGACATCCTCGGTGAGGAAGTGAGTGATGCTCCCCCTCCGGATCTGGTGGGGAGTGAGACTCGACGGGCACTTCGACCATCCCCCATAGCCGCCTGCCTCACACTCCTCGGGATCGCGGTCGTGCGGACAGTCCGCGCCGTAGTAACATGGTCTCGTAACTCTGTACACCTCGTCGCGGACACTTGCCCGTGCCATACGGCCGTTCTTCGTAGTCAGGAGAGGCTCCCGTCCGGGGTCGTCGGTAACGTCGTGTCGATGGTGGTCGACGTAGTCCTCGATAACCCGGCATGTGTCGGCGTTGAGGGCAATCATGCGTTCGCCCTCAGTTCCGTTCTTCAGAGGTGTCTCGGTGCTCGGACGGTGTCGTACGGACAGCCGCTCGTCTTCGCCGTCGTAGTCGGCCACGTCGAGGCTCAGGAGCGCTCCAAGCCGTATACCGGTGTGCCAGAGGATTTCAACGATAGCGTGCCGTCGGGAGGCGTACTCGAACTTGCAGAGGTGGTCGAGGATCTCCTCGGCACGTTCCCGGCGGAGAATTTGCTCGCTCTGTTCGTCAGTTTTCTTCAGGACCGGCATGACGATTTTCTCGTGAAGGCCGGGTCGGACCGCGTCGATCGATTCACACCATCGGATGAAGACGCGGAGTGCGTCGAGATTGCCCTGGAGCGTGATCGGCTTGAGGTCGCCGTCGTCACGCCGCCACGTCTTGAACTTCTGGAGCTTGCGGCCCGTGAGGTCGTTCATATTGTCGAGGCCGGTCGAGTCACACCAGCGGATGAAGTGAACGAGCCGGTAGTGGTACCCCGAAAGGGTGGATTCCGATACTTCGTGCCGTCGTGCTTGTAGGTACATCTCCTTCGCTTCCGCGGGGGAGATGGGTTCGAGCGCGTCGGTCATGGGTGGTCCGAAACGCGAGCACGTGACGGCCGAAATCGCCGTACGTCGGTGGAATGTCCCCCGTTCAAATCGGGGAGGCGGCATACCTTCTTTGCGCGATTTGCATTTGCCGGACAGCGTAGCATTCGGGCGGGTTCCGTCCGCATCCACGATTTGATTTCAACCGGGAGCCGGGCGCACCCTGGTGTCTTCAAGCGTTCCGTCTTCGTTTGATCCCGGTAGATAGTTCAAGGCATGCCGGTACGCGGCAGGAAATTACTAGGCATAGACTCTACATAGATATGTTCGGGACATTGCTCAGCGAGAAGGGATTTGGACAGATCGTTTCTGCCCGGGCGGTCGGCGGGGACTGTGAGAAGACTGAGCCTAAGTACCGGCGTCCTTCCCACAGGGCGTGCTTGATTACCGCTACACTCTAAAATGCCATAAACCGTCGTCCAGACCTTCTATCCACTTTCTCTAAACCCGGGTGGATAGGAAGGGGCGGTACTCAGACCCATCGATGGATAGCGGCCGAAACAGAATAATACTGTCGGTAATATCGTCCCAGGATTAGTTATTTACCAATAAGGTGTGAAATTGGCGACTGGTGAAAATGATGACTCAGAAACAGGAAACGGCTGAAGTTGACTCGGACTCCGGCCCACAAGAGATGCGCAGGTTTTGGTTCTGTACCTATGACTCAGAAGTATTGTTCCACGCAACCTTTGAGTGTCGCCATCTGAAAGCTAAGGATTGGTTCCATCCTGATGGATTGTCAGTCGCTCATATTTCTATGGAGCGCCATCCGAACGCCTCACCGATCGGAGTCAACTTCTGTGACTGCGTTCCGGATGAGATCGTTGAAAGGTTAGAAAGTCAATCTTGAACCGATAATACCCCTACTGAGGAAGCGGGATTATACACTCCGGGCGGCACTTTCTCCACACGGAGATTTACACGCATAGGGTTCTGAGACGCCGATACAGACCGTTCTTTTCTTCTACGCCTAGACGATAAAATACCGGCGGTTAGCGCGTATCTCTACGGAGCATTACACGCCGGCGAAGTGCTTTCGCTTCAATATCAAAATAAGCGATACTTGATCAAAGAACTCAAGCTGGACTGATCGATGAAAACCGAGGCTAGAAAAATAGATTTTCAAAACCTATCTAATATGCTCTATGATGGAGCCAAAGTCCGAGTCAAGGAGTAGGTGAACTGTCGCAGGTTCACGTAATCTGCTCATATCAGTTGAACGCCGAATCCGAGTATAAATAGTAGGAACCCGACCCGATCCGAACACGGGAGTCGCAGCCCGCGAGGCGAGCGAAGCGAGCCGAGCAGGACCGTCTTCGGAAGTTCGAATCGGGGAGGCGGTACTCTCCGAACCCACCCTCGTAAGCAAAGCGAATCGCCGAGGACAACCCTCTTGAGCCGCCCTCACCACGGGGGTGTAATGGCAGCCGACGCGGGAGCGCTCGCCCGGATCAGGGGGCCGCTCCGCTACGCGATGGGGACGCTGTACGTCGTCGCGGGCGTCCTCCACTTCGTCGTCCCGAACCTGTACGTCCAGGTCGTCCCGCCGTCGCTCCCTCGGCCGCTCGCGCTCGTCTACCTCTCGGGCGCCGCCGAGGTGCTGCTGGGCGTCGGCGTGATGCGCGACCGGACGCGCCGCTACGCCGCCTGGGGACTCATCGCGCTCCTGATCGCCGTCTTCCCGGCGAACGTCTACATGGCCACCCACGACGTGACGGCCGAGGGGCTCCCCGACGGGCTGGGGACGCCCTCCGACGCGGCGCTGTGGGCACGACTCCCCTTTCAGGTCGTGCTTGTGCTATGGGCGTGGTGGTACACCCGGCCGGCGCCGAGCGACGGGAGGTGAGCTCCGCGGATCCCCGATCCGAGGACAGAGCGTCGACCATCCCCGTCGTCAACCGAGCGTCGGACGAACGTCGCCACCTGCCGGCCCCGCCGACGGGTGTGGAGGGCGGCGAGCGGCTCCGGCCTCCGGGGGTCGCCCGCCTCGATCGCGCCAACCGCCTCCGACCCGGGTTGAGCCTTCCGGCGGTGTATCGTGTGTCCGCGACCGCTCCCCGTCGATCCGACACTTCGCCGTTCGCCAGCGGGCAGCGATCACGAGAACGGTCGTTAAGAGGGCTGAGAGACCCGCTATCGCGCCGTCGCGGGACGAGTTGACACGCGCGACGACGACTCGGAAGGATTAACCGTCCCCCTCCAGTGTATCGGAGTATGGCGCAAGGGAAGGTCGACTTCTTCAACGACACCGGCGGCTACGGATTCATCGAGACTGAGGATGCGGACGAGGACGTGTTCTTCCACATGGAGGACGTCGGCGGTCCGGATCTCGAGGAGGGGCAGGAGGTCGAGTTCGACATCGAGGAGGCCGAGAAGGGCCCCCGCGCGAAGAACCTGCAGCGTCTGTAGGGCCCGTCCGATCGGTCGAGAGACCGTACCGCAGTTCTCACCGTTTTTCACCCCACATAGCTGCGATGCCGGCGGGACCGGCCCGCCGGGCTCGGCCGACAGCGCCGTGCCCGTCCACGGGGCCGTGAGGGTCGGCGGATCGCCCTCGCCCCGCCCGGGTGCTCCGCCCGCCCCGCGAGGCTTATTCGCGCTGCCGTCGAACGGTCGGCCGTGATCGGGATTCGGGGGTGGCGGGCGTGACGGCGACGACGCTCCACGACCCGGCCCACCGCGAGGCACTGTGGGCCCTCGAATCGGCGTTCGAGCGCGGCGACCTCGTCACCCTGTTCGGCGACTGCACCGTCGAGTACGACGGCCGCGCCGCCTCCTCGCTCGGGCCGGGCGCGCGCCTCCTGGTGTTGAAGCCCGACGGGGCGGCGCTCGTCCACACCGACGAGGGGCGCACGCCGGTCAACTGGCAGCCGCCGGGCAGCGAGCACCGGGCGGCCGTGCGCGACGGCCGCCTGCGGGTGCGCAGCGTCCGCACATCGCCGGCGGAGACGCTGGACGTGCGCTTCTCCGACGTGGAACAGCTCGCGGCGTACGGCGTCACGGGCGGGCGCGGCGTCGACGTGGTCGGCAGCGAGGCCGACCTCAAGCGGCGAGTGCTCGCGGAGCCCGAGACCGTGGAGCCGGGGTTCGAGCCGCTGGCGACCGAGCGGGAGTCGGAGGCCGGCCCGATCGACGTGTTCGGCCGCGACGCCGAGGGGCGACCGCTGGTCGTGGAGCTGAAGCGGCGGCGGGTCGGCCCGGACGCGGCGGGACAGCTCGCCCGCTACGTCGCGGCGATCGAGCGCGAGATGCCGGACGGGACCGACGTCCGGGGGGTGCTCGTCGCGCCGTCGATCACCGACCGGGCGGCGGACCTGCTCGCCGAGGACGGGCTCGACCACGTCGCCGCGGCGCCGCCCGACGGATCCGCGGCCGGGAAGGGGGACGACGGGCCGTCCCCGACGGCGCCGGACGACGATGACGACGGAGCGGACCGTCACTCCTGACATCGGCGCCTCCACGGTTCGGGCGGATCGGTATCCCCGGTCGTCGGCGACGCGAGCGGACCGGCGGTCGCGGCGGCGCCGGGCATGCGGTCGCCGCTGCACGCGCTCCGCGCGGGACGGCTTCGCGCCGGACGGGCGAAACGTAGGCTTTAACCACGGCACCGCCGTCGACTCGGACAAGTAACCATGTCCGACAAACCGGCCTCCATGTACCGGGAGATCGACAAGCCGTCGTACACGCGACGGGACTACGTCACCGGCATCCCCGGCTCGAAGATCGCACAACACAACATGGGCGACCTGCAGAAGGACCCCGACGACTACCCCGTCCACGTCTCGCTTGTCACCGAGGAGGCCGTTCAGCTGCGTCACGGCTCGCTGGAGTCGGCGCGGCTGTCGGCCAACCGCCACCTCATCCGCGAGCTCGGCGAGGGCAACTACAAGATGGTGCTGCGGAAGTTCCCCCACCAGATCCTGCGGGAGAACAAGCAGGCGACGGGCGCGGGCGCGGACCGCGTCTCCGACGGCATGCGCCAGGCGTTCGGCAAGCCCGTCGGGACGGCCGCCCGCATCCAGGCCGGCGAGACCGTCTTCACCGCCTACGTCGACGTCGACCAGGCCGACGCGGTGAAGGAGGCGTACCGCCGCGCGTACAACAAGATGTCCCCACCGTTCCGCGTCGTCGTGGAGAAGGGCGAGGAGCTGCTCGTCCGGTAGTCGCGGCCGCCCGGTCGGGAGCCGGACCACGCGTCGCTTCTCGCGGAGCCGTCGTCCGACAGCCGCAGCGCCGCCCTCGACGCGGGCCCACGACGCCACGTCCCCGTTGGTAGCCGGGACCCGTTCCCGGACGCGTGTCGGTCGCGCGAAACTCCGGCAGGCCTTTGCCGCCCGGCCGACCACCCACGAGCATGACAGGAGTACGCGTGGCGGGTGTCGGACTCACGCCGTTCGGCGAGCACGCCGGGCGGACGGGCCGGGACCTGTTCGCGGAGGCGGCGCTTTCGGCGCTGGACGACGCCGGCGTCCCGAGCGAGGACGTGGAGCACCTCAACTACGGCAACTTCATGGGCGCGCTCGCGGAGCGGCAGGGTCACCAGGCGCCGATCATGGCGGAGGCCGCGGGACTGGGGTGTGCGGCGACGCGCTACGAGGAGGCGTGTGCCTCCGCGGGCGTCGCGGTCCGGGAGGCGGTCCGAGCCGTCCGGTCGGGGGAGGCGGACGTGCTGGTCGCGGGCGGGCAGGAGCGCATGACGAACCTCTCGACGGCGGAGGTGACGGAGTCGCTCGCGGTCGCGGCCGACGAGCTGTTCGAGGTGCGCGCGGGGGTCACCTTCCCCGGGGCGTACGCGCTGATGGCGCGCGCCTACTTCGAGGCGTACGGCGGGAGCAGGGAGGACCTCGCCGAAATCGCCGTCAAGAACCACGCGAACGCCGTCCCAAACGAGTACGCCCAGTACCAGCGGGAGATCACCGTCGAGCGGGCGCTCGACTCCCCCGAGGTGGCGTCGCCGCTGCATCTGTTCGACGCCTGTCCGATCACCGACGGCGCGAGCGCGGTCGTGCTCGTCTCCGAGGAGTACGCGACGGAACGGAACCTGGACGCGCCGGTCGCGATCACGGGGACGGGACAGGGCGGCGACCGCGCGGCCCTGCAGGACCGCGCGCACATGGCCCGTACGCCGGCCGCCGCCGACGCCGCGGCGGAGGCGTACGCCGACGCCGGCGTCGCCGCCGACGCGGTGGAGGTCGCGGAGGTGCACGACTGCTTCACCATCGCGGAAGTGCTGGCGACGGAGTCGCTGGGCCTGTTCGAGCCCGGCGAGGGGATCGGCGCGGCCCGCCGCGGCGACACGGCCCGCGACGGCGACGTGCCGGTGAACCTCTCGGGCGGGCTGAAGGCGAAGGGCCACCCGGTCGGCGCGACCGGCGGCTCGCAGATCGCCGAGATGACGCGGCTGCTGCGGGGCGATCACCCCAACAGCGACGCCGTGACCGACGCGACGGTCGGCGTGACCCACAACGCCGGCGGGACGGTCGCGAGCGCCGTCGTCCACGTCCTGGAGGTGGCACGGTGAGCGACGACAAGCCGGACGCGCCCGCGAACGCCGGCTACGACGAGTGGGCCGACGCGCTCGCCGAGGGCGGCTACTACGTCGAGTGCGCGAACGGCCACGGCTCGCTGCCCCCGCGGCGGGTCTGCCCGGAGTGCGGGAGCCGGGAGCTCTCGGCGGCGCCGCTCCCGGAGACGGGCGAGGTGGCGACGTTCTCGGAGGTCCACGTCGCCCCCTCGGGCTTCGGCGAGGAGCCGCCGTACGTCACCGCGATCGCGGAGTTCGGCGCGGTCCGGCTCACCGGGATCGTCCGCGGGCCCTCGGACCGGGACATCGAGGTCGGCGCGCCGGTCCGAGCCGACGTGGCGGACAACGAGGCGACCGGCGACCGCCTGGTCGTGTTCCGTCCGGTGTAGGCGCTCACACGGCGGGACGAGGAGCCGAGCCGGCCGCCCCGTCCGTCACCAGGGTCAGCTGAGCCGTTCCAGGTCGTCGGTCTCGTAGTCGGGCGCGAGGTCGGCCGTGGCGACGTCGGCGTCGACGCGGTCGTCACGCATCGCCTCGTCGAGCGCCTCCCGGAGCGGCCACAGGTCCGTCCGGACGTACGCGTCGTCGCTGCGCCAGGCGTACCGGACGCGCCGCTCCGGGTCGACGAGGAACATGCCCCGCTTGACCATCTCCCGGTGGCCCTCCCACTCGTCGTACTTCACGTCGAAGGCGTCGGCGACGCTGTGGTCCGTGTCCGACAGCAGCGGGAAGTCGAGGTCGTACGCGTCGGCGAAGACGTGGTGAGCGTACGCCGAGTCCCCGGAGATCGCCCACGCGACCACGTTCGGGGTGGCCTCGAAGAAGTCGGCGTCGCGGATGGCACACATCTCCGGAGTGCACACCGGGCTGAAGTCCGCGGGGTAGAAGAACAGGACCACGTAGTTCCCCGCGTCGGTCGTTTCGGACAGGTCGTACTCGTCGCGGTCGTCCCCGACGACGCCCACCAGCGAGAAGTCGGGAGCGACGTCACTCTCTGATAGTGGCACTGTCCGGTCGTTCGGCAGTATGTATCAAATCAGTTTCGTCGGACGGACGGCGGGACGCGGTGCCCAGCGGGCGCGCGTCGCCGCCGCCGTCGATCCGCCGGGTCGCGGGCGGGCTACTCCGACTCCTGGTGTTCCACCGTCAGCGTCCTCCCCGGACGGTCGCCGGCAACCATCGAGACGAACTCGTCGCCGAACTCCACGTGCGGGAGCAACATCGCGTCGTCGAAGACGATCAGCTCGCAGTCGGCGTCGTCCGCGAGGTCGCGCCCGACCGACAGCGGAGGGAGGTCGGCCTCCCGCCCCCACACGAGCGTCGTCGGAACGTCGAGGGCGGCGATGGCGCTCGCGAGGTCGACGTCGCTGTTGAGGTGGCCGGAGACGAACGAGGCCGGCGCGAAGCGTGCGCCCGGCTGGTGGGTCGTGCGCCACTCGTAGTCGGGCCAGTCCTCGCCGGCCTTCTCGGGGTCCCAGTAGCCGTGGTCGGCGTTGAAGTAGCCGATCGACGGCTTCGACGTGAGCAGCGCGAACAGCGCCGTGCCGACGACGGGTGCGCGGAGCAGTTCCCGGATCCCGGTCCGGGGCGGCTCCGGCCCGCCGGCGGCGGTCGGGCACACGAGCGTGAGGTCGGCGACGTCGAGTTCGTCGGCGACGCCGACGACGTACGCGCCCGTCAGCGACGAGGCGACCACCCGCGGCTCGTCGAACGCCGAGAGGAAGTCGCGCACGAAGTCCTCGTACAGCGCCGCCGAGTAGCGCAGCGGCGGGCGGTCCGACCGGCCGAAGCCGGGCAGGTCCGGCGCGACGACGTGGTACTCCCGCGACAGCTCCACGAACACCTTCCGCCACTCGCCGGCGGAGCCGGCGGCGTTGATCCCGTGGAGGAGCACGAGCGTCTCGTCGTCCTCGTCGCCGGCCTCGGTGTAGGAGACGTCCATCCCGCGCCACCGGAACAGCTTCGACACCCCCGACAACGGCGGCTCCAGCTCCCCGGCTTTCGCCTTGAGCCCGCGGGTCGCGGCGGCGGCGACGCCCGCGCCGAGGAGGGCGTACTTCGCGGTCGAGGCGAGCTTGGATCTGATGCGCATACGCGGTCGTTCGGGCGGAAGGGACTTAGTTCGCGCGGGCGGCCGGACGCCGAGAACGGCTCTCGGCCCGGGAGCGGCCGCGCGGAGGCGACCGCGTGTCGGGGGACGGACGGGAGCGCCCTCCGGCTACAGCGGCTCCTCCCCGTCGACGACTCGCAGACGCCGCTCGGCCAGCGCCGGCACCCGCGCTTCCACCCTCGGATACGGCGGGTCCTCGCCGTTCCCCCTCAGCGCCGGTAGAGCATCTCCCCGAGCGCAGCGAGTTTGTACACCGCGAGCGTCCGGTAGAAGCGGTCGTAGTCGTAGTCGATCCCGGTCGCCGCCTCGTAACGGTCCGCAAGCGCGCGCCGACTCGGATACCCCTTCCGCTCCATGAACGTCGACGTCAGCTCCGGCGTCGTCGGCGCGGGGTCGCCCGGGTCGCGTCAGAACGACACGACCGGGGTGAGCGCGCGCTCGACGTGGCGAAGGCGTACACGGGCGAGCGCCGGGGGTTCGGCGGCCCGCTGTCGGAGAAGCGGGCGATCCGCCACGACGTCGCCGAGGCGGAGACGCGGCTACACGCCGTGCGGACGATGGTCCGCGACGCGGCCGCCCGCATCGACCGCGACGAGGAGGCGCGCGTCCAAGTGGCGACGAGCGAGACGTTCGCCGCCAACACGGTCCAGGAGATCGTCGACACCGCGCTTCGGCTGTGTGGCGGCAACGGGATCGGGAAGGACCTCCCGATCGCCGACTTCTACGAGTCGGTGCGGCAGTTCCACGTCGTCGACGGCGCCGACGAGGTGCACCGCCGGGTCATCACCCGCGGCGCCTTCGAGGGCGCCGGCGAGGGCGACGAGCTCGCGAACGTGACCCGCCACGAGGAGTGAGGGGGCGACAGCCCCCCGCGGCGTCGAGACGGCGGCCCGCGGCGCCGCGCCGCCCCGATTTTTACTCCCGGCCCGCGACCCCCTCGGCATGATCGACCTCGACGCGGACCACGAGGCGTGGAGCGCGGCCCAGTCGGAGACCGTGGCCGCCGCCGACGGCCGCGAGCTCGACGTGGCGTACTACGAGGCGGGCGCGGACGCCGACGGCCCGCCGGTGGTGTTCCTCCACGGCATCCCGACGTGGTCGTTCCTCTGGCGGGGGATCGCCCCGGCCGTCGCCGAGGACCGTCACGTGATCGCGCCCGACCTTCCGGGGTACGGCAACTCCCGGCGCAGCGACGACTTCGACCGATCCGTGCGCGCGCAGACGGGCGTGCTCTCGGAACTGCTCGCCGACGGGGCCCACGACGAGGTCGACCTCGTCGCCCACGACATCGGCGGCGCGGTCGCGCTCCGGTACGCCGCCACCCGGCCCGGCCAGGTCCGGCGGCTCGTCCTCTCGAACGCCGCCTGTTTCGACTCCTGGCCGGTCGAGTTCGTCAACTCGCTGGGCGTGCCGGGCACGGTCACGGGGTGGGACGACGAGGAGTTCGAGGGGAAGCTCGACTTCCTGTTCGCCGAGGGGACGTACGGCGAGGCGGACCCCGCGTTCGTCGCGGGGATGAAAGCGCCCTGGAAGCGCGAGGGCGGCCGGACGGCGCTGGAGCGGGCCGCCGTCGCGACGAACACGAACCACACCGCCGGGATCGACTACGGCGCGATCACCGCGGAGACGCTGTGTCTGTGGGGCGGCGACGACGTGCTCCAGCCGGTCGAGAACGGCCGGCGGCTCGCCGACGCCGTCGCCGGCGACGCCGAGGTCGTCGCCCTCGACGACGCATATCACTGGGTCACCCACGACCGGACCGCCGCCTACCGCGAGAAGCTGCGGGCGTTCCTCGCTGACTGACCGAGCCGGTCGATCGCCGGTCGTCGCGTCCGTCCGGGCTCCGCCCCGGTCAGATCGCGACGCTCGCGAGCGCGAGCGCGGCCAGCGCCGTCGCCCCGAGCACCCCCGCGGTGGCGAGCCCCAGGCGGACGTGAACGGTCGTCCCGGTGCGCATGCGCCTGCATGACACACGGATCGATTCAGCGTTCGTCGCCGCGTATCAGAACTGGAGACGGGTCACCGGTCCGCGTCGGTCGCGTCGACGACCTCGTACGAGACCGGCGTCTCGCGGAGCCCCTCGGTGTGGGCGGAGAGCCGGCCGGCGACGACGACGAGCAGCACGTCGAGGCCCCGCATCGCGGCCTCCCGGACGGCGTCGGCGGTGCCGAAGCGCACGTCGGGCGGGCTGTCGGCGCGGCGCAGCGCCGCCAGCGCCTCCGTGCCGGCGGCGACGAGCAGGTCCGCGTCGGCCGCCAGCCCGCGCAGGCGGTCGGGGTCGACGCGGCGGCTGCCGCCGTCGCGCACCGAGGGGACGACGACGGCCGTGACCGCGCCCAGTTCGTAGTCGACGACGCCCTCGAAGTCCGCGATCCCGACGTCGTCGCCGTCCTCGGCCGCGGTGACCGCGACGGCGGTGGCCGACCGCGCCCCCTCCCCGTCGGGGTCGTCGCCCGCCTCGACGGCGGCGTGGAGGACGCCGTCGCGCATCGAGAGGGCGACGCGGTCGCCCTCCGCGACGGCGCCGCGTCCGTCCGGGAGATGAGCCAGTCGACGCCCTCCTTCGTGACGCGGTAGCGCCCCCGACCCTCGCGGTCGACGTACCCCCCGTCCGCGAGGTCGCCGAGGTGTTCGGAGACCGCCTGGGCCGTGACGCCGATGGCGTCGGCGATCTCGCGCTGGCTCACGGCGGGTTGGCGCTCGGCGATCTCCACGAGGATACGGTAGCGGGTCGCCTCCCCCTTGTGCCGGAGCACCCCGAGTTCGCCGTCGGACCCGGCGTCGCCGTCGGTGGTGTCGTCGCTCACGGTCGGACCCTACGGCCGCGAACACAAGTATATTTGCGGTCGCCGTCCCGCTCGGACAAACGAGTTTTACTCTACGCAAGTCGGGTTTCGTTCGCCCGGTCAGACGCCCTCGAGGAGTCGCCGGAGGTGTTCCGGCGGCACCGCGCCGCGGGCGGCGTGGCCGTCGGAGACGAACGTCGGAACGCCGGTGACGCCGCGCCGCCGCGCCTCCTCGAACTGTCGCTCCAGCTCCTCGTCGAGGCGCTCGTCGCCGATCGCGTCGCGCACCTCGTCGGCGTCGACGCCGACGCCCTCGGCCAGTTCGACGATCACCTCCTCGTCGCCGATGTCCCGTCCCTCGACCCAGTAGGCGTCGAGGACGGCGTCGTAGAGGTCGCGGAACGTCTCGGCGTCGTGCGACCGCTTCACGTACAGCGCGACCTGCTGGGCGTCCCGGGAGTCGGCGTCCGCCACGTCGTCGAACCCGAGCATCTCCGCGTCGTACTCCTCGCGGAGGCGGACGACGTTCTCCCTGACCCGGTCGTAGTAGTCCTCGCCTTTCCCGTCCTCGACGTCGTCGCGGATCTCCCCGTCGGGACCGCGCTTGTGGCCGCGGAGGTCGAAGAAGCGCCACTCCACGTCGAGGTCGGCGAGGTCGCGGTCGGCGCGCTCCTCGCGGTACCGTCGCAGCGACGCCCGTCCGAGGTAGCAGAACGGGCAGACGAAGTCGGAGTAGATCGCGAGCGGCTCGTCGCCGCCGTCGTCGGCCTCCTCGTCGGTCGTCCCGTCAGTGTTCTCGGTGGTGTCCGTGCTCATGGCCGGACGGACGGTCCCGGCGCTTTAGGCTTCGTCGCTCCCGGCTGTCCGGCGCACACGAGCGCCGTCGCCGAACGGGCAGGCGGTACACCCGACGGCGGCGAGGGCGCACTCGGCGACGGGACCGGCCCACCGGCGGGTTTTTCACGGGCGGGGACGCCTTCTCCCGGTGTGCAACTCTCCGGTCTCACCCGGCCGACGGGGCCCAAGCGACCCTGGCTCGCCGCGCTGCTGGCCCTGGCCGTGACCGGTCTCGGCCACGCCTACCTCCGTCGGTGGCTCCGCGGGTTCGGCTGGCTCGCGACCACGTACGCCGTCGCCCTCCTGTTCGTCCCCCCGGAGGCCATCGAGGCGCTGACGAGCGGCGACCCGTCCGCGAACCCCAGCGCGGCGCTCCCGCCGCTGGCGGCGATCCTCGCCAGTGCGGCCGACGCCTACCTGCTGGCGCGACGGACCCGAACCGGCTCGGGGACGGTCGGCGCGGCCGACGGGTCCGGCGCTGCGGACGCGACAGAGCAGTCGGCGGCCGGGCGTGACGGGAGTGCCCGCGGAGCGCCGGAGGGCGAGGCGGCGTCGTGTCCCGCCTGCGGGAAGGACCTCGACGCCGACCTGGACTTCTGCCCGTGGTGTACGGCGGAACTCGACCGCGCCGGCCCCAACGGCGGCGACGACGGCGGATAACCCGGACCGCCCACGGACGACCCCGACGCCCCCGCGGCGTCGCTCGACCCGCGTGCCGGTCCGCCGGGACCTCGCGTCCGGTTGTCGTCACGTTTTCGTCCGTCGGTGTCCACGTGCGTGCATGGTGCTGGGTGCCCTGAACTCGGTCGTCGTGCTCGTCGCGAGCGCGCTGGTGGGGGGGTTCGGCGTCCACGCGGGCGCGAGACTGCTCTCGAACGCCCGAGGGTACGACCACGCGGTGTGGACCGCGCTGATCGGCGCGCTGGCGTGGGCGGTCGCGTCGGCGCTGTTCGGCTGGCTCCCCCTGCTGGGGCCGGTGCTGACGTACGTCGTCTACCTCGGGGCCATAAAGTGGCGCTACCGGGGCGGCTGGTTCACCGCCGCCGGCATCGCGCTCGTCGGGTGGCTGGCGGCGTCGCTCGTGCTCGAACTGCTTTCGGCGGTCGGCCTCGGCGGCTTCTCCGCGCTGGGCGTGCCCCGGGTATGAGGCGGGCCGAGGCCCCGTCTCCGCGCGCCCGTGTCGACGGTCCCGAGGCGAAACGTAGAAGCGGTCGGGCCCGCCCAGTTCGGGGCGTCGCCGCCGCGCCGCGGGCGTCGGGTAGGGGCGTCGCCCGGTGGCGGCGACGGACCGTTCCGCCGGCACGCCGAGGCATACCCCCGCGACGTCCGCCGGGACCACGACTACCGATCGAGGCGGCGGCGGAGCGACGTGGCCGCCGGTCGGCGCGGACGGACCCGTAGCGTTTTACCCGCCCACGACCCCACCTCGATCCGACCAATGACGACCGACGCCGGCGGCATCGTGGGCGAGTTCCTCTCGCTGAAGGAGTCGACGGACGCCGACGTGCTCGCGATGCAGTGTGGGGACTTCTACGAGTTTTTCGCCGACGACGCCGAGCTGGTCGCCGACGAGCTCGACCTGAAGGTGTCACAGAAGTCGAGCCACGGCTCCTCGTACCCGATGGCCGGCGTTCCGCTGTCGGAGCTGACCCCCTATCTCACGGCGCTCGTCGAGCGGGGGTACCGCGTCGCCGTCGCCGAGCAGTACGAGACCGCCGACGGCCACGCCCGCGAGATCGAGCGCGTCGTCTCCTCGGGCACCGTCGTCGACCCGGACGGCGCCGAGGCGCGCTACCTCGCGGCCGTCGAGCACGACCCCGCGGCCGCGGAGCCGTGGGGCGTCGCCCTCGCGGAGGTCACCACGGGGCGGTTCCACGCCGCCGCGCTCGCGGACCGCGACGCCGTGCGCGCGGAGCTCCACCGGTTCGACCCCGTCGAACTCCTCCCCGGCCCGGGCGTCCGCGACGGCGACGCGCGCCTCGCCGGGCTCCGGGAGTCGACGGACGCCCGCCTCACCCTCCACGAAGCCGAGGCGTTCGCGTCCGGGCGCGCCCGCCACCGCCTGCGCGAGCAGTTCGGCGACCAGGCGCTCGCGGCGGTGGGGCTCGACGCCGCCCCCGCCGTCGCCGCCGCCGGCGCCGTCCTCCACTACGTCGAGGAGACGGGCGCGGGCGTGCTCGCGTCGATGACGCGCCTCGGCGGGCTCGACCCCGGCGGCCGCGTCGCGCTCGACGCGACCACTCAGCGCAACCTCGAACTCGTGGAGACGATGCAGGGGGAGTCGACGGGCACCCTCCTGTCGACGCTGGACCACACGGAGACGGCGGCCGGCACGCGGCTGCTGCGCGAGTGGCTCACGCGGCCGCGTCGCGACCGGGCGGAGCTGGAGCGCCGCGGCGGCGCCGTCGAGGCGTTCGCCGGCGCGGCGCTGGCGCGCGACCGCCTGCTCGACGCGCTTGACGGCACCGCCGACCTGGAGCGGCTGGCCGCCCGCGCGACGAGCGGCTCCGCGGGTCCGCGCGACCTCGCGGCGGTGCGGACCGCGCTCGGCCGGCTCCCCGAGCTCGCGGCGGCCGTCGAGGGCACCGCGCTCGCGGAGTCGCCGGTGCCGGACGTGCTCGCGCGCCCCGACCAGGCGGCCGCGCGCGAGCTGCACGACCAGCTGCGCGAGGCGCTGGCGGACGACCCGCCCGGGTCGCTCTCGGAGGCCGGGGTCGTCGCGCCCGACTACGACGCGGAGCTCGACGACCTCGTCGACGAGTACGAGGAGAGCGTCGAGTGGCTCGACACGCTCGCCGAGCGGGAGGCGCGCCGCCACGGGCTGAACCACGTCTCGGTCGACCGCAACAAGACGGACGGCTACTACATCCAGGTGGGGAAGTCCGCGGCCGACGGCGTGCCGGGGCACTACCGCGAGATCAAGACGCTGAAGAACTCGAAACGGTTCGTCACCGACGAGCTGGCCGAGCGCGAGCGGACGGTGCTGCGCTTGGAGGAGCGGCGCGAGGAGCTGGAGCGCCGGCTGTTCGAGGACCTCCGCGAGCGCGTCGCGGAGGCGGCCGAGCTCCTGCAGGACGTCGGGCGCGCGCTGGCAGAGCTGGACGTGCTCGCGGCGCTGGGCGAGCACGCCGCCGCCAACGACTGGGTCCGCCCGGAGTTCACCGACGGCGACGAGCTCCGGATCGAGGCCGGGCGCCACCCCGTCGTCGAACAGTCGACCGACTTCGTCCCGAACGACCTCCGGCTGGACCGCGACCGGGGGTTCCTCGTTGTGACGGGGCCGAACATGAGCGGGAAGTCGACGTACATGCGCCAGTGTGCGCTGATCACGCTGCTCGCGCAGACGGGGAGCTTCGTCCCCGCCGACGCGGCGACGCTCCCGCTCGTCGACGGCGTCTACACCCGCGTCGGCGCGCTCGACGAGCTCGCGCAGGGGCGCTCGACGTTCATGGTCGAGATGCAGGAGCTGTCGAACATCCTCCACTCCGCGACGGCGGACTCGCTCGTGATCCTCGACGAGGTGGGCCGGGGGACGGCGACGTACGACGGCATCTCCATCGCGTGGGCCGCCACCGAGTACCTCCACAACGAGGTGCGCGCGCGGACGCTGTTCGCCACCCACTACCACGAGCTGACCGCGCTGGCCGAGCACCTCCCGCGCGTGGCGAACGTCCACGTCGCCGCTGAGGAGCGCGACGGCGACGTGACGTTCCTCCGGCGGGTGCGGGAGGGGCCGACCGACCGCAGCTACGGCGTCCACGTCGCCGGCCTGGCGGGCGTGCCCGACCCGGTCGTGGACCGCGCGGATGGGGTGCTCGACCGCCTCCGCGAGGAGAAGGCGATCGAGGCGCGGGGCGCGAGCGCGGGCGAGGCGGACGGCGACGGGACGCGACAGGCCGTGTTCGACCTCTCGGCCGGCGAGTTCGCGACCGGCGGGAGCGGGGCGAACGGCGGCGACGGCTCGGGGAGGACCACAGCCGATAACGGCACCGCGACCGCGGCGACGGACGCGACGGATCGCGGCGAGGCGGCCGGGGCCGACGCCGCCGCGCTCGACCCCGACGCCGAGGCGGTGCTGTCGGCGTTGCGGGACACCGACGTGAACGAGACACCCCCCGTCGAGCTCATGGCGCGGGTGCAGGAGTGGCAGCGCCGCCTCGACGGGGAGTAAAAGTCAGGTGCGCGGGGCGGCGAGTCGCCCGTCCGCGCTCCCTACTCCCCGGGTCGGGGCGGGGCGAAGTAGCCGGCCTCGCCCAGTCGGTCGGTGACGTCGTCGAGCCGGGTCGCGCCGCACTCGGCGCAGGCGGTCGGCCGGTCCGGGAGCGCATGGACCGCGTCACACCGGCCGCAGGCGTAGAACCGTACTCCGGGCACACCACAGCAAGCGCCGCGAGACACAAGACCGTACCGCCGCCGTCGATCCCGGAGGAATTTCGGAGAGAGTTCGTCCCCACCCCGGCCGGAGTCACGCCGGAGTTCGGAAATCGTTCTTACGCTGATAGGTGCTCGCGTGGAGTGTAGCAATGACCGACCCGCGACGCGGCTCGAACGCGGCCGACGACGCCTCGACCGATCGACTCACCCGCCGCCGCTTCGGCGGCGCGCTCGCGGCCGCCGGGGCCGCCGGCGTCGCCGGCTGCTCGGGGACGAGCGGCGACGCGACGACCGAGGAGCCGACCGGAGAGATGGACACGCCGATGGACACCCCGACGGAAACCGAGACGGGGACGGAGGAGCCGACGGAGCCGGCGAACCCGGACGTGGACGTGCTCAACTACGCGCTGACGCTCGAACACCTGGAGAACGCCTTCTATCGCGAGGGCCTCGACGAGTTCTCCGACGACGAGATCGCGATGGCGGACTCGCTGTCGTCGTTCGGCGAGACGCTGCGGACGCAGGTGCCCGAGTACCTCGCCGTCGCCGGCGAGCACGAGGCCGCACACGTCGACGCCATCGCGGCGACGATCGAGGACCTCGGCGGCACGCCCGTCGAGGAGGCCGAGTACGACTTCGGCTACTCCACCCCCTCGGAGTTCCTCGCGACCGCCGGCGCCCTGGAGAACACGGGCGTCGCCGCCTACACGGGCGCGGCCGCCGCGATCAAGCAGAACGCGGTGCTCGGTGCGGCCGCGGGCATCCAGAGCGTCGAGGCGCGTCACGCGTCGTTCCTCAACGTGATCAACGGCGAGATGCCGTACCCGAACGGCGTCGAGGAGGCGAAGTCCGTCGACGAGGTGCTGGAGATCGCCGGGCAGTTCATAACCAGCGAGGTCGCCTCGCCGGCGCCGCTCGACGGCGACGACGAGCGAACGGCCGACCGGAAGGCCGACGACGACACCGGCGACGTGGACGTGCTCAACTACGCGCTGACGCTCGAACACCTGGAGAACGCCTTCTACCGCGAGGGGCTGGAGACGTACTCCGACGACGAACTGATGAACGCGAGCGTGCTCTCCGACTACGGCGAGGAGCTGCGGACGACGGTGCCCGAGCGGCTCCGGACGGCCGGCGAGCACGAGGCCGCACACGTCGACGCCATCGCGGCGACGGTCGAGGACCTCGGCGGCACGCCCGTCGAGGAGGCCGAGTACGACTTCGGCTACACGAACCCCTCGGAGTTCCTGGGCGTCGCCCGGGCGCTGGAGAACACCGGCGTCTCGGCGTACGCCGGACAGGCGGGCACCGTCGCGAACGACCAGGTGTTCGGCGCGGCGGTCGGCATCCACGCCGTCGAGGCGCGCCACGCCTCGTTCCTCAACGAACTGAACGTCGAGTCGCCGTTCCCGAACGGCGTCGACGAGCCCCGGACGATGGACGAGGTCGTCGAGATCGCCGAGCAGTTCATCGTCGAGGAGTGAGCGTGGCCGAGCGTGACGCGCGGGTCGGTCCGGCTCCCGGCTCCGACCGGCCGGACGCGCTCGTCCCCCCGCTGGCGACCCTCTCCGACGCGCCGTCGTCGCCCGTGCGGTCCCCGCCGACCGCACACACCCCGACGACGGTTCGGTCCCCGCCCCCCGACGGTGCCGTCCGTCCGGACGCCGCCGGCGACGGGGGGTAACGCGTGGTATCGCTGTGGGCTGACGTCGCGCGGGTGGCCGCCGGCGTCAACCTCGCGTTGCTGGCCGTATTGCTGGCCGTGTGGGGGCGGAACGCGGTCCGCCTCCGCTCGTCGCATGCGGTCGGACTGAGCACGTTCGCGGCGCTGCTGTTCGCTGAGAACGCCGTCGCGCTGTACTACTACCTCGCCGACCCGACGCTGTCGGCGTGGTTCTCGTCGGCGGTGCCGCCCATCGCGTGGCGCGCGATGCTGACGCTCCACCTGCTGGAGACGGTCGCGCTCGCGGTGCTGGTCCGGGTGACGCTGGACTGATCGCGGCGGCGCCGGGCCGCCCCGACTCAGATGTCGACGGGACAGCCGCGGATCTCCGCGCCGCGCATCCCGTCGGCCAGCCAGAACAACGACAGCAGCAGCGGAACGAGCGCGAGCAGCGTGAACTCCAGCCCGTCCAGCGGGAGCGCCAACAGCAGCCCCGAGCCGCCGACCAGCGAGAGCAGCCCCGCCAGCACCGCGGAGCCGCAGGCCGCACAGCCGGCGCCGAGCGCGCCGAGAACGACGCCCACGACGCTGCTCGCCCCGCCGGCGGCGTCGCCGGCGCCGTCCCCGCCGTCCGTCGAGGTCCCGCGCCCCGCCCCGGCGACGACCCCGTGCTCGCGGACGTGGTAGACCGCGACCGCGACGTTCACGCCCGTCAGGAGCGCGACGACGACGAGCATCGCACCCGCCGCCGGCCGGAAGGCCGTGCCGACGAACGGGTACTGCTCGGCGAGGATCGTGAGCCGGGCGTCCGCCGGGAGCGACCCCCCGATCACGGTGTCGCGCACGAGCGGGACGTTCTGCGAGAGGACGAACCCCGACAGCGCCAGCAGCGCGACGGCGACCGCGGCCGCGGCGTACGCGGGGACGCCGAGCACGAGCCGGACCGTCCGCCCGACGAGCCGCAGGTCCCGGCGCGAGGAGGGGAGCCTCGGGAGGCCGAAGCGCCGTCGCACCCGGGTGAGCCGGCCGGCGCCGCTCATAGCCGGAGCGCAGAGGCGACGGTCTCGTAGCTGACGCTCCCGGCGGCGCGGGTCACGTACGACCCGTCGCGAAAGAGGAACAGCGTCGGCGTCCGGTCGGCCCCGGCCGCCTCGCCCGCGTCGAGGTCGGTCCCGACCGCGCCGTCGTACCGCTTCGAATCCGCGTCGTCAACGACCGCGCCGGCGTCGAGGTCGGTGTTCGAGCCGAGCCACGACTCCGTCCTGTCGAGGACGTTGTCGGTGTCGAACTCGGTCTGTGTGGCGAAGTAGTGGGCGAAGAGGTCCCAGTAGACCGCCTCGGCGCCCTCCCGCGCGTGGACGGCTTCGAGCGCCTGGACGGCCGGCTTCCCCCACGGGTAGACGACCGGATACGCCCGCGAGACGAACCGGAGGTCGCCGTCGGCGACCGGCCCCGAGCGGAGCCGCTCGCCCGCGTTCTCCTCGAAGTCCCGGCACGTCGGACAGGAGGGGTCCTCGAAGACGACGACCGTCGCGGGCGCGTCGTCCCGGCCGAGGGAGGGCTGCTCCGCCAGCCCCGCCGCGGCCGGGTGGTCGCCGATCGGTGTCCCCCCGTCCCCGTCGGAGCCGCTGGAGTTGCCGGAGTCGCCGGACCCGCCGCCGATACACCCGGCCAGTCCGCCGAGTCCGGCGGCGCCGACGGCGGCGACGGCTGAGCGTCGAGAGAGGTCCATACTGCCACACAGGCGACGCCATACAAGGAGCTTCACCCGTCCGGCGCCGCGGACGCACGACCGCGTGCCGGCGCGGCCAGCCGGATCGTCTCGGCGTCGGATCGGTCGGTCCGTCGACGGGGCGCTTACTCTCCATCGACAGGGCGCTCACCCTCCACTGATGGTGCGCTCACCCTCCACCGACGGAACGCTCACCCCCCGGCGCGGAGAGTTTAACACCGGTCGGGCGGAACGTTCGAACGGAACACATGGACATCAACGCACACGCCGAGGAGCTCGCCTCCGCTCTCGGCGAGGACACAGAGGAGGTCAGACGCGACCTGGAGAACCTGCTGGAGTACAGCGTCCCCATCGACGAGGCCAAGCAGTCGGTCCGACGGAAGTACGGCGGCGGGGGCGGCGGCGACGGCACGCCCGAGGCGGTCGACATCGCCGAGGTCGGCCCGGAGTCGGGCAACGTCACCGTCACCGCGCGCGTCCTGACGGTCGGCCGGCGCTCGATCCGGTATCAGGGCGACGACACGGTGATCCGGGAGGGCGAACTCGCCGACGGCACCGGGACGATCAGCTACACCGCCTGGCAGGACTTCGGCTTCGAGCCGGGCGACACCGTCGCGGTCGGCAACGCGGGCGTCCGCGAGTGGGAGGGGGAGCCGGAGCTCAACCTCGGCGAGTCGTCGTCGGTGGCGACGGAGGGGGAGCCCCTCGACGTGCCCTACGAGGTCGGCGGCGAGCGCGGCCTCGTGGAACTGGCCGCAGGCGACCGCGGCCGGACGGTCGAGGCGAAGGTGCTCGAAGTGGAGCAGCGCACCATCGACGGCCGCGACGGCGAGACGGTGATCCACTCGGGGGTGCTGGGCGACGAGACCGCCCGGCTCCCGTTCACCGACTGGCAGGCCCGCGAGGCGGTGGTCGAGGGGGCCGAGCTGCGCATGGAGGACGTGTACGTCCGGGAGTTCCGGGGCGTCCCCTCGGTGAACCTCACCGAGTTCACCGAGGTGTCGCCCACGAGCGTCGAGGTGAGCGACGAGGCCCCCCGCGTCAGCGTCGACGAGGCGGTTTCCTCGGGCGGGATGTACGACGTGGCGGTGGTGGGCAACGTGCTGGAGGTGCGCGACGGCTCGGGGCTCATCGAGCGGTGTCCCGACTGCGGCCGGCTCGTCCAGAACGGGCAGTGTCGCAGCCACGGCCAGGTCGAAGCGGAAGACGACCTCCGGATCAAGGCGATCCTCGACGACGGCACCGCGACGGTGACCGCGATCCTCGACCGCGACCTGACCGAGGAGATCTACGGCGCCACCCTGGAGGAGGCGCTGGAGGCGGCCCGGGAGGCGATGAGCCGCGAGGTCGTCTCCGACGAGATCGGCGAGACGCTCGTGGGACGGGAGTTCCGCGTGCGCGGTCACCTCTCGGTCGACGAGTACGGCGCGAACCTCGACGCCACCGAGTTCGCCGCCAGCGAGGACGACCCCGCCGAGCGTGCCCGCGACGTGCTCGGGGAGGTGGGCGCGTGAGCCGCCGCGCGCCACGTCGAGCGCACGCGGCCCGCGCGGGGTGGTCCGCGTGAGCGCCGACGACGGCGACGACTCCGGGCCGGGCACCCGCGAGGTCGCCCACCGGCTGTTCGCCGCGGAGTTCGACGACGCCAACCTCGACTACTCCGAGAGCGACGAGGAGCGCGCGCCCAACTACGTCGTGACGCCGACCGGGCTCCGCGCGAACCGCCTGTTCGCGGTCGGCGTGCTCACGGAGGTCGAGTCGGTCAACGAGCAGACGCTGCGCGGCCGCGTCGCCGACCCGACCGGCGCGTTCGTCACCTACGCCGGGCAGTACCAGCCCGACGAGGCGGCGTTCCTCGACCGGACGACGCCGCCGGCGTTCGTCGCGCTCACCGGGAAGGCCCGGACGTTCGAGCCCGACGACGCCGACGTCGTGTACACCTCGGCCCGTCCGGAGAGCTTCGCGACCGTCGACGCGGAGACGCGCGACCGCTGGGTCGTCACCGCGGCGGAGGCGACGCTGCGGCGCATCACGACGTTCGCACGCGCACTCGAACTGGCGGAACGCGGCGACCGCCTACGTGACCGGCTGGAGGCGGCGGGCGTCCCGACGGCGCTGGCCTCGGGGATCCCGCTCGCGATCGACCACTACGGCACGGGGACCCGCTACCTGGAGAGCGTCCGCCGGCTCGCGGTCGACGCCCTGGAAGTCGTCGCCGACGAGCGCGAGGAGGTGCGCGGGCTCGACGCCGCGCCGGGGGACCGCGGCGGCGCCGACCTCGGCCCGCTCCCGGACGTCCCGTACGACTTCGACGCGGCCGCGACGGACGCCGACGCGACGGAGGTGGACGCCGCCGACGCTGACGCGGACGCCGCCGACGTCGACGCGGCGGCGACCGCCG